>CAVIJI010000016.1:5804-36383 GCA_963642885.1 bacterium
TTAGTATTTCGGGAATAGCCGCCGGACCGTGGTGTGTATTTGGTAGAGCCATAATTAAACCTTTCACATATTGAATACATAATTTTAATAAATAATAAATAATCAGAGAAAAAATATCATATATTTATCTGTCGAAAATGTTAATTGTGATGCAATCAAACAATTAACGGAAAAGACACAAATAAATGACGGAATTGTTACATTGAGATGCTGTTGTAATTAATATTGTTAGTGTATTATGATAGTCAACAAACATGAACTATTTTAGTTTAGAGGAGATTCATCATGATTATAACAGATATCAAAATCAGAAAGCTATTCAACGAAGGACCCATGAAAGCCATAGTATCGGTTACATATGACAATCAGTTAGCCGTTCATGATATAAAAATCATAAGTGTTCGCGATAAGAATTTTATTGTTATGCCGAGCCGCAAGAATCCTGACGGAACATACAGAGATATCGTACATCCCATTAATGCGGAATTCAGAGGCATACTTGAAGCAGAGGTTCTCAAAGCTTATGAAGAAGAACTCGCAAGAGTTGAAGCCGAGGATGAAAACGGGTACGAGCCTCAGCTTTCCGACGACATCGAAATCAAATGAAAAATCGAAATTATTCGGTGTATATTCGACCGATAAAACGTCCGATCAAACTTACTCGGTTTGATTGGATTTCTTTTTTTTACCGAATATAAGCTTTTTCTGGATAAAATAATTGATCACAAAAAGAATAACTTCCGCACACGGCTTGGCGATTGCGAGAGGAACTGATAAAACTCGGGTCATAATTTCGATAAACACGTAGGTCTTTATAATGAATACGACTCCCGCTAAGGAATAATATTCAATAAGTGAGCTGCCGAGGGGAACCGTCGAATTAAAGACAAACTTTCGATTTATCGTGAAGTTAACAAACGATGAGACACACCATGCGATAAAAGCACCTATTTCAAGTGAAGCTACGGGCAGAATACCGTTGAGCACGAGAAGCAGCACGTAGTCGATAATAAATGCCACAACGGATGAAAAAACATACTTGAGGATTTTTGACGAAAGAAAAACAGAGAATAAAGAACCGACCGATCTGAGAGAAAACTTCAAGTTATCCGCCGAAGCCGCTTCAATCGGCTTGATTTTGTATTTTCCCGCGTAAGAAGCAGACAGAATTCTTATACTATCGAAGTCGGCCGCCATGGATGTTAACTCACTGTATTTACGCGGAAAAAGAATCAGACCGACCGAGTTCGGCTCTTTTATACCGGCAAATGAGTAAATAAATTTACGTACGGATTTAAAAGAATCCTTCTTACCGTCAACTAAAACCGCAATGCGGTCGTCGTCGGCATTGTCGTGTAACAGAGTCAATTGCTCGGATGTAGGTAATATACCCTTGTCGACCTTGATTATGTACTTAATATTCGGGTCGAGTGATGACGGCACGAAGTCACGATATGCAACTACGGCACGAACAAACGGCAAATCATCGCCGATGACTGATTTTTTCGGAACTACTATTATGGTATCTCGCATTTGCTATCCTTAAATATATAATAAAAATTATACTGTTTTCCGCTTCTCCGACACGTCATCCGTAACAGTCTGTTCGGCTTTATCCGTGTCAGGTACAAAGAATTTTGTATGCTTCAGCATGGCTACAACCGACATAAGTATACATCCCAATGCAACATAAGGCTGATGGTAAAAGTGCAGTATGGGAGGTGCCAGCAAAGCGAAAAGCATAAATGTAATAAGACTGCGAAGTCTGTGCGGATTGATTTTTACCGCAACTGAAAAAAATATGTACAGCGCTGCAAGTAAAAAGCCGATATATGACGACGGGAAACAGCCTATCAACACACCGAAAGTAGTGGCAATGCATTTGCCGCCTTTGAAGTGGTTCATTATGGGAAATGCGTGTCCGAGAACGGGGGAGAGCATTACCAAAGCGAAGCGTACACTGTCGATACCGAACAAACAGTTTGCGATGAATACCGGCAAAAAACCTTTGAACATATCGCAGAACAGGCATAGTATACCGCACGGTATTCCGCAGTTTTTAAAGACATTTGATGCTCCCGGGTTCATATCGTCCGATTTTTTCGTAATGTCGCCGTATCCGAATATCCGCGGTATTTCCTTCGAAAACATCAACGAGCCTAAAACATATCCGCAGATAATTATTATCCAATACAAAACATTCGGTTTATTCATAAAGAATATACTCCAATGATAAGCACAATAATGATATATAATTATACCTTAAAGCGGCGATAAAATCAAGTGACATAGTGTTAAGTATGTGCTTATTTAAACAGGTTAGTTCTGTGAGGTTTACGAAGAAAAAAGCCGAGCCTCGAAAGAAGCTCGACTGTTCTCGATCTGTTTATTTTTCGGAGAAGAAACCGAATGCACGGAATCTGTCGTAACGTTTGTTTTTCAATTCTTCAACGGACAATCTCGAAAGAGTATATATATCCTTGAACAGAATAGCACCCATATGACGGCACATTTCATCGAAGTTGTCGAAGTCTTCGGGAATCACATCGTCAGCAACATGATATCTACGCATGTCCTCGGCGGTAATGTGAAGTGCTTCGGCAGCATCTGAAACTCTTCCGGAATCCTTCCACAGTATGCTCGCACATCCTTCGGGACTGATGACGGAATAAACCGAATTTTCGAGCATGTATACCTTATCCGCAGCCGCAAGAGCAAGAGCACCGCCGCTTCCGCCTTCACCTATGACTATCGTTACCACAGGTGTGGCAAGTCCCATCATTTCGAGGATATTTTCGGCAATGGCTTCGCCTTGACCCCTTTCTTCGGCGTCGGCACCGCAGAAAGCACCTTGAGTGTCAACAAAGCATATTACAGGACGATGGAATTTTTCGGCCTGTTTCATTAATCGCAAAGCTTTTCTGTAACCCTCGGGCTTCGGACAGCCGAAATTCTTTAAAATTCTTTCGTTTATGTCCGCTCCCTTGTCTATTGCTATATATGTGACGGGGATGTCTTCGAGAAATCCGACACCGGATACAATAGCGGGATCATCACCGAAGCGTCTGTCGCCGTGAAGCTCGACACAGTCGGTAAAGATTTTATTTACATAAGCGGCACCCGTAGGTCTCTTATTGCCTCTCGCCGCTCTGAGCTTTTCATATGCAGTCATAAATTATTTTGCTCCTTTCTTGGTATTCTGTGCAGGAGCGCAATGTATCTTCAAAAGAGTACCTAATGTGTTTTTGAGTTCGGGTCTCGGAACAATACTGTCGATAAATCCATGCTCCAAAAGGAATTCGGCGGTCTGGAAATCAGACGGAAGCTCGGTTTTTGTGGTTTGTTCTATTACGCGGCGACCTGCGAATCCTATGAGAGCCTTTGGTTCGGTCAGGAGTATATCTCCCTGCATTGCAAAGCTTGCGGTAACACCGCCTGTAGTCGGGTCTGTAAGTACCGTGATGTAAAGCAAGCCCGCTTCGCTGTGCTTTTTGACGGCACCGCTGACCTTAGCCATTTGCATAAGGGATATGATGCCTTCCTGCATTCTCGCACCGCCCGATGCCGTAAATCCTATTACGGGTAGCTTGTTTTCGATTGCGGTTTCAAAGGTTTTAGTTATCTTTTCGCCGACAACCGAACCCATGCTTGCCATCATGAAGCGGGAATCCATGACGAATATCGCACATTCAAGGCCATTGATTTTTGCGGTACCGCAGACCACGGCATCGTTCTCGCCAGTGGATGCGGTTGCTTTATCGAGCTTATCCTTATATCCCGGGAAATCCATAAAGTCCATGCTCTTGTACTTTTTGAAAAGCTCTTTAAATGAACCTTCATCCGTTACCATGGCAATTCTGTCGTGTCCGCCGACTCTCATGTATTTTCCGCATTTCGGACAAATCATGAAATTTTCCTTTAAGTCAACATCGGTCGTCTCATTGCCGCAGCCGGAGCATTTTATCGGAATAGGTATTGTTTTACCCGAAAAAACCTGCGTGATTTTCTCTTTAATTGTATTTAACATTTAGGCCTCCTTGTTTTCGGTGGGGACAAGAGCAAACGAAAACTCCGCTTCAAGCGCAACATCTTCGCCTACATAGCCTGTACCTTTAACAAAACAAAAGTTACCGAGTCTGCGTGTGATAGAGCATTCTGTTACGAATGTGTCACCGGGTTTTACCGATTTTTTCCACTTAACGTTTTTCATACCCGAAAAAAGCGGGAGAGCGTCATTACAGGAAATCAGTGCGCACACAGACTGTGCCATGATTTCACATAATATAACTCCGGGGACTATGGGATTATCGGGAAAATGTCCCTGCAAAAACCATTCATCACCACGGATATAAGTTCTTCCGACAGCCGTATTTTCGTCACCTTCTTTGGTGGTAACTTCACCTACGAGCAGCATCGGATCGCGATGAGGAAGACGGGATTTAAGTTCTTCGTGTGTCATATTATGCCTTTCATTTATTTACGGGAGCAAATGCCAAGCAAACATTATGTCCGCCGAATCCGAGCGAGCCGGAAAGAGCAAGCTTAATTTCGGCATCAACGGGAGTGTTCGGAGTATAATTCAAATCGCACTTTTCATCATGCTCTACGAGATTGATTGTCGGAGGAACACGTCCTTCGGTAATGGCAAGGATAGATGATATAGCTTCGATGGCACCTGCCGCTCCGAGCATATGACCCGTCATGGATTTAGTCGAACTGATATGGAGCTTGTAAGCGTCATCGCCGAATGCCAGCTTAAGAGCGGTGGTTTCGGTAGCATCGTTAAGCTGAGTGCCTGTTCCGTGAGCATTGTAATATATCTTGTCCGCAGACGGAACGCTTTCGGGAAGTGCGAGTTTGATTGCACGTGCAACCTGTTCACCGGACGGATCAGGTGCGGTTACGTGATGAGCATCACTGGTTGTACCGTATCCCACGATTTCGGCTATAATATCCGCTCCGCGGTTTACTGCATGTTCGTATTCTTCAAGAACAAGAACAGCGGCTCCTTCACCCATGATGAAACCGCCGCGGCGGGCATCGAAGGGAAGAGAAGCGGCATTTTTATCGGTTGAAGCCGAAAGTGCGGTGCAGTTTCCGAATCCGGCTACCGCGAGGGGTGTAATGCATGCTTCACTGCCTCCGCATATCATAGCGGTTGCCGAACCGAACATAATAGCTCGATAAGCCTCGCCGATTGAGGTAGCGGATGACGCACATGCTGTCGAATGATCCATACTGGGACCTTTAGCCTGATATTTAATGGCAATATTGCCGGAGGCGATATTTGCAATCATTTTGGGAATAAACTGGGGGGAAACCTTTCTCGGGCCTCCCGCGAGAAGAGCGGCATGTTCAGAGCAGAATGTAACGAAGCCGCCTACACCCGTACCGACATAAACGCCAAGTTCTTCGGAAGGAACATTTCCGATAATTCCGCTTTGCTCAACAGCCTCTGCAGCAGCATATAGAGCGTACTGTACATAAGGGTCGGTTTTTCTTACTGTCGTTTTATCGATTCTCTCGAGCGGATTGAAATCCTTCAACTGTGCCGCAAGTTTGAATTTATAATCGGTCGTATCGAAGTATGTTATTTCATCGATACCGTTGACACCGCTGTAAATAGCATCACGATACGCTTCAACTGTATTTCCGACAGGAGATAAGCATCCCATACCGGTTATAACAACACGTCTCATATAAAATTTATAATCCTTTCTAGATAATTACATTGCCATACCGCCGTCGCAGCGAATGACTTCTCCCGTAATATAGTCTGACATCGGTGAAGAAAGAAACAGAACAAGATTTGCGACGTCCTCTGCTTTTCCCATTCTCTTAAGAGGGATTTTATCCAACGCCGCTTTATCATCGACAAATTTCGCAGTCATATCCGTTTCGACAAAACCGGGGGCAACGGCGTTGCAGCATATTCCGCGGCTTGCCAATTCACGAGCTGCGGATTTTGTCATGCCGATGATTCCCGCCTTTGCTGCCGAGTAATTTGTTTGACCCGGATTTCCCATCAGACCGGCAACCGAACTGATATTCACTATTTTGCCGCTCTTTTGCTTCATAAAAATAGGGTATACGTGATGCATCATATTGAAAACGCCCTTCAGGTTTACATCGATGACATCGTCAAAGTCGGATTCCTTCATGGAAAGCATGAGCTTATCACGTGTAATTCCCGCGTTGTTTACAAGTATATCAATATGACCGAAATCTTTTATGATTTGAGATATCACGGTCGATGTTTCGTCATAGCTTTGAACACCGCATTTATATGCCGCCGCATGTCTGCCGAGAGCCTCGATTTCAGCGACTACCTCACTCGCTTTTTGTTCATTTGAGGTGTATAAAAATGCGATATCGGCACCGTTTTGAGCAAGCTTTAAGCATACAGCACGCCCTATACCGCGCGAACCGCCGGTTACAACCGCAACTTTTCCGCTTAACATAGTTTCCTCCGCTATCAAAGTAATTCCGAAGCGATCTTATCGATTTCTTCGGGCAATTCGGCATGGTACGTTTTCGCATCGGATACGGTCTTCTGAACGAATTTGCTCAGAGTCTGACCGGGACCTACCTCGATAAAGGTATCAATACCGCTGTCATACATAGCACGTACGGTCTTCTCCCAAAGTACGGGATGGTTTATCTGTGCTTGCATTGTTTCCTTGATGTTTTCATACGGCGATGCGTTTCTATTCGCGTAGACAGGTACAACGGGCCGTTTTAAGGAACAAGTATCGAGATACTTTCCGAATTTTTCGGATGCCTCGTTCATAAACGGTGAATGAAATGCACCGCTTACGGCAAGAGGAACAACGCGTCCGCCTGCCGCCGCGAATTCGGCTTTAGCTTCATTAAGGGATTCTTTGGTTCCCGACACGGTGATTTGACCGGGGCAGTTGTAGTTTACGGGATAAATACAATCATGTGCGGCACAGATTTTTTCTACGGTTTCCGCATCAAGCTTCAAAACCGCAGCCATGGCCGTTTCGACACCGGGGTCCATACTCATGTATTCACCGCGCTTACATACAATACGGAAGCCTTCGATGGAATCAAATGCTCCGCCGAATGAGAGAGCGGGAATTTCGCCGAGCGAAAAACCCGCAAGAGCGGATGCGGTTATACCGCGTTTTTTAAGAATAAGGGCGGCCGAAAGCTCTGCCAGATACAAAGCAGGTTGAGTGTTTTCGGTCTTTTTAAGCTCCTCGGGTGTACCGCGGAAAGAAATTTCCGTAATACCCGGGAATATTTTTTCCGCATTTTCGTATAAATCACGGACTTCCGAATATGCTTCGTAAAGTTTTTCGCCCATACCGGGGTACTGTGCACCTTGACCGGGGAATATTATTCCTATTTTAGCCATTTCGAAGCTCCTTTCAGAAGTTTTTCTGCTTCATCGCAAACCTCTGTGATAATCTCCTTTGCGGACTGCTCTTTATTAAGCATTCCCGCGATTTGGCCTGCAAGGAAGCAACCTGCGTCTTTATCACCTTCGACAGCGGCTTTTCTCAGAGCGCCTACACCGAGAGCGGCAACCGATTCGGCTGTAGCCTCGGCAGAATATTCGAATGTTGTAAAATTACGGCTGAATTTATTTTTCAGCTGACGGCAGGTATTTCCGCCGAATCTTCGTCCCGTAGCAACGGTAGAAGTGTCCGTAGCGGCGAGGACAAGCTTTTTATAGTTCTCATGTACACGGCATTCCGTAGCAAGCAAGAATCTTGTACCCATCTGAACACCCTCGGCACCGAGCATAAGTGATGCCGCGAGTCCGCGGCCGTCGCCTATACCGCCCGCCGCGAGAACGGGAATGGATACTGCGTCAACTACCTGCGGAACCAGAGGCATTGTGGTGATTTCGCCGATATGTCCGCCGGACTCCTGTCCTTCGGCGATGACAGCCGATGCACCGAAGGATTCGGCACGCTTGGCCATCGCAACCGACGGAACAACGGGAATAACCTTGATGCCTGCGGCAACCCAGTCGTTCATATATTTTGTCGGACTTCCCGCACCTGTTGTAACAACCTTTACACCTTCCTCGACCACTATTTTAGCGGCTTCGTCGGCATGAGGGCTTTGCAGCATAATGTTCACGCCGAAAGGCTTGTCGGTGAGAGATTTAGCGAGTCTTATTTGTGAACGGATGTAATCGCCGTCGGCGTTCATGGCCGAAATGATACCGAGACCGCCTGCGTTGGATACCGCCGCAGCAAGGTTACCCTCGGCAATCCATGCCATCCCGCCTTGGAATACGGGATACTCGATAGATAAAAGGTCGGTAATACGGGTTTTAAGCATCTTTTTCTCCGACAAGTGTTTCGATTTTCTTAACAAGATCGTCTACTGTTGCGATATCGCTTGTCATTTCAAGAGTGATGGAGTATTCGTCTTCGAGGTTCATAGCGAGCTCTGCAAGGTCGAGAGAATCGATACCGAGATCGGCGAATTTTGTTTCACTTGTGATTTCTTCTACGGGGCAGTCGATTTTTTCGGAAATAAGTTCGGCAATTTTTTCAAAATACATGATAGTATCTCACTTTCTTTAAATAAATTAATTTTAAAATTATATCAAAACATTACCAGCGGACGATGGATGCGGCACTTGCAAGCCCGCCGCCGAATGCCGTGAACAAAATATAGTCGCCTTTTTCAAGCTTTCCCGCACGATTGAGTTCATCAAGTGCCATAGGTATGCTTGCACTGGAGGTATTTCCGTATTCCTGAATATTCACATAGAATTTTTCAATCGGAATACCGCTCCTTCTCGATGCCGCATCGATGATTCTGAGATTAGCCTGATGCGGTACAACATATTTTATGTCGTTTATATCGAGTTTCGCTTTTTCGAGTATTGTTTTTATATCATGGCTTATGCTGCTTACCGCAAATTTGAACGTTTCCTGACCGTTCATGTACACATAAGGATCGCCGAAGCTCTCGCCTTTGTAAAAAGGAGATTTACCTGCGGAAGCGGGAATTCTGATAACCTCGGCTCCGCCTTGTACATTAAACAGGGAAGCAAGATAGTTGTCGCCTTCTTCGAGAACGGCGGCACCGGCGCCGTCGCCGAAAATCACGCATGTGGAACGATCATCCCAGTCTATAATGCGGCTCATTTTTTCGGCACCGATTACGAGTACTTTCTTTGCCGTACCGCGTGCGAAATATCCCGCAGCCGTCTCAAGCAGAAACAGAAAAGCGGAACATGCGGCGCTGATGTCATAAGCCATACAGTGAACTCCGAGAGCCTGCTGGACAAGACATGCGACAGTCGGACATATGTAGTCGCCGCTGACGGTAGAAACAAGAATGAGGTCAAGCTCCTGTGCGGAGATACCGCTGTTTTCGAGTGCATTTTCGGCAGCCTTTACCGCCATATCCGCAACGGTTTCGGTCGTGGCGACATGTCTTCTTTCTATTCCGACTCTTGTTCTGATCCACTCGTCATTTGTTTCGACTAACTTGGAAAGATCATCGTTTGTTACGATATTGTCCGGAACATACATACCGGTTCCGGCTATACGAAAGTTCATTGGAATACTCCTTAAATATTAATTACTCGATTTCACCGGACGGAGCCTTGTGAAGAGTACCGAGCGGCGGAACCTTGCCCATGACAGGATAACCTGTTTCATCGAAATCCACTTTTTGAATGCAGAAATAACGAGGAGCGGCTACCGCGTTTTCGTTGAATTCGAGCATTACATGATATGCGCACCAAAGTTCGGTACCGTCGGGAGATTTGAAGAATGATGCGTGTCCGGGACCGTAGGTATCACAGCCGTGTACAAATATAGGTGACGGATGCTTAAACCATGAATCGGAAGAAATCATATCTCCGCCTTTATATTCAACCACACCGAGACAATAGTCGTTTGACCAGCATCCGTTTCCCGAATAGATGATAAACAATCTTCCGTTGTTCTTGACGAAGAACGCACCCTCATTGATTTTCGAGTTTCCGGTGTACGGCGGAACAAGCTCCCACGGATATTCGGCTATTGCGACAATCGCGCTTTTTTCACCGAGAGTATACGGGTTAACAAGTTCGCGAATTTCAAGACGCTGATTGTCCTCCGGAGTAGATCTGGAGTAGCATATATACTGTTTGCCGTTTTCGTCTGTATATACAGTAGGGTCGATTGCGAACATATCATTGTCAAGCTTGCCTTTGAAAATGAATCCGTCGAACGGATCGCTTCCCAAAGATTCCATTACGAAAAGACGCTTCGGGCCGCCTCCCGGGGTAATGGAGCCGCTTGTGTAAATATACCACTTTCCGTTCGGAGCTTTGTGCATTTCCGGGGCCCATACACAGCTGTAGATTCCGTCATTCTCGTTGACACGGAATACGACAAGCGAATCCTTGTCGGTCAATATTTTTGCCGCATGACGGCTTCTGTATAGCTCAAGTCGATTGCCGCATGTGAATAACGCATAGTAATATCCCGTTATCGGATCATATGTCATGAAAGGATCGGGTGCATCACGCATCTCAAGCGGATTTTTAAATTCAGCCATAATCGCAGTCCTTTTAATCTCTGTTATGTTATCATCCGCGAGCGGCGGATTCATTGTATTTCACGTTTACGATAAGTAAGTGTTGGCGGATTCGAAAAGGTTACAAAAAAATCCGAAAAATAAAAAAATTTATAATTTCATAGTATTTCATTGCATATTTCATCTTTTTACACTATAATAAACATACGGCTATATGGTATAAAGGAGGTGGATAAATGACTGTTGATACGGAAACATTTGAGGATATATATGAGAATTATTTTAATCGTGTATATACTTTCATATATCGTATGTGCGGAAACGAAGACCTCTCGGAAGAATTGACTCAGGAGACTTTTTTTCAGGCATTTCGCTCCTTTTATAAATTCAGAGGTGACAGTGAGCTTTTTACATGGCTTGCGTCTATTGCAAAGTACACATTTTTTAATTATTTAAGAAAAAACAAGCGTGAAACCGAATTTCTGAATACAGATCCATGGAACTCACTGCTTACCGATGATGAAAACGATCCGGAGAAAATAGTTCAGAAGGAAGAAATGTCAGCCGCAGTACGGAAAATGCTCGGAAAGATACCCGCAAAATACCGTGATGTTGTCGTTCTCAGGATATATGCGGAGCTTCCTTTTTCGGAAATATCGGAAGCACTGAAAATCAGTGAAAATTCCGCGAAGGTACTTTTTTTCAGAGCAAAAAAAATGTTGTTTGAGGAGTTAAAAAATGAAAATCTCTTGTGATATGGCTATAGATTTAATGCCGCTTTATAAAGACGGTGCGGCAAGTGATGACAGCAAGCGCGCACTTGAGGAACATCTCAAAACCTGTAAGGATTGTTCGAGAATGTTTCGTAATTACTCGCGTGAGGTATCGGGAACACGTGTGAGAAGTTATCTCGAGCCGACAAGGAGTATCGAACGTAAATACTCTCATATTGCGGATACTCTTAACAGAAGACATATGACTGATACTCTGTCTATGGCATTAACGGTCGCCGTAGTTGCGGGAACCGTTGTATATTTCTATATGAAAACATCAATGAACGATAATTAAAACAAACGAAAGCGATCCTTGACGGGTGCTTTCGGTGTTTGTTCGAATACTAATATAATATCAATATCGAATTTATTTGAGGAAGGGGAGGCTGTTTATGAAAATCACCATAGAACCGAATTGGAAGGTACCTGAAATCGAGCAGGCAATATCCGAATATTCGGACATTGTTTTCGCGTCGAGGTGCTATGCTTTCGAGAGACCGGTTCGTTTAAACGGTTTGCATGACAGAACGATAATAGGTGAAGACGGAGCGTGCTTCTGCGGCGGAAAATATGAGCTTGTGAGTTGGGAAAAGCTCGACGGCAATATGTGGCACACGTACATAGGCGCGGGTAGAAAAATCGACGGATTGTGTGTCGGAGACGAACGATTCAGACAGGCACGTTATCCTCATGCGGGAAATAAAGACGCAATATTCGAAGGAACGTCTTCGGATGCTTTGGATTTCGCACTTCGCTGTACACATCCGGAGGATGGTGTACTTCATGCACTGCACGCTCATTGTTGGGGAGATGTACATTACCGAATTAACGGAATCGGTGCCGACGGAAACGCCGATTTAATCGGAGGATGGCAGAATAACCGACCCATGGGAATGCACGGCGAGTACCGTTATGTGGAAAATCTGCGTGAAGCATTGGGAGCGACAGGTGAATTCTTTTATGATGTACGTACGGGAGAATTGCTTATCTGTTCCGATAAAATACCGCAAAACGAAGTGCTTACCGTTGATAATCCGTATTTGTTCGAGATTAAAAACTGTCACGGAATCGTTGTGAAGAATATTAAATTCGAAAACAGTGCACGGACATTTACGGAATCGTACGAGCCGCTGCTTCGCAGTGACTGGTGCATTCACCGCGGCGGAGCTTTTTATGTGGAAGACTGCTGTGATATTAGCGTAATAAACTGTGAATTCGGCAACATCGGTTCGAATGCATTGTTTTTCAGCGGAAATGTATGCGACTGTCATGTGGAGGAATGCCTGATACATGACATAGGAGCGAGCGGTGTTTGTTTTGTGGGACGTCCGTCAAGTGTGCGTTATCCGTGTACAACCGTAGATAAAAATTCCTTTGCTCCGGAGGATTTAACGGGTGTAGGTCCGAAGAACAATGAATATGTACGCAGATGTTCTGTGGTGGATTGTTTGATTCGTGATATTGGTAAAACCGAAAAACAGACGGCGTGTGTGGAAATTTCGATGAGCTCCGATATACGGGTAGCTCACTGTACAATGCACACGTGTCCGAGAGCGGCGGTAAACGTAAGCGAGGGAACATTCGGCGGACATATTATAGAATACAACGATATATTCGATACGGTCAGAGAGACAGGGGATCACGGCAGCTTCAATTCATGGGGAAGAGACCGCTTCTGGCATGCCGAAGGATTAAGTCATGCGGAAATGAAAAAGCTTGCCATGCTCGATGATGTAAAAACCACAATAATACGCGGAAACCGCATAAGATGTGACCACGGATGGGATATAGATCTTGACGACGGCTCGAGCAATTACCTGATTGAAGATAATTTATGTTTGGCGGGTGGGTTGAAATTCCGGGAAGGCTTCAACAGAACCGCACGTCATAACCGCATAATCAATAATACATTCCACCCGCATGTGTGGTTTGACGATAGCGGAGATGTATTTGAGGAAAATTTGGTTATGCGGCCGTATCTGCCTATCGGGATGCCGTCGCATTGGGGAGAGAGAATAAACAGAAACCTGCTTGCCGTTACATCATGCGAAACCAGATCCGCATCGGAGCTGCAGCAGCTGAGCGGACAGGATACGGATTCGATTGCTCAAAATATCTCATTTGACGAAAATCTTCGAGTTACGCAAAACGCATTGAATATAACTTTCAACGAACAGTGCGAATACGGCGTTATAGATGAAAAGCTTCGTGCGTATGCGGACAAATGCCCGATTGACCCGCCGAGACCTTTGAATTTATGTGCCGAGAGTAAACACCGAAAACTGGAAGAGCTTGAATTTAAGGATATTGAAGACGACGGTGAAATGAGTGCCTACGCAACTCCGGGACATCACGGAGTAATTGTATTGTCCATTGCTCCTCACTGCAGATGGTATGCGGATGGATTGAGAGCCGATACGGCTATAGTGACGATGAACGGTACTTTGCTTAACGGAGCAGAGCATATGATCGAGATTTACAATACACTAAAAGCGGGCGATGATATTGTTTTCGGTATTCGTACAATGTTTAACGAAGCTTTCGAAATACATACAAAACGCTGAAAATAAATCAAGAATACAACAAGCGGCAAGAGAATTCGAACTCTCTTGCCGCTTGTGCGTTATGAAATGCTCAGTCGTAATTCGGACGGACAATACAGGTGCGTCTGCCGTCATTGAAGATAACCATCATTCCGTTGTTTACGGGATAGTTCTTATGGATAAGCTTAGGCTCATAGCGGCCTAAACGATCCATGTAATAAATGTCTACGGATGAAACATTGCCCCATGACTCGGGGAAAACAATATTAAACATACTGTCACGGAATGAATACATCATTGCACATGGCTCATCACACCAAAGCATCGGCACAAACATAGATGTACCCGTGCGGATACAGCATTTACCCCAGTAAATCACGGGAACACCGTCATCGATGTAAGCACGTACGCCGTCCGAATACTCGGCTGTGTCACCGTCGAAATTCAAAAGACGGAAATTATTTAAGAATTGCCACGGCAGTGTGTACAGGCAGAATTCATCTGAAATACCTTCGGCCGGCGGATAACCGTACTGAAAATTCTGGCGTACGATGCCTTCGACGTGTATTGAGTCACCGAATCGCGGATCGACATCGCGTCTTGTTCTTCTGCCGCCGCAATAGAGACTCGTAGGCATTACAGAAGGATGGTACGGTGTGTCCCAATATGACATTGGCTGAAGTCCTGTCATCGGCTCATTGCGTCCGTGGAAGCTGCCTTCGGAGGTAACGTCGATTCCCTGATCCCTGAGCCAAAGGAACATGGTACGCAGAGCCTCTTCCTCGTCTTCTCGGGTGATTCCCATAGACGGACAGCTGTCGGCACGCCAGTTATCGATATGAATGGTGTGAGTGTCACGAAGCTCGGGAAGCAGTTCGAAAAGCTCATTCATGCGTTTATAGAAGAAACCGCTGTCTAAGAATTTTTTCTGTACGATATTTGCGCTTTTAACCCCATATTGATCTGGAAAATTTTCCATACCCAATGCGGGACGAACGTTTCCGCTGTCGTCTTTGCAGAATAAATCGTTGTCGGCATATTCCTGCCATAAAGGACTGTCATCCAATGCATCAATGAAATTGATGTGCAGACTTACGGCAGTGTGATATTTTTTACCCTCGAGTATCAACCAGCGCAAGCTTTCTGCCGCACTTCTGTCACACGGACGTTTCAGACGGGGATTTACCTCATTGAGTGCGGGGTATAAATGGTCATGACCGCCTTTTTGCCATCCTACCAGATAGCAGATTTTCGGCATACCGTATGTGAGACGGTCTATGTCCGCAAGAAGCTCTGCGGTTTCGCCGAAATCAAGCAGAACGGAGTCATCACGTACGGAAGTTGTCGGATGACGCAGAGAACCGAAGGGCTCCATTGCCAGAAACAGCTTAAATGTAAGCGTTTTATGATACTCATGGAAGAACGGGCGGACAACGATTTTCACGGACGAGGTCAGACTGCTGCCGCGGCAAAGATAAACCGCATCAACTCGGACATAGCCGCCCGCAAGAGGCGTCAGAATACCGTTTTCATCGACAGCGGCAACCTTAGCGTCATTGCACGTCAACAATGTCGTAACATTGAATTCGATTTGAGAGCAGGGAATTTCACATGTACTGCCATCGGAATTTACGCCTTCAACGGTAAGATGTGCCGTACAGCCTGGGTTTAATAGAGGATTAAGAGAATACGTGTCTGTTTGCAATTTGATTGACGAATAAATGTGTTGCATAATTACTCCTTTTGCGTAAAAATTTATATCAGTGTGATTAACAGTTCGGTGAGATAAGCTCCGATGACAGCCGCAATGGAAACGGTAAGGAGACTTTTGCGCAGAAACGAAAGAACGACGGCAATTAATACTCCGATTGCGGCGGACAGTGTGTAATCGGTTGAATAAAATGATGCGGGAATTGCCATTGCACTGAGAACCGCATAGGGAATATAGTAAAGCAGATTCTTAATAAACGGCGATGTAATCTTTCTTCTGAACAGAGTAAACGGCAGCATACGAAGTAAGTATGTTACAAGAGCCATTATTAATATATATACATAAATCGAAGGTGATTTCATCTTTTTTCACCTCCGTCGGTATCGTCGGAATTCGGCTGCGGAAAGAATACAGCACCCACTACCGCGCTGATTACACCGCATATGATTATAGAGAAACCAGTTGATATACCCGCAAAAAGAGGTATGTATTTAATGGCACATGACAAAGCGGCTGCCAAGAGAACTACGGTGAGGATTCCACGTGAATCACGTGACGGCGGTATGATTATCGCAAAGAACATGCCGTAAATCGCTATGCCGAGTGCACTGCACAGACGGGCGGGAAGAATATTACCCGCAATACCGCCGCATAATGTACCCGCAGACCATCCGAGAAACGGAAGTAAAATCAATCCGTAAAGAAAATGACAGCTTACCTCGCTGTATCTGCCTGATGCGACGGCGAATATTTCGTCCGTAATGCCGAAAGCGGTTGTTAGTCTGTGCGGAGTAGTCAGTGTTTTGTCGGCTTTCTGCGAGAGGGCCAAGCTCATTAATGCGTAACGCAGATTTATTATGAATTCGGCTAAAGCAATTTCAAAATAACTGCCGCCTGCAACAATTATCGAAAGTCCCGCCACCTGACCCGCAGAAGTCAGGTTTGTCATGGATATGAGTAGTGCAATCCACGGAGACAGTCCTTCATTGGCGGCGGTGATACCGAAACCGAACGATACCGAAAGATACCCGAGTGCAATCGGAATTCCCTGGCGCAGACCGCAAAGAAAATCCGCCTTTGATTTTTGTGAGATAAACAAGGTTATGCCTTTCTTATTAATGAATATAAATACAAAAACTACGGTTAAATTATAACCGTAGTTTAGTATACCACATAACGTTTTTATTTGCAAGGAAATAAACCACATATCCGATATTTTGGATTGTCGGTTGTGAATAATGTTATGACAGTGCCTCGAGAAGCTCTCTGCGTGCCGCACGGAAAACATGCGGATCGTATTCCACCTCACGGAATGAACGGAAGACCTTTTCACAAATCGCATCCGCTTTTTCACGGTCGGTTTCCGCAAGCTTCTTCAACATTTCGTATTCCTCGGCACCCTCACGATGATTTTCGAGTCTGATAGACATCCACGGACCGGAGTCGCTCGGGTATATAATGTGCGTATCACCTGCGGGAAGATGACAAACCGCATCGGTGTTGTGATGCTCGGGGCAGTTTTCTTTGAACGGATCCTGACCGGGCTGATATGCCATTGCCGCCCAGTGTAAATATCCCGTGAGATTGTATTTGTAGTTGCCCCAGAAAAGATAACGTGTGGACAGCAGAGGATAATCCATGAATCTGTTGATGTAGCCCGGTTCGCGAGGACCGCAGCATACGTAATGCCAGATTTCGTCACCGTTCGCTCTGAGCGTTTCGATTTCTTTCCGATGGCGGTCGTATTCGGCATTGAGAGGTACCCAAATATCAAGTGCGCCATGCAGGTTGCCGTACGACATAGCGTCAACCAATCGTATGTCGGGAACGAATTTGCGTATTAATCCGCATAATGCTCTGAATTCGGTAGCGTTTTCATTGTTAGGCTCATCTGCGACACCCATGACAAACTTGTCAAGCCAGTTATTCTTTACGAGCATGGCGTGCAGCGCGGGGAGATACTGAGATAAATAACAGTAGCCTTCGTATGACATGGCGGGAATATTGCCGTTAACGAAAATCGTAGATTCATGCCAGCTTTTTCTCCAGCCTATACTCGGACCGTTAAAACGCTTCATACCCATAGAAAAATAGCGGCGCATTGATTCTTCCATGGGGGTAAAGTCGAAAGAATACTTATTATCACCGAGAGATGTAACAATCGGACCGTGCATATACATCATATTCTGGTGCATTCTTCTGAGCAACGCTATACACTGACGGTCTGTTTTGTCCCATTCGGGAGTACCGGGCTTTACATGGAAGTAGCTTTCGAGCTGTCCCGACCAGTATCCTTGGATAATAGTTAAGGTTTCGTCGGGCACAACCGCGGTGTATACGTTAACCGACGCGGGAATCTTTATGTCATCGATTACAACATATCCGCTGTATGCTCCCGGAACAGTATCCTCGGGGATTACAAAAGCAATGTAAATACCTCCGAAACCGTCTGTTACGGGGACGGTTCCGTCGTAAGGACGAAGACAGTCGTAAACAAGGAACGGTGCTACACGTTCGGGAAAATGCTCCTGACGTCTTTCCTCCGAGATGCCTTCATTGCGCTCGACCATGACGGGGCAAAGACCGTAAATTTCGCAGGTAAAGGGGAAACCGTCGACATTAACCGCTATTTTTCCGTCCTCGGGAATGTTCGACAGTAAGACCTGGCATGTGGCATACGAGCGACGCGGCGTATCCAAACAAATTTTGTCTGAGGACGATGAGTAGTCCCATGTGTCAGGGTACGTGAATTGAGTAGAATCTACTACAGTGTAACGCATGTAATATACCTCCTGGGGTTAAAATATAGTTAACATAATTATAATGCAATCCGTTGCCGCAATCAAGTATTCTTAAATAAATTTCGAAATAATCACTCTGTATTTATTTGATAATTTCACAATGTGAAATTATCGTGAGTGGGACGTAATACATAGGAGGATGCTTCATACAAGAAGCATCCTCGAGGAGGCGGTTTATTTCTTCAGTATAAGCAGTACATAATCCGCCGACATCATTCCCACTCATCGATCGCCGCGAGCAACTTCTCGATTCCTTTGTTTGCGGCTTTTTCTCTTTTTTGGAAATAAGAAGCTGCCCCCTGGCTTGAGCCTCCTATTTCTCCGAAAATATTACTCATGCCCATTTCGAAACAGTGTGCAAACGCTATTGTTCTTGTGTCTGCAATAAGCTGGAGCATTTCGGAATCATCGACTGAGTCCGCTGCTCTTGATTTGAGAGCACTTTCGAGGTATACGGGAAGAACTTTGTTGTAGTTGTAACAGCTCATTGCCTCACATATAGTTCCCACTATATGCTTCTGGTCACCTGTCACGGTTTTGGGAATACCCCACGGTACGTCTGTACATGAACTTATATAATTTTCTTGTTTTTCATCATATTTGGGTGATGGTAAAATACCGTAACGCACATCGCTTACTCTGTATTGCGAGTAGGCATCCGCAATCTCTGTGAAAGCAAACAATGCTTTGCCGCTCGAAAACATTGTATGACAGTCTGCACTTGAGGTATACTTGTTACTGCTCGTAAGGGTACGCAATTTCTCGAGATAACCTTGCGTACGATCTACGTCGAAGTCGGCATACAATACACCGTTTTCATCTCTGCGGTATATCGGAATATCCACATCTTCCTGTAAACAATACCATGTACCGTTTGATACAAATGCCACGTCGTCGTTTCCGTCGATTACACCGTTGCCGTCGACATCGGTTGTGACATTATCCGTGAGTTGATTTAATAAATCGAGAGTCCACTTGCCATCACGTACTGCTTCATACGGCATTTCCATTTGCAGCTGTTCCGCCCAGCCTTTGTTGAAGGTTATAATTCGTGTCCAGTGGATACCGCAGTATGACATATAGTTCGATGCGGCAAACAGCTTGTTTGAGATAGTCCAAGCATTAACCGCATTGGTAGGCCACCACGGCTTTTCAAAATTAAATTCTTCGACATCGTACAGATTGAGAAGCATACCCGATTTGCCGAGTGATACCGTGTTTTTGTCTTTGCCTATCAATATGTCGAACATATCATCACCGGCTTTAACGGCACTTTGCGCGGTTGATTTTCCCACATCTTCGTTTCCGGTTTCTATCCACGAGATTTCCGTACCGAAACGCTGTTCTATGTTCGTTTTCGAATAGTAAAGCTCATCGTTTACCGGAACACCTGTAAGCTCATCGTTCGTAATAAACGTGGCAAGCTCTTGGTCATGGAAATAGCACGACAGTATACGGAAGGAATAGCCGCCGAAATCTTCATCGGGAAGATCGTCGCTTATGTAAGCTGTCGTTTCCGCTTCTGCCTCGGCTTCGTTTTCGGTTTGCTCTTCATCGGTTTGCACAGACACAGTGTCGGATGCGGTTTCACCGGAAATTGCGGTATCGTTCGCACATGATGATAATAATATTGCCGCAATGGTGAATGCGAGAAAACGCAGATGTAATTCGTCCTTTTTCATATTAACCTCCGATAAATTTATATATAAGATAAGCTAAAACGACAGGATTAAATAATCTATTGCGGGCAAGCTGTTAAAAACATTATACGAATTGTCAACAATAAAGTCAACTATTGAATCCGAAAAGTCAAATAATGGCTAATAAAAACAACAAACAGTGCATATGCACGATGCTAAATAGCACAAAAATATAATAACTACATCCGTAATTTAAGTGTAAATCATCATAAAATATCTACGTTTTACACTGCAATTATATATTTTCTGTGTATAATAATCAATCTTGTGTATGAAAAATCAGAGAAAAATAATATGTGGCAAGTATCCTTGAGTACAAAAAAAGTACGCTTTTGCGTACTTTAAAATCATCCCTGATTGTTATTTCAGTTATTGTCATCGGAGTTTTTTTGACATTCGGGGCATATACCCTCGAAAATCAGTCTGTGACGTTTTACTGTGTATCCCGTTTCCGAGCTTACCTTGTTTTCGATTTCGGAATTGTACGGTATCGGGACATCGATTACCTTACTGCATTTTACGCATATCATATGGTAATGAAGATCCGTACGTAAATCATAGCGATCGGCGCCCGGGACTCTTACATGTGCTATTTCATCTTCGTCTGAAAGAAGACTGAGATTCCGATAGACAGTACCGCGGCTGATTCTGCTGTCTTTTTCACGTACAGCCAGATAAATATCATCGGCAGTAGGATGATCGTACCGTTCACGTACAGCGTCAAGGACAAGTTGTCTTTGCTTGGTATCTCTGCGTTGTATCAAAAGCTTTGCTCTCCTTACATACATTTTAATAATAGGATTTGTTATTATTATATCATCGTGGCTTGATTGTGTCAATATTTATACTATTTTGAAAATACATGAAAAATATCTTGACAATGCATTATATGTATGATATACTGTATATGCTATTAAGACTGAGTATCAATAGAGACTCGGCGCAAATTCGAATATTATGAAAGGATTACCGATTATGGAAAAAAAGAACAAGTACGAAGGTACAAAAACAGAGAAGAATTTAATGGAAGCTTTCGCAGGAGAATCACAGGCAAGAAACAAGTATACATATTTCGCTTCCGTTGCGAAGAAACAGGGCTATGAGCAGATCGCCGATTTGTTTTTGAAGACTGCCGATAACGAAAAAGAGCACGCTAAGCTCTGGTTCAAGGAATTAAACGGAATCGGTGATACAGCGGAAAATCTTCTCGCTGCCGCTGAAGGTGAAAACTATGAGTGGACAGATATGTATGAGGATTTCGCAAAGACAGCGGAAGAAGAGGGCTTTAAGGAACTCGCCGTTCGCTTCCGTCTGATTGCCGCTATCGAAAAGCGTCACGAAGAACGTTATCGTGCTCTGCTCAACAATGTGGAAACGGCAGAAGTGTTCGAAAAGAGCGAAATTAAAGTTTGGGAATGCCGTAACTGCGGACACATTGTTGTAGGCAAGAAAGCACCCGCAGTATGTCCCGCATGCAGCCATCCGCAAAGCTACTTCGAAGTTCACGCCGAAAATTATTAATGTGAATTTATAAAGACAACAAACAACTGCCGTCCGATGATTGATTCTCGGACGGCAGTTTGTTGCTCGATAGTCAAATAAAATCTCGGGGAAGAGTAATTCAACCCTGTTTCGGCAGCTATTACCAGCCGAATTTATCGTAGTGTGTTTGTATAATCTGATTGTTGTACTCGGGGCCGCCGGGATAGTTTGCGCTCTTTAAAATACCGGGAGTCTTACCGTGAGACAAAAGTATTTCGACGGCAACGGTTGTCATACTCCACAGGAGAATATCGCAAGCTATTCCGCTGGCGGCGGCGTAGTGTGCTTCGATTCCGGGAACCTCCATCATAGCTTCTGCGGCGGGTGCGCAGTTGTCCATTGCCAAATCTACCATCTCGTAAAGACGTTTTCCCGACGGATGTACGGGATCTACGCTTGTTGTGTATTCCATTGATGTGAAAGCTATGACCTTGATGCCCATTTTCTTGGCTTCGTAAGCGAGGTCGACAGCGGATACGGTACGTCCCGAAACAGATGATACCATAAGAACATCACCGGGACGCATTTTCGAGATTTTCAGTGCATATGCGGCCATTCCCCAAACACTTGTGTCCAAATCGGAACGGTCACGGTCTCTGCCGCTGCGCTCTACGTTCATGCCCCATGAGAAGTGATTGTAGAATATCGGGCCGCCTCCGCGGTAAATTACATCGTTTTCGATGGAGTGGCATATACCCGAGAGGTATATGTTTCCTCCGTTTTCTATCGATTCCGCAATCATCTCACCGGCTTTGATGATATTATCGTGCTGAGTGGTTTTCACCTTTTCGATAAGCTTGTCTAAAGTTTCATAATACTGATCAAGAAGCATAATTCCTCCGAATGACGTTATTCTGCCATGAAATTTTTTTTATGAATGCCGATTCGAAACAAAGTAGAATCGGTATTTTTTGCATTTAGTTATATGGCATCAGTATCCCATATAAAAAATATGTTTTTTGTATTTGTCGAGCATTTCGCGGTTATGTTCGTCACCGCCGGGGACGTTTGCGGAGAGAAATACAGGCGGTGTTATTCCTTGCTCGCATAGAATTTCAACAGTTCTCGCCACAACTGCGTTCAGCATTGCCGCACCGACAGCTGTAGATGTAGGCGCAACCTTTTCCTTTACTCCGTTAATGCAGACAGAGGCGTCTCCCACGCAGCCACAGTTGTCGAGTACGATGTCGGCGACATCCATGAGCAATTTACCCGATGGATGGCGGGAGGGAATAGCTTTGCCTGCGGCTACCGATGTCAACGCGATTACCGTTGCGCCTTTTGCACGACAGCGAAGGGCAAAGTCAACGGTTACTGTATTTCTTCCCGAAACAGAGTGAATTATAACAACGTCGCCGTTACCTATAGGCTGATTGTCGGCTATAATATTTCCGTATTCGGGTAAACGCTCCATTTGGCTTGTCATTGTGGCGGGGTCTATATCCAGACAGAGTCCGGGAGCACGTATCGGATTAATAGTCATCATACCGCCTGTGCGGTAATAGAGCTCCAATGCCAGAAGACCCGCGTGACTGCATCCGAACGTGAAAATGTTGTGCTCGTTTGCTGTAGCATCCGCAAGCATCTTCGCGGCAAGCTCCAATTTGTCGTTCTGAGTTTCTCGGACAGCCGCAATAACGTTCATAAAATTATCGAAATAAGCATCAATAGCAGTCATATCGTTTGTTCATCTCCTCAAGTGATTCATCGGCGCATTTATCGCGCAGCAGTGCATAGGCTTCCTCACGGCTGTAGCCGGATACCAATGCTTTTTCCATCATTCCGGCAACGACGTGTTCGAACCACGGTCTCTGTACCGTAAGTTCCGGATAAACCTCATGAAGTGCTTTCTCGAAGGATTTTTTCATTATCGGGTGACTCTTCCATGCTCCTCCGCACAGAACTACGGTATTGTGCTCGATCACAGGGTCGGTTTTCAATAATGCAATCATCTGTTTTGCCATGGCAATGCCGGCGCCCGCAAGAATTTCACACGCCACATGGTCTTCTGCAAATGCCGATTTTCCGACAAGGGGAACAAGCGAAGCCGCTATCGCATACGGGGTAGTGCTTGAGTGCAGAACATTTATCAGATTGAAAATCTGACCGTCGGTTTGAAATTTATCCATTATTGCATTTGTCAAACTTGTCTTCTCGCCCCATCCCGCAAGATCTCTGCCGACTGAACGAATTGCCTGAATTCCGATCCATTCACCGCCGCCTTGGTCACCGATAATAGGTCCGAAGCCGCCGACAATGCTTGTTTTGTCTTTGTGTACGTTAAAAACATCCGAACCTGTTCCGGCAAGAGCTAAAAGTCCGGTGTGATAACCGGCACCCGCAAGCAAACCGGATTTGTCTTCGCCCCAGAAACGAATCTCTTTATATTTTACGCGTTTGCCTAACACTTCGGTGAGTACACTACAATCGCCTACAAACGTGGCGTAAACCGTTCCGACTTCCGTTACATCATCAGGAAGCAACGAATCAAGACAGGCGGATACGCTTTGCTCAGCCGCATTCTTTCCGTTCTGTGTGGCGTTTACTCCGCCCGAGCGTGCTCTGCGGACGACATTGAATTTCTCATCGAACAATATCGCGTTTAACTTGGTACCTCCGCCGTCAAGTGTGATATCAAGCATTGATTATTCACCTTCCTATCATTTCAGTATAAATCAGCATTTTACCCTCAGCACGAATTCGTACTGAGGGCCGAATGCTGTTGTATTGATTTTTTTAATTATCTGTCGGGTTTGATTGTCTCAATCTGAGTTATCAGTTTCTCCATTGTTTTAGTCATGATTTTTTGCATTGATTTGTATTTCGATGCAAAATTGTTGCTCTTGGAAGAATAAAGAATATTACGGATAAGAGCCTGTGAGCAAGAGGAGAGACTGTATGTGTGGATCCAACCGAAGTCGATCTTTATGCCGTCAATTGCGATTTCAAGCATTTCCGCAGAGTCGGCATCACGAAGATACTTACCGTTGAGAACGAGGTCGTAATAAGCGGGTGTTACATATCTGTAGGATTCTGCTGCGAGAGCTTCCATAACGGCACTGACCATAGAAGGATTCTTTACGGAAAGCGGAATGCCTACGATAGAGTACTGGTCGTGAACGAACGTGTAATAATCGGTTTGGTTTTCATCCCACTTCGGAAGAGGAATAAGCGCGTAATCGCTTTCCATTTCACGAATCTGCTCCGTGTGAATTATGCGGAGAGGGGAGAAAAGCATACGGTCGTCGGCAAGCATCTGTGCGATTACATCCTGTTCGGCGTCACCGTTGTTTGCGGGAGTGAATACCGCGTCACAGTTTACATAATACTCGTAAAGCTTCTCTATAACGGAAGTCATTTTTTCTTCGTCAACCGCTATGGAAGGTATGCCCTTATCGTCCTTGTCGCATATCGTGAGGTCGAAAGCACTCCAGTATAAGTCAAGACCGATTTCTCCGCCCATTGACATGCCGTATAAGTCTTCTTGGTCGCGTTTACCGTTGCCGTTCAGGTCGGTATACTTGTCCGCAGACATTTCCATCTGCTTGTCAAACGTCCATTTGCCCTCTCTTACAAGTTCATAAGGATTTTCGAGACCGTAATCATCTATCATCTTCATGTTGACATAGGTTACGAATGAAAGCTTGATGAGCGAGAAGCAGAGGTCACCGGTCGCGAAGAACGAACAGCCTTCTATTTCTCCCTGTTCTGTGTAGTACTGACTCCACCACGGCTGAGAAAGATTAAGATGTTCGGGGTAGTTTCCGAGGAGATTATAGTAGTTTCCTTTAACACCGTACTGCACGGTATCGACGGCACTGCCGACGTGCAATGAATATTCGTCTACACCTGCCGTAACGTTTGTGTTGATAAGCGAGTTCGTGTCACTTGCTGTCTGGTAATCGATAACCACGTTCAGTCGTTTTTCGACAGCCAAGTCACGGTCGAAAACAGTATCGTTTAAAACCTCTCCGTTCAGTTCCTCAACGAACATTTCACCCTCGAACCATGCTTTGCTTCGTGCCAGGACAAGCGCTCCCTGACCTTCGTAATCGAGATCGGCAGGCAGGTCATCGGGGGTGTTTGCGCGAGTCAACTCGGTTTCCTCCGCTACGGTTTCGGTTTCCTCGGATGCGGCTTGCTCAACCTGAGAGGATGTTTCGCTGTCCGAAGTCGTATTTTCAGTTGCCTCGGAGCATCCCGTAAGAACGGTCTGTGAAAGCATCAGAGCGACGAGAAGAAATGCAAGTATTCTCTTTTTCATAAATTCAGTCTCCTTTCGTAAATATAATAAACGATCAATGTTTGATACAAAAATGTACAAACTGATTAAGAATATGTTAACATTATTGAGCAAAAAAAACAATTGACTTTTTTGACAAAAAAGAAACGGCAAAATATACAAGATGCACTATGTATATGAGCAACTAATAAATAGTTGCAATCAAATTGACGAATACAGATGAGACGATACTCATCCGAAAGTGCTGATTCGGCATATTTTCGATGAATAATCCTACACTTATTGTATATAGCAAAACAAATTTTCATATACATATTGCAAAATAAGTTTGCATATTGTATAATCAAACATAGATAATATTTTCTGCCGACACATTACCCATATGAGCTTGAATAGTGCGGTGAGAAAAAATGAATACCCACGGATTAAAGACTGCCCCCGACGAAATGTAACCCAATTTAATTTTCAGTACAAGGAGAAAGAAATGAAAAGAAATGCTTACAGGATTTTGACTTTGTTCATGTGTCTGCAAATGTTTTTCGGATTGATACCTGTCCCGCATGCTCACATCGGACACGATGATCATGACCATGGTGAAGAAGGTATATATCTGTATGAAAATCATGAAGAGCATGAGCATGATGAGGAAAACGGCGGACTGCTTGTAACCGCTGTTCACGCGTGGGATGAGGAGTCCACCTGTGAATACTGCGGAAGCTTTATAGCAGATGCATACATATGCGACTGCGGTTACGGCGGTGATCATTGCTCCGCGGAAAGCGGACGCAGCTGCTACAATGAAAACCATTGCGGTGAATGCGACGCGGGAGTTGGCGCGGATAATATCTGCCAATTCTGCGGAGACGGCTGCAGCGAGTGCGTAACAGACTGGTGCGGCAACTGCGGTCGCTGTGAGAATTGTGCATATATCTGTGCGAACTGCTATGAGACTTGCAGCGAATGCGGATATGTTTGCTCAAACTGTTTGTCGCAGTGTGACTACTGCATGGAGAACGAACCCTGTTCGGAATGCGAGCTTTGCGGTAACTGCCACAGCTCTCAGGACCAATGCGGCGGATGCGAAAGAATCGGTGAATGCGCCGGTGTAGTTTGTGAAGAGTGCGGTAATTATTGCGAGATGTGTGATCCTTACTTCAGCAGCGAAAACGGTGTGTGCAGCGAATGCGGTGATCATATTTGTCCCGATTGCGGCAGAGCTTACCTCGAGGAAGGCGAGTACTGCGAGGGTTGCGGTGTTTGCGTATACTGTGCGTCGGATTTCTGCTACGGCTGCAACACCTGCGACGATTGTGCGGATTTGATTTGCGCGTGCGGAAACGGATGCTCTGAATGTGAAGGTGTTTGCCCGATTTGCGCCGAACACTGTGATGCATGTTACGACAGACTCTGCGGAGATTGCCTTGCATGCTACGACTGCGTAGGAGAGGACCGCGGATGGTGCTCAAACTGTGAGCTGTGCGGAAACTGTACGGTACCGTGTATCTGCGGAAACGGTTGTGATGACTGTACGACGGTTTGTCCCGACTGCGGCGAGAGATGCGGAAACTGCTACAGTAATCTGTGCGAAGGGTGCGGATACTGCTACGAATGTGTAGGAGAAGACCGCGGATGGTGCGATAACTGCAAGCTGTGCGGAGACTGCACGGTGCCGTGTATCTGCGGAAACGGTTGTGAAAACTGCACGAATGTTTGCACGTCGTGCGGAGAAAAATGCGGAAACTGCTGTGATGAAATATGTCCCGAATGCCAGCTGTGTACCGATTGTTCATCGGCGGATGTATTCTGCGGAAATTGCGGAAAGTGCAATAACTGTGCGGATGTATGCGCATGCGGACAGTTATGCGAGGACTGCGGTACGGTTTGTCCCGACTGTATGGAACACTGCGAGGCATGCTGCAGTAATCTGTGCGAAGGATGCGGATACTGCTACGACTGCGTAGGGGAGGACCGCGGATGGTGCTCGAACTGCAAGCTGTGCGGAAACTGCACGGTGCCGTGTATCTGCGGAAACGGATGTGAAAACTGTACGACGGTTTGCGAGTCGTGCGGAGAGAAATGCGGAAACTGCTGTGATGAAATATGTCCCGAATGCCAGCTGTGTATAGATTGTTCGTCGGCGGATGTATTCTGCGGAAATTGCGGAAAGTGCAATAACTGTGCGGATGTATGCGCATGCGGACAGTTATGCGAGGACTGCGGTACGGTTTGTCCCGACTGTATGGAACACTGCGAAGCATGCTGCAGTAATCTGTGCGAAGGGTGCGGATACTGCTACGACTGCGTAGGAGAAGACCGCGGATGGTGCGATAACTGCAAGCTGTGCGGAAACTGCACGGTGCCGTGTATCTGCGGAAACGGATGCGATAACTGTACAACGCTTTGTCCCGACTGCGGAGAGAGATGCGGCAACTGCTACAGTGATTTCTGCTCGGAGTGCGACCTGTGCCAGCCTTGCGCGGAGGGAAACGGATGGTGCGATAACTGTAAGATATGCGGTGAGCATGTATACACCTGTATCTGCGGAAACGGATGTGAAAACTGTACGACGGTTTGCGAGTCGTGCGGAGAGAAATGCGGAAACTGCTGTGATGAAATATGTCCCGAATGCCGGAAGTGTGTAGATTGTTCGTCGGCATCGAGCTTTTGCGACAACTGCGGAGTATGCTCAGATTGTGCGAGGGTGTGCTCGATATGCGGCAACATCTGCGAGAACTGTGCGGATCTCTGCCCCAACTGCGACAGCTGTCTTGACTGTGCAGGCGGAGAATTTTGTCCCGATTGCGGAGAATGCGAAAACTGCGGAGAACACTGTGAAAATTGCGGGCGTTGTGAAAACTGCGTAGATACTATATGTACCGAGAGCGGTGACAAATGCTCCGAATGTGCCGTGCTCTGTCCCGAATGCGGCAAATGCGAGGATTGTGCAGAGTCGCTCTGTCCGAACTGCGGAACGTGCGACGAGTGTGCTGAGGCGGTTTGCCTTGAATGCGGATACTGTAGTGACTGCACCACACTTTGTACGGAATGCGGTGAATATTGTGCCGACTGCGTTGAGGTTTGCCCCGACTGCGGTGTGTGCGTAAATTGTGCATCACTTTGTTCGGATTGCGGCAGATGTGAAGCCTGCTGTGAAGCCAACAGCGAGAGCTACGGCTGTACACACGGCGTATGCACCGAGAGTGTCGAATGGCTTAAGCATTATTGTACTATGGGCGAACATTGTATAACGGAGCTTGACGGACCTTATTACAACGATGACAGTCATTGGTACCTCTGTGGCGAGGGATGCTCCGTGAAAATAGATGAGGAAGAGCATAAATTCGGCGCAGGCGTTATAACACAACCCCCGACAACCGAAAGCGACGGTATTCTTACCGTATCGTGTACGGTTTGCGACTATGAAAAAACGGAAGTGATACCGAAGCTTACAGACGGACACACACATGAGTTTACCGTGGTTGTGGTTGAGCCTACTTGCACTGCGGGTGGATATACCACACACACATGCTCATGCGGATTCGTCTACAAGGATAACATAACATCCCCGACGGGACATAAGTATGAAATGCGGTATACCGCGTCAAATCACTGGGAGGAGTGCTCCGCTTGTCACGATAAGAAGGCGGCATCTTCTCATAAATTCGGTGCATGGGAAACAACGAAATCCGCGACATATACCGCACCGGGTGAAAAATCACACAAGTGCATGACGTGCGGTTATACGGAAACGGCATCGATACCTCAGCTCAAATCCGACGGACAATACATTATTACCGTAGAGGACGAGAACGGCAGTGTAATCGATGAGCTTTTAACAGTCGGCAAGAGTCACCTTGTTCCGACACTTCCCGTGCTTGACAGCAAATCCACAGGCAACCGCTTCGATGGTTGGAGAAATAAAGCCGATAATACCGTAGTTAAAAAGGATGACAAGCTCAGCGGAAATATCACGATATATCCCGTATGGCAAAGCTGCGGTGAAGGTAAGCATACCGACAATAACAATGACTGTGTCTGCGATGTATGCGGAGAAAAGCTGACCGTACTCTTTAATGTTGCGATTAACGGCGGTTTCGTTGTATCGGGTGTAACCGACGGAAAGGCAGCCGCAGGCAGTATGGTTACGATTCAGGCAAATGAATACGAAAATTCGTACTTCTATACTTGGATTGTGGATACCGATAATATAGGCTCTGTTTCACTGAATAAGAAAACTCTGACGTTTACAATGCCTTACGAAGACGTTTCGATTACGGCTGTATTCAGAGAATATACCGAACAGGATGAAGAACCCGCATATCCCGTGTTCTTTGTTCTTAAGTTCAATACAAACGGCGGAAGCAAGATAGCGAATGTAAGCGGTATCTATAATACGGATATCGATCTTACGGAATTCGTACCCGAAAAAGACGGATACGTATTCGCGGGCTGGTACTCAGATAAAAATCTTACTCATGAGGTAACAAGCATACGTCTGAAGAAAGACATGACTGTATATGCAGGCTGGATCGAAGAAGACGAAAGCTTCGACGAGGATGTTTGGGAAGAACCGCAGGGCATAGAGGACACGGATGACGAGACAGCGGATGATCCCTTCATCGATATTTCGGAAGATGATTGGTTCTATGATGATGTTATGTATGTGTACGGTGAAGGTTTGATGCTCGGAACCGATGAGGAAATATTCAGTCCGTATTTATCAACTACACGCGGAATGATAGTGA
>CAVIJI010000016.1:36393-36774 GCA_963642885.1 bacterium
GATAGTGACCGTTCTGTGGCGCATGGAAGGTGAACCCGAGGTTGAAGGAAGCACCTTCGTTGATGTCGATTCCGATGAATGGTATGCCGAAGCGATTGCATGGGCTGAAGCAAACGAGATTGTTTACGGTTACGGCAACGGAGAGTTCGGCCCCGACGATACTATCACACGCGAACAGCTTGCGGCGATACTTTATCGGTATGCTCGGTACAGGGGACTTGAAGCCGTTACACTCGAGGAAAATCTCGAAGGTTTCGTTGATAGTGATACGATCAGTGAATATGCGGTTTCCGCGATGAATTGGGCTGTCGGCAAGCGTTACATAAACGGTGTCGAAGATGACGTGCTTAATCCTCGTGGAGAGGCAACAAGAGCTCAGAT
>CAVIJI010000017.1:0-36692 GCA_963642885.1 bacterium
TTTCGAGGTTGTAGATTTCCTTCTGAAGTGCTGCAACTTCCTTCTTGGGGAGCATATCGAAGGTTCCGTCTTCCTGCATCTTTTCAAGGGAACGAAGTCTCTCGATGGATGTCTTGATGGTCTTATAGTTTGTGAGCATACCGCCGAGCCATCTTACGTTTACATAATACATTCCGCAGCGTTCAGCTTCTTCACGGATTGTATCTGCAGCCTGCTTCTTTGTACCAACAAAGAGTACGTTTCCGCCGTCTTCTGTAATCTGACGAACGAACATATAAGCCTCTTCGAACTTTTTAACGGTCTTGTTGAGGTCGATAATGTATACGCCGTTTCTCTCTGTGAAAATGTATTCAGCCATCTTAGGGTTCCATCTTCTGGTATGATGACCGAAATGTACGCCAGCTTCGAGGAGCTGTTTCATTGAAACGATAGACATAATAAATGTCCTCCTTCGGTTTTTTCCACCATATTGCATAATACCGCCGCCGGAATTTTACGGGGAATATAATCAAGTTTTCTTTAAAACTTTTTGCCCGTCCACTCGAAAAACGTTATACGGTCTTTATCATCGCAAAACGCATCGTGAATTTGGCACCGTGCGGAATTGATTCCAATATGTGTGTATTTAAGTATTGCGATTGTAACTCGCATACTTTATGATTATACCATAATTCATTATCGCATGCAAGTTCTTTTTCATTATTTACATTTAATTTACATTTATTCATACCGCTTCCCGAATCTATACCGCAAGGCATCAAGCATAAAAAATTATAGTATGAACAGCAGAAAAGGACCGCATATGCAGTCCTTTCCGTTATCTTAAGTTTTAATCTTAATTAGGTTTCCGGCGGGTAGAGGTCATCATGCCATGTGCTGTAAATCGATGTTACGGAATTCTCGTTTTCCAAATCGGTAAGCTGTGTGAAAATTTCGTTGGCCTTAACTTCAGCCTTGAATGCAGCTATTGCTTCTTCATATTCCGCATATGTAAGTGCATCGAGCTTTTCTTTGTATTCCTTGGAAAGTTCATCAAGCTGAGCCAGGAGATCCTTATTATTGTCGTTGATATAACCGGTAAACTTCATGTAAGGATTGGAAATAGAATCGATATTCTGCTGCTTACCGTAGTCCCAGTAACTCATGGGAACGCTCTCTCCGGGATATGTCATATAAACGTTACCCGTTGTGAGAAGATCCATCTGATAATCGTTGTTGAGGAATCTGATAGTATCCTTTGTGTCCTCATCTTCGTATTCCCAGTTTTCGCCTTCAACGCCATACTGGAGAATTGTTCTTATATCAGAGCTTGTATTGATGTATGTGATGATTTCCATTGAACGCTCAAGGCTCTTTGAGTATGAGCTTACGGCAAACATATTGCCATATGCGTCTTCTTCTGTCATCATCGGCTTTGAGTAAATGTATGTATAGTACTCATCGGCATACTTTTCGGCTACGGTTGCGTCACCGGCAACAACGCCTACCGCAAACTTTTCGCCTTCATCGATTGTTCCGTCACCTACGTATCCGAGCTCATTGAGTTCCTTCATAGCACCGATTGTATTAACGTAAACATTAACCGCGAAGATGCTCTTCGGGGAAAGCTTAAGCTTGTATGACATGGTATTAGTAATCTGAGAAGCGAGGATTGACCATTCGCTCTGATCAGTTCCCCAATAAACCATGTTTGCGGGTTCAACCTCACCGAGAAGCGGAACAACGCCGTCAAGGTTCTGGTTGCCGATATCCTTAATAAAGTCAGTGCACTTAAGGAATGATGTGAGATCATCGGCATTATAGTCGTACTGATCTACGAGTTCCTTATTAACAAGGAGATACTGATATTCTCCGACGGGATGGTTGTTGGGAATAGCATATGTACCGCTTACATTCGCAAGCTCGAGGAATGTCGGATAAATATAGGTCTTCAGTATCTTCGATGTTCCGCTGAGTTCGCTGTCAAGCTGCTGAATATATTCGTTTTCGATATAGGTGTTGTAATTATCATAGCCCTGAACAAGGAAAATATCAAACTGAGTATCTTCTACCTCAGGATACTGCTTAATAGAAATACCGAGCTCGTTAATAATTGTTTCTTCTTCGGTTTCAACCGTTTCGGTTGTTTCACCGTCTTCCGCCTCGGTTTCCATTCCGGAAACATCAACGCCCTGAGCCTTCAGAGCCTTGATTTCTTTACGTCTCGATTCGGCTGCTTCTTCCTCTTCGAGAATCTTGGTATTGATTGACGCAAGAGTGTCATCGATGTATGTCTGATATTCGTTTTCTGGAACAAGTATTAGATCTATCGCAGTATCGTACTTAGCTTGAGTAAGTCTGTTAATAGCGTCCTCAACCTTCTGTGTTGCTTCTTCCGTTGTTCCGGACTTTGTCGGGAGTGCGAGTGTGAGTGTCATCGACACACGAACCGATTCTTCTGTATCGGCTGTCGCTACTTCTTCTTCCTCAGCACTAGTCGAACATCCGACCAAGCTGCCGGCTGTCAAGAGAGCTGCGAGCAGGAAACTGGTAAGCTTTTTATTCATTTGGGAATCCTCCTCCAAGATTCTGGGTTTAACCTACATAACGCCCATATTAATTCTTATTTTATTGTACACGAAAATCGCCGATATGTCAAGCATTTTTTATATATTTTGTTGTCAATAAAACGCTTTATTAGCTTTTTTACTCTAAATTTATGACTTTGCTTTGTAATTATAACACAATTTTCACGGCACTTTTTTGGTGATATTTACGTTTTTTTTGTGGACTTACAACAACAATGATGCCCATAAAATATAAATACCATCCAATTTTCCGTCAATCGAGATAATCCTTGAGTCTTTTCGAGTGGCTCGAACGTCCGAGTTTTCTCAATGCCTTAGCCTCTATCTGTCTTATTCTCTCTCGTGTTATATTAAACTCTTTGCCGACCTCCTCGAGTGTTCTCGTTCTTCCGTCGACAAGTCCGAATCTCAACTTCAGAACCATCTCTTCTCTCGGTGACAAGGTATGAAGTACTTCACTAAGTTGTTCCTTGAGTATGTTGTACGATGCTTCGTCAACAGGTGTCGGATTTTCATTATCGGGAATAAAATCACTTAAATGGCTGTCATCCGCCTCGCCGATCGGAGTTTCCAGCGATACCGGATCCTGCGATATCTTCATGATTTCTCTTACTTTTTCGGCATTCATACCGATATCGGCCGCTATCTCCTCGGATGTCGCTTCCCTTCCGTATTCCTGAAGAAGCTGACGTTGACTCTTTGAAACCTTATGTATCGTTTCCACCATATGAACCGGTATTCTTATGGTTCTCGATTGATCCGCAATCGCGCGGCTTATAGCCTGACGAATCCACCATGTGGCGTACGTCGAGAATTTATATCCCTTTGTGTAGTCGAATTTCTCGACAGCCTTCATAAGTCCGAGATTACCTTCCTGTATAAGGTCGAGAAATACCAAACCTTTTCCCATATATCGTTTCGCTATGCTGACAACAAGACGCAGATTCGATTCTATGAGAATATTTTTTGATTCTTCATCACCTTCATACATTTTTTTCGCAAGGCTTGTTTCGGTTTCCGAGTCCAGAAGCGGGATTAAACCTATTTCCTTGAGATACATTCTGACCGGGTCTTCCACGGGGAGTCCTTCCTGCGCCAGAATTTTCGTCATTTCCTCCGCAGTACTGAACCTATTGACATCATTGCTTATTTCGTTTAATTCTTCGGGATCGATAAGATCGATAATGTCCTGTCCGTTTTTTTCATACTGCTCGTATTCAGTTTCAAGATCTTCCTTAATCTCTCCGATATTGTCATCGAACTTTTCATCTGCGGCAAAAATTTCATCCTCGCCGCCGATAATTTTGTCGATGTTACTCTCGGAATTCTTTTTACTCATTATTCTCCTCCGTTTCGCTCCGTCGTTGTCGGCGGTCTATTTAACGCATTCACTCCTCCGAATGATTATTTTCATCAGTTTACGTCGTTAAGGAATCCTTTGAGCGGTTTCGATCTGCTTTGATGTCTGAGCTTTCTGAGTGCCTTTGCCTCTATCTGACGTATTCTCTCACGTGTTATATTAAATTCCTTACCGACTTCTTCAAGTGTTCTCGTTCTTCCGTCTTCAAGGCCGAAACGGAGTTTTATTACCATTTCCTCTCTGGGTGTTAATGTGTGAAGAACTTTATCAAGCTGTTCTCTCAGAAGCTGATACGATACTGCCTCCGCAGGTGTGGGAGAGGAATCATCGGGAATGAAGTCGCCGAGATGGCTGTCATCTTCTTCACCTATAGGTGTTTCGAGCGACACCGGGTCTTGGGATGCCTTCATGATTTCTCTTACTTTATCTGCGCTCATACCGAGTTTTTCCGCTATTTCATCCGTGGTAGGCTCTCTTCCGTATTCCTGAAGCAGTTGACGTGATGCACGTGACACGCGATGTATCGTTTCAACCATGTGAACCGGTATACGTATTGTTCTCGCCTGGTCGGCTATGGCTCTCGTTATCGCCTGACGAATCCACCATGTGGCATATGTCGAGAATTTATATCCTTTTGTATGGTCGAATTTATCAACTGCTTTCATCAAGCCGAGATTTCCTTCCTGAATAAGGTCAAGGAAATACATACCTCTGCCGACGTGCTTTTTCGCGATGCTTACAACAAGTCTGAGGTTAGCCTCGACAAGCTCATCCTTTGCGGCTTGGTCGCCGAGAGCTATTCTTTCCGCAAGATACGCCTCTCTTTCGGGATCGAGCAGCGGTATCTTACCGATATCCTTCAGATACATTCTTACAGGGTCATCTATCGCCACTCCGTCCTCGGCAAGGAATTTGTCGATATCCTCACTGTCCTCAAGCTCTTCATCGGGATCACTTACAACATCATAGCTTGCGGTTTCACCGCTTTCATCACTGTTTTCCATATAGTTGGTAATCTCGATCCCGCTTCCCTCGAGAGCTTCGTAAACCTTATCTATCTGATCTACTTCGTAACCGGAATACTCAAGTGCTTCCATAATATCGTTATTGGAGAGCGAGCCTTGATTCTTTCCTTTTTCGATCAATCCCTGCACATCAACTTTTTTCTTGTTTTCCATCGATAAACCTCATATTTGGTGAAAAATATTTATTGATTATTAGGCTTTGTGATGTTTCGTTTTTTCGCGATAATATCTTCCAAAGTCATTTTGCTTTCGTCTTTTTTCGTGTCTCGCAGTGCTCTGACATATGTGTCGAAAACACTGTCGTCGTTTATTTTCAACTCATTACGTTTTGCTATCATTCCGAATACACGCGAAACCTCATCCTGTGTGAAGTTTTCGTTAAGCATTCCGATGTTAAAACCGCCTTCATCCGTATTTTCCTTTAAATACGAAAAAACTTTCCTTGCCAGCTCCGTTGTAAAATCGTCATCTGTCAATACTTTCCCGTCGACTTCACGATTCATATAGTCCTTACTTATAAGAAGCATTCCGAGAATCTCTTCTTCAATCCGACCTGCTTTGGGATTTTTCGCATAGTCGGGATTAACCCTGATATCCGTTCCAAGTGTTGTGCGAATTAATTCTCCTCGACGTTTTTTATCGTTTTCCCGTGTGTTGCGGCGCCGTTTTGCTTCGACATCGTTTCTTATACTTGCGAAATCGATTTTAAATTCGGATGATGCCTTGTTAATATATATTTCCCTCTCCACACTCGAATATATGTCCGCAATATATGATGTCACCTCTCCGAGAGCTTTGATCCTGTCCTCGTCTGTGTCTGTTCGGTATTTTGCTTTGATTTCATCGAGCTTAAAATCGAATTTGCCTCGGCTTCCCTCAAGAAGCTTTTTAAACTCGGATGCTCCGTATTTTTTAATGAATTCGTCGGGATCCTTAGCCCCGGTTATTTTCAGTACCTTCGCTTCGATGCCGACCGTATCCAAAATACCGATCGCGCGATCGGTCGCTTTTTGTCCTGCGTCGTCGCTGTCGTATGAAAGAATTACCTTATCGGTATATTTCTTCAGTATTCTTGCCTGCTCGGATGTAAAAGCGGTTCCGAGCGATGCGACAGCCATTCCGAATCCTGCGGCATGCATTGCTATAACATCCATATAGCCTTCGCAAAGTATAAAATAACCTTCCTTGGTATTTTTCGCGTAATTCAATGCATACAAATTCTTGGTTTTCTTAAATGCGGGTGTATCCGAAGTATTAAGATACTTTCTGTCGGATTTCGCAGAATCGATAATACGCCCGCCGAATGCTATGATGTTACCCGATACATCGATTATGGGAAACATTACCCGCCCGCGAAAGTAATCGTAATAACCGTCGTTTCCTTTTCCGCCGAGATATGCCGTTCTTATTTCTTCTTCCTTAAAACCGAGCGAAAGCAAATGCCTGATAAGATTATTGCCTCTCTCGGGAGAGTACCCCAGACCGAATCTTTTTATCGTGGCCTGTGACAGCTGTCTTTCAGCCAGATATTGTCTTCCGGGAGCTCCCTGCTTCTCATCGAAAAGCACAGCCCTATAGAATTTGGCCGCTTCGAGATTCATTGCGATAACTCTCGATCTTGTCGGACCTTTGGATTGATTGTCATTAACGTCAAATTCGGGTAAATCTATTCCCGCCCTTTTTGCGAGTGCCTCAACCGCCGATACGTAGTCGAGATTTTCCGCCCGCATTACAAATGATATTACATCACCCGCCGCACCGCAGCCGAAACAGTAAAAGCTCTGTGTTGCCGGATATACGGTGAAAGACGGCGTTTTTTCGCTGTGAAACGGACAAAGCCCCTTGAGATTACTGCCTGCTCTCTTCAAAGTCACATATGAAGATATAACACTCTCTATATCACATCGGTATCTTATATCTTCGATAATACTCGAGGGAATCATCCGCCAACCTCCTTGTTATCACTCCCATACATGCGGTATAAACAATTCCTTATACAACTCTATCGCATATCTGTCCGTCATTCCCGCAACATAATCGCAAACGCATCTTTCGACTGTTTCTTCTCTTGTGTTGTTGTAATAAAATTCGGGCATTTTTTCGGGATATTTACAAAAATATCCGAAAAGCTGCTTCAGCATTCCGACTGCCTTCTGTTCTTCCTTTTTGGCCGCGGAATTAAAATAAACTCTCTCGAAAAGAAAACTGCGAAGTTTATCGGTAGCGGCTCCTATCTCGGGTGTCATGCGTATATCGTCAAGCTCACGGCTTCCTTCGATAACCGATGTAACCATCGTGTTAATTCTGTTGCTGTGCGTACAGCCCAACACATCCGAAAGCTCATTCGGTATATCGCTTTCGCTGATAATTCCTCCGCGTACCGCGTCATCAATATCGTGGTTGATATACGCTATTCTGTCCGCGTATTTGATTATTATACCTTCGAGAGTGGACGCCTTATTATCACCCGAATGATTCACGATACCGTCGCGAACCTCCCATGTGAGATTTAAACCCGCTCCGTTATTTTCGAGCTTTTCAACCACACGCAGGCTCTGTTTGTAATGAGTGAATTCGGGTGAAAAGCACTCCTGCATAACGCTCTCGCCTGTATGACCGAACGGTGTATGACCGAGATCATGACCGAGCGCCGCAGCCTCGCATAAATCCTCGTTAAGCATAAGAGCACGCGCAATTATCCTTGCGATTTGAGCAACCTCCAGCGTATGTGTAAGCCTTGTCCTGTAATGTTCGTCAGACGGAAAGAAAAAGACCTGAGTCTTATGCATCAGCCGCCTGAAGGATTTGCAATGGAGAATTCTGTCTCGGTCTCGTTGAAACTCCGTCCTGTTTACACACTCCTCTATCGGCTTATCTCTGCCCTTTGAGTTCTCACATAAACAAGCTCTCGGCGAAAGAGAATTTCTTTCTCTTTCATAAAAGATTTCACGTACACTTTTCGGCCCTTCGTTCAATATTCCATCCCCTTAAAAATACAATTTCGAGCGGAAACAACCGGATTTAACAGTAAGTGCGACTTCAAAAAACCGTCCTGCACATTCGCAATATCGGTTTTCTATTAATATACGCAAAAAAACGGTTTTTTACTTTTTTTACGGTAAATTTATTTCTTACTTGCCGCTCTTTCTTCACTGCCCACTATCAAAGTCGACCCTTTTCCGTATGTCAGCTCGGATACCAAATCAATCAGCTCGCTTGTTCTCGTTTTTTCAATCGCGGATATAAGCGAAACATTTTCTCCGAATTCGCAATTTTCCTCGGTAGCTCCTATTTTCTCAAGCGCCACCGTCAATTTTTGATAATCGGAATATGAAACCGTCATCTTAATTAGACTGTACTCTTCGTAAACGGCGAAGCCCGCGGCATCAACCGCGGATTTCGCCGACGCCGTATATGCTCTGACCAATCCGCCCGCTCCCAAGAGTATCCCTCCGAAATACCGCGTAACTACCACAATCAAATCGGTGGCAGATGACATTTTCAGTACATTCAGTATGGGAACGCCTGCGGTTCCAGATGGTTCCCCGTCGTCGGAGTATCTCGCTATGGCACCGAAATTTAACATATAGGCATAACAATTATGTGTTGCATCGTGATATTCACGCCTTTTCGATTCTATAAACAACCGTGCCTCTTCTTCGTTCTTTATCGGTGCGGCATGTCCGATAAAAACAGATTTCTTTTCCTCTGTTTCAACGGAAACATTATTTGCCAGCGTAATTCTCTTTTTAGGCAGCTCTATCTCCTGATTTTTAGAAACATCACTTTTCTTTTTCATTTCACTATAAACAATAACACACATTTTCTAAGGATAAGCCGATTGTATGTTGTTTTCCGCTTATCCTTAACAAATCATTCTTCGATCAGATATTTCTTTATTTTAGCGTATAGCTTCTCATCCGCATCACATTCGCAATAAATTCCGTCTTCACGGTATTCCATTTTAACGTCGTCACCGTCTTTATATATAATACCCGTAATGCTTCCTTCTTCGGGCGGAATCAACAGCTTAACGTGATGTTTCCCGTTCTGTGCTATTTTTTCGATTACCTCTACAAGCTTATCACATCCCGCACCTGTTTTAGCGGAAATGAAGACTACCTCGGTATCATTCTTCGCCGCAAGGGTTTTCATTTGAATGAGCGAATCCCTATCGGTACATGCGTCGCACTTATTGAAAATATATATCATCGGTTTTGCTTCCACACCGAGCTCTTCCAAAAGATTAGTGGTAACCTGCGTCTGGCTGATAAACTCGGGGTCGGATGCATCGATGACAATCAACAATATATCGGAGTAAACGGCTTCATCCAATGTCGATTTAAATGCTTTTATTAGATGATGCGGCAAATTTCTGATAAATCCGACCGTGTCGGTGAGAAGAATCTTCACGCCGTTTTCCGTAGTGAACTGGCGTGTTGTGGGATCCAATGTCGCAAAGAGTTTATTTTCGGCTAATATACCCGCTCCAGTCAGATAATTAAGCAGAGTGCTCTTGCCCGCATTCGTGTAACCGACAATTCCGCACTTCAGTAAACCGGATTTATCTCTCTGTCGACGCATTATCAATCTGTTTTGTTCAACCTTCTTCAGCTCGTCCTCAAGATAAGATATCTTTTCTTTTATTCTTCGTCTGTCAATCTCCAACTTGGTTTCTCCGGGGCCTCTTGCTCCTACCGATCCCGATGATGCCGCGCCGCCTTGACGTGACAATTCCTTTCCACGTCCTACCAATCTCGGAGATGTGTATTTGAGCTGAGCCAATTCAACCTGCAAGCGTCCTTCGCTGGTTCTCGCATGATCGGCAAATATATCGAGAATCAACATGCTTCTGTCAATCACAGATACTTCGGATTCGATATCATCCTCTATTGATTTTATTTGAGAAGGTGTCAATTCACAGTCGAATACTATAAGCTCGGCACCGAGACTCGAGCACAAATCCGATAATTCCGTGATTTTGCCTTTTCCGAGTACGGTTCTCACATCGGGAGTTTCCCTACACTGAGCCACAATACCTACGCATTCGCAGTCAGCGGTCTCACACAGCTTTTCAAGCTCACGTAGGGAGATATTGCATTCTTCCTCGGAATTCTGCTTATATATTGCGCATAGTATGGTTTTTGTCGTTTGTATATTGTTTTCGTTTGTTTTCATATATTACCTCCGTCATTTATCACGTAATGTCGGAAAGCACCTGTTTACCGTACATTCTATTCGGCGGTGATTCCTTGTTTTACGGCTTTTCTCCGAATAAATTAAAAAAGTGGGCAGGAAAACAAAGCCGAAGCTTTGTAAATCCTGTCCACCATTCATTCGGATAAAAACACCGGAGAGCGAAAAAATTACTTACCGCTCTGCTCGAGACGCTTCTTGAACTTGTCAACACGTCCGCCGGCATCTACAAACTTCTGCTTACCGGTAAAGAAAGGATGACACTTTGAGCAGATATCAACACGGAGTTCTCCGTTCGCATCGCCCTTTGTTGAACGTGTCTTTACTGTTTCACCACACGCGCAACGAATTGTCACTTCTTTATACTGAGGATGGATTCCCTCTTTCATTTCATTTCACCTCTTCCAAACAATCTGTACAAACGATAATTCTCGTTTAATCTACTGAATTTGTTCTTTACATACAAAGTGCAAAGAAACTTTGAAACCGCACTGTATCAGCGGCATAAAAAAGTGTATTCTCTCCGCTTAGTCGGCAACGTAAGGAAGGAGAGCAACGTGACGGGCACGCTTGATAGCAACGGTGAGCTGTCTCTGATGCTTAGCGCAGGTGCCGGAAATTCTTCTGGGAAGAATCTTTCCTCTTTCGGGTGCAATGCACTTTCTGAGTCTTACTGTATCCTTATAATCGATGTAGTCGATATTTTCCGCACAGAACATGCAAACTTTCTTTCTTCTGTTGTTTCTGTTCTGTCTGTTGTATCTCTGCTGAGGAGCAGCTTCTGTTCTTTCGGTAGCTGCGGAAGCGGTCTCTTCGGCAACAACTTCATTCTTTTCTGTATCCATCTTACTTAAATCCTCCTGTTAAATTAATGAATTACTTCAGAACGGTAATTCCTCGTCATCTGATATTTCTTCAAATTTCGGTGCTGTCTGATTTTGGAAGCCGACATTCTGGTTTCCGGAATATGCACCGTATCCTTCAGGCATGTATGAGGATGTCTGATTCTGTGTGTACATAGCAGAAGCCTGCTGCACAGCTATCGGACTCTCGCTTTTAGCATCAACAAAGTATGCTTCATCGGCAACGATCTCAGTAGCGAAACGCTTCTGACCCTGCTGGTCAGTCCATGTTCTGGTCTGTATAGAGCCTACAACACAGATAGAGCTTGCTTTTCTGAAATATCTTGTAATGAATTCCGCAGTCTGACGCCAAGCTGTAACATTAAAGAAATCGGCTTGTGCTTCCTCGCCTGCTTTTCCCCCGAATCTTCTGTTTACGGCTACCGTAAACGACGTGACGGAGATTCCGGACGGTGTTGTTTTAAGTTCGGGATCTGCTGTCAGACGTCCTCCGAGGATTACCTTGTTAAAATTAAAATTTGCCATGTTTTCACCTCAAATCAAGGACGGCGAATCAGTTAAGCTTCAGCCTTTTCTGCCTTTTTCGACGCTTTCTTTTCTTCGTGGCGAATCACGATAGAACGGAGAATGCCTTCTGTGATGCCGAAAATTCTTTCGAGCTCAACAGGAAGTGTGCCTTCGCTTTTGAAGGTAATCAGTGTGTAATATCCTTCGGTCTTGTCGTTGATCGGATATGCAAGCTTGCGCATACCCCATTCATTTACCTCAACGATTTCACCGTTGTCTGCGATAAGCTTCTTAAACTTTTCAACAAGTGCTTTGATAGCTTCTTCGGTCAGATCAGGATCAATTACAAAGAGGGTTTCGTAAGAATTAATGATCTTTTCCATGTTTTTATACCTCCCTATGGACTTCAGACCGTCGTTCGATCAATCGACGGTAGAGAGACAGGCTTATAATATAATTTGCCCGTTCGATTTTTCATTATACCATTTTGCTTTTCATTTGTCAATGGATTTAATTATATTTTTTCGATATTTTGCGCAAATCGCCGTATCCGCGATATTTACCTTCAAATCACCTTTTCGGTGAAATGCTGAGATATTAAAAAACTCGGCCTTCCGGCCGAGTTTTTTTAATCTTTAATCTTCGAAATAGAGATCGTGCAGCTTATTTTCTATTGATTTTTTCAGTACCTTTTCTTTTGTTTTATACTGAGATGCAAGGTCGGTCTTGTTATTCTGAAGCATATCTCTCATAAGATAGCACATTCTCGCAAAGTATGATTCACCGAACTGGAACGAGAAGTCGAAGTCACGTCCGGCAACGATTATTTCGACCATTTCCGCTGTTGCCGCCTCGGATGAATATTTTCCTTTAAGAGCGGTATCATAGTATTCGGGATATACTGTCTTATAGCTTTCGGCAGAGAGAGCCTCGAAAACAGTACCGATGAATTCTCTGTTGCCGTATGAGCTGAGCGGAATTACAAATACCGTAAACTTATCATCGGCGTTTGTATAGTAGTTTGTCTGTGCTTCATCCCACTTCGGATAAGGAATTATCGAATACTGAGCTTCCATATCTCTGAGTGTTGTGTATGCGGATACGAAACGCATCGGAGCCATCGCTATAAGCTCGTTGAGGAAGTATGTTTCTTCTTCCTGTGCGGCAGATGTATATCTGAAATATCCGGGGTTGTTCTGGTGGAAATCATTCAGCTTTTCGAGAATAGCTACGGATTTGTCACACATGAGCACAACCTGAATCTCATCGTTATCTGTGGAAACTATAGGCTGATCAAACGCGGACGTCCATGCATCGGCCGCATTTTCGATATAATAAGCGAATCCGAAGAAATCATCCTTATCCTTCGTACCGTTACCGTTTTTATCCTCGTAAATTCCGCTGACAATTTCCGAGAATTTATCAAACGTCCATTTTCCTTCTTTTACGAGATCATAAAGTACGCTTGAAGAATATCCGTAGCTTTCCATTATCTCTGTATTGAAGAATATCGAATACGAAAGTGTAAGCGAAGATGTGGAAAGGTCGGAACAAATAGCAAACAGGCGATTATTTATCGTCGCACTGTCGTTCGCAAGTGCGTTATACCAAACCTGTGTGGTATCGATATTCGGTACCTCCATCCAGTTAAGAACAGCTTTCGCACTGAGAGGAGTATATGCCTTATAGTCGTAAATCGAAACTACATCATAGTCCGCTGTTCCCGCTGTCGCCATGGTTTTCACCTGATCCCACGGTGCACTCGCTTCGGTTGCCAATATCTTGGTATCGAATCTGTTTTCTACTTTAAGGTTACGGTTGAAAACAGCATCGTTGCAGGCATCGCCTGTCAACTCATCGGCTACGATTTCAAGTCTGTAGTCAACACTTCTGTTTACACTCGGTACAAGCATTCTGTATTCCTGTCCGTCGAATTTAACATCGGGCAGGTTATCGGGAATGAGCTGTCTCTTTTCGTAGTCGGTAAGCTCTTCCTCTGTTTCGGTAGCTTCCGTTGTTTCCTCCGCAGAAGCCGTCGATGTTGTTTCGGTTTCCTTATCACTGCCTGAGTTTTCTTTTGTTTCACTGCACGCAACCGATGTCAAAAGCATCAAAAGGGCAATGAAAAAGCATAATCCGCGCTTTTTCATTATATAATATCCTCCGAAAATAAATAGTTAAATGAGTTATTCACATTCAGTCGAGCAATACTCATTTAAGATAATACTATTATACAATATTTGCATGTTATTGTCAATATTTATATACATTTTCACGATTACCATTTGTTAATATACTTAATAAGTTTTTCTCCAATTATCGTTATTTACATTTTTTAGTATTTTCGCACTTTTGTTTTTGTTGATAATCACGATTTATTCGAATATATGCAAGGATACGAAAGCTCGTTAAATAAAAAATGTTTTCATTGCAACTATTTTTGTAGTTATCGTGTCATATCGCCATATCGATTATGCACAGTTCACAAAACGCAAAAAAAAAATGAGCTCAACGTCAAACATCAAGCTCATTTTTTATCATATTACGCATGCGGACTCACTTATCATTCCAAAGGACAATGCTCTTTGCCTTTCTTGTTTCTCCGAGATCGATAATTCTCTGATTTGACGAACCTCTGAAACGCAGGGATATATCTTTTTTCGCCTCGACAAATCTTCCGTCTACAAGTATATCTATCAAAGAAAGAAGCTCGTTTGTCACATCACAGCAGGGATAACATCCTTCCGTCGTCAACTCCTCGTATGTGAAGCCCGAATAAGCCCAAACCGTTTTATTCGGATATCTTTCCCTGACACCTGCCGTAAACGGCAGAAGAACACACTGATTGGACGGTTCGAACGGTTCTCCACCCAAAAGAGTAAGTCCGTTTATATAGTCCGGTGCAAGCAATTCGTAAATATAGTCCGCAACCTCGGGGGTGAATTTTTTTCCGTAGTCGAAATCCCATGTCTGCGGCTGAAAGCAGTGCTCGCAATGGTTAGTGCATCCCGACACAAATAAACTCACTCTGACTCCGATTCCGTTCGCGATATCACAGTTTTTTATTTCTCCGTAGTTCATTTTACATTCGCTTAATTTCGCTTAATTCAATGTTTATTATAAATGAAGTACTCTGTCCTTTATTTCCTGCGTTCTTCCCTGGTTCCAGAACTGTGTTCCTATATAACCGCAGGTACGTCTTGCAACATTCATCTTATTCTGATCGCGATTTCCGCAATTCGGGCATTCCCAGACAAGCTTTTCTCCGTCTTCTACGATTTTAATTTCACCGTCATATCCACACACCTGACAGTAATCACTCTTGGTGTTGAGCTCGGCGTAAACGATGTTATCGTAGATAAATTTCATTACCTGAAGTACGGCTTCGATATTGCCCTGCATATTCGGAACCTCAACGTAGCTTATAGCTCCGCCGGGAGACAAATGCTGGAACTGAGCTTCGAATTTAAGCTTTGTGAATGCATCGATGTTTTCGCGAACATTTACATGGTAGCTGTTTGTAATGTAGCCTTTATCCGTTATACCCTCGATGATTCCGAAACGCTTCTGCAAACACTTCGCAAATTTATATGTCGTGGATTCAAGCGGTGTGCCGTAGAGCGAGAAATCGATATTGTGTTCTTTCTTCCATCCGCGACATGCGGCATTCATTTTTTCCATGATGCTGAGAGCAAAAGGAGTTGCCGTGGGGTCGGTATGACTCTTTCCCGTCATATACTTCACGCATTCGTAAAGACCGGCATACCCGAGTGATATGGTCGAATATCCGCCGTAAAGCAGCTTATCTATCGGTTCACCCTTAGGCAGTCTCGCACATGCACCGTACTGCCATAAAATCGGTGCGGCATCGGACAATGTGCCCTTCAAACGGTTATGTCTGCACATAAGAGCACGATGGCACAATTCAAGACGTTCATCGAATATCTGCCAGAATTTTTCTATATCTCCGCCCGACGACAACGCGATATCGGGGAGATTCAATGTGACAACACCCTGGTTGAATCTTCCGTAATACTTAGGCAGGTTCGTCTCCGGATCGACATACGGAGTCAGGAACGAGCGGCATCCCATGCAGGTGTAGCAATGGCCCTCACCGTTTTTATCTATCTTCAGCTCGAGCATTTTCTTTTCGGAAATGTAATCCGGTACCATGCGCTTTGCCGTACATTTTGCGGCTAATTTCGTCAGATAATAGTACTTTGAATCTTCGTGAATATTATCTTCCTCGAGAACATAAATCAGCTTCGGAAATGCGGGTGTAACCCAAACACCTTTTTCGTTCTTAACGCCCTGATATCTCTGTATGAGTACTTCCTCGATGATTATCGCAAGGTCCTTCTTTTCCTGCTCGTTCTTCGCCTCGCCGAGATACATAAACACTGTGACAAACGGAGCCTGTCCGTTTGTGGTAAGAAGTGTAACCACCTGATACTGGATAGTCTGTACACCTTTTCTTACTTCGACACGCAAACGTCTCTCGACGATTGTGTTAAGTTCGTCTTCGGTCAGCTCTCTGCCTATCAAACGATTTTCTTCGATTACGTCATTACGGATTTTTTTGCGCGACACATCGACAAAAGGAGCCAAATGCGTAAGCGAGATAGACTGTCCGCCATACTGATTCGATGCCACCTGTGCTATTATCTGTGTGGCTATGTTGCAGGCTGTGGAAAAGCTGTGCGGTCTCTCTATCATGGTTCCGGTAATAACCGTTCCGTTTTGGAGCATATCCTCAAGGTTAACAAGGTCGCAGTTGTGCATATGCTGAGCATAATAATCCGTGTCGTGGAAATGAATAATACCCTCGTTGTGAGCTTCCACTATATCCTTCGGAAGCAGTATACGGTTAGTGATGTCGCGCGACACCTCACCTGCCATATAGTCACGCTGAGTAGAATTAATTACGGGATTCTTATTCGAGTTTTCCTGCTTTGCCTCTTCGTTATTGCACTCTATAAGCGAAAGAATTTTGTCATCCGTTGTATTCGATTGTCTGATAAGATTTCTGGTGTATCTGTATGTTATATAAGCCTTAGCAACTTCAAAAGCACCGTGAGCCATAATCTGATGCTCGACCATGTCCTGCACTTCTTCGACCGCGGGACTTCTGCCGAGCTGTTCACACGATAATACAACGCTTTCGGCAATTCTCTTTATCTGCACCGTAGTCATACGGCAGCTTTCGTCAACATTCAGATTCGCTTTGCTTACAGCCGAGATGATCTTCGTTATATCAAACTCAGCTTCAGAGCCGTTTCGTTTAATTATCTTCATTCGGCTGTACCGACCTTTCTCCTGCCGCCGATAGGCAGGCTGTAATTTATAAACATATTATAATATTTTTCGTATACATAACAATACAATATATCGTGTTGCCGCCACTCCGCCAAACACAATATATTGTATGCTTACGGTATGCATTATAGCACATATAGTTGTTTGTGTCAATATGGTACTTAAAAAACCAATGTACAAAAATTTAGGCGGCAAACGGTTCGCTTTCGAAAATCGCTCTCAAGTACCACCTATTAAATGCCGGTTTTTCCGCCGAAAAACCCATTAAGACGCTGTTTTACGTTATTGACACCATAATAAAACACGAAAAAATGTCAGTCCTCACGAAACAAAGCTACGGCCTCGTCGGCAAGACTCGACGTGTTTTTCATGTTTCCGTTATCGTCGGCGAAAAGTCTGTGAGAAACATTATCTTTTCTGAACCAAATAAGCTGACGCTTTGCGTAATGACGAGTTGCGATTTTTATGTCATCGACAACCTCGCCGATTTTTTTCTCTCCTCTGAAATAAGGCATAAATTCTTTGTAGCCTATTGCCTGTGCCGCTGTTCTGCCGATTTTCCTGTCTGTACAAAGCAAGCTGCGTGCTTCCTTTTCCAATCCCTCGTCCATCATAATGTCAACTCTGAGATTTATTCTGTCGTACAGAAGCTGTCTGTCGGAAAAATCTATAATAAAAGCACAATCATCGAATCTTTTTTCGCCCGACAGCTGTTCCCTGTCGGTTTCGGTTTTGGTTTTTCCCGTAGTTTCGTAAACCTCGATTGCCCGTACCACACGTTTTACGTTGTTCGGATGTATAGCTTCCGCACTCTCGGGGTCTATCTCTCTCAGTTTATCATGCAGTGCTTTACTGCCGTTGCTTCTCGCGTACTCATACAGTTGTTCACGAAGCAGCTCATCCTGCTTACCTTCGGAAAACGAAACGATTCTCATCACCGCATCGTGGTACATTCCCGTTCCGCCGCACAATATCGGAATTTTCCCGCGTGAAGCAACATCATATATTGCTTCTGACGCGAGAGAAGCGTAATCCGCAGCCGAAAATTCCTCATCCGGTTCGATAATATTCAGGAGATGATGCTTTATTCCCTTCATCTCGCTTTCAACAGGTGTAGCGGTTCCGATATTCATACCTTTGTACAGCTGCATCGAGTCACATGAAATTATCTCACCGTCCAGACGTGACGCGAGCTCGATAGCCAGCGATGTCTTTCCCGACGCCGTTGGTCCTAATACCGATATAGTTTTTATCATTTCGCTCATTTTATCGAATAAACATCGCGTCACCGAAGCTGAAGAAGCGATAATTTTCCTCAACAGCGGTCTTGTACGCATTCATAATTATCTCACGGCTGGAAAAAGCGGATACAAGCATGAGCAATGTGCTCTCGGGCAAATGGAAGTTTGTTATAAGTGCATCGACCGCTTTAAACCTGTAGCCGGGATAGATGAATATTCCCGTATCGGTATCAACGGGATGTATAATGCCGTTGTCGTCCGCCGCCGATTCGAGAACACGACATGATGTTGTTCCCACCGAAATTATTCTTCCGCCGTTTGCCTTGCGCTTATTTATCACATCTGCGGCTTCTTCAGTCACTCGTATATACTCCGAATGCATTTCATGCTCGGCTATTTTATCCTCCTTGACGGGGCGGAAAGTTCCCAGACCGACGTGAAGAAGTACGGGAACGACAGCGCAACCTTTTTCTTTGATTTTATCAAGCAGCTCGGGAGTAAAGTGCAAACCCGCGGTAGGAGCGGCAGCGGAGCCGGGAACTCTCGAATAAACGGTTTGATATCTCTCCGCATCCTCGAGCTTTTCTTTAATATACGGCGGAAGCGGCATTGTTCCGAGTAAATCAAGCGCCGCGAACACATTGTCCGCCTCTTTTTTTACATCGAACTTTACAATGCGGCAGCCTCCCTCTCCGACATCGAGTATTTTAGCCTCCATGATTCCGTCTCCGAAATCGATTATATCACCCGGTTTGGCTCTCTTGCCCGGCCCTGCGAGTGTTTCCCATACGTCATTCTCCCTCTGTTTAAGAAGAAGCAACTCAACAGGACCTGTTGAATCGGTTTCAACGGTCTTTCCGATATCACTATCGTATCGATATTTTCTGTGTCCGATTATTCTTGCCGGTATGACTCTCGTATCGTTTATTACAAGTACATCCTCGGGATTTATGTAGTCGATGATATTTCTGAAAATTCTGTGCTCGATTTCACCGCTTTTTTTATCAAGGAGCATGAGTCGTGAAGCATCACGAGGCTCGATTGGCGTTTGAGCTATCATTGACTTCGGGAGATCGTAATAAAAATCCGACAGTCTCAGCTCGGTTTCTGGTAATTCGTTTTTTATCATCATATCACCGTCTTTCTTCGTTTCAGTGAACGTTTCAAACGAAACGCCGTATTATTATATTACATCATGGCGGAAATTTCAACCGATTTTTTCGGCGACTCTCAAATTTAACAATTATTTTATTTATGAGTTATTCACCTGCTTCATTGACAATACGATAATGATGTGCTATTATTCTATTAATCAAACGTATCATGACGTAGATCAAGGAGGTGTCCGATGCTTATACCCGGTCTTGTTTCGGTTACATTCAGAGCTCTCGACAGAGCCGCTGTCGCATCGCTGATGCACAAATCGGAGCTTGCGGCAATCGAATGGGGCGGCGACATACATATACCCGTAAAGGAAAACCCGAATAAAGATGACACGACAAAGCTCGCCGACTCGATATCCGATGCAGTAAGTCTGTCTGCCGATAAAAGATTTTACATTGCCTCATTCGGCTCATACTTCAGATGTGAGAAGGATGATGATATAAACAGTTCGACCGCATTGGCGTTAAATGCACCGAATATCAGAGTCTGGGCGGGAACACGTTCTTCTTCGGAAGCCGACGAGCATTACCGCGAAAATGTTGTCGGATGTATACAGCGGCTATGCGATAAAGTATGCAAATACGGAATGACCGTTTCGACAGAATTCCACGGCGGGACACTCACTGATAGTGTTGATAGTGCGCTCAGATTGATTAACGATGTCGAAAGAGATAACTTCCGTACGTACTGGCAGCCAAATCAATTCAGGGATGAAGAATATAACATATCCGCATTGAAGTCCGTACTGCCGTACTTGTCAAATGTACATGTGTTTACATGGGATTCTTCTCACAGATACCCTCTCGTATACGGTGAAGCAATCTGGAGAAAATATATCGATATAATCTCGAACCGTGAAGATACATGTCATCTTCTGCTTGAATTCGTGAAGGATGATTCGGTTGAACAGTTCTACAGGGATGCCGAGCTGCTGAAAAAGTGGATTGAATAAAAATTCAAAAATGAATAACTATACAATGATATGATTCGGAGGAAAAAATTATGACAAGTATTTCCGTAAAGTGGTCCGACAGAATCGGTGCTGTCAAGCCTATGCACGGTGTCGGACAACCGCCTTTCGCGGGTATGTATTTTAACATGTTCCATTATCTCACCGAAGCCGGAATACCGTTTTCACGACTGCACGATGTCGGCGGTATGTTCAGCGGCAACGTTTTTGTGGATATTCCGAACATTTTCCGCGACTTCTCCGCGGATGCGTCCGATCCCGCATCATACGATTTTGCATTCACGGACAAACTGCTTGTCGCACTGACCGAGGCAGGAGTGGAACCGTTTTTCCGTCTCGGTGTATCGATAGAAAACTACATCCATATCAAGCAATACCGTCTGATGCCGCCTGCCGATCCGAACCAATGGGCGAGAATCTGCGAGGGTATAATCCGTCACTATAATGAGGGATGGGCGGAAGGCTATCATATGGGTATACGCTATTGGGAAATCTGGAACGAACCCGATAACTCACCCGACCTTGCGGAAAATCAAATGTGGTGGGGAACGGAAGAAGAATTTTTTAATCTCTACGATGTTGCCGCCAAGCATCTGAAAGCCTGCTTCCCCGAATTGAAAATAGGCGGATTCGCAAGCTGCGGCTTTTACGGAATTCTCGAAAAGGAAGCAAGTCCCGATGCCGCTTGTTCTCCGAGAACACAGTATTTTCTCGACTTCTTCGATGATTTTCTTGCATACATCCGCGAGCACGGCTCTCCGATGGACTTTTTCTCATGGCACAGCTACGGCAGCATTCAAGACACCATGCAATATGCCGCCTACGCTCGAAAAAAGCTCGACGATGCGGGATATGCAAATGTAGAGCACACCTGCAATGAGTGGAACTGCGAACCTCACCAGCGCGGTACCCTCCGTCATGCGGCGAATACAGCCGGAATGCTCCTTGCAATGCAGAATTCTTCTCTCGACAGTGCTATGTTCTATGACGCACGTTTCGGAACTTCTGTCTACGGCGGCTTATTCAATCCTATGACACGTGAGCCGCTTCCCGCTTATTATGCGTTTATGGCTTTCAACGAGCTTTACAAGCGCAAAAACGCAGTGCGTACCGAATGTACAACAGACGGCGAATGCTACGTCTGTGCGGCAATCGATGATGACGGTTCGGGCGCGGTAATGCTTGCCAATCCGACCGATACCGCTCGACCGCTTTCCGTAAATCTCGACGGAAAAAAAGTGCACTCCGTCAAAATCATCACGGAAGGCCATATCTGGGAGGATACCGCACTTCCCGATTCTATAGACGCATATACGACACTGCTTATTCTTGCGGAATAATTCCATAATGATAAATTCGCGGTATTTCGCAAAATATTTGCCGAAAGGTATTGACAAGCTATCACTATCGTGATATAATCTATGAAAATTTCAAATGAAGGATTACGACAATGCTTAATTTCGTTAACACATACTGCTATTATTACTATTACCGCGGATAGAAGGTAATAGTGATTTGTGTTGCGAAAAAAATTGTTTGTATTTACCGCACGGAATCACGTTCTGTGCGGTTTTTTTATACCTACAAAACTAATCCCGAATTGACACAAGGCAGGTGGTTCAAATATATTATCTTTATACACGCTTCTCTTTATCAATATGTAAATCTATAAATAAAGCTGTATGTACAGCGGATCGGATGTTAAAATGTTTATTAAAATTCTTTTCTTGGTAGTATTCTTCGCGATAATGATTACAGTCGGATTTTTATGCAAAAAGAAAAACGACAGTGTTCACAGCTTTGTACTCGGCGGACGTAATGTCGGTCCCTGGCTCACCGCTTTCGCATACGGAACCTCGTACTTCTCTGCCGTTATATTTATCGGATACGCGGGACAATTCGGTTGGAAATACGGCGTATCTTCAACATGGATAGGTATCGGAAACGCGCTCATAGGTTCTCTTCTCGCATGGGTTATACTCGGCAGAAGAACACGTCTGATGACACAGCACCTCTCGGCGTCGACAATGCCCGAGTTTTTCTCCAGAAGATTTGCCTCTCCTTCAATGAAAATAGCCGCATCCGTTATAGTTTTTGTTTTTCTTATTCCCTACACGGCTTCGCTTTACAACGGTCTTTCGCGTTTGTTTGAATCCGCATTTCATATCGATTACATGTGGTGTGTAATTATAATGAGTGTATTTACCGGTATATATGTTATCGCCGGCGGATACATGGCAACTGCCGTTAATGATTTTATTCAGGGAATAATTATGCTCGGCGGTATCGTAATCGTAATCGCCGCCGTACTGAAGCAGAACGGCGGATTCACCGAAGCTCTCAGCACACTCTCTCAAATCACCGCCGAAAGCAATCCTTCATTAAACGGCGCATTCACGTCATTCTTCGGTCCCGAACCTCTTGCACTCTTCGGAGTCGTAATACTGACTTCTCTCGGTACATGGGGTCTTCCTCAAATGGTAGGTAAATTTTACGCCATCAAAAGCGAATCCGCTGTTTCAAAGGGAACGCTCATATCAACATTATTCGCATTTGTCGTATCAGGCGGATGCTACTTCATGGGCGGCTTCGGACGTCTGTACTCCGATAAAATATCCTTCAGTGCTTCCGGAACACCGATATATGACAGTATAATACCGTCAATGCTCGAAACATTGCCCGATGTAATCGTAGCCGTTGTTATCATGCTTGTATTATCGGCTTCAATGTCTACTTTATCATCACTGGTGCTTACATCATCGTCAACCCTTACACTTGACATGATAGTACCGATCAGAGAAAAGCACGGCAAAAAGCTTGAGCAGAAATCACAAATGAATCTTATAAGAATCCTTATTGTTTTCTTCATCGCGGTTTCCGCCGCAATAGCAATAATCCAGATGAAATCCAATGTAACATTCATAGCTCAGCTCATGGGTATATCATGGGGTGCGCTTGCCGGAGCTTTTCTCGCTCCGTTTCTGTACAGCCTGTACTTCAAATGGGTTACAAAAGTCTCCGTATGGTGCAGCTTCATATGCGGCGTCGGAACCATGGTTGCAAACATGATATGCACCTTCACGGGAAAAGTATTTATTATCCCGTTCTTCTCATCTCCTATTAACGCGGGAGTCTTGGCAATGGTCTGCGGTTTGATTGTTGTTCCGCTCGTCAGCATTTTCACGAAAAAGCTCGAAAAGAAAAAGGTCGATGATATGTTTGCCTGCTACGATAAAACAATCGTCGTTCATGCCACAACCTCATTGAACGAAAAATAATTATATACCGCAAAGCGTGTTGATTATATAACAGAATACGCAAACAAAATTCAAGGCTCCGATACTTAACGGTATCGGAGCCTTGATAATTATATTACGGGAATATTTCTAAGGATACTCTTAATAAGTCGGCTTCTTGAGTTAGTTCATTGGAAATTGACATTATAAATCTTCTCAATCAATGAAGATGACGGAAAATCCATATAGAACCAACCGTAACAATCGGCTTTGTCCAAATTTCTGTTCATCAGATAATTGTTGATTTCACTACTGCTTATTCTTATTTTGCAATCTCCCAAATGCTCGGCGGCAACACCGGCTATCTCATCACAATTCAACAACAATTCATACCAAGAATAACTTTCGTATTTGGAAAGGCACGAAAAATTCGTAATCGGATTAGTCGAGGTATATGTAACGGTAATCTTACTCGGATCGTTCACACCATTCTCGATATTAACAAGTGATGCTTCAATACAGGAGATTTTGTTATCTGTTGTGGTTTCGTAGCTATCTTCTACTGTGGATCGATTCTTATAGTGGATACCGATATCCAAAGCACACTCATAGAAACGATTATAGATTACAATTTTTCCGCGTACCTCTCCGAGTGTGGGAATTCTGTCTTCCGTGTAAAAAATCGACGGATTTTCTCTCATAAAGTCAAACCACTCTTCCATAGCGGAACGATATGTACTTGACATTGTTTTACCATCCTCGTTTTTCAGTGTAACAATGACGGTTTCACTCGGGTTATCCTGAAGAAATTCATAAACCGATTCTATAGCCTCACGGGGAGTCATATTGCAGAAGCACGACCAAAAGCCACTACCATGATAAACACCAGGTTCATCATGATTCAGACTGATACGAATGTCCAAAAGTCGGATTCCGTTGTCAAGCTGTCCTCTGATATCCTCATCCTGCGTTACAGCCCAGGGCTTTAAGATTTTCTCTTTAATTTGAGTCCACTTCGCAGCTATATTTTTAGTACCCGAATCGTGAGTTCCGGGAATGGTGATATTATTGAGTAAAGTATCATCCGCTATTCCGCTCATCCAGTTATTCGGTGATACACTGTCGGCGGTTATGTTTACGGGAAATGCCAACATTACTATTACAGCCGCACACACAATTGCCGTGATTTTTTTTATTCTGTTTAGCATAATTTTACTTCCTTTCGTATTTTAAATTTACTGTTTATTCCGATGATTTACGCTTTTTCAGGCACGCATAGATGATTGGACATTAATCGAGTCTTCTGCTGATTCAAGGGGAGCATCGCTCTTACGGCAAGCGAAAAGGAAGAACGGAATCGTAAAGCAGAAGATAATCGAAAGCACCAGAAACAACTTTGCGTATTTCGGTTTGCTTGAAGAATAAATGCGATACAAACCAACATAAGTTATTACAAGAAGCGCAATATTAATCAATCTCCACAAAGTACGCAGTACAAACAATCTTGTCAGAACATCCGTTGCCTGACCGAATGCATAGAGCAGCGATTCTTGGCTCAATATATACTCATAACCGGACAGTGAACTTAAGAAAGAAGCAAATACCCGTGCATTCTCAACAAGAAAAACGCAATTTAAAATTGCCGAAACACAGGTGCAGACTAAGGCAAAGCGGCGCAGATATGACTTTCTGCCTCTGTTTGAGGTATAATACTGATCTCCGATAGCGCCGAGTACCCAGCTGCTGCCGATCGGCACCCAAGCAAAACCATAGTGTCGAATTCCGCGCCGCTTAGCTATAGTGTAAAGGCTCAGACCTTCAAACACATACAATAAAACGATGAATAGTAACAGAACAATCTTTGCGAAGACATTTTCCATTTCAAATCCTCTCTTTTGATTAAGCTGATTATATTAAGGTACAACCGTTTTAGCACGAATGCACCTTAAAGTATATTGTGCAAGCCTAAAATATATGCTCACGCACAACTTTGTAATTTTACATTTTCTCATGTAATTTGTCAATGGTTATTTTTGACAATATAAAATCTATATTTTTACCGTTTTCAGATAAATACGATTGTCGACAACCGTGTTTGTCAAATCAAAAAAAATAAAAGGTATCTCATTAAAGATACCTTTTCAACAGGGGCACTAAGACTCGAACTCAGGACACGTGGTTTTGGAGACCACTGCTCTACCAACTGAGCTATACCCCTGTGCAACATCGTTATTATATCATATCATACTGACTTTTGTCAATACTTTTTTCAAAAAAATTCAATCTATTTATCACTGCAGCGGAATCACATCGATTTTAACGCAAAAAACCTCGGCGGATGCTTCGGCGTTTTCATGCCGCGGCATTACCAAGGTTTAATTTTACGGCCGGACTTATCACAGCTTCTTTTTGTCTGTTAATTTACGGAAGAGTTTTACCGGACGCACGGTACAGCTCATACCACTCATCATGAGTAATCGTTATATCTGCTGCACTGCCGATTATTTTGATTCTCTCGGGATTTACGGTGCCGACAACAGGCTGCATTTTGGCGGGGTGACGAAGTATCCATGCGATAGCCATTCCGGTTGAATTCGTACCGTACTTTTCACCGATTTCTTCAAGCTTCTTATTTAATTCGGCGTAATTCGGATTGCCGATAAACGTACCGCCGAAGAATCCGAACTGGAATGGTGACCACGGCTGTATTGTAATACCGTTAAGCCTGCAGTAATCGAGAACCATGCCGTCACGGTTAATCGCGGCGTCTTTTTCCATATTGACATTCAATCCGCAGTCAATCATCGTTGTGTTCGTTATACTGAACTGAAGCTGATTGACAAGAATGCGTCTTTCGGGTTCAAGATATTTATTAAGCAGTTCTATCTGATAAGGATTGTGGTTGGAAACACCGAAATTTCTTACCTTACCGCTGTCATAAAGTATATTGAATGCTTCGGCAACCTTTTCGGGCTCGCACAATGTATCGGGGCGATGAAGAAGAAGAAAATCTATGTATTCGACTTTTAATCTCTTCAGGCTTTTCTCGACGCATGATATGATATACTCTTTATCGAAATCATATGAACCGGGTTTGATTCCGCATTTTGTCTGAATAAATATTTTCTCTCTGATTGACGGATTCGCACAAAGGAAATTTCCGAACTTTTCTTCGCATATGCCTCCGCCGTATATGTCGGCGTGATCGAAGTAATTTATTCCGCATTCGAGGTCGGTTTTTATAACCTCATCGATTTGAGCGGGAGTAAGTCCGCCGATTCTCATACAGCCTTGAGCGACACGTGATACATCAAGTCCCGCGAGTGTAGCATATTTCATAGCTGTTCTCCTTAAATATTCTTTACGCATATAATATACCATTATATACTGATTTTGTCAAGGAAAAACGTGTATTGTACGGGGCAATAAATCACGGAAATGTTCTATGCCGTCCGTACTTCGCTTCGATTTACCGATATAATCCGGTATAATCGGCATTATTTCTTTCCCACAAGCAATTTAGAACCCGACAGCATCATCCTCTTCGCTTCTTTTTGTGTCATAAACATTCCGTTGGTGGTGTCAATCAGCTCGACCTTTTCATATCCCTGCTCTTTAAGCTGTTTCACAAATACTTGCATATCACCGTACCGTGACTGAGACATCAGGTCGTGAATAGCGAAGGTACCGCCTTTTTTCAGAACACGCAAGGTTTCAAGTAAAAGCTGCTGCTTATTGACACCCGTTATATTGTGATACACATAGTTACTGGTCACGGCATCGAAGGTTTCATCCGCAAAATCCAATTTCGTTGCATCACCCTTTTGAAATGATGTGTTGTTCACACCTTCCGCAGCAGAATTGCTCTGACAAAGAGGCAAACTGAACGATGCGTATTCCTTGCCCCAACGGTCTATACCGAGCATTTTCGCTTTGGGATTTCTCTTAGCACACGCATTCGTCAATGCACCGCTGCCGCAGCCTACATCAAGTCCTATGCCGCCGTCCGGTATGGTAATATATCTTGCGGTTCCGTCTATGATTTGCTTCGACAGCTTTCTTTCACCGTCATATGAGAAGGTCATGTAAGCATGAATACTCCATTCAGTGTATTTCGCACACGCAGCAAAGGCAATGAAGGATATTATTCCTATTACCGTTCGTGCCGTACCATGTACACCGCATCCGAAAACTCCGAATACCGTAAATATACCTAAGGTTAAAATCGTTGCTGCGAGCAGAGCCCAAATCATTCCTTTTGGAACCCAGTTTTTGTAATCGGCTTTCATTTTTCTCCTCCGTATTTATAATGTAAATTAATATCAATAAACAATTCTGTCACCACTGTGTAAGTTCCGTACTCACAGGCCTTTTGACACATGATGTTTATTTTTTCAATATCAACACAATTTTCTCGAAATCTTCTTTCGCTTCTTTAAAGTAAGTAAACATACAATAACAGTGGAACATTTTCGGACGGGCAACAACTTTGTACGGCACATTCGCACGTTTGCAAGCCTTCTCGAAATCGGGAAGCGCACCGTAAAGCACCTCATCCTTACTATAGATGAATGTAATGTCGTTTACACCGCTTAAATCACCGCGCGAACCCGAAAGCATATAATAAGGAACATCCTTTTCGCCATGACGCATAAACTTTTCAACCGATGCCATAAAAGCGTAATCAATACCGATATCACTTACGTTAAGTGCCTTCATACGTGCTTTTTCTTCATCGTTCCACGGGCACTCTCCGGGAGAAATCGCAACAATATGTCTCGGCTGAGGCAGTGGGTTTGCTTGTACGTTATTGTGTTCGGCTATTCCGAGTGCCAACGCACCGCCCGATGAGAATCCACAGGTACTGACATTGCCACCGCCGTATAACGAAATCATTTGTCTGTAGCACTCGTAGGACATTGCGTATGTTTCGGTAATGCAATGCTCGGTACACAGCGGATATGCCGGGAACCACACGTCACAGCCTGTTTCCCTGCATAATTTTTTCAATACTCCTATATCACCTTTGTCGGAGCCTATCATCATTCCGCCTCCGAAGAAGAACAGAATGGCACGCTGTGAACGTTTTTCTTCGTTTTGGACTACAAGGCAAGGATATTTATCGAAAACCATTCGCTTATCATAAACAAACTTTTTATCCGAAGGCATGTAAAAGCCACGATTTTTATTCATTTTATCGATGATTTTCAACAGCTCCTCTTCGGGCTTACCGAACATTTTTTTCATTCCCGACAGCTTAATGCCGCATTTCATTACAGACGCGAGAAAACTCATTATATACCTCCTTATATTTAGAAAGCCTCTGAGTTTAAGGTTATTTTTGCGATAAAAGTCCATATATTTCAGCCTTTTATCACAAAAATCCGATTTATTCAGAGTATCCTTAAGTTGCCGCAGCAATCATATAGTTAGCAGTGTCTAACTTTACATTATTCGAAAAAGCTGTATTATACAGCTTTTTCTGTAATTAATCTATAATATCTCAGGCAAGCCAGCCTATATATCCGAGCCAATTCTTGAGAAGTACTGTCCACTGTGCTACATGCGGAGCATCCGGTGCCAAGCCGAGTCCGTGAGGACCGTCTGGGAATACATGCAGCTCATGGTGAATACCATGACGTCTCAGTGCGGCGGCATAAAGATAGCTGTTAATAACATTAACTCCGCCGTCCTCAGATGTATGCCATATAAACGCAGTCGGAGTGCTGTCATTCACCAAAAGATCGGGTGAATATTCTGCGTAATCCGTTACACCCTCTCCGCACAGATTTTCATAGCTGCCGACATGAGCTACATCCGTCTCATCAGGCTTATGGATAACAGGATAACACAATATCGTAGCATTGGGCAGCGGAGAAATTTTATCGATATCGTCAACGTCTTCGAAATCTATTTTCTTGGTATATGTCGAGGTGAGTGCTGCCAAGTGTCCTCCGGCGGAAGAACCCATTACCGCTATTCTCTGCGGATCAACACCGAATTTTTCGGAATTAGCTCTTATGTAACGTATTGCTCTTCTGGAATCCAACAGAGGAAGAGGAAAATGATGATTCGGTGCGACACGATATTCGCATACAAAAGCATCCATTCCCAATGAATTCAGAAATTCGGCATAAGATTTTCCCTCATGGTCGGATGCTCTGAAGCAGTACGCTCCTCCGGGAAGGATAACCGCAGTTGCCGTAGTCTTTTTGTTCGCTGTCGGATAATATTCCAAAACCGGTTCTTCAACGCATTTTCCGGGTACACTGTTCCATAACTTAATTGTTTCCATTATCTGCCTCCGATTTATTCTTCTTCATCGGTACTTACAACCGTAATTCCGAGTTCCTCGAGAGCCTTCGGATCGGCGGGAGCAGGACACTTTGACAAGAGTTCGGAAGCATTCTGTACCTTCGGGAACGCAACAACATCTCTGAGTGTGTCGCTGCCGGTCATAAGCATTGCGAGTCTGTCAAGTCCGAGTGCGGCACCTCCGTGCGGCGGTGCACCGTATTTATATGCATCTACAAGGAATCCGAATTTTCTGTCGATTTCTTCTTCCGTAAGGCCGAGTCTGCGGAACATATGCTGCTGCAGTTCGGGGTCTGTGATTCTGATTGAACCGGACGAAATTTCAATTCCGTTCAAAACGAGATCATAACACTTAGCTCTTACCTTACCGGGATCCGTATCTATGTACTCAAGGCATTCGTCAAGCGGCATCGTGAAAGGATGGTGCATAGCAAGCCATGTTCCGCTTTCCTCGTCCCACTCAAAGAACGGGAATTCCGTTATCCAAAGGAAATTGTACTGATTGGGAATGATGCCGAGCTGTTTTGCCATCATCTGTCTGAGAGCGCCGAGAGTCGGAAGTGTTACGCTGTCCTTATCTGCGACGATAAGAGCAACATCGCCTTTCTCGCATCCGATTTTCGCCATTATAGCCTCAAGTTCACCTTCAGCCATAAACTTCGAGAACGAACAGTTCGGTACATCCTCGACAAATCTGATATATGCCAAGCCCTTGGCGCCGATTCCCTTTGCGTGTGCCGTAAGCTTGTCTATCTCTTTGCGTGTATATACATTAGCGGCGTTCTTAGCCACAATCGCTCTTACGCTTCCGCCAGCCTGTACCGCACCTGAGAATACGGAGAATCCGCTGTTTTTCACAAGTTCGGAAATATCCTGTATCTCCATACCGTAACGTGTATCGGGTTTATCGGAACCGTAGCGCTCCATAGCTTCCTTGTATGTAAGTCTGGGAAGCGGAAGAGGTATATCAACACCGAGTATTTCTTTAAAGAGGCGTGCGACATATCCTTCATTCATCGACATGATATCTTCTTCATCGACGAAAGACATTTCAAGGTCTATCTGAGTAAACTCAGGCTGACGGTCTGCTCTCAAGTCCTCATCACGGAAACATCTCGCAAGCTGAATATATCTGTCGAATCCCGCAAGCATGAGAAGCTGTTTGTAAATCTGAGGTGACTGCGGGAGTGCGTAGAAGCTGCCCTTATGAATTCTCGAAGGAACAAGGTAGTCTCTTGCGCCTTCGGGTGTGGGCTTAATCATCATAGGAGTTTCGATTTCTATGAATCCGTTCTCGTAATAATATTCTCTTGTAACGCGTGCGATTTCGTGGCGCATAAGAATATTTTTCTGGAGAGTGGGACGTCTCAAATCGAGATATCTGTACTTCAGAGCTGTTTCGTCACGGACATTATTGTTATCGTTGATTTCAAACGGAGGCGTCTGTGCCGCGGAAAGTATCTTCATGCTTTCAACGTAAATTTCGATTTCTCCCGTGGGAAGGTTCTTGTTTATCGCACCCTCTCCTCTGGAACGAACGACACCCTGAGCTGTAAGAACATATTCGGCTCTCACACCGAAAGCCTTATCGAATACATCACGGCTTGTCTTGTCATCAAACGCAAGCTGAACAATACCCGTTCTGTCTCTGAGATCGATGAAAATAAGGCTGCCGAGGTCACGTGTTCTTTGAGCCCAACCCGCTACCGATACCTTCTTGCCTATATCGGCGGATGTTAAAGTACCGCAATAGCAGGTTCTTTTGTCCTGATTTGTAAATGTTTCCATAATCGTTGTCTGTCCTTACTGAATTTATGTTTATAGAATTTTTTCGATTTCGATAATATCGTCGAGTACATATTGTGCTCCCGATTTCATATACATCTCTTTGCCGAAACGGCCTTTCACCGCACACGGTACCATTCCGAGTCTCTGTGCTATTTTAAGTGCTACATTGGAACCCGTGCACACTATCGTTTCATTCGCTTTTACGCCGAACTCGTTAAGTATGCCGCCGAAAGCTTCACCGTAATGCTGTGACTTTACGATAGAGTGAAATGCTCCGGAATCAAGACCGTTATCCGCAAGTATCGTTTTAACCTTGTCGGGTTCGAAATCGGACAGAAGTACAAGCTTAATATCGGTTCTCGAGAGAGTTTCGATAAGTCTGTCTGCCGATTTCACGGCAGTACTCTCGTGAACTATAGTACCTTCCATATCGAATATAATTAATTTTATCTTGCTTTCTTCATACATAATTTTATTTTCGCTCCACTGCCTGCCCATATTTTTTTCGAATTTCTTTATAAAAGCATCGGAAAACTCATCCGCGGTTATCTTATAAGCATTCATCATATCCAAGAGATACATGAATGTGTCTGCGATTTCCTCTACAAAGTGTGCTCTGACAGCATCATTTTCCATAATCCCCTCAGAGCCTTTTTTCTTTATTATTGCAATCGCTTCACCGAGTTCGTCGATACTCCACAGAATCGAAAGGGGTGCTTTTTCAGGAGTTCTGTCCTCCATCCAGCCTTTCTCAACCGCAAGATCATACTGCATCTTCAAAAGATCCGAAATTTTAACGTCCATCAGTCTATTTCTCTTTCCTTATCCGAATAAGTTATCCGTAAATCAAAGACACATTAAGTATATCAAATTCCTTTCGATTTATCAAGAGTTATGCCGCATATTTTCAAAAACTTTTCCTTTATCTTCTTATTATTTCTATTGTATTTTCGCATTTTATGTGGTAAAATATTTTTTATTAAGAATGAATCAGTTATAGCGATAACAGGAGTTTATACTATGGAATATAAAATTTCAAACAAGCTTGCGTCCCTTAAGCCGTCGGCAATCCGCGAAATCTTCAAGTCTCTTACGGATCCTACCATAATCAGCTTTGCTGCCGGCAATCCTTCCCCGCTGTCTTTTCCCGTAAAGGATATGGCCGAGCTTACCGCGGACATATATCAGAACAATGCTACGGCTGCTCTTCAGTACAGCATTACCGAGGGTTATCCCCCGCTTAGAAAAGCTGTTGCCGAGAGAATAAAGAATAAATTCAATATAGGCACCGACAATGACGAGCTTATTATCACATCCGGCGGTCAGCAGGGTATCGAGCTGCTTTGCAAGGCAATGTGCAACGAAGGTGATGTTGTCGTTTGCGAAAACCCGTCGTTTATAGGAGCGCTTAATGCATTCCGCTCAAACGGCGCGAAAACCGTGGGAGTTCCGTTAAAGGATGACGGTATTGACACGGATGAGCTCGAGAAGGTACTCGAGGAAACGAAAAACGTAAAGCTGCTGTATCTCATTCCGAATTTCCAGAATCCCGCCGGAATCACATCCACACTCGAGAACCGCAAGAAGGTTTACGAACTCGCGAAAAAGTACGGAGTGCTCATTCTCGAGGACAATCCGTACGGTGAGCTCCGTTTCGCCGGAGAGGAAGTTCCGAATTATAAATCATTTGACACCGAAGGACTCGTTGTTTACTGTTCATCATTCTCGAAGATTCTTTCGGCGGGCATGAGAATAGGATTTATTTGCGGTCCGAAGGAAGTTGTCTCGAAGATGGTTGTCGCAAAGCAGGTTGAAGATGTCCATACCAACATCATGTTCCAAATGCTTTGCCACAGATATATGACGGAACGCAATCTCGACGAACATATCAACGAAATAAAGAAGCTTTACAGAGCTAAATGCGGACTCATGCTTTCCGAGCTTGATAAGAATATGCCGAAGTGTGTAAAGTACACTCGTCCCGAAGGCGGCTTGTTCATCTGGTGCACTTTGCCGAACAATACCGACTCATCCGAATTCGTAAAAAAAGCATTGGAAAGAAAGGTTGCCGTTGTTCCCGGAACCGCGTTCAACTGCGACACCGAAGCTCCGTCAGACTCGTTCAGACTGAATTATTCCACTCCCTCGGATGAGGACATAATACGCGGTATTAAGATACTCGGTGACCTGGCAAAGGAAATGTTTGCCGACTGACTTACCGACCACACGATACAAAATAACAGGAAATTGATATAATCGATTATGTTTATAGATAAAATTAAAATTTACACAAAAGCAGGCAACGGCGGCAACGGTGTTGTATCGTTCAGACGCGAAAAATACGTCGCAAAGGGCGGTCCCGACGGCGGTGACGGCGGTAACGGCGGCAATATTATTTTCCGAATCGACGAAGGCTCCAACACCCTGCTCGCATTCAGATACAAACGTAAATTCATCGCTCAAAACGGCGGTGACGGAAGCGGTGCGAAATTCCACGGCGCGAACGGCGAGGACACTGTAATTCTCGTGCCTCGCGGAACTTTGATTAAAGAAGCCGACACAGAACGCATAATTCACGATATGTCAGGTGACGAAGACTATATTCTCTGTCACGGCGGAAGAGGCGGATGGGGTAATCGTCATTTTGCCACACCTACAAGACAGATTCCCCGTTTTGCCAAAGCGGGGCTTCCCGGTGAAGAAAAAGAAGTTATTCTTGAATTAAAGATGATTGCCGACGTTGGTCTCGCGGGTCTCCCGTCCGCGGGCAAATCCTCTCTTCTTGCGGCATTGTCCTCCGCTCGTCCGAAAATCGCCGATTATCACTTCACCACTCTGGAACCTAACCTCGGTGTGGTTTCAACGGGCGGTGAATCCGGATTTGTTATGGCTGATATTCCCGGTTTAATCGAAGGAGCTTCCGAAGGCGCGGGTCTCGGTCATAATTTCCTTCGCCACATCGAAAGATGCCGTATGCTCATTCAAGTAGTCGACATCTCCGGTCAGGAAGGACGCACACCCGTAGAAGATTTCGAAACAATATCATCCGAGCTTGAAAAATTCTCTCATGAGCTTGCCGCTCGCCCGAGACTTATTGCAGCCAACAAAGCCGATCTTCTCGTGAACGGTGAGGATGAATTCCCGATGATTCCCGAAATCAGCGAGGAATGTGCCGAGCTCGAGAAGCACTGTCGTGAAAAAGGCTATGAAGTAGTATATATTTCGGCTTTTCAGAAAGAGGGATTAAAAAATCTCGTTGATAAAACGGCCGCCATGCTGAAAGAGCTTCCTCCGATAACCGTTTATGAAGATGAGGTTATTCCCGAAGAAGAAGCAGTCAATGTCGAAGGTGTAGAAGACGTAAGGATATTCCGTACGGACGACGCATACTTCAATCTCGAGGGAAGATGGGTCGAGGCTTTGGTTGACAGAGTTAACTTTACGGACCGTGAATCACTGATGTATTTCGAGCGTTCGCTCTCGAAATCGGGCCTTATCGACAGACTCAGAGAGGCAGGCTGTACCGACGGTGATATGGTAAGAATCGGAGATATAGAATTCGAATTCGTCAACTGATTAATAATAATATTAAAAAAGCACCGATAAATGCTATGTATATACAGCATAATCGGTGTTTTTTCATCTAAGGATACTCTGAATAAATCGGATTTTTGCGATAAAAGACTGAAATATAGGAACTTTTATCGCAAAAATAACCTTAAATCAGAGGCTTCCTAAATTTACTGATTGTCCGGCTTTATATTCAGTTTTTTCTGAATCGATGCGAGATCTACCTTGCGGCTGTCCCCTGTGCGGCACGTTTCAGCCGCAGCCAAGCCTGCCGCATTACCTGTTGCCATACAGATGCGCATAACTCTGTATGACGCATGAGCACGGTGTGTACCCGATATACAGCGTCCCGCAGTAAGAAGATTGTCGAATCCGCGCGGAGTAAGGCATCTGTACGGAATATCATAATCCTGCGCGAGATGAGGACAGCCGTCTGTTTCGGATTGACCCGCTCCGTCGGGATTGTGTATGTCGATACAGAAATTGGCATCATGAGCTATGGCATCATCAAACTTTCTTCCGTTTATCAGGTCCTCACCTGTCAGTACGTAATCACCGATTACGCGTCTTGATTCACGAACTCCCAAAGTGGACGCACTTCCTGTAACATATATATTTTCGAATCCCGGCACATGAGCTCTCAGGAATTTCATTATCATCACAACCTGACGGCGCAGCTCGAACTCGGCATCGGAAATGTTTTCGGGATTAAGCGGATTAATATGATTATACTGTGTTGCATTGACCATTCTCTCACCGACACGGCCTATGTCATACAATCTTACGATATTTACCGACGGAGGAAGCTCGCCTGTTTTGCATGCTTCATGGCAAAGAGACAAATATTCCTCACCGCTCGACAGCATTCTGTAGTCCTCCTCGTGACAGCAGCAAAGGCCGTCATCGGGACTGATTCCGCCGATTGTAAACATTATCGAAGCTGGCTGAACCAATCTGTCACCATCGCGTCCTATCTCGATTTCACATCCCGCAAGTGCGGAAAGATTTCCGTCTCCTGTCGCATCAACGTACGACAATGCACTGAAAGAGTACTTCTGAGCCTGCGATATTGCTTCCACACTTTTTATTTTTCCGTTATCCGCAGTTACATCCGTTATTTGAGTCTGCAGAAAAACTCTGACTCCCGCTTCATGGAGCATCTCCGACAATACGATTTTCGTTCTTTCGAATGGAGTAGCTATATCACTGTAATCTTCCAGTCTTCTTTCAATCTCACAACCGATATTATTATTTCTCACACCGCCGAGAAGAGGACGTACAAACGATGTAACAAGTCCGCCTCCAACCGTTCCGTATCTCTCACACAGGATCGTTTTCGCTCCCGCTCTCGCAGAGGCAATTGCGGCGGCAATTCCCGCAGGGCCACCTCCCGCAACAAAAACATCGCATTCTATTTCATGTGTCTCAAACATATAAAGCTCCTTTGTTATATTTATACTACACACCTATTATACCACAAAAAAGAGAGCCTAAGCTCTCTTTTTTTAATATTTTATATTATTCGGTTGTCTTCGTCAAATCTGTGCAGAACCGCGGCTATCTGAGCTCTTGTT
>CAVIJI010000018.1:0-18895 GCA_963642885.1 bacterium
TATTTTTGATATTTTTGTTTTCATTTATTTATTCAAATCCATTGACAATAAACCTCTGTTCGTGTATAATATATTCATGTAAATGAACGTGCGTTTTCGTGTTATTTAAATGCTTTTTCGTGGAAGGAAGTCAAAATGAACATTTCTTCATACAGTACTTATTCGACAGCAAGGGACAGAGTAATTTTACATTGTGATTTGAATAACTATTTCGTATCCGTCGAGCTTCTCGAACACTCCGAATTACGTGACAGTCCCGTTATCGTAGGAGGTTCAACCGAAAATCGTCATGGTATAGTTCTCGCAAAAAATTATCCCGCCAAAGCGTACGGAATATCAACGGGTGAACCTGTAACCAAGGCTCTCGGTAAATGCCCTTCTCTGATTATTCTCGAGCCTCACTACGACAAGTACCTCGATTTCTCACGGCGCGTCAGAGAAATCTACGCACAGTACACAAATCTCGTTGAAGCCATGGGAATAGACGAATGTTTCCTCGATGTAAGCGGGAGCGAATACCTTTTCGGAAGCGGTGAAAACATAGCCAACGAAATAAGAAACAAGGTAAAAAACGAAACAGGCCTGACAATATCGGTAGGCGTATCTTTCAACAAAATCTTTGCCAAGCTCGGCTCGGACATGAAAAAACCTGATGCGGTAACAACCTTACTGCGCGACGAGTATCGTGAAAAAATATGGGATTTACCTGCATATGAGATGCTGGGAGTCGGAATGAATACATACAAAAAGCTTTGGGATCGCGGGATAAGAACTATCGGCGATATCGCGAAATGCGATCCAGACAGACTTAAATCATATCTCGGCAAGCAGGGACAGGTTATATGGGTATATGCCAACGGACTCGAAAATTCTCCCGTAATGGACGAACACGATCGATATCCGATTAAATCCATTGGACACGGCACAACCACCACATCGGATCTTGAAACAGAGCGTGAAGTTTTCGATGTTATAATAGAGCTATCGGAAGAAATAGGCTTCAAACTGCGCAAGAATCGTTTAAAGGCGCATGGAGTGGTTCTCGGAATACGCGAAAACGATCTCTCAACGCGTGAGTATCAAATGAAATTCGAGTACTCAACGCAGTTGTCAAAAGATCTGGCGCGGGGAGCAATGAAGATTTTCAGAGAAAAGCATATCTGGAGATGCCCGATTCGCAGTGTTACGGTCAGAGCCATATATATTTCATCCGAGAACGAACCCGAACAGTTGACGTTGTTCGGTGAATCGGACACTTACGATGAGCGGCTGAATCTCGAAAGAACCGTTGACGGCATAAGAGAGCAATATGGAGAACACAGTATAACAAGCGGAGCGTATTTACGCAGTCAAAAACTGAATTCTTCGAGAATCGGCTTCGCTGATCACAGCGAGATTTACTGAAGCCGATAAAAAACTCCGATATTATTTTCGCTTTTTTACGGTAAACTATTGCATTAAGACCTAAGCTATGGTATAATAACACCGTCACGGAGGCATAGCTCAGCTGGTTAGAGTACTTGCTTGACATGCAAGGGGTCACTGGTTCGATTCCTGTTGTCTCCATAAAAGCTCTCGGTATTCTTGTTATCCCGAGAGCTTTTTACTGTTTTACTCCATGCAATTTTCATTTGTTCGGAAAAGCCTTGCCTCACCAAGCACAGTAAAAATCTATAACTCAGTATAAGTTTTTCTTTACAAACGACTCCGTTTGTGGTATTATATATATGCATTCGAGACTACAATAAACCTTACGGAGAAGTATAATGACAATACAGCAGTGTAAATATACTTTGGCAATTGCCAGAAGCGGTTCAATGAACGAAGCCGCAAAGGTTCTCGGCGTATCCCAAGCCAGCCTCTCATCCGCGTTAAAGGAGCTTGAGGACGAGTTCGGGGTACACATATTCGACCGATCCAACAAAGGTGTTAAAATCACCCGCGACGGAGCCGAATTCATTCGCTATGCACGTCAGCTCATTTCACAATATGAAATAATAGTCGACAGATACGATACCGGCAACAAGAAGAGTGTGCGTAACTTTGCCGTTACATCACAGCATTACGATTTTGCCGCCGAAGCTTTCGTTAAATTCATGAGCGATTTCAACGGTGACTATAATCTTTCTCTCAAGGAAGCGAGAACGGCAGAGGTTATCGGGGATGTGGTTAATATGCGTTCCGACATCGGTATTCTCGCATATTTGAAAGCATCCGGCGGTGTATACATGGAAAGATATCTGAAGCGCAGCGGTCTTGAATTTCATGAGCTGCTCGAAACCACACCGTATGTTTTTCTCGGAAAGAATCATCCCCTCGCCAAAAGCGAGCAGCTGTGTGCGGATGACCTTCACGACTATCCGTACATAACCTACGACCAGGGCGAAACAGGCCCCATTGAATTTTCGGAAGAGCTGACAGAAAACAACCACGCAAGCCGTCAGATAAGAATAAACGACAGAGCAACGCTGATGAATCTGCTTCTCAGTACGGACAGCTACACGATTGGTACGGGAATAATGTCTTCCGAGCTGAACAATGGCGGTGGTGTTATTTCCGTAAAAATGAACTCATCCGACATATATTCTATAGTTGTGATAAATCGTATAGATATCGGCTTATCCGATGATGCTCAGCGTTATGTCAAGCTTCTCGGCGAAGCAATCAAGCATAAAAAACTGAATTAAAAAAAGTGCCTGTAAAAGGCACTTTTTTATGATATCGGATTTAACCAACACCGATATTTTTCGGGAAATCAGTCCTCTATTGTAACAACCTTGTTGTATTTAGCGGATTCGAATGCTGCGTCAATTACTTTTATGCAACGGAGCACTTCTCTCGGCTTAACGAGAAGTTCTTCTTTTCCGTCAAGTACATTCTTGATATTCTTGTAATATGAGCCCCAATCGGAGTTAAGTCCGTCTGCGTTACGTTCTGTTTCTTCAAACGCATCGATGTTTCTGATATTCTGCTTACGTGTGTACCAGTCGTTATCGTTGTATGCAGGGCCGTCAACATCAGAATGATGCTGCTTAGCAATTGTACGTATCTTAGCGGTGTCGTCATCCATACTCTGCATGATAATGCCGCCCTTATCGCCTTCTACAATCCATCTCGGAAGAGCTACAGGTGAATATGTAACAACTTCCATCTGTGCAACAAGTCCGCCCTCGAATCTGAGAATGAGCTTTGAGTAGTCGTCTACTTCTTCGGATGCGATTGAGCGAATGTAAGCGTAAACCGACTCTACCTTCTTATCGTTGTTGAGCCATAACAGCTGGTCGAGCATATGAACGCCCCAGTCGGGAAGCATTCCGCCGCCGTGGTCCTTCATTCCTCTCCAGTTGTACATGCATCCGCTGCCGTTGAGGCTCATAATACGGGATTCGATATCATAAGGTGTGCCTATTGTTCCCTTTTCAATGATATCCTTAATTATTACGAAGTCACGGTCGAATCTTCTGTTCTGGTGAATTGTGAAGAACTTTCCGGTTACCTCGGAGGTGGCAATCATGCGTCTTACTTCATCTGCGTTCATTGCGGCGGGCTTTTCGCAAACTACATTATAGCCGTGTTCCATTGCGAGGCATACATAACGTGCGTGATGGTTGTTTGATGTGGCAACCAGAACGAGGTCAAAGCTTTTATCTGCTAAGAAATCCTCAACGTTATCATAAGCCTTCATTCCGAGAGATCTCGCTCTTTCACGTCTCTCTTCACGTACATCGAATACAGCAACAGGCGTGATTCCGATGTCTTCTCTCTTGACGGTATTGTAATGATACTCTGCCATGCCGCCAAAACCGATAATACCGAGTTTGTGTTCCATAATAATTTCCTTTCTTTAAATAAAATTATGGTTTACTTCTTATCTTATATCAACGAACGGGAGTTCGGTGAGTCTTAGATTAGTCGAGCCGTAAGGGATAAATTTCACTGTCTTCTCGCGTCTGTCTACGGGACAAGCGGAGCGAGGCTCATGACGTGCCGTATATCCGAAGCCTTCTTCATAACCCCAGTCGATACTGTATACAGGTACTTCAAGCCACGTCGGAGCATCCTCGGGTTCGAATATATACTCCCCGACCTTGCCCTCTTCATGATATTTCACGTTTTCAGATGCGAATGCGTACTGCCAATCTGTAGTAGGTCTGTATTCCCAGTCGCAATAAGGATATTTTCTTTCAACGCCGTTTCTTTCATACTCGAGCATTGTTTTTTCTTCACCGATCTTAAGAGCGTATACTAACGGACCTCTGCGAATACTGTACATACCTGTCGGACGAAGCTCGAATTTCACATCAAACTTCATTTCCAGTGTTACGACACTTTTGCCGCTCCACTTTCTCGTAAGTGCAACCGAAGAGCCTGTCTGTACCTCTTCTCCGTCAATCTTAGCGTATGAGGCAAACGAAGGAACACGGAGAGTCAATGTAAACTCCGTTTCCTTATCGGCGGTTACTATATAGTTTACGGTATCGGAGAACGGATACAATGTTTCGGATTCAACCTTAACCTTGCTTCCGTTGATTTCGGTCTCGACAGCCGCGGGAGAAATCGCACAAACGGCGATTTCATTGTCTCCCTTTACAAATGTTGAAAGCGCAAACTTCGGGAATCCCTGATTGAAGTTTGCTGTACAGCAGCCGAAATTAGGTTCAAGACCGTAAAGGCCCGATTCGCCGCTGTTTGTTCTGTATATTCTATGGTTTTCGGGATTTCTTACAACAGCTATCTGATTTGTCTGTTGGCAATACTGATGTCCCCACATATCGGGTGTTAACGTAGCGGGCAGTGCGTTAAACGCAAGCGTTTCGAGTCTGTCCGCCCATTTTCCGCTTCCCGTAATTCCGAAAAGAACCTCATAGGAATACATAGCCTCAACCACACCGCAGCATTCGGTACCCTGAATGGGTGAAATACCGGACAGGCATTCGTCTCCCGTAAAATGTCCTACCGCAGTTCCGTGATATTTAAAGAGATATTCGAGAAGTGCCTCGGAATTTGTATCATCACAGCCGTTGTTTTCAAACAACGATGAAAGCGCGCCCTCCTTGAGTGCCATGCCCATATTTACGACATGTGTATCCCAAAGCCATTGATTTATAGGATTCTTATATGCCGGATTCTTAATAATTTCGTTATAATCCGTACCCTGCTTTTTAAGCTCACGTCCGAGCTCTATAAGCCACTCTTCGGGATACAGCTCGTAAACCGCGATTATGGGAATAAGGCATTCGAACCATCTTGTCTGTCCCCATGATTTAAGAGGATGCTCGGCAATATGCGCGGCGAGATTTTTAAGCGACTTATAAACCACCTGCGGTATTCTCTCGTCACCAGAGCAGTCGTAATAGAGCATGAGCACTTTGTCGATTAAGAACAATGCCCACATATCATATCCGGCTCTTTCTTCAAGAGAACACGGGCAAAGCCATCCGTCATCACACTGACCTGAAACTATGCCGTCAATATATTTCTTTACTCTTGCAATCATGTCGCTGTCATCAAGAAGATATGCAAGCGGTACAAATCCGTCAAGCCAGTAAGGAACTCTCTCCCAACCGTCGCAGGTACCGCCGATCCACTTGCTGTCGCGAATGTCGGGCCAGATTTTATCGAGATTTCCCGAAAGTCCCGCTGCCTGAATTTCAAGCTGGCGTTTCAGCCAGCCTGTCGGTTTCAATTCGGCAGGGGTAAAGTTTTGATATCTCTTCATTATTTGTTTCTCCTTTTTCAGAGCTTTAATATTTATATCTTCACAGAATTTTTGCCAGCTTTATCGTAATCTCGGCTGAAACCTTCGCGCTTCTCGCCGCAAATGTCGGATAATCCTCATGTGCTTCTCCGTCAGCACTGTCTGATATCGCTCTAATCACGCAAAACGGAATTTTATTAACATAGCATACCTGTGCGACAGCTGCGCCTTCCATCTCACACGCGATACCGTCGAACATTTCGACTATTTTCGCTTTCGTTTCTTTGTCGGCGACAAATCTGTCACCTGTAGCGATTGTTCCCGCATAGGTCTTCACACCGTATTCACTCGCAATCGCGGCAATTTTATCTCCCAGCTCACGTGATGCGGGTATCTTGATTACGTTAATACCCGATATTAAGCCTACGGGATCCCCTATAGCGGATGTATCCATATCATACTGTACTGCATCGACAGATATCGCTATATCGCCTATAGACAGCTTATTTGTAAGTGTACCTGCGACACCCGAATTAACTATATATTCGGGTTTATACTCGACAGCCATTACCTGTGCACACATTGCGGCAAAAACCTTGCCTATACCGCACACCGCGCAAACCACATAATTATCTCCGATTTTTCCCGATGTATAAACAATTCCGCTGTATTCTTTTGTTTCGATATCCGTCATGGAAGCTATGATGTTTTCAGCTTCTACTTTCATGGCGGCAATTATTCCGAGTTTCATTTATTTCTCCTGATTTATATTTTCATTTCGCAATTGTCTGCATCCGAGGGCATTCTCCAGTCGCCTCTGGGTGAAAGAGCCGCGGAACCGACTTTCGGACCGTCCGGCAGGGCACTTCTCTTAAACTGCTGTGTATAGAAGCGTCTTAAAAATACATTAAGCCACTTTTTAATTGTTTCCGCATCAAATTCACCGTCGAATGCCGCCAACGCTTCATGAAGGATTTTATCGGGAGCTTCTCCCCATCTCATGAAGTGATACAAATAGAAGTCGTGCAAATCGTACGGGCCGACTATATCCTCTGTTTTCTGTGCTATTTCTCCGTCCTTCGCGGGAAGGAGCTCGGGACTTACCGGTGTTGCCAACACATCTCTCAAAACATGTGCGAGAGCCTCATTGCCGCTATCCTCCGCTTCGTCGGCGAAATATGATACAATGTGACGTACAAGAGTCTTCGGAACACCTGCGTTAACTCCGTAATTCGACATATGGTCGCCGTTGTATGTGGCCCATCCGAGAGCCAGCTCCGACAAGTCTCCCGTACCCACAACCAGACTGCCGTCTGCATTGGCTATATCCATGATAATCTGTGTTCTTTCTCTCGCCTGAGAATTTTCATACACAACCGAATGGTTTTCGGGGTCGTGTCCTATGTCGCGGAAATGTATATCGACCGCTTCTTTTATATCAATGCATCTGAATGACGTTTTAAGTTCGATCGCCATTAGCTCGGCATTCGAGCGCGTTCTGGATGTCGTACCGAAGCACGGCATTGTCACAGTTGTAATCGCATTGTGATCCATATTCAGCATATCAAATGCTTTTGCTGTAATCAGAAGCGCAAGGGTCGAATCCAAGCCTCCCGATAATGCGACAACACAGCCCTTCGCGTGCGATGCACGTATTCTCTTAGCCAAACCAGCCGCTTGTATATCAGTGATTCGCGAACAAACAGCTTTTTTACTTTCGTTTCCGCCGGGTATAAACGGACTGGGATTGATTATTCCCGTTATCTCCGTATCCCGTATGTTCAATGAGAATTCGGTACAAATATATTTCTCGGCATATTCGGGTTTAACCGTATTCATTCTTCTTCTGTCGTGCTCAAGGTGCTTTAAATCACACACGGATGTAATAAGGCGGCTCTTGCAGTATTCGCCTGCGAACGGCAATGCTTCAGCCGTAACGGTTCCGTTTTGCGCAATCATAGAATGTCCTGAGAACACAATATCCGTAGTCGATTCTCCCTCTCCCGCATCGGCGTAGATATAGGCACAAATAAGCTTGCCCGATGTGGACGTGACAAGCATTTTTCTGTACGCATCCTTGCACACGGTTTCATTTGATGCGGAAAGGTTCACAATTACTGTTGCACCTGCCATCGCATGAGACTGAGACGGAGAAGTCGCAACCCACATATCCTCGCATATTTCAGCCGACACCTTAAGCGACGGCATTTCTTTACACGTAAATAACTGATGTACACCGAAATTTACTTTTCTTCCGCAGTAGTCGATAATCGAATCGTTATCGGGCGCGGGAGTAAAATGTCTGAGTTCGTAAAATTCCGAATAATTGGGAATATTGGTTTTCGGTACAAGTCCGAGCAGCTCACCGTTGCATACAGCCGCGGCACAATTGTACATTTTACCGTAAGCACAAACGGGAGTGCCGACGAAAACCAATATTTTTTTGCCCTTTGTATATTCTATAATTTTTTCAACTGCTTTTTCGGAGCTTTCCATAAGCGTTTCCGTAAAGAAAAGGTCCGCACATGTATAACCCGTCACACACAACTCGGGAAGGGTAAGAACTGCCGCATTTTTCTCGTATGCCTCATCGATTAATTTGCATATCGATTCCGCGTTTTTTGTGGGAGCCGCAACCGACACTTCCGGTACTCCTGCGGCAAGCTTTATAAATCCGTATTTCATATTACTACCTAAGATTATTATTTAAGAATATTTTCGATTGACTTTACGGCATTTGCACCGTCCGCGCACGCAGTCACAATCTGTCGCAGTGTCTTTGTCCTGACATCTCCCGCCGCACAAACACCTTCAAGAGATGTTATGCAATCCTCACCTGCGATAATATATCCGTGCTCATCCGTTTCAACCTGTCCGATAAAAATATCACTGTTCGGAATACGCCCGATTGCGACAAACAAACCGTCACACGGTATACTGCTTTCCTCACCCGTGAGAACGTTCTTTATCTTCACGGATTCAACGGTATTATATCCGATGATTTCTTCGATTACAGAATTTGTCACAAACTCGATATTCTCTTTTTCGCGGGCTTTATTAACGCTATATGCCGATGCTCTGAATTCATTTCTTCGGTGTACAAGGACAACCCTTTCGCAAATACCCGAAAGATACAATGCATCTTCAATCGCGGTATCTCCACCGCCGTTCACTACAACGGTTTTGCCCTTATAGAACATACCGTCGCATGTTGCGCAATACGAAACGCCGCGTCCCGTAAATTCCTTTTCTCCCGTAACCGAGAGCTTTTTCGGCTGTGCTCCTGTCGCTATAATAACCGCATCAGCGCAATACTCGTTTTTCTTTGTTTTGACAGACTTAACCTTATCCGTGAGTACCGCCGACACAACCTCTTCGTTTTTTATTACCGCACCGAACTTAACGGCTTGTTTCATCATTATATCGGTAAGTGTGAAGCCGTCTATCGCATCGAATCCGGGATAGTTTTCGATGTTTGAAGTTATACCCATCTGTCCGCCCGGGGACAGCTTCTCGAATAATACCGATCTATACCCTGCTCTGCCCGCATAAATCGCGGCTGTATAGCCCGCAGGGCCCGAACCTATTATGATTATATCGTATTTGTTTTCATTACTCATAGATGTCCTCGGCTTTCTTAGAGTAAATCTCGGTATAAGTGAGCTTACCCTTTATCCTTTCGGATTTCATGAGTGATATTTCGGTAATTTTCATTGACGACTGCACAACCCGCGGCAGCATATTTACTTTTTTTCTGTCAACTATCATTTCTCTGGCAACGGTAATATGCGGTTTCATAGGTTTATCGTCATACGGTATTTCGTATTCGTCAAGTGCCGCACGAACCTTTTCCGACAGCTTCACGGCATTTTCTGTGACTCCGACCCATCTCAATGAGCCGAAATTACCGCTTCCGTTTGTTTTGATGGTAAACGGTTTGAATTCAATCGAATCGAGTGCTTCTTTTACTCGGCCTACATCGCGATATTCGCCTATAAAAGCGAGCGTCAAATGCAAATTCTCGTCAGTTGTCCAGTTTATATGCGAATCGTCCTTAAACTCACGCAGTTTATTTCTGTAGTCGATTATACTGTTTTTAAAATCATCCGTAAAATTTACGGCAATAAATAGTCTCATTAATTGTTCCTGTATTTAAATCATAACATAACGTTACGTCCGCTCAGTTCCGAGCACAGTTGTTCCGTTTCGTTTATAAACCTCGCTATATGAAATCCGTCCGCCGCCGCATGACTGATTTGAATCGAAAGAGGAACATAAAACCTTCCGTTCTTCTCGGTGAGTTTTCCCCAACACACAAGAGGAAGAAGTGAGCATACATCGTTTTGAGCTCCGATAGAAGTAAAATGCCTCCAAGGAACACATGATGCCTCAAAGACATTATCTCCGCAAGGCACAGACTGTATTCTCGTTCTTTTCGCTCGGTTAATGTCATCCGTACAGTTCTCGTAGAATTCATTGTAGTCGGATTTATAAAGAGTAAATGCTGACGTATACGTCTCATCGCTGTCGTGAAATATATTATGCACAACATCTACACTGTCATATACAGCCGGCATAGGATACTGATACATAGGAGAATCAACGGCTTTCATCTTAAATTCGTCATGTGCGTTTATCACGGTCGCCGTCACATACAACATACTTATATAAAAAGATTTCGCCGTTTTCTTACACAGCTCGTATAATTCCGACACATCAATATCGTCACATATCGATATAGAGCATGAAACATCGTCATAAAAGCGTCTGAATGTATCATATCTCTTCCAGTTTGCGGTATCGATTAATTTACAGCTCATATATTTCCCCGTACACAGCCCGCATACAAAGCGGCTGCGTCTGCGTTTTCACAATATCCAACGCTATTATACACTATTATTCGGACTTTTACAATAAAGTATATAAATTATATCCGTTAAAAATAAAAAAGCAGCGGCTCATTGGTATGTCCCCGCCTTATCGAACATCCTTTATCGGAGCCGCATACCAATGAACCGCTGTTTATTATTTGTTAATCTGCACGATTAATCATATAGTTTAATCAGTCGGGATCAAAATCGAAGGTTTTGATTCTTTCGTATTCTTCCTCGGTAATCGGAAGAACAGTACCGTGCTTGAAACGATACGGGAAGCTAAAGCTCTTATCGTCTCTTAAAAATACGCCTTTTGAAATATCTTCGCTGACAAACGGTACATAACCCTGTCCCTTACCTCTTGCGCCGAAGAAATCAAGCATAAGAGCGTATTTACCATCACTCAGCTTATATATAGAAGGTGCTTCATATAAATACGGCTGATTTTTACCGATTTCATCATCGAATTCGTAAACCCTTTCGTACGGACCGAAGAGATCATTCGATTTGAGCATTATATTACGGCTCGGCGGATCTGCCTTCACAAACAAATAGTACACGCCGTTCTCTTCGTATATAGCCGAGTCTATAACCTCTCCCTCTTCATAGCGATAGAAAAGCTCGGGGTGGGTAAAGGTTTTAAAGTCCTTTGTTCTTGAGTAGTAAATAGCTTTTTTGCTGTAATTATTCGAGATATGAGAAGCGGAAAAATGTATGATGTAGTCGTCATCCTTCTTGTTGTATGTGATATCAGGTGCCCAACGGCATCCCATTTCACCTTGACCGAACGGAATCAACGTTTCGTCAGACCAATGAACAAGGTCATCGGAATACCAAAACGCTAAGTTTTCACTGCCGTGGAGAGTTATCTCCCCCCATGAGCCAGTGTATTTATTTCTCATACCATACGCTAAGCTGAGGTCGGTCGCGGCTATAACGAATTTATTGTCACCGTAACGCTTAATGGCACAGTCACGCACTCCGTACTCGCCGTGTACCGCCCAAAGAACCGGCTTACCGCCGTACACTTCTTCCCAATGGTAGCCGTCACGGCTTAATCCGAAATAGACCTGTTCACCGTCGGGTGTGGACTTTTCTTTGAAATGGACAAAAAGATAACAGTTTTTCTCAGCATTTGACATTGCAAGCACCTCCGTATGTCTTTGTTTTTTTCATTATACACAAATCAGCGGTAATAATCAAGCAAATAGCGAGTGATTAATTGATTAATTCCAATCAAAAGCTATTTTTTGCTGGTTACAAGAAGTGCCACTCCGTCTATTTTAATCACGGCACAATCTCCTTCAACCTCATTGCTCACAGCATACGGGTGCTGTCTGATCAACACCGCATCCTTCAGCGGATACTTGCATCCGTATTCGGTTACCGTACATTTGTCAAGTGCGAAAACGGAAAAATATCCGCCGTCCGCTTTTACGGTTACTGTTTCGTCAAGTATCACCTGTACCGTATTATCTCCGTCGGTAAGCTTTACCTTAATACCCTGACGTCTGAGTTCTTCAAGGTACAGAAGGTTTGATATAGAGTGATCTATTCTTCCGCCTGTTCCTCCGACTATTGTAATATATCTGCATCCGTTATCCTTTGCGTATTCACACGCAAGCATGGTGTCGGTAACATCTTTCTCACATGCTACACGCAGTATAGGCATTTCGGATGGCAGCTTTTCTTTATATGAATCAAAGTCGCCCATGGTAATATCGGGAGTTATACCGAGTTTACCCGCGGTTTTATAACCGCTGTCAGCCGCGATTGTCAAATCGGCGGATTCGGGCAGCAGCTTGGCCACCGCTTCGACATTACAGTATCCACCTGTTATTACAAGAGCTGTTTTTTTATCATCGTTCAGCGTCTTTTCCATTCGGGTACGCTCCTTTGTTCTTCGAATATTTTCACATAGCTGTCATGCCTCGACGGTGATATCCCGCCGTTATTCATTTTTTCTATTACGGCACAACCCTCTTCTTTCAGATGGGTGCATTTAGTATACCTGCATTTACCTATACAGTCACCGAATTCACGAAAGCTGTAAGCAAGCTCGTCGTACGGGAAAAAATCGAATCGTGTGAAGTCAAGCATTGAAAATCCGGGGGTATCTGCCAGCCAGAAAATATTTCCGTCCGAATTTATCGGATAAAGCTCGACATGACGTGTGGTGTGACGCCCTCTCTCGTTTTTACGTGAAACCTGTCCCGAGATTAATTTAAGATGAGGAAACAGCACTGTCATGAGTGTGGATTTGCCCGCACCGGAAACACCTGCAAAGGCACCGCTTATATGCTCTTTGCCGTCATTTTCGGCAGATATGGTTTTTATGTAGTTCATCAATCTGTCGACTCCGTCACCGGACGATGCACTTAAGCAAAACACATTGTAGCCTGCGGTTTTATAAATTTTCTCTATCTCGCCTGCTCTTTCGGGAGCAATGTCCGATTTGTTTACGATTATAACAGGCTCTATACCGTAATTTTCGGCAATAACTGTAAGCTTATCCGCGGTTAACAAGTCAGGTTCGGGGGAAGCCGCGGGAATAACCGCAAACAAATAGTCGAGATTAGACAATGCCGGACGTATCATTATACTCCTTCGCGGAAGTATATCGTATATCACGTAGTCTACCTGAACATTTTTTTCTTTTTTTCCGCGGCCTTTTGGTCGCTCGATATCATCCGAAGGCACTATATCATCGATATTATCATCATATACCGATTTAATTATTACATCATCGCCGACTGTCGGGGTAAGCTGTTCATGTCTGAACGCTCCTCTCGCACGGCAGAGAATCTCATCCTGTGAGTATTCTCCGTTCGTTTTCACTCTTACTCCGTAAAGTCCGCCTACACCTCTTGTAATAATTCCCTTTAAACTATCTTTATTCATCACTCAGAGCCTTTAAAAAGATTATCACCGCCGGTCGAAACAAGTCCCGAATCATCGTTCATGAACCAATCGTCCTCATCGCTTGTCGTTTCTTCCGTTTTTTCCGTTTCATCGGTGTACTCGGTGCTTGTCTCGGTGGAGCTGTCGTTATTATTATTCGTTGTCTCTGCCGTTGTTTCCGGTGTCGAGTTTATTTCCGCTTCGGTCGGAATCGTAGTACCGTTTCCGGAATACGATGCTCCTCCGCTGATTTCAAAATCGACCGCCGAATACTGCGGCACCTCAAGCCATGCGGTAACGCTTTGTTCTACCACCGAGCCTGCGGTCATATCGGATTTGACATAAGTGACCTTGCCTATTGTCAGATTATACTCCTTCAATCTGATAAGAGCCTGTGCCTCACTCAATCCGACGAAATTCGGAACCATGGTTTTCACTACATCGACGCCCTGACTTACATAAACGATTATATTATCGCCCTCGGCAACAACAGTTCCCGCAGCAGGTTCGGTCTTCACAACATGTCCTATCTCGTACACATCACTCGGTGTATACTCGAGAGAAACCTTAAGTCCCTCCTTACGGAGTGTCGCATCAACGGTACGATAGTCTATCGCAGTATAGTTTTCGAGCGTGATTGTCTTTTCGCCCAAACTTACGGTAAGCGTGATTTCGCATTTCTGTTTCCCGGGCAGTATTTTCTTGACCTCATTCGCGCCCGGTTCCTGTGCGATAATCTTACCCTTCTCGATAGTTGAGCTGTATTCGTAAATAACATCGGCAAGAACATATCTTTCGCTCTTTGCGAACCAATCCTCAAGCTCTGTCGAGTAGTATCCGTCCGCAAAAGTCTCGACGGGTATCTCTATGTAACTGTTAGCTGTTCCGTTTACGACAAACTTATCTATAAGGTAGTAACCCGATATACCTGCCGTAATCATAAACGCCAGAGTAACGCCCAGAATTATCGGAAACATAGAATGGCTCGATTTACGTTTCGATATATTCTCCTGCTTTACCTGTTTTCCGTTTGATCCTTTTTTATTTTCCTTAAAGACAATTTTCGGATTTTCTCTCAGCTTCAAAAGCTGTTCAAGCATTTCTTCCGCGCTTTGATATCTCTCATCTGGAGACTTTTTCATTGCTCGCAGTATTATCTGTTCGAGTCCTATCGGTATATGGGGATTAACCTCTCTCGGCGGAGTCGGCTCATCGTTTACCTGCATAAGCGCAACGGAAACCGGAGTTTCGGCAGTGAACGGAAGCGAACCCGTCGCCATCTCATACATCATTACTCCGAGCGAATACAAGTCGCTGCGTGCGTCTATTTCTCCGCCCGTTACCTGTTCGGGGCTTATGTAATATACTGTACCGATTGCTTTATCGGTCATTGTAATCGTCTCTGCATTCGGCAGCTTAGCTATTCCGAAATCCATGACTTTGATTACGCCGTTTTTCAAAAGCATAATATTCTGCGGTTTTATATCACGATGAATTATTCCCTTTTTGTGTGCATGGTCGAGTGCTCTGAGTATCTGTGTGGTATAGCTGATAATCTCACGAAGATTCAATACCTCTCTGTGCTGCATATAATTCTTCAGCGTTATACCTTCCACAAATTCCATAACAATATATTTGATGTTCTCCCTTGTGGAAACATCATATACATTCACTATGTTCTGATGCGAAAGCATAGAAACAGCGCGAGATTCGTTTTCGAATCTTTTTACACTCTGTTGATCCTCGGATATTTCATCCTTGAGTATCTTTACCGCAACGACACGTCTCATAAGGAGATCTGTCGCTTTAAAAACTATCGCCATTCCTCCGATACCGATAACGCGTTCTATCCGATACCGATTGTCGAATACAAGTCCGACGTATTTTTCATATATTTCCATCATATTGTGAGCGCTCCGAACTCAAACAGACAAAATTACTGCCGTAATATTATCGTTTCCACCGCGTCTGTTTGCTTCATCTATAAGCTCACCGCATGCTTTCTCGATATCGTCGGAAGAGTTGATTTTTCCTATAATTCCGTATATTTCCTCGGGTGAGACAAGGTTGGTAAGACCGTCAGAGCACAGCAGTGCATAGCTGCCCGATTTCATATCATGCGTAAAGAGGTCGGCTCCGACTGTTTTTTCTATTCCGACCGCACGTGTAATCAGATTTTTATTACGTGATTTTCTCGCTTCCTCAACCGTCATTTTGCCCTGATCTATAAAATACTGGACATATGAATGGTCATGTGTAACCTGAACAATCTCATCCTGTGCAGACACATAAAGTCTGCTGTCACCGACATTAACGACATACACTTGTTCTCCGGAAACTATACATCCCACTAAAGTAGTACCCATACCGGACAGTGAAATATCACTTAACGACTGTCTGTATACGACACGGTTTGCCTCGGTAACGGCATCGGAAAGGAGATCCAATATATCTTCCTCACCTAATCCGAAGAAATCTCTGTGTTTCTGTTCATATTCATCAACACGCGCGGCAAAAGTATTCACGGCAAGAGAAGACGCGACATTACCTCCGTTTGCTCCGCCCATACCGTCACACACTACGGCAAACAGTACGTCTGGTGAATATTTTTTAATTATAAAGTTGTCCTGATTAACGGCACGCTTTCTGCCTACATCTGTTTTACCGTAAAATAACATATTTTTCTCCCTTATTAATGAAATGTGGAGTATATGCTGTATAATCTGATACTACTAATTCCATTCTGATATTATAATATAAATATATAAAATATTCTACTGTATTTATTAAATTCCGATACAAATGTGATAATTTTACGTTATATTCGCATACCTTCACGATTTATGAGCGGTATTATCATCATATAATCACATTTAACCGTCGATGTTTTCGAGATGCTTTAACCTCAACTGACCGCATGAAGCATTAATATCGGATCCGAGACGTCTGCGTATTGTGGCATTCACGCCCATGTCATTGAGCTGTGCCGCAAATGCCTTGGCTCTTTCCCGCCCGGGGGTTTTGAGACCCGTTTCGCTTACCTCATTCAGCATAATTAGATTGACATGCGATGTTGCATGCATACCGTTTTTTATCACTTCCGCGAGCTTGCGTGCATCCTCCGCCGTATCGTTCTTACCGGAAATGAGCGTATACTCAAACGAAACCCTGCGCCCTGTCTGACGGAAATAATAACTGCACGCCTGCATAAGCTCCGATATATTATATCGGTTATTCACGGGCATCAGCTCGCTTCTCGTCTTGTCATCCGATGCGTGAAGCGAAACCGAAAGCGTTACGGGAAGTCCTTCCTCGGCAAGTCTCTTGATTCTCGGTACAAGACCGCATGTTGACAGCGAAATGTGTCTCATTCCTATACCCAATCCGTCTGCGGAAGACACAAGGTGTAAAAACTTAATCACATTATCATAATTGTCGAGCGGCTCGCCTATACCCATCATGACAATCCCGTCCACACGTTCACCCGTGTCGTGAGTAACCGCGGCAACCTGTCCGAGTATTTCCGACGGAGTGAGATTCCTCACTCTGCCGTTTAATGTTGATGCGCAAAATTTACATCCCATCGCACATCCCGCCTGAGATGATACGCAAAGGCTTGTTCCGTGCTCGTAATGCATGAAAACAGATTCCACGCACTCACCGTCAATCAGTGAAAACAAATACTTTATCGTACCGTCTATTGCCGACACGTATTTCTCGACTATTTTCGGCAAACGATATTCGCATTCGTTCTTCAGCTTTTCGCGGAATGCTTTCGGAAGGTTGCTCATATTGTCTATTTCTTCTCCGCGCGACATCCATGTAAACAGCTGTCCCGCACGAAAGCTTTTCTCTCCGAGTGCTACGACAATCGGGACAAGCTCCTGTGCGTTCATAGACATAATATCGGGTTTAATTTTTGATTCATTCATACCAAACACTTATTTCGTTTATTTCATTCAGAGGATATGCGGTTTGACTCGATTCTCGCACACAGCGTCATAAATTGAGGGCTATGCGAAGAATAAAATCAGCTTATTTTAACCATTCTGGCGGCAAAGAATCCGTCGCATCCGTCTTTATGCGGAAGGAATGTTCGCATACCGCCTTTCAGATAATCGTTTTCATCGAGTTTAAACTCGTCATGAGCCATGAGGAATGATTCAACCACATGCTCGTTTTCATCGGGATTTACGGTGCAGGTTGAATATACCAGCACCCCCCCGTCACGTACATATTTCGACGAACCTTCAAGCACATCTTTCTGGATCGTCGGAAGTTTCTTAATATCATCGATATTCTTATATCGTATTTCGGGTTTCTTGGCAATCACTCCGAGTCCGGAACACGGAGCATCACACAGCACCCTGTCGGCTTTTCCGATTAAATCTTCCCTCGGCTTGCGAGCGTCTGCCATCGCGGTTTTGATTATGTGAATACCGAGCGTCTGTGCGCCTTTTTCAACCAACGGCAGCTTGTTTTTATGCAAATCAAAAGAATATATCGTTCCCGTGTCAGCCATATCTATTGCCATAGAAAAGCTCTTACCTCCGGGGCAGGAACACGCATCGACTATCGTCTCGCCCGGTTTCGCACCGAGTGCGAGAGTTGTTATTCTCGATGCTTCGTCCTGAACAAACCACAATCCGTTATCGATTCCCTCTCTGATTTCATCGGACATGCCGTCGGCAATTACCACATCTTTCGCGACAAGTGATTCACTACAGCCATCGGGAACAACGGATGATTTTAAACGGTTCAATCTCAATGCGATTTTAGGTTCCCGGTTCATCGCGTCGAGAAATCCTTCAATATCGGTCTCGCATGCCTTTTTATATATCCCGCAAATTTCTCGCGGGATTGAATATTGTACTTCAAGACGCTTCTCTTCATCCTCGGGAAGAGAATATTTCTTTCCGCCTCGGATTATCGAACGAAGCACCGCATTTACATAACCCGACTTTTTTCTCGAAACGAGCTCCACCGATTCGTTTACGGCAGAATGATCGGGTATTCTGTCCATGAATATAAGCTGGTACACTCCCATACGGAGTGCCGTCAGCACATCGTCGTCGAGAGCATCCGCTCCCATTCTCGAATACTGAGATATAATGTAGTCAAGGGTAAGACGTCTTTCGATTACTCCGTAAACAAGGCGCGTATACAAACCTTTATCGGCTTGATTCAACTCGATTTTTCCGAGGGTAGAGTCAACCTCGAGATTCGAATATCTGTTATTCTTCTCGATTCTCATCAGCGAATCGAATGCGGCGCGTCTTGCGTTAATATTATCTGTTTCTTTCATCTTCTATCATTTCTTCTGGCTATTGTCAACAATCTGAGGAAGTTTCCTATTGCCGATGCCAACGCGGCAACATATGTGAGTGCGGCTGCGGTCAGTACTTTTCGTGCGGCTTTGACT
>CAVIJI010000018.1:18905-36426 GCA_963642885.1 bacterium
GCTTTGACTTCTTCATTGCCGATTCCGGAATCCTCGAGAGCGTGAAGTGCTCTTGAGCTTGCATTAAACTCAACCGGCAGTGTAACAAGCTGAAAAACAACCGAAACACCGAACAAAAGAACACCCACATACGCTAATGTCGAAAACGAAAATACTATTCCGAGCAAAAATATCGGGAAGGCCGCCGTTGATGCGACATTAGTCACGGGAATTATCGCAGAGCGCAATTTAACGGGAAAATAGCTTTGTGCGTACTGAACCGCATGCCCCGCCTCATGTGCCGCAACTCCCACCGCGGCTGCTGTCTGAACACCGTATACGGATTCCGACAATCGAATAACATTGGTTCTCGGATCGTAATGATCCGTCAATTTTCCCGAGACACGTTCGATGCGGACATTGTACAATCCGTTTCTGTCCAGTATCAGTCTGGCAGCATCGTATCCCGTCATTCCACCGTAAGACATTACGCGTGAGTATTTTGCGAAGGTTGATTTAACATTGTACTGTGCCCACAGTGCGAATATCAAAGCGGGAAGGACAAAAACAATATACGTATAATCTATTCTATAATAATATCCCGGCATATCTGTCTCCTTTTCGGTATAATTACTTTAAAGAAACGCTGATTCGGTTTATATCGGTTCAGCCTAAAATATCTCCTATCGCTATACGTCTGCCTCTTATGTAGTCGGCACTGTTCATGGGCTTCTTTCCCTCGGGAACCACTCCCGTAATCGATATGCATCCGCTGCCGCATGAAACCACAATTTCTCCTTCGCCCTTATCGGAAAGACCAACCACTTCACCGACTGTATTACCTGCTGTATGCTCGGAAATACGAGCTCTGGTAATTTTGAGCAGCTTACCGTCGGGAGTTTTCGTCACCGCGAGAGGCATCGGAGATAAACCGCGTATAAGGTTAACTATATTCTCCGCATTTGCCGTGAAATCTATCACAGTATCTTCCTTCTCTATCTTCGCCGCATATGTCGACTGTGTATCATCCTGTTCGGTTCTCGTAATCGTTCCGTTTTCGGTCATATCGATAACATCGCACATTGCCTCTCCCGCAAGCAGAGCGAGCTTATCGTGGAGAGAACCGAACGTGTCGTCCGATTCGATTTCACACGGATATATTTTTATTATATCTCCTGTATCAAGTCCTTCGGACATATACATTGCTGTTATGCCGGTAACCTTTTCACCGTCGATTATAGCTCTTTGAATCGGTGATGCTCCTCTGTATTTTGGAAGGATTGAGCCATGTGCATTAACACAACCGTATTTCGGGTAGTCGAGAACGTATTTCGGAAGTATCTTGCCGTAAGCCGCAACAATTATCATATCCGGGTTCAATTCCTTCAGTTCTTCCTCAAACGCACCGTTTTTCAATGTTTGAGGCTGAAAGACCGGAATATCATGTTCTAAAGCGAAAACTTTAACCGGAGGCGGAATAAGCTTCATACCGCGGCCTTTCGGCTTATCGGGCTGAGTAAGGACACCTACCACATCTGCACCGCTTTTTTTATATATTGCTTCAAGACATACCGCGGCAAGGTCTGGCGTTCCCATAAAAACTATTCTCAATTTTTATCTCCTTTAAGTTACTTATCGCCCATCATTTCGTCTACTTCATCGGGTGTGAGTATATGCACAGCCTTATCGGTAAACAGCTTGCCGTCAAGATGGTCTATCTCATGGCAAAAACACCTTGCGACAATGCCCTCGCCCTCGGCTGTGAATTCCTCACCTTTGCGATTCAATGCTTTGACTATAACCTTTGCGGGACGATGAGTATATCCCCAAACATCGGGTATTGAAAGGCAGCCTTCTACGGCTTCCTGTTCACCGTTTTCGTATATTATTTTCGGATTAATAAGCTCGAGTATTTCTTCGCCGTTGTCTACCACACATATACGGCGGAGTATTCCAACCTGCGGAGCGGCAAGTCCGGCTCCGTTCGCGTCCTCGAGTGTTTCTTTCATATCGTCAAGGAGTCTGATTATTCTCGGTGTAATTTCCGTTACAGGACGGCATATCTTTCTGAGAGTTTCGTCGCCTTCTTTTACTATATTCAATATTGCCATTATCGTACCTCTGTAATATATTATTTAGTGTTTATACTGTGCTCGGATTGAGATCGGCGGTCACCGTTATTCTCGCATTCGATTTGACCGACGGAAATTTCTTTGAAAGTCCGCTTTGCGACAGACGTGAAAATTCGCACACAAGGTCTGATATAAATTCACGCATTCTTTTATTGAGTCTGCATTTTATCACAAAACGCATACGGTACATATTTTGCACACGATAAAGCGGAGCCTCGAACGGTCCGAACAGCATCATCGGAATATCCTTGTAATCCTCTCTTATGTGCTCTTTAATTCTGTCATACATAAGATTCGTCATCATTCCGAGATATCCCTCATCGACAGACGAAAGAGTAATCACCGCGATGTCACAGAAAGGCGGAAAGCACAGTGCCTTTCTCAACCGTATCTCGCTCTTGTAAAAGCTCAGATAATCCTGTGCCGCCGCTTTAAGTATTACGTCGTTATCGGGGTTATATGTCTGAATTATGGCTTTACCCGGTACATTTCCGCGTCCCGCTCTGCCTATAACCTGCGTCAGCATGGCAAATGTACGTTCTCCCGCTCTATAGTCATCAAGTGCAAGAGAATTATCGGCATTCAGAACTCCGACTGTTGCCACTCTCGGAAAATCATGTCCCTTTGTCACCATTTGAGTTCCGAGAAGAATGTCGGCTTTTCCGTTTCTGAATTTATCGAGTATTTCCTCATGTGAATATCTTGCCTGTGTCGTATCATAATCCATTCGCAGAATTCTCAAATCCGGAAACATGGATGCGATATCATCCTCGGCTTTTTGAGTTCCGCATCCCATGAAAAGAAAATGATTTTTACCGCACTCGGGACACTTTTCGGGAACCGAACACTTATATCCGCATATATGACAGATAAGATATCCGCCCTCTCTGCGGCTTTTCTCATATTCTTCCCCCTGAGCATCGGGAAGCTTGTACTTACTCTTGGTGTGATACGTGAGTGTGACAGAACAATTCGGGCACTTTATGCTTTTACCGCAGCTTCGGCATGAAACGTAATTATTGTAACCGCGCCGATTTAAAAACAAAATCGACTGATTTCCGTTTGCTTTATCTTCACGCAGTCTGTTTTCGAGCACCGTACTCACGGGAGAAATATTTCCCGCTGCCGCCTCGCCTCTCATATCGACGATATCAACCGCCGGAAGAGGCATTTTACCGTACCTTTCTTTAAGTTCAACCAGTGTGTATACTCCCGTCTCGGCTTTATAATAGCTTGCAACCGACGGTGTGGCGGATGAAAGAAGCATTACGGCATTATGATCTCCGCATCGTTTTCTGGCAATGTCATGAGCTTTATATTTGGGATTCGTATCGGATTTATATGAGTACTCATGCTCTTCGTCGATAACTATGAGTCCTATATTTTCAAGCGGCGCGAAAACCGCCGAGCGTGTGCCGATAACAACCTTTGCAAGGCCTTCTCTGATTCTCCGCCATGCGTCGTATCTTTCCCCCGACGTCAAGCCCGAATGTATTACCGCGATATTGTTTCCGTATCTGCGCGTAAATATTCCGACTGTTTGAGGAGTGAGTGCTATCTCCGGCACCATCATAATGACACCTCTGCCGTTCTCAAGCACGTGGTCGATAACCTCCATAATCACAGAAGTTTTACCCGAACCCGTTACCCCGTGAAGAAGCACCGCCGCCGGTTTACCCGAATCGCATAAGCCGATTATTCCCCGAGCAGCGTTTTCCTGTTCGTCATTGAGTGTCGGCTTTGTATCATGTCCGCCGTTTTCATCTGCCGCATCGAAATCGTAATGATTTCTGTATTCATCCTCTTCGCATGAGTATATAAGATTTTCATTTTCGAGAAACTCGGCTGCGTTTTTTACGGCTGCCGTCTTTATCTCAAGCTCATCTGAAATTTCGTTCAGGGAAACGGGACTGTTTTCGGCAATACATGCAAATACCTTTTGACGGTTTACTCCGCGTATTTTCTTTATTTGAGCGGCTATATCCTCCGAATCCGTTGATATTTCATCCGCAAGATAATAGATACGCTTCTTTTTTACCGTTCCCTGACCTTTAATTTCGGTTATTTTCTCGATATAACCCTGCTTTTCAAGCTGGCTGACCGTACCCGAAACGTCAAAATCGAGCTCCGACTGTATAGTCTGATTCGAAAAACGTGTTTTATCCTTAACTATATCAAGTACGCGCCGCGCTCTTTCGGTCATCGATGCGGAATAAGGTGCATTAACTTTTTCGGTTACCGGTCTGTAATACGTTATTACCCGTGAAATCGCAGCAGATGGTATTATCACCTTAAGTGCTTCGCTGAAGGTACATAATGTATACTCTTTCACAAAACGGCATAAACCGAGCTGTTCCTCGTTAAGTATCGGGTATGTGCTCAAAACGGCTGTTATCGGTTTTGTGTTCATGGGAACATCTGCGGACACTATCTCATCGATAATACCCGTCATTCGTCTGTTTCCACGGCCGAAAGGAACTTCCACAACCGAACCGGGACATGCCTGTGCGGCGAGTATATCGGGAATATAGTATGAATATGCCGTATCCGCATGATACGGAATGTCGAAAATATATACCTTAGCTTCTCCCGCCATCGCATCGCCCCCTTATAATTCTAAAATACAGTTTCGCTTATACGGACTCCGTATACTCACATAACAAGGTCTTCGTTAAGCTCGTGCTCGTTTTCAGCCTCGTTTGTTGCATCTTCTTCGGCTTTGTTTTCATCGGGCTTGTGACCGCCGAGCATTACAACCTTGCCGTCGGGCTCGATGATTTTGAATTCGCCGCTGTATAAACCGTTGATTGCGGTTTTAACAGCCTTATCGTCACGATATTCACGCTTTATCATGCCTGTCAGATTAACCTTTTTATCGGTCGAATCTTTTCCGCGTGTAAGCTTTTCGGCATATTCTCTCTGCTTAACATATTCGTCCGTTATGATTCTCGCACATTTGGATGTAGCTGTAACAAGCTCATAGCGGTTTATCTCGTTATTTTTCAAAAGTTCGTTTACTGAAGGATATATAGTCATGATTTGCCCTTTCCGTGTTATGTAATTAAATAAATCCTATTTTTCTTCAATCGAATTTCAATCGAAATAGTGTTCGATAAATTCTTTGCGGTTATCGTATTTCTGATACTCCGCTTTTATTATAGCGACAATATTTTCCGCGCATTCATCTATCTTGCCGGTTTCATTGACCACTACATAATCGTACATCGATGCGAGCTTAAGCTCATCTCTTGCGGTAGCGAGTCTGCCGCGAATCGATTCTTCGCTGTCTGTAGCGCGTCCTCTGAGTCGTCTTTCAAGCTCTGCCGCATCGGGAGCCACAAGCATTATTGCCGTGCATTCGTCTCCGAGCAGTTTTTTTATTTGGCCTGCTCCGTTAACCTCGATTTCGAGTATAAGGTCCTTCCCCGAGTTCACTATTCTTTCAGCTTCGGAGCGGAGAGTTCCGTAGTATTGACCGTTATATATGGTATGCTCGAGTATTTCTCCGTTTTCGATAAGTCTCTCGAACTCCTCACGTGATTTATAGTGATAGTGTACGCCGTCCGTCTCACCATCACGTATACCTCTTGTTGTCGCGGAAATCGAAACTCCGACGTTGGGATAAATTTTCCTGAGCTGTTCCACTACAGTTCCTTTGCCGCTTCCCGAAGGTCCCGAGATAACAATAACCTTTCCCTTATTCATCTGACTCCTCCTCATCATCCGAAGCTCCACCCAGACGCTTCAGCATTGTTTCATTATGAAGTGCACACAAGATAATATGGTCGGAATCCATTATTATTATGCTTTGAGTTTTCTTTCCGCAGGTACAGTCTATAGCTCGACCGCTGTCCTTTGCCTCCTGAATCATTCTTTTGGCGGGTGCCGAGTCGGAAGCGACAACGGCTACAGTTCGATCTGCGTTAATGATATTATTAAATCCGACATTAACAAATCTCACACCGTACCTCCGTTATTCAATATTCTGTATCTGTTCGCGTATCTTCTCAAGCTCTGTTTTCATTTCGACAACAAGATGCGCGATTTCCGAATTTCCGGCCTTTGAGCCGATTGTATTGATTTCCCTGTTAATTTCCTGAACAAGAAAATCAAGCTTTCTTCCCGATGTTTCATCGGAGTATATTATTTCATCCAAGGCTTTGAAGTGCGAATCGAGTCTGACGAGCTCCTCATCTATGGCCGCCTTATCGGCGAATATCGCCGCTTCCGTGAGAATACGCTGTTCCGTAGTCTCAACATCGAAATCCGACAGAAGCTGCTTTATCCTTTGTTCGAGCTTTGCGGGATAATTCTTGATATCACTTTCGGAAAGCCCTTTGATTTTCAAAGCATCGGCCTTGATAATTTCGGCTTTTTTCATCACATCATTGCACAGACGCTCGCCTTCCGACACTCTCATTGCAATGAACTCCTCTATGGCATCGGTAAGCACCGACTTGATTTCTTCCCAATCGGAGTCCATGTCGTCCTCCACATGTATTGTGGTAAATATGTCACGGTTTTCCGCAACCTTCATAGTGGTTATATCATCCGTCAATCCGAATTCATCACGCAGTTCTTTAAGAGCGTTTATATATGAGGCTGCGGCTGCCTTATCAAGCAAAACAGTCTCGCCGCGGTTTTCGAGCACATCCACACCGATATACACTTCAACCTTGCCCCTTGTAATCCCCGAGCTTGTCAAAAACGCTTTAACCTTTTCTTCCAATGAAGAATACGCACGCGACAGCTTTACGTTACAATCCAGATACCTTGAATTCACACTTTTTATTTCTGCTGTTATATCGAGTGCTCCGTCCGATGATACACGGCGGGAACGCCCGAATGCGGTCATACTTTTTTGCATTATAAACTCCGATATATAACTCTCGAGTCAATATAATCCCGAGAAAATTTAAACCAAAATATCCTAATATACATTATACTATAAAAAACGCTCCGTTGTCAACGAAACGGAGCAATCTTTGTTATTATTCAACATTTATCTTTTTGTATTTGCAAATTTCTTGCGCAATTTTACCATGTAGAATGTAATGCATGTGCTAAGACAAAAGTCATACAAAATAAAGAACAATGTACCTACCACTATGGTGACGACAGAGAGCGAAAAGAACTCGTCTCCGACAAGGAAAACATATTGTCCGAGCACTACGAGCACAAGCAGCATGCAGTCAAGGCAGGAGATTTTTACAAACCACGCAAATAATGAGCGCATTCGCTCGAAATGCATCTTAAGTATCGGGTATACGGCAGATACCGTCATATATTCAAGTGCATACAACTTGGAAGGAAGCAAAATAAGCGCGAGTACGGATGTTACCGCGACATAAAGCCAAGCGTATTTTTCGTCGGTTTCCACGAGAACAATCATTGTCATAATGGCACAGACGACAAGCAGTGACAAATCAGCCACCGTAAATCCGCCTATATAAAGGAAAACCATACACAGTGCCGCAAAAATACCGCACAGAGTCAGTTTTTTAGTAACGCTTTTACTCTTCATAACTTTTCCTCAAAATACAACAGCCAATTCCGATTAACATAAGCACATCTCTTTTTTTCTTTCCGAGAAGAGCGATATATCAGCAGCATGAAATAAGGTCGCCGCCGAAGCATTCGCAGCAGGTGTCACAGCAGATAAGGGTGGAGCACATACTGCAAACATCGCAGTCAGAACCGCTCGTCTGTCTGTAAGTGTTTCCGAAGCTGCTTGAACGCGTACTCATGCGGTTTTTAGCCTCTCTGTATTCGGCGTTCTGCGGATCAAGATAACACGCAACCTCGATATACCTTGCCGCATCGTAATAAAATCCTCTTTGGTAAAGCAGATATCCTTTAAGATAGTTCCACTCGGCACCTCTGTCGCCTGCGGGAGTCGAATCTATTATCAATTCGGCATCGGAATATTTTCCTTCGTTTATAAGACGCCGTACCTGATAAAACGATGTAGTACCCGATGTGCTGTACGTGTTGTACGCTCCCCCCGAGTACGTGCCGCCATATCCCGAATTTTGCCCGTTTCCCGTTGATTTACCGGAACGTTCTTTTTGAATTATATCATAAGCCTCGTTTATTTCCTTCATTTTTTCCTCGGCACCTGCAGCCGCGGCACCGCCGGTTCCCGCGAAATTGTCGGGGTGGTATTTTCTGGCAAGCTTATGATATGCTTTTTTTATTTCATCATCGGATGCACTTCTCGATACACCAAGCACATCGTATGGATCTCTCATCAGTAATTGTTCTCCATATGTTTTTCAGTATTCTTTTTTCCGTCCTTCACAGCAAACTCAAGAGATTTAAGCATTCCGAGATATACTGTGTTTTTTATTATCGGTGTCATTATATGTTTCGCATCAAGCGATTCAACCGCACTGCTGAGTTTTTCGAGTTCGAGCGGTGCGGACATCATAATCGCTTCCCTCACCATCGGGGACATTTTACCGTCTGTCAGAGCATATTCTCCCCAACCGCCGGCAATGGGATTGTATCTGTGTTTTTGTATGTCGTCCGTCATATCATCGGCGGCATCGCATATATATGCAAACCTTCCCGTATGATATCCGATATTTCCGGCGATATTCGCCTTTTCGTCGTTCAGCCCCAGTGAAAATACATATCTCAAGACCTCGCCGAACGCATCTGCCGTATCTCCGACAGACGTGCATCCCTGCTTTTCCAGTTCGTCCAGTCTTTTAAGTTTTTCACATATATTACGCCTGCAGTCGGACGGTAATTCTTTTTCGGCGTTTTTCGCAAACGCCGACAGAAACGGGCTCACAACCGATGATTTTATTCTGCCCGCCCCGTGTTCATCGTTTAAATCATCACGATTTTTCTCGTCTGCCAAAACCGCCGATATTTGCGCCGCATATGTGAGGGCAGGGTTTTCGGTGATAGTCAATCTTTTTCTCATCGGATGAGCAAGGCAATACATCGGTTTGAACTCCGGAGTTATTTCCTCGAGAACCATTCTTACCGCCGCCAGGAAGACAAGATCATATGATAATGTAAATCGTGACAGCTGGCCCGTCACCCGTCCGATAGAACAGCACAGCCCGCAATAAGCCGCGCGGTATTTTTCGTATTCAGATACCTTCAGTTCAGGTACATATGGTTTTATATATCCAAACATAGCTCCTCACACAAAAAACAGCATAATATTTATTATAATATGTTACATTGAATTCGTATTTTTTACAATGGATTTTTTGTAAATATAATATTAAAGCACTTGTCGATGAGCGTAAAGCACGAAAAACCTCCGTATCCGAAACCGATACGGAGGTTGGATTCATATATTAATTATCTCGGAATTAATCGGCTATGATTACCCGTCGTCCTGCAATTATATCCCTGTCCGACGAAATAATAAGTAATTTTCCGTTAGTGGAATAGCTCTTCAATGCTATAAGGCTTGTTTCTTCTCCCGCTTCGTACAGCCAGCATTGTGTTCGTTCTGCTTCATAGGCCTTCTCGGGATATCTGTCACTCTCGAACGCAAAATAAACATAGCTTTCTCCTGTTTCGTCGGTATGTATCGCTTCATTCGGTACCTCGATGAATGTCCGAGAGATTAACTCGACAGCGGTAACATGCGGCGACAACACCGTTCTGATTGCAAGGCCGTATACATTGAAAACAACCGCAACCGCACAATACAGCACAATGAAAAATACGGATATTATTCGTTTCATTTCAGTCTGTACTCCTCCAATCCCTCGATTATTTCGGATTCGAAAAATGTGTATATCAGAAAAGGAAGAAGTGCAAACAGTGCCACCGCCGCATAACCGAGTACATCCCCGGCTTCGATTTCGTTAAGCATAACCGACAACGGAAGACGCTCTTTATTTTCGATTAAGATTAACGGCTCGGCAACCGAATTCCACAGTTCGGTAAAAGTCAGAGCCCACGCACAGATAATACCGCTTTTTATCGCAGGCACTACGATATTTATTATTATCCTTATGGTCGATGATGTATCGAGCCTTGCCGCCTCAAGTAATTCATCGGGAAGCGACTTCATCACCTGAGTGAGCAGGAATACCGCAAACGGTGAGAATATTCCCGGCAGTATCAGTGTAAACAACGTGTCGTAAATACCGAGCTTACCCGAAATAATGTACTGCGGAAGAACCGTAACCTGAAACGGCATCATCATTACAACAATATATATGTAGAAAAGAATATCCCTGCCTTTGAACTTCTCTTTTGAGAACACATATGCCGCAAGTATCGAAACGATAATCGTACCGAATGACGCACCGAATGATACAATCAGAGAATTCACCAGTGCATTAACATAACGCGGATTCCATATGAAAAAATCCGTATATGCGCACCACCCCTCTCCGAATGAAAGAACGGCAATCGTTATTACGGGAGCGGTAACCGCAAGAGCCGATACACAAAGTATCACATCGACCAGTACGTCCGTAATTCTTCTTTTTACCATATCGATTCGCTCCATTTCTTTTCGGCAGTGAAAATCACCGCTACAACCGTATATACAACCAATGCGAAAATTATGGCTGCGGTGCTGATATTCTGATAGTTCAGCTTTGCGAAATGGTTATTAAGGTAATTTTGAAGCATATAGACATTTTGATCGGGATATTCTCCGTAAAGCAGATACGACTCACGGAATATCTTAAACGAGTTTACTATTGATATAACCAATGTAAAGAACAAACTCGGCATAATATTCGGAATGATTACATTAATTACCGTGCGCAGATACCCGGCTCCGTCTATACGTGCCGCATCAAGCATTTCCTTATTCATCCCCGACAAAGCGGTAATGATCAGCATCACATTAATTCCGCCGTATTTCCAAAGAAATATAAGCAAAAGCGATGAAAACGGCGGCATATCCGCAAAATACGCATTCCATAATATTACTATAACAGCCGATGGAAGAATAACGAGCAGGAAAAACGCAGATTTTATAAACGGAATCCCCGAGGCATATTTAACGATTGCCAACGCAAGCACAAGCGATATCACCATAGTGAGCGCAACGGAAAATACAGTGAAATGCAATGTGTTTTTTATGGCGAGCCGAAAATACTCGCTTTCGAAAAGCTTAATGAAATTATCGAAACCGACGAATTTTCCCGTAAAAGCATTTTCGGTCAAAGCATAATAAAACGTATAGATAAAAGGGATTATAAAAAATACGACAAAGCCTGCCAAAGATGGTATGAGCAGCAGTATATCCGTACGTTTTTTCATACAGCCTCCGTTTATTCCATAAGCTGATACGACGCCTCCGAGTATATCTTGTCCGCTGCTTCTTCGGGTGTCATAGTACCGTTCTTCAGTTTGTTATACACTTCCGTTATTGCATCCGCAAGATTGTATGTATACAGTCTCGGAGCGGCGTTTTTGAAGAAATCATTTCCCTCCTGTACAAGGAATGTGCTTATTCCGTTCATATATACATCCTCAGCCGCCGGTATTTTTATCTTTTTATATTCGGTTTCCAATGGATTTTCTCCTAAAGTAAGAGTAAAGTACGAATCCGCATCCTTTGCAAGATACGATTTATCAAACTCATTGCACCACGGCAAATAATCGTCCGAAACCATAATAGACATGTACTCCGCCGCAAGGTCTGCGTTCTTTGTCTTTGAATTAATGTATGCCATACTCTTTATGTCAATATAATTTTTACCGTCATATGATGGCAGTGAGCGCAATACTTTATATTGTTTTTCATTAAATCTCGATTCATAATTGCCGCCGACTCCGTTAATTATATTGAACGGTCCGTTTCCGTTAACGAGAGCTCACGCTTTATTATATTCAGAGTAGCTTTCTATGCAATCGAGTATCACGTCACGTGATATCTCGCCTTTTCTCATACCATCTTCAATAATCGAACTGATTATTGAGTAAAATGTCTCATGATTTGTTAAATTGTTCGAGTTCAGAATTTGCTGACTTCCGAACTCTTCGCACAGATTCCAGAAATCATCAAGGGTATAATCCGTACCCAGTTTTTCAAGTGTGTCGTCTTCAGATACGTATCCGTTAGCCTGCAGACAGTACGGTATACCGAAAATATGTCCGTCATACGTCATAGCGTCACGAACTCCGTCAAAATACTTATCAAATCCGTTCGATATGCTGTCGTATGTCTCAAGCGGCAGGTACAAACCGTAATTCAGAATTGACGCGAGAAGCTCGTCTGCGTGTTCGAGCATAACCACATCGTAGTCGTCATCCCCCGCAAGCAGTTTTAAGCGCAGATTTTCGGTGAATCTATCATAAGCATATCCCTCTGTATTAACGGCTATCTTGTTTTCCTCCTCAAACTGCGTGTTCATGCGCGCCATCATTCCGTTCATCCAGCCGAATTCCTCCTCATAATTCGATTTCATTCGAGTGGTGACCGACGGAGGATACCTGTAAACTACTGTAATTTTCTCACCTGTGTCGTTCACCTCTTTCGGCATAACGTAAATTTCCGAGTTACTTATGTCCCAAACAATATAACCGCTATCGGTGCAATACAGGGAATCCCACCATGGTGAGTTTGCCGTTCCTCCTTTTTTCTCTACCGAAGATTTGATTTCGGGAAAAATGTATCCCATCTCTGTTGTACGCAAAATTTCTTTTTTTGCTTCTTTTATCTCAATTTTACCGATTTCAATAATAGCATCGTCTGTGTATGGCATATCCAAATAATACATATTTTTTTCTGTTAATGAATAGTCGAAAATACAATTATTGGTATCGTCATACATCACTTCTGTATCTCCGCTTTCCGCATTGAAGTAATATGCCTGATAATTACCTATCAAGGCGAATTCATCTGAATTTTCCGTCGGTAAAATATTCTGCAGCGTATCACCTCTTTTTAACTCTTTGTACTCATACGACTTTAACCCGTTTGTTTCCTTATCTATAACGTATATTAGGTTTTCCCACGAAGTTCCGCTTTCGGTATTGTAAAAAACGCTGACGGCAATATATTTCGAATTTGATGCCGGGCTGTAACGGCAACTGAACACATCGATTTCCGGTAATTCTACTTTGTTTATAATCTCACCCGTAAAATCAATATGATAAACAACATGGTTTCCAGCAGTATATATGCCGGTATCGTCGATATAGATTTTATCAACCGTTCCCTTTTCAACCGCACATAAATTACCGTACTGCATTGTGTTCGGGTCATAATATCCTATACTTCCTTCATTATGATTAACAGTATAAAACTTGTTTTCATAAGGGTATACATAAGCTATTTCTTCATCAAAAGCGTATGAACCTGCAACAATTGCATCCGATTTATATTTATCCGTATTTTTTTCGATGGATTTTTTATCGGTACATCCGCATATAACAACCATAAAAAATAACAAAATAGCTATATAATTTTTTTTCATAATAAATCACCCCGCAGAATCGTATAGGGTGCCGATTTCGGTCACCCTATACTAATCATCAATATCAAATTAACTTATCCGGGATAGTCTCCGTAATCGCATACCACTTCAGTAGAAACATATCTATTATTTTGTACATGGTGTATGTGACACTCATGATATCCGTCATTGATTTGACAACCTTGGCTGCATTCGTAATTCGTATACCCATACCTCGTTAATATTTTGCATGTTCCCCATCCATGCACATCACAGTTGGTATATTCATCATAAGATGCGTTTATACCACCGCACGTGAAACCGCTCCATGTGATATTTCTGTTGCAAAAACGGCAAGACAACGCTGACTCACTTGCACTCACAGGAGCAAGAAGAAACGTGGTCGCAAATAAAGCGGCAATAATTCGTTTGAGTTTCATATTGACTCCTATTAAAGTTATATTTACCGTTTACCCTGTCATCGCCGACATGATCGATTTTTGCTTTCGCTACACAGTATGTTTATTCAATTGACTGTGCACTTCAATCGATATAAGCTATCCTGTCAGAGAAATATGCAAAGCCTTTTTCGGCATTTACATCATTTTTTTACTACCTGCACACGTTACATTGGATGTTTGCTCATATTTGTTTACTTGTTATCGTTCTTATGTACTTTATGTACATTCAGTATACCGTATTATAATGTTTTTGTCAATAGTTTTTCACTGTTTTATTTATTTTCACTTTCATTCCATAAGCTGATACGATGCTTCGGAGTATATCTTGTCCGCTGCTTCTTCGGGTGTGAGCTTGCCGTCGCAAAGACTGTCGTAGACTTCGTTTATCATCTCTTCAAGACTGCCGGTATAAATCCTCGGAGCGGAGTTCACAAACAAATCTTTGCCGTTCTCCACGAGGAATGGGTTGCATCCGCGCATATATATATTCTCGTCGCCGGAGAGCTTTATCTTTTTGTACTCGTTTTCCAATGTGTTTGGCATCGGAGAGAAGCAGAAATACGAGTCCACGTCTTTTGCAAGATACGACTTTTCGTAATAATTTTCACACGCGAGATAATCATCCGACATGAGCACTGATAGATACTGCACGGCGAGGTCTGTATTTTTCGTTTTCGAGTTAATGTATGCCATGCTTTTTACGTCAAAATATCTTTTTCCGTCGTATGTGGGAAGCGAGCGGAGACCTTTGTACTGCCTTTCGTCAGAATTTGAGTCGAGAGTACCGCCAATTCCGCTAATGATTCTCACCGGACCGTTTCCGGGTGCATCGAGATTGAGCGATCCGGCTTCGCGGTACTTCATGAACGTCTCAATGCACTCGAGGATAGTGTCGTGGGAGATTTCGCCCTTTCTCATGCCATCCTCGAGAACAGAGCTTATGATATAGTAAAACGGCTTTTGGTTCGTCAGGTTTGTGCAGAACATTATTCTCGAACTGCCGAACTCTTCGCACAGGTTCCAAAAGTCATCAAGCGTGTAGTCTGTACCGAGCTTGTCTAAAGTATTGCTCGTATCCTCTTCGATAGTGAGTCCGTATACAGTCAGGTAGTACGGTATACCGTAGATGTGTCCTCGTATGACATAACATCACGGACTCCGTCAAAATACTTATCAAATCCGTTCGATATGCTGTCGTATGTCTCAAGCGGCAGGTACAAACCGTAATTCAGAATTGACGCGAGAAGCTCGTCTGCGTGTTCGAGCATAACCACATCGTAGTCGTCATCCCCCGCAAGCAGTTTTAAGCGCAGATTATCAATAAATTTGTCGTAAGCGTATCCTTTTGCGTTAACGGCTATCTTGTTTTCTTCTTCAAACTGCGCGTTCATGCGAGACATTACACCGTTCATCCAGCCGAATTCTATCTCGAAATCAGAACGCGACTCATCTTCCGTTGTTGGAGAGCATCTGTAAACTACTGTAATTTCTTCACCCGTGTTGTTCAACCTTTCCGAAACAACACAAGCAGTACTATTTCCTCTATCAAAAAGAACATATCCACTCTCTGTGTAAAATGTTTCGGTAAAGTAAATTTCCTGAGCTGTTTTACCTGCACCCTCGACACAAGATTTTATTTTCGAAAAAATATATTCTCTGTCTGTACTTCGCGTTACACTCTTTTCTCCGTCTGGCAGCTGTGTTCTTCCTATTATAAGGCTTGAAGTTAATGATGTGTCAACAAAATACAAACAGTTTACACTTTTCGAATAATCATCTTGAAATGAATTTGCACTGCTGTACAATACATCTGTTTCTCCGCTTGATACATCAAAGCTATATAACTGATCCGTTCATACCTTTTCCTGACCTGTTGGGATAATTTTCCCAAGAGTCTCTGTTTTATCTTTAGATTTATCAAAATCATATGACTCAAGTATATTTGTGTCTTTATCAAAAACATATATGATACTATTCCAACTCTCATTTTTCTTCGTATAGTAATAATAACTGCAAACTATGTATTTACCATTTGCGGATATACCATAACCGTTTGACGAAGCTTCAATTTCAGGCAATTCTATTTTGTTCTCTAAATTTCCGTCAAAATCAATGTAATATACAGCATGATCTCCGTTTGTATAAATTCCGGTATTGTCTACATATATATCACGTGCAGCATTTTCTCCGACATTATACAATATTTTATATTCAGAATTATTCGGATCTCGATATCCTACATTTCCGCTATAATATGATATCCCATAAAACTTGTTGTCATACGGATATATGTTTGTTGTACTATCGCTTAAATAATATGCTCCTTCCGGAATCGCATCACAAGCGTATCTTCGTTCATCATCAGCAGGGGCATCACTGACTTTACAGCCCAAAAGAGTGATAAGAATGAACATCAGCAGAATCGGCAGGCAGATTTTCTTCATAACTACGCTCCTTATAAAAAATTAATGAATAGCAATCCGAATTAACAGATTGCTATTCATATCTAAACTTACTATAATTTATATACTTTTACATTAATTGCTAAAACTAAGATGGAAATTCTTTTCGTTATGTTTATCGTATTTGTCCACCTAATTTACCATTTTTCCGTAATTGATGGTATACAATTTTCGCTTTCGCTACACAATATGTTTATTTGATTGACCGTACGCTTCAACCTCTTAATCATACCGCCGGATAGTTGCATAGAAATAAAACGTCTCTTTCAATAAATTATGCTCGCTTAAACATCTAGTTTTAAGCATTACATATATATTTAATTTATCTTTTTTGTCATTATATCTTCTCTCCGTGCATATGCTATCATACCTCAATTAATATGTCAATAGTTTTTCAAAAAGTTCATCTACTATTTTTCAGCAACAAAAAAAGTCCAGTCGAAGCTGAACTTTTTTAATGTTGGCGAATACCGATTTTCCCGAGCCGTCTCCGGCGAAGTATCGTAGGCACGACAGAGCTTAACTTCTGTGTTCGGAATGGGAACAGGTGGACCCTCTGCGTTAATCTCACCAACTTGCTGTAACAACAGTCACAGTATATCATACTCACCTGACTTTGTCAAGTGCTTATGTCTTTTCTTTACGCGATCCCCGCGTAAATGCACCTCCAGGGATTCGAACCCTGGACCCACTGATTAAGAGTCAGTTGCTCTACCAACTGAGCTAGAGGTGCTTGGTCCATAGGCCTTTCGAATGCCCATTGAACACCGAACAAGATACTTCTTTTTAACACAACACTTTCTTTTCGTTGAACCTTCTCGTAGTTCAAGCCCTCGGTCTATTAGTATCGGTCAGCTCAACACATTACTGTGCTTACACCTCCGACCTATCTAACTCGTAGTCTACGAGTGACCTTACCAGCTTTGCTGTGGGATATCTTATCTTGAGGTGGGCTTCACGCTTAGATGCTTTCAGCGTTTATCCCATCCGCACGCGGCTACTCAGCTATGCCATTGGCATGACAACTGATGCACCGGTGGTGCGTCCGACCCGGTCCTCTCGTACTAAGGTCAGCTCCTCTCAAATATCCT
>CAVIJI010000019.1:0-22685 GCA_963642885.1 bacterium
AATTCTCGAGTCGGCGACGGTTATCTTCACTATTAAGCTGAAGCTTATTCGCCGACATATGACTGAATAGCCTTGTTTAGAATCTTTTTCGCTATCTTCTCGTTCGACTTCCATGAGGACGCGAACTTGCCGTTGTTGTTTACTATGCAGTTCAGTATCGATGAGCTGAGCGAGAGCAGATATATGTTCGAGAGGTCGTACGAACGCGACTGAAGTACTATCTCGAGCATCTCCACGGAATCCTCGTCACGCAGTGACTTGTACGTGAACGACTTGTCGTAGTACGCCTCCGTCAGAGTGTACATCGATTTCGCCGCCATAGCCTCGATTATCGCACCTACCATCTCGTATTGCGCCGATGGTACGGACGCGGGAATTACAACACCTCTGCCCGCACTCGAGTGTATCCAGTTGTAGTATCTGTCCTGCGTCTCCGTGTATTTCGGCCACGGTACAAGTCCGAAGTCCGTCTCGGATTCGCGCATTCTCGTCGCACACTGCATAACCTCGCCGTAGAATAACCCCTTGCCTTCCTCAAACGCTATTCGTATGGTGTCGGAGCCGCTTCCTTCACGGCCCGTTATGAACGTCATGTTCGTGTCGGCCATGATCTTCGCCGCGGAGTCTACTACTCCCGCAATGTATTCGGTGTCGGTCGTGATTTTGAATACCTCCTCGTCGTCGGGAGTAACCAGCTTTACTCCCGATGCGTACAGAAGTCCGTACGCCGTCTGGTCGGAGGTGATAAGACCGTATCTGTCATCCTTGTACGACATCTTGCCGTCTCCGTTTACGTCGGACGGAGCCGTGGACAGCATCTCGTACAGCTTGTCGAAGTTCCACTTGTCCTCACGTACGAGGTCGTATATGTTCTCGAGCCCGAGATCCTCTCTCATCTGCTTGTTGAAGAAAAGTACCCATGTCGCATCGTTGTCGATAACGGTAATGTCTCCCGTAGCCTGATACAGCTTGCCCATTACCTCGAGCGTCTCAACCGCGCTCTGATCCCACCACGGCTGTGACATGTCTGTGTGCGGCAGTGAATATAGGTCAAGCAGCATTCCCTGACGCGCGAGTGTCGCTCCGTTCTCGAAGTGCGTCATCGCGGCAACAAAGGCACCCGTGTTCGCGGTAACCTCCGTCTTCAGCTCGGACAGCGTGTCCTTAGCGGTCTGGAATTGCTCGATTTTTACGTTGTACGTCTTGTTCAGATACTCGTTTCTCTCGAACACGGCATCGTTTATCGGCTCACCCGTGATAGTGTCGGCATATACGTCGTACGTTACCCAGTCGACACCGTTTGTGTCGTTGACACCCGATGTGAGTATGGTGAACGTGGCTCCTTCGAAATCGAGAGCGGGGATGTTCGGCTGAAGCTCGGTTTCCTCCTCCGCTTCGGTTTCGGTGTCCGCAGAGGCGGTCTCGGTCTGCGCGGTGCTCTCGGGAGCACTCGTCTCATCAGCGGAGCTCTCCGAGGAATTCTCCGAGGAATTCTCCGCGGAGTTCTCCGAGCATGACGCAAGGGCGGGCGTCAGCATGGAGAGCGCGAGGATAAGAGCAAGAGTTTTCTTGATGTTTTCCTTGTACATTTTTTACGTTCCTTTGATATGGTTCATTGTTGCACTATTTTAACATAAAAACCACGTGTTGTCAACACAAAACGCACAAAAGAATTTAGCTTAATTGCGTAAATAAGAAGAAAAACGACAAAAGTAGTCGTTTTTCGTTGTATTCTTTTGCTCAAATCGCTTGCTTCATTGTTAAGCCTAAAAAGCGAAACTTGCACGTTTGCCGACAGGCAATCTTCAAACGTCTTTGACGCTTGAAGAAGTGCAAGTTCGGGAGCGGGGTGGAGGTCACCATTAACAAGCTGTAGATTTTTCCCGCTCAGGCAGCACTATCGTCATTTTCGTTCCGAATCCGCTTCCCGATAAAGCCTCTATCGCTCCGCCGTGACTGTCCGTTATCCATTTCGCTATGGATAACCCCAGCCCGCTTCCGCTCGCATTGTCCGCACGGACATTCGTGCCCCTGTAGAACCTGTCGAATATCCTCGGCAGCTCCTCGCGCGCTATTCCTATGCCCGTGTCGCTCACCTCGAGACATATGTCCTCTCCCCGCGAATATACCTTGAACGATATCGTCCCTCCCGCGGGCGTGTATTTCACCGCGTTGTCCCTCAGTATCCGCATCGCCTGCTTGATCATCGCCTCGTCCGCTTCGATATCGTATTCCTTCAGTACACCGTCGTTGTACAATTCCTCCGCGGCGAATACGTGCTTTTTGTCCTCGTCAAGCTCCGATTCGAGCATAATGCTCTCGTCGTAAATCTCCTCCGCTATCAGACACGCATTCAGCACCTTCTTGTTCAGTACGTGCCTGTCCATCTCTCCGCGCGCAAGGAACAGAAGCTGGTCTATCAGCACCTTCATGTGGTCGGATTCGTTCTTTATCGCCGCTATTGCCTCGTCCCGTATGGCGGGATCGTCCTTTCCCCATCGGTCGAGCATGTTCACATATCCCTGTATTACGGCAATGGGCGTCCTCAGCTCGTGTGAGGCGTCGTCCACAAAGCGTATCTGCTTCCGCTTTCCCTCCTCGAGCCTGCGCAGCAGATTGTTTACCGCCGCCTCTATGCCGCTTAACTCCGTGTCGTGTATCTCGATTCTCTTTTTCGAGTCGTCAATCGAGTCTATGGCGTACGACAGAGACGACAGCTCCGCCGTTGAAATGTCGGTGTCGTCGTGCGCGGGATCGTGCTCTCGCTTGTTCTCCTCGGCTTTAACCTCGTCGGGGGTGACGCTTTTATTCTCCGCGTTCAGACTGTCCGCCGCCGAAAACGCCATCTCGGCGATGTCGTCTATCGGACGAAGATACTTTCTGATTATTCCGCTGCCGTGTATAGAGTCCGCCGTAAACTCGATCAGCTGCAGTACCAACCGAATAATGAATATCACGCAGACGAGCGTCAATATAATGGCGGCGCTTGCCTCGTGCTCCGTCGTCTCTCCCGTGTCCGTGTCCAGTGAGGTGAAGCCGTAGAAAATCCCCGAGAACGGCAGATAGCTCTTTACCGTCTCTATCTCCTCCGGCGTTATGCGCCCGTCCCGTCCCTCGCCCGTAAGCTCGTTTGTCAGGTATCCGAGATTGTCGCCGATTTCGACCGCCGACGCCATGACGCCGCCGAAGTGCCTGTTCGATACCGTTTCGCCGTACGCGGTCGAGTATTCCGTTATCGCGCACCACGCGATGACGATTAAAGAAGCCGTTACGAGATCGATTATAATGCTTTTGAGAAGCTTGCGGCTTATGAGAGCGAAATTAAGCCTTGACGCAAGCGAGCGCAGCCTTATTTTCTTATTTGTCATCGTCTTTGCCGTTGTCGCTTATGAGATATCCGACTCCGCGTATGGTTTTTATAAGGTCGTCGGAGGTTTTGTGCCGTATGTAGCGCACATATACATCGATTATGTTCGTCTCTCCGTAGTAGTCGTAACCCCATGCGTCGCACAAAAGCTTTTCTCTCGTCATGACCACGTTCTTGTTCTCGAGCAGCGTGCGCAGGAGAATGAACTCTCGGTTCGTCAGATCTATCGGAGAGCCGTTGTACGTGACCTCGTGCGAGTCGGTGTTCATCTCCACACCCGAGCAGGAGAGAATATTCGTCGACACATCCTCCGAGGCTTTCTTTCGGCTGCCGTCCCCCGAGCGCAGAATGGCGCGTATGCGGGCGAGCAGCTCCTCTATGGCAAAGGGCTTCGTTATGTAGTCGTTCGCGCCCATGTCGAGCCCGCTGACCTTGTCCGTTACGCTGTCGCGCGCCGTGAGCAGGATTATCGGCACATCGGTTTTCTTTCTCGCGCGGCGCAGTACCTCGATTCCGTTTAATTCGGGAAGCATTATGTCCAGTATCACAAGGTCGTATTCTCCCGTGAGGATTTTGTCCAGTCCCTCACGGCCGTTCGCGGCTTTGTCCGTTCCGTAGCCCTCGTGCGACAGCTCGAGCTCGACGAACCTCGCGATTTTTTCCTCATCCTCGATAATAAGTATGTTGCTCAAGTCCATCAGCCTTTCTTTTCGGGATTTTTTTCAACGGAGTAATGGCATTCGAGAAACAGTCCGATAAGCAGTGCGGCGCATGAAAGCTTGAAGGCGCACAGAACTATGATAATCATAATAAGCACCGGCATGTTCAGAATGATGTCTCCGTGTCTTTTCACGACAAAAGCGTGAGTGAGTGAGGCGTAGAATATTTCCTTCAGCTTGGCGAAGAAGTCGCGTGATTTGTTCTGCGCCCTGTCGTATGTGTAGGAGCGGTCGTCCGATTCCGTGTGTGTGGTCATGCTTGAGGTAAGCGGCGGGATTTTGCCCTCCTTTTCGAGAAGTGTGAGAGCGTCGAGCAGATCCCAGTCGGTTTTTTCGAGAGCCGCCTCCGCTTCCGCGACTGAGACTCCCGTCTGCGAGTGGAGCTTCCCGATCATTTCGTTTTTATCCATATGGTTTCCTCTGAGGTTATTTTTGTGTATATATTATACCCTATTCAACCTTAAAAGGTAAGTGCGGCGACATTAAAGTTAGGTTAAAAAAAGGATAGATGCGCCGCTTATTTTCCCACGCAGAAGCGCTTGAATACCTCGTTTACGATTTCCTCGCCGACACTGCGCCCGTCCGTTTCGCCGAGATACGCCATTGCCTCCTCGACAAGCGTGCAGACACAGTCGATCGGATCGCCGTATTCGAGCGCAGCCTTCGCCCTCTCGAGTGAGGACGCGCAGTGGAGCAGTATTTCACGCTGACGCACATCCCATATAACGGCATCACTGCCGAGGTTTATCCTGTCCATGTCGTACAGCCCGCGTACGGCGGCGGCGAGAGACTCCATTCCCTCTCCGCTCGCGGCGGACAGCGTGACGGTGTATTCGAACTCACGTGTTACGGTGTCGCGCGTTACGGTGTCGCATCCCCTGTCGGCCTTGTTCAGTACCGCGACAGAGGGGGATGAGGACGAGCGAACGAGAGATATGACACGTCTGTCCTCGTCCGTGAGAGGGGAGGAGACGTCGAATACGGCGAAAATAAGCTCCGCCGAGCCGAGCTCACGCTCCGCGCGCTCAACCCCGATGTGCTCGACCGTGTCGTCCGAGTCGCGTACGCCCGCCGTGTCGCTGAGACGCAGAGTCACGCCGCCGAAGCTGACGTTCTCACGCAGTATGTCGCGCGTAGTGCCGGGAATGCTCGTTATAATCGCGCTGTCCTCGCCCGTGATACGGTTGAAAAGAGAGCTCTTGCCCACGTTCGGCTTGCCGCACACGCAGGTGCGGACACCCTCGCTGACGGCGCGTCCCGCCTTGTAGGTGTCGAGCAGGGCGCGCGTGCGAGAGAGAGCCGATGTAACGGAGGAGAGAATGTTTCTCTCTCCCTCGTCGCCGACATCCTCCTCGGGGTAGTCTACCGCGGCGTAAAGAGCGGTCATCACATCTGTCAGAGAGGCGTATATTCCGTCTATGGCGCGGCTGATATTGCCCGACATCGCTCCCGACGCGAGTCTGACCTTGTCGCCGGTGTCGGCATCTATAAGCTGTCCGATGGCCTCCGCCTCGGTGAGAGTGGTCTTGCCGTTGAGGAAGGAACGCTTCGTGAATTCTCCCGGGCCGGCGGAGGAGGCGCCGTGAGCGATAAGGCTGAGGTAAACCTCCTCTGTGACCGCCGTACCGCCGTGACATGACAGCTCCGCCATATCCTCGCCCGTGAAGGAGGACGGCCCCTTGTACAGCACGAGAATACCCTCGTCGATGACGGTGTCATCGGCCGAGAGAATACTGCCGTATATCGCGCGGCGCAGTTGAGCCTTGTCGGGGCAGGCGTAGTCTATGCGGGCGTATTTCGGCTTGAATACGGATAAAGCGACACGAAAGGCATCGTCACCCGATACACGGAGAACGGCTATGCCTCCCTTGCCTCTGGGAGTGGAGACGGCGCAAACGGTTTTCATAATAAGACCTCGCGGAAAAAATAATAATACTGTAATTATACGGTAATTATAGCAAGAAGGAAGGAAAAAAACAAGTGAGAATTGAATAACGAGAGATCGAACCGTGTAAGCAATTACAAAAAATGCCGAAATTTTTTTGAAAAAGGTATTGCATTGCGCGGGAAAGTGTGGTATAATCTTTACCTGTGGACGGACCATTAGCTCAGTTGGTTAGAGCTCCCGGCTCATAACCGGTCGGTCCTAGGTTCGAGTCCTAGATGGTCCACGCAAAAAAAAAAGAAATCCGAGTCGCACGACTCGGATTTCTTTTTATTCCTATATCCCGACGGGTATTCTTTTCGATACGGTAAAGGCGCGAAAAATCCCTTTCACATGAAGTGAAAGGGATTTTTCCTGACTCCGATTACATCGCGATTTTTATCGAGTCTATTCCCACGGGCGGCAGTACCATGTATGCCGACAGGCCGTCCTTCAGCGCTCCCGCGAGTGTCGTCTGTATGTCTATTATAAGCTCGTTTTCGCCATCGCGTATTTTTCCGCTCATGTCAAAGCGGAACGGCGGATTTACCATCAGTCCCATGTCGTATCCGTTGAGAGAGGCCCTCATGCTGTTTCCGTGATATCCCGCTATGAGGTAAACACTGTCCGTAAGCTTCGGCATATACTTCGTATCGAAGGTGATTTTGCAGCGTACCGTTCCCGATAAAGCTCTCAGCTTTTTCGAAATTTCGGAGAACGCTTCTCCTACGGAGGCTCCGTCCGTCTCTATTCCTTCGGCGGCGCACTTCCATTCGTCGGGCTTGTCGTACTCCGAGTACAGCACATCGAGCTTTATGTCCGGCCACACCGTGCCGCCGAACTTCAGCGTATCCGACACGGTTCGCATGGGACTCTCGTTCGTTCTTATCCAGATGACGGATTCGAACGGCTCGAGTGAGAGCACGGCGTCTCTGTCGTGCCGCTCCACATAGCGCAGAACCCTGTCCTCGTGCAGTAAGTCGAGCGAATACATTATGCCGCCCGCCATGCGTTTGTTCCCGAAACGTATGTCCGCGTCCACCTTAACGGACGAGGATTCGTTTACGAACATGAAAATGTGAGTATTTCCGCGCGCGTAGTGGCAGTGCCTCAGCTCGGGATAGTCGAACGATACCTCTACATCGGGAGTGAAGTCCTTTTTCATTCTCCGAGCAAGTGAGCCCTCGTCCGTGTCGACTCCGATGCGGTACACCCTCAGACCTTTTTTCTCGAGCTTTTCGACGGCGGCGGTGAATTTTTTCGGATAGGTCGGTGCGTACGGTATTATAAGGCACTTGTATTTCTCGTTTCCCACGCACAGCTCCCCGTTCTTTACGACAGCGGGATACACGCTCGCACCCCTGCTGTCCTTTTCGCCGAGGAAGCAGTCCATCGGGAGAATATCGTAATCTATGTGAGCGTCGGAAAGAATGCGGGTTATCGTGCTTGTCGTCATCGCGCTTCCGATGGGATTCATCCATTCGGCCTCGGCATGGTACAGCACGGCGGCATCGGCGATATGCACCGCTCCCTCGAGAAGATGCACGACGGCGTTGCCGTAGCACATCAGCTTGGAGAACGCGTCGTACTGCGGATCGACATCTCCCGCTCCGAAATGCGGCGGACAGTCTCCGTCGGGGAATGAGGGGGAGAAGGCGTGAGGAACAAAGCGGTTGATTCCTCTCACGAGCGCGTGGTCAAGCAGGTAGCGCATACATGACGCTCCCTCCGCCCAGCCGTACGCTCCGAAAATCTCGCACATGGCGCGGCCGTTCATCTGCGGATTAATGTGCGCGAAGGACGATGCCAGCTTCTCGAGCGTGCAGTCGAAGAAATTCGTGTTGCAGCGGTTCCATGCGCAGGACGAGGTGTGAATATAGCGGCTCATACCGGGCATAATCTGATGAAGCACGATATCCACGCCGCTCATGTCCTGTCCGTCGAGTGAGCGGAAATAGTGCGCGGCACTGCAGCCCATCCGCGCGTGAGACTCGTTGTCCTCGATAATATGGCCGATATACTGTACTCCGTGAGCACGGCACCAGTCGCCGAGCTGACGTGTGAAGTTGTCACGGTAGAGGCTTGATACGGCATCCATGTATGAGAGACGGATTTCCGCGGTTTTCGCGCCCATGTCGTTCCACAGAGCCGCTATATACGGCATCGGGTCATAGCCGAGGCGCTCACGCATACGCGCGGGGACGGACTCGGCGTTCCACGGGTACGCCATTCCCGCAAGCCCTATGCGGTTTTCGTAATACCTGTACTCACAGGCGTGTTCGCCGAACCAGGTGTTTCCGAGACGCGGCTCGTCCGAGAAGAAGCCCTTTATCGTTTTGCCGAACTCGTCGCCGTAGTGACTGTAATGCGGCTCGTATACGGCATCCACGAGAAGGCGTACGGATTCGGGGTTCATCATGTCGATGTATTCATCGGACATAGCGCCCGCTCTCGTCTGATAAACGAAGAATATTCTTTGACATCCCTCGAGCGCGTCGTCGAAGCAAAGGAAGCGGCCGTTTACACAGTCGGTGAGGTCGACGGGCTCGGGATATATTTCCTCCTCATTGCCCGTGCGGCGATATGCGTACACCGCGATGAGCCTGTTGTTTTCGTCGGGCATACGCTTGATGAGCAGGGAAGAGCCCGCGGCTACGTCCGCCGTGTCGACGTGCTCCTCGGCAATCTGCCACGGGCGCAGCTCGGGACGGAGCTTAACGGCACCGTTCGCGTGACCTGTGGGGAAATGGTCGTCGTCGAGAATCCACACGTCCATGTCATAGCGTTTTGCCTCGGCGATGATGATATCCATATCGCGCCACCAGCCGTCTCCGCCGAAGTCCTTATGCGGTCTTGACTCGACACAGAACGCCTTGCAGCCGGAGTTATAGATACGTTCGATTTCATGCGGGATATTGTCCGTATGGTCGCCGTGCTGCCAGTAGAAGGGAAGCATATAGTTCGCCTCACTGCGGGAGAGAACATCGGAAAGCATTTTATCCATAGTGGTACTCCTTTACATGACATATTTTATTTCGCATACATTATACAGAATCGACGGCGGGTATGTCAATCGTTTTCGGAAAAACGATTGACATACAGCCTTCCCGCGAAGGTTATCCGACGATGAAATCCCACCCTTCCCCCACATATTAAATTTCCCTTAATTTTTTCTCAATCGCTTTACTTGAAGAGCGAAATATATTATAATTATATACTGTAATAATATATATTAATGAAGGTGACGCAATGGAAAAGAGAAAAATAACCGTCGATATCGCAGGCAATCCGCTCACTATCGTAACGGATGAGCCCGATGAGTTCGTGAAACTGCTTACCGATACTATCGGTACACGTATATCGGAAATGACTAAAAGCAGCTTCCGCGCGTCATCTCTCGATGCCGCACTGCTCCTCGCGCTCGATTACCTCGGAGATAAGCTGAAGGCCGAGAGCAAGGTGCGCAGTCTCGAATCGCGCCTGTCCCTGTGCGAGATGAACCTCGATAAGGCGACAAAGAAAGACGATGGCGACACGGTCGGCACACTCGGCGAGGGGGAGAGCGATACCGAGGAAACCGTGAAAGAGGTTATGTCGAACGAGCACGAAACAAGAGTGCAGGCTCTCGAAAAATACCTCGACTCCAAGGATAAGAAAACAAACGGCGGCAAAACCCGTGAGGAAAAAATACGCTATATAGAATCCCTCCTCAAAAGCAACGACAACAAATGACAATAAACATGAGACCGAAGTAAATGCGACAAATGATAAATAAACCGGAGCTTCTTTCCCCCGCGGGAAGTACGGACGCACTGCGCGCGGCGGCCGCCGCCGGAGCGGATGCGGTGTATTTCGGTGCGAAGAGCTTCTCAAACCGCGCGAGAGCGAAAAATTTCGACGACGGAGAGCTGAAAGACGGCATTCGCTTCGCGCATTCCTGCGGAATGAAGTGCCATATAACGGTAAATACGAGAATACGCGACAGAGAACGTGACGATATACTGCGCCTTGCCGAGGTGATTCTGGGCGGAGCGGAGGAGGAAAGAGCCGACGCGCTCATAGTAGCCGACTTCGGTGTCGCCTCACTCATACGCGAGTATTACCCGTCGGCCGTACTGCACGCCAGCACGCAGACGTCTCTGTCGTCCCTGCATGACTGCGAGGAGCTGAAAAAGCTCGGCTTTTCACGCCTTGTGCTGCCGCGCGAGATGAGCTTTGAGGAAATAAAGGAGCTCAGCGCCGCCTCTCCGATAGAAACGGAAATGTTCATTCACGGAGCGCATTGCGTGTCGCTCAGCGGACAGTGCCTGATGTCGTACGTCATGGGCGGAAGAAGCGGAAACAGAGGCGAGTGCGCTCAGCCGTGCCGACTTTCCTATACCATGGGAGAGGGCGGCGGATGCCTGCTGTCCCTCGCGGATATGTGCCTTGCGGGCAGAATGAAAAAGGTGTGCTCGTCGGGTGTCGCCTCACTCAAAATAGAAGGCAGACTGAAAAGCGCGTCATACGTGTACGCCGTAACGGAAATATACAGACGGCTGATCGACGAGAACAGAGACGCCGACAAAAACGAAATAAAAGCGCTTGAGGAAATATTCTCACGCGGCTTCACCTCGGGATACTTCGACGGCAGATACCGCACAATGGCGGCGGGAAAAACCGTGAGCGCCGAGGAAATATCGGAGACAAGAGCGTTTAAATCCGCGGTAAACGCGAAAATCGCCGAAAGGCAAAAGAAAAACGTGAAGAAAACGGCGGTGAGCGCCTGCCTGACGCTGAAGCCGAATGCTCCCGCGGTGCTGACAATGCGGTGCGGAGATAAGAGTGCCACAGCGGAGGGAGCGGTTCCCACTCCCGCACAGGGAGAAGGAGTAAGCGCGGAGTACGCCTGTGCGAGCATATCGAAGCTGGGAGACACACCGTTTGAGCTCGATTCACGCGATATGCGCCTCGAATGCTCCGAGCCGCTTTGGCTGCCGAGAGCGGCGCTGAACGAGCTGAGAAGAAAAGCGGCGGCGGAGCTGTCCGCCATCCTCGATTCCGAAAAGAATGTCGAGAGTACGACAAACGTAAAGAAGAGCGTGCGGCCTGTTTCCGTGAGTGATACCGCGCACCGAAACACGGGCAAACCGAGGAAAACGGCATTGTTCGAAAATCCCATGATACTGCTTGACGGCGGGTTGGAGGATACGCTGCGCCTGTTCGACTGCGTATACGTGCCGATTTCGTCATACGGCATGGTAAAAGGCGCACACACAGCGTGTGAACATACGTATGAGCTGGCGGCATCGCTTCCCGCGCTGATGCCGAGTGACGAGAGGGTGCGCTCTCTCATAGACACGGCGATAGACGCGGGCTGCAGACGCTTTCTCGTGCATACCGTCGGACAAGCGGCGCAGGTAAGGGAAGCGGAACGGTGTCGGGGCAGTGAGCTCAGTGTCGACTTTTCGTACAGAACGAACATAACGAACAGCATGGCGGCGAGGGTGTACGATATGTATTCGCCATCGGACGTGTACTATTCGCCCGAGCTTCCGTCGGCTGCCGCGGCGAAAATGGGCGGCTCGACAATAGCGTACGGCAGGCTTGTGCTGATGACGATGTCGTCGTGCCTTATTGCGCGGGCAAACGGAAAATGCCGCGAGGGGCGCCTCGGAGGCCGACTCTGCGGCGGAGACCGTGCGAACGAGACGTGGCACAGCTGCAGAGGATACCTTTACGACAGAAAAAAGGAGCGTTTCCCCGTTATGTCGGATTCCGACTGCGTGAACTATATATATAATTCCGTGCCGATATGGATGGGAGACCGAATGAGCGCGTTTGACGGATGCGGCAGTGTGATGTTCTGCTTCACCGACGAGAGCGCGGAGGAAACAGCGGAAATCATGCGTGCCGTCGTGAACGGCGAGGCACGTGAGGGAAGAAGAATATAAACCGATGAAGAAAATAAACGTAAAGCTGAAAAAGCTGAAGGACGGCGCCAAGATACCCGTGTACTCCACGGAGGAAGCGGCGGCGTGCGATCTGTGCGCCTGCATAGAAGAAGAATGCGTGATAGAGGCGGGGCAGATAAAGATGATACCGACGGGAATCGCTCTGCAGTGCGAGGAGACATACGAATACAACACCGCAATTCTCGTATTCGCGCGGAGCGGACTCGCATCGAAAAGCGGAATAGCGCTTGCGAACGGAGTCGGAGTAATCGACACGGACTACAGGGGAGAGGTAAAGGTACCCCTGATAAACCAATCCGACGTACCGTTTACGGTACACGACGGAGACAGAATCGCGCAGATGATGTTTGTACCCGTGATGAGAGCGGAGTTTGCGGAAGCGGACGAGCTTGACGATACCGCGAGAGGTAAAGCCGGCTTCGGCTCGACCGGAATTCACTCCCGATGAGAGATAACTCCCATGTGCTCCGCGTCTGACGGAAAAAAGAAAATTAAAAAAGGAAATTTTGACAATGAAAAAAAGCCTCTGGCTTAACCTCTTTCTCATCTGTGTCGGTATCGTCGCGGGCTCCATGACGGCGGATATGACCGCAGGTGTTCCCGCACTGTCGTGGCTGTCCTACGGACTCGATTTCGGAACGAAAAGCCCCTTCGTGCTCGACCTTAACGTGCTCGAGCTCACCTTCGGCATATCGGTCAGAATAACCGTAGCTACCGTCATTTGTACCTCGCTTTCCCTTGTTCTCGGTAAACTCATTATAAAGAAATAGGACGGAAATTCAATATGACTGAAATAATACTCGGCTCGGGCTCACCGCGCCGTGACGAAATAATGACTCTCGCGGGTGTCGGGCATACCGTGGTTGTACCGTCGGCGGACGAGAGCAGTGTCGCCTATAAGGGAGACTGCACGAGATACGTCCGCGAACTCGCCAAGCTCAAGTCCGACGCGCTGATGTCCGTCCTGCCCGACGGAGACGGCGAGCGGGTGACGATATGCGCGGATACGGTCGTTTTCTCTCCGAAAAAACCTCAGCCCCTCGGAAAGCCGAAATCATTCGAGGACGCGTGCGCGATGCTGAGACTGTTCTCGGGTACGTTTCATTACGTCCTGACGGGAGTGTGCATAAGGTACGGAGACGGACTCGGTAAGGAGCATCTCTTCCATGAGCAGACCAAGGTTTATTTCAGAGAGCTGACCGAGAGCGAAATCGTCGATTACGTAAACGAAACAAACCCGTACGATAAGGCGGGAGCATACGGAATACAGGACAGAGCGTGCGGCTTTGTAAGCGGCATAGAGGGAGATTTTTATAACGTAGTGGGCCTGCCGATATGCTCGATAGTGAAATTTTTAAATCAAATACGCAAATAAGATAAGGTTAAATATATGAAAAGTATCGGAATAGATCTCGGAACCGCGAATACGCTTGTGTACCTGAAAGGAAAGGGAATCGTTTTGCGCGAACCGTCCGTTGTTGCGGTCGAGGCGAAAACGAGAAAGGTAGTGGCCGTCGGCGGAGAAGCGAAAATGATGCTCGGCAAAACTCCCGGCTCCATAACGGCGGTTCGCCCGCTCAAGAACGGAGTAATAGCCGAGTTCGACGTAACGGCGGCAATGCTGCGGCACTATTTCAAAAAAATAAGCGGAAGCACGATTTTCAGCCGCCCGAAGGTGATGATCTGCATACCGTACGGCGTTACCGAGGTGGAGAAAAGAGCGGTCGAGGACGTCACGCTCGAAGCGGGCGCGCAATCCGTGGCGCTCATAGAGGAGCCTATGGCGGCGGCTGTCGGAAGCGGACTCAGAGTTGACGACGCGCGCGGCTCGATGATAGTCGATATCGGCGGCGGAACAACCGAGGTCGCTGTTCTGTCGCTTGGCGGCATTGTAATGTCGAATTCCATGAGAGTGGCGGGAGACGAGCTTGACGCGGCTATTGTTGCGTACGTCAAACGCAGATACAACGTTTTAATCGGCGAATCCACGGCGGAAATGCTGAAGAAGCGTATCGGAAGCGTTCATCCCGAAACCGACAGAGGCGAGGTCGAGGTGAGAGGACGCAATCTTCTCTCGGGCCTTCCCGCGGTCATACGCATAGGCTCCGCGGAGGTGCGCGAGGCGATGATGGACGAGGTACAGCACATAGTGGAGGCTATACGAAACACGCTCGAAAGCACGCCTCCCGAGCTGTCGTCGGACATATACGACACGGGAATAATGCTCTCGGGCGGCGGAGCGATGCTGAACGGGCTTGATTTGCTGATATCCCGCGTGACGGGAATACGCACGGTTATAGCAAAGAATCCCATCGACAGCGTAGTCATCGGAATCGGAAGAATAATCGAAAGTCAGGGACTTATCGGCGGCGGAGTAACATACCGCGCGAGATAGTAATGAAAAAGTATTTTAAAAGCAGATTTTTCTATATTATAACCACGCTTGCACTTGTTTTCACGATAGTTCCGACAGTGCTCTGCTCCACGGGAGCGGGCTTCGCGGTACGTGACGCGATAGGCGTGGTGCTTACCCCCGCGCAGAAGCTGTTCAACTACGCGGCGGAGGGAATCGAGGGCTTCGCGTCGTATTTCTACAAGTTCAACGAGCTGGCGGAGGAAAACGCGCGTCTGCGTGAGGAGGTGTCCGAGCTGCAGACGAAGCTGTACGATTCCGCGGAAATCGAGGATATGTACGAATGGATGAGCGATTTTCTCGAATTGAAGATGGCGCACAACGATTACGAGTTTCTCTCCGCATCCGTCACCGGTCGTGAAAGCGGAAACTACTCGAAGGTGCTTACGCTTGACGTCGGTACGGGCGCGGGAGTCGACACGGGTATGCCCGTCATAACATCCGAGGGAATAATCGGACAGGTGAGCGAGGTAGGACTGAACTGGTGCAAGGTGACGTCGATTCTGGAGTCGAGCTCATCAATAGGAGCGTACATAGAAAAGAGCGGAGACGCGGGAATATGCTCGGGTTCGTTCGAGCTTGCGTCAGACGGAATAGTACGCCTGCAGTATCTTCCGTCGGACGCGGAGGTAAATGTGGGAGACAGGGTACTGTCGACGGGCTACGGAAGCATATATCCGCGCGGACTTGTGGTAGGATATGTAACCGAGGTGAGCCGTGACGGCTACAGCCGTTCGCCCGATGTGAAGGTTGAGGTTGCGTGCGATTTCGGAGACATATCGAAGGTGATGATAATCACGAATTTCGAGCAATACTCGGAGTGAAGCTTTAAACAAGCCTCCGCTTTAATGCCGTTTTTGCGATAAAAGCATCTGTATTACGGCTTTTTTACAGCGAAAAACAATACATCGTTTGAGGGAGAAAGAAAAAAATGAATAAAAACGAAAAGCAAAGCCTCTCTCTTACATTAAGAGAAAAAATACGCGGTTGGCGTCTCGCCTTCTCCGTCGACGGAGAAGCCGTCGCGAAAGGAGTAATCTGCGCTGTACTCCTCGTTTTTTTCTGTCTCCTCCAAACTACTTTGTTTACGAAATTCCGCCCGTTCGGCGCCGTACCCGATCTGATTCTCCCCCTTACCGTCGCTTTCGCCCTGTCGGAGAAGGAAAAATGGGGCGCGGTTCTGGGACTTGTCGGCGCTGTCGTTATAGAGTCCCTCGGCGGCTCCACGGTTACGTTGATGCCCGTTCTCTATACCTTCACCGGATATATCTGCGGTATTCTCGCCGTAAACTTTTTTCGTGATTCCGTTGCCACACGCGCTCTGTTCACCCTTGTGACCACCGCCGTAAAGGTATGCTTTACCCTTGCGGCACTTTTCGCCACAGTCGGAGACGCGACACTGCTCACCGCTCTGCGTATATGCGCCCTGCCCGAGTTTCTCGCATGCGTCGTTTTCGCTCCGCTGCCCCATGCCGCGGTAAAGCTGGCACTGCACAGATTCAATAAACCGAGAGAGGACAGAATAGAATGACCGAAAAAGTAACGGCATCTCTCGCTCCGATGGCGGGATATACCGATTCCGTTTTCCGCCGCCTCTGCTCGTCTATGGGGGCGGCATACACCGTCAGCGAGATGATTTCAGCCGTAGCGCTTACCTATAACGACAGAAAAACGGCGGAGCTTGCCCGAATCGAGAGCGCGGACGAAAAATGCGTGCTCCAGATTTTCGGTCACGACCCGCTGATTATGGCAAAAGCCGCCGAGATACTGCTCTCGGGCAGCTTTACTTCACGATATTACGCCGCGCCGCCCCTCGGTATCGACATAAACATGGGCTGCCCCGTGAAGAAAATCTTCTGCTCGGGAGACGGCTCCGCGCTTATGGCAGACGAGACGAGAGCTGCGGAAATAACCGAAAGATGCGCCGAGGTCTGCGCGCGTCACGGTGTTCCGCTGTCCGTGAAAATACGTCTCGGAACGGATAACGAGCACATTAACGCTTCCTCCTTCGCCGCGGCAATGGCAAACGCGGGAGCGAATAAAATAACACTGCATACCCGAACGAGAACACAGATGTACTCCCCCACGGCCTCTCCGTCATACTGCGCCGCCGTACGGCAGTCGCTCGACATGACGGGAAAAAATACGACACTGTGCGGAAACGGAGACATACTCTCACGTGCGGACGCGCTCGAATATCTCGGATACGGCTGTGACGAGATCGCGGTCGGAAGGGGAGCGCTCGGAAACCCGTGGATTTTCCGCGAGCTTGCCGAGGGAGAGAGCTATACGCCGCCCGACGTCGATGAAATAATAGAAACATCCGTAAAGCTGGTCGAGGACATAGTCGCGCTCAAGGGCGAGGTGTCGGGAGTAAGGGAATCACGGTCGAGAGCGGCGTATTTCATCAAGGGAATACGGGGCGCGGCGGCTGTGCGTGACGAGCTCAACCACGCCGATAGCCTCGCTCGGTTCACCGAGTCGCTCAAAAAGCTGAGAAATAATTTAGGAAACAATAGCATATATGAAGAATAAAATTCACTGGAAACCGTCGTCGCTGCTCGCACCCGTTCCCGCCGTTATGGTAACGTGCGGTACCATGGAGAAAGCGAACATCATTACAATCGGCTGGTGCGGCATTCTTTCCACACGTCCGCCGAGACTGTATATTTCCGTACGGCCCGAAAGGCACTCGTACGGCATAATAAAGGAAAGCGGCGAATTTACCGTAAACCTTACCCCCGCCTCGCTTGCCGAGGTGGCGGACTACTGCGGAACCGTCACGGGTAAAAAGGTCGACAAAACGGCGAAAACGGGACTGACGCTTATCCCGTCCGAAACCGTGTCCGCCCCGACAATAGAGAACTGCCCGATGGCGCTCGAATGTAAGGTTTATGACGTGGTAAAATCGGGCTCGCACGACATTTTCATGGCGGACATAACCTCCGTCTCCCTTGACGAGGAGCTTATCGACAAAAACGGACGTCTGCACCTCGAGCGCGCGGGGCTTCTCGTTTACGCCCACGGCGAGTACTACAATATCGGCAAAAGAATAGGTAAAATCGGAATTTCCATGGAAAATAAAAAGAAAGGACGAGGAGCAAAGGTAAACGTATGAATTTTCTTATACTGTCTGTAACCGCGGGAGAAGGACACAACTCTACCGCCAAGGCACTCAAGGCCGAGCTTGAGCTTACGGGAAACAGCTGTGCGATTGTCGATACATTCGACTATGTATCTCCCGAGCTTGCGAAAATTATATCGGAGGGCTATCTTCTTGTTACGGAAAAAGCGAAATACGCGTACAAGGTCGGATATTCTCTCGCCGAGAAAAGACGTCCGAACGATCACAGCCTGACTCTGTTCAAGTACGCGATGTCTGACGATATGGCAAAGTTCATTAACTCCGAGCATTTCGACGTAATCGTCTTTACACACCCCTTCGCGGGAATACTGCTTGACGTAATGAAAACAAGGCATATGCTGTCGAACCGTACCGTGGGCATTCTGACGGATTTCACTTTCCACCCGTACTGGGAGGACTGCACCCATAACGATTATGTGGTAACTCCCGACAAGCTTCTTAACCCGCAGGGAATAAGAAAAGGCTTCCGCAAGGAGCAGATACTCCCCTTCGGAATCCCGATTAAGCCGTCGTTCTCCGAGAAAATGACGAAGGAGGACGCACGTGAAAAGCTCGGACTGAATAAAAATCTCTCCACGTTCCTTCTCATGGGCGGCTCCATGGGCTACGGAAACATCGCCGAGAACGTGAAAAAAATCGATATGCTCGATATCGACCGTGATTTTCAGCTTATATGCGTGTGCGGCAACAATGCCGAAGCAAAGGCAGAGGCCGATAAAATCGCTCTCACCTCACGCCACAAAATACTCGTGACGGGATTCGTAAACTATATCTCCACCATAATGGACGCGTCCGACTGCATCATAACAAAGCCGGGCGGACTCACGACAAGCGAAAGCCTTGTCAAGGGACTTCCCATGATTATAATCAATCCCATCCCCGGACAGGAGGAGAGAAACACTCAGTTCCTCACGAACACGGGCTGTGCGATGAGCGCGACAAAGACATGTCCTCTCGAGGAATGCGTATACCAGCTTCTTATGTCCGATACGAGAATCGAGACCATGACACGCTCGATATCCGAAATAGCGAAGCCGAACTCCACACGTGATATGTGCGAGTTTATAGTAAATCTCGCTCATACACCTCTTATCGAACAGGAAGGCGTCAAGATCGAAAACGAGGAGCAGAGCGGAGAGGGAAGGATTTATTTCGATGTCTGATAACAACGTCGAATTCATCACTACGGATGAGTTCGCATCGATTTATAACGAAAACATAATGTCGCGGGAAGCGCAGGAGATATTTTCGCCTGAATTCACCGAGCATCTTCTCGCACACGGCACTGTGGCTAAAATGTACGGCATAGCGGGAAAGCTGTGTGAGAACGCGAAGAAATTCAATCTCACATCCATTCTCGAGCCGCGCGAAATCGTGCGCAAGCATATTCTCGACTCACTTCTTCCGCTCGGCATAATGCAGAGCTGCGGTATTGTGTCGCGTAGCTCCGATATAAAACAGCTTGCCGATATCGGCTGCGGAGCGGGCTTCCCGAGTTTGCCGATTGCCGCGGCATCCGTGGAATACATCAATCTGCACACCGTGTGCATAGACTCGACCGAGAAAAAGATACGTCACGTGAACGAAACGATAGACCATATCGGTATACACGGCACAGCGGAGGGAATTTCCGCGAGAGCCGAGGAGCTTTCTTCACTCCGCGGCAGATTTGATATAACGACGGCACGCGCTGTTGCGTCACTGCCCGTACTGCTTGAGCTGTGTGCTCCCCTGACGAAGAAGGGAGGGTGTTTCATCGCGATGAAGTCCCATGCCGATGACGAGGTGAACGCCTCCGAGCACGCGTGCGGCATACTCGGCATGAGCCTGAGAAAGAGAGTAAAATATTCTCTTCCGGGCGGAGACGAAAGAGAGCTTATCATATTCGATAAAAAGTCCGCCACACCGAAGGAATACCCGAGACGCTACTCCGAAATCACGAAGAAACCGCTGTAAAATACTCGATTTGAAGGAACTTTTCGGGAAACAAAGAAAATAACGATAAAATCGGAAAGAAACAAACGCTTTCCGATTTTTATATTTTTTACGAAAAAAGCCTTCTCATGGACAAATATAATATTGACAGTGACGATTTATCTTGCTATAATAAAGCAAACATGAAGAAAACGAGTTAGTAATTTCAGGAGGATTTTTTTATGACCGATTACATGAAGGCGGTAACCTATAATTACCCCGAACGTATCCCGCTTTCCGTAAGCCTGCTCCCCGCAACGTGGAACAAATACGGTAAGGATCTGCAAAAGCTTTGTCTGCGCCATCACGATCTGTTCCCCTACGTTCACGACACGGAAGAAGTGGAAAAATTCGGCTCTCCCGCATCTTATCACGCCGGTAAATTCACGGACGCGTGGGGATGTGTATGGGAAAATATTCAGGAAGGCTATGAATCGATAGTAACGGGACATCCTATCCCCAACAGAGAGGACGTATGGAGCTTCAAGGCACCCGAGGTTGACGCGGGCCTGCCGCACGGCTTTATGTATCTTCGTCTGCTTGACCTCAGAGGCTTTGAGGAAATGATGATCGACTTCGCAGAGGAGCCGCCGGAACTGCAGCACTTAATCGACATAGTGCGTGACTACAATATACGTCAGGCCGAAATAGCCGTAAAGAACAATCCGAACGCGGAAATGCTGTATTTCGGAGACGACAACGGCATACAGAAATCCCTTCCGATACCTCCCGCGACATGGCGTAAATACCTCAAGCCCGCATACAAGGCGATATACGACGTAGTACACCGCGCGGGAAAGAAGGTATATATGCACACGGACGGATGCATATGGCAGGTAATACAGGACATGAAGGAAACGGGCGTGGACGTACTCAATCCTCAGATAAGGGCAAACGGACTCGATCACCTCGTTGAGACGTGCAAGGGTAAAATTTGCATAAATCTCGACCTCGACCGCCAGATGTTCCCGTTCGCCACTCCGAAGGAAATCGAGGAGCACATAGAGGAATGCACACGTGCCATGTACATGCCCGAGGGCGGACTTATGCTCATGGCGGAGTGCGCCGCGGACGTACCGCTCGAAAACATAGAAGCGATATGCAGCACGCTTGAACGGATGCAGGATTATAAAGGAAAATAAAGAAATAAATAAAAATGCTCTGTCGCGAGACAGAGCATTTTTTTGTTCGAAGCAGCTTCGCATTCGATTTTACTTCTTCTTTTTCTTTTTGCCGAGGATGAACAGAGCCGCAGCCGCTACCGCGCCTATTCCGCCGACCGTTGCGGCTTTCGAGAGCTTTGCTCTCTTTTCCGCCGCGAGTCTGCGTTCGCATCTGTTCTGCGAATACAGCCAGTCAATGTTTCTTCTGTCGGCGTATACCATATCCCATACGTTGTGTCCGCAGCCTTCGAATTCCGTATAAGATATGTTTTCTCCGCCCGCGAGCTTAATCGCGGCGTAGATTTCACGTGATGCGCGAACGGGAACGGCGTCGTCAGCCGAACCGTGGAATAATCTTATCGGAATGCGTTTGAGCATTTTCGCGTAAGACACATCCGCGCCGCCGCAGATGGGCATTCCCGCCGCGAAGCGGGAGCCGTGACGTGACAGCATATCCCATGTGCCGTATCCGCCCATTGACAATCCCGTTACGTAAATTCTGTCGTCGTCAATGTTGCAGAAATCGCGGATTTCGTCAATAACGGCGCACACCATCTCAAGCTCCTTCGATTCGGGAGTTTCGGAGACGGAGTATCCTCCGTCCGCCCATGAATGCTCGACCCAGCGAGCATCGGCGGGGCACTGCGGAACGATTATTACGCTGTCATACACGGGAGACGTGATATCGTTGAACATAATCTGCAGTCCGTGGTAAAGCTGAGCCGTATTGTCGTCTCCTCTTTCGCCCGCGCCGTGAAGAAATACCATAAGAGGGTACTTCTCTCCGCAGTCGTAGTTCTTCGGTATATACAGTCTGTATTTCAGCGTATATCCGTCACGTGTGAGTTCTTTCTTTTGAAATACGACATTTACGTCGTATGTATTTGTTCTTATTGTCTGATGCATACTTTAATACCGCCTGTTGTTATAGTGAGGAGTCAGGCGTACGGATTAAAACTTAACCTCTTCGCCCTTCGCGCTCGAGTCGTAGATACCCTGCATGAGCTTGGATGTGAGGATATTTCTGTCGATGTGGCTGGGGAGCTTTTCGCCCGTCTGTACGCAGCGAACGAACGAATTGATTTCGTTCTGGAACATATTAACGCTTTCGTATTCGGGCGTATAATCGTTGAGCTTGCCGTCCTTTGTGCCGTAAACGGTGAAGTTTCCGCCGTACTGAAGTCTGATGCCGGCCTTTGTTCCGAGGAAGTCGATATATGTATCGCTGGGGCCGATATTCTGAGCCCATGCGCCGTTGATTGAGATTGTCGGGCCTTCCGTACGAACGAACGCGGTTACGGAGTCGTCGACGTCATAAGTGCCGTGTTCGACATCCTTTGTGTTTTCCGCCCACATTGATTCGTATACGTAATTCTTCATGTCAACGCCGAGCTTGGAGAACGCCTTACCGGAAACGGTAATCGGAGCGGGGTCGCCCGTGCAATACATAACGATATCGAGGTAGTGTACGCCCCAGTCTATGAGTGCGCCGCCGCCTGCGATTTCCTTTGTGGTGAACGCGCCGCCGAGTCCGGGAATCGAACGACGGCATCTGAATGAAACGTAAACATGATATACTTCGCCGAGCTCGCCCGCGTCGATGAGCTTCTTGATTTCGTTAACGGCGGTATTGAAGCGGTTAACTACGCCGATATTGAGTGTCAGACCTGTTTCGTGCTGAGCCTGCTGCATGGTGAGAGCTTCCGCATAGGTTCTTGCGGCGGGCTTTTCGCAGAGTACGTGCTTGCCTGCCTTAAGAGCGTCGATTGCGATAATCGGGTGCATTCTATTGGGAGTGCAGACGGAAACAGCCGTGATTTCGGGATCGGCGAGAACCGTGTGGTAGTCCTCAACCGCTATACCGCAGCCGTACTTCTGAACAGCTGCCTGAGCTCTTTCGGGGATAATGTCGCAGAAATATTTGATTTCCGCATCGGGGCAATTGAGATAACAAGGGATATGTGCGGAATTGGCGATGGTTCCGCATCCGATAACGCCGACTTTAATCATGTCAAAAATCTCCTTA
>CAVIJI010000019.1:22956-36014 GCA_963642885.1 bacterium
CAGCCGAACAAACGGCACGGCAAACCCGATTTATAAAAATGTTTCACGTGAAACATCCCTCGGCGATACCGACCGTTTCTCGATTATAATTGTACAGCATTTACGTCTGAATGTCAAGTGATAAGCCGTAACTTGTGCGGAATATTCAATACGCGGATATAGTTACAACAATAGTTTCAATGTAAAATTTTAATACAAAAACCACATCGATTGACATTATCTACAAAATATTATATAATCAAAAGTGTAAACGATATATTATATGAAAGGATTCGCATAACCATGAAAACGAATGCAACACGCAGAATAATATCCCTGCTGCTCAGTGTTCTTATGACGGCTCCGCTGTTTGTTTCCTGCGCCGAGACGGAGGAGAAAAGCGAAACGGGAGCTGTGACGGGAAGTGTGACGAGCACAGATGAAACCGCCGACGGCACGGAGACGGAGGAGAGCGAAACGACACGCGCGGACATTCCCGACAATCTCCCCGAGGGCCTCAAGTTTGACGGAGACACGATAAACGTATACCATTTCGGTGATTCCAACACGCAGAACTACGACACAATAGGCGAGCTCGGCGGAGACGTTGTTCTCGATGCCGTGTACAACCGCAACATCACGGTAGAGGAAAGGCTCGATGTAAAGCTCAACTATATAGCGGGCAGTGACGCATGGGACGGCTTCCCGACCGAGGTCATGACAATGCTCAACTCCGGAAGCGCGGAGTACGACATGGTGATGGAGGAAAGCTCCCGCCTGTGGCAGCAGTCCATAAAGGGCTTCTACTACGATCTGATGGGCAGCAAGTACATCGATTTCGATGCCCCGTGGTGGTACGGAGATATGATGGCTGAATCGAACCTCGACAACTCCAAGAGACTGTTCCTGAACGGAGACATATGCCTGACCGTCATGCTGTACGCGTCCGCGATGTACTTTAACAAAGGCTTGTTCACCGACTATTTCGGTGACGTGAACGCGCTTTACGACTCCGTGCTCGACGGCACATGGACATACGATAAGTTCGGAACGTATTGCCGTGAGATATACACGGACGTAAACGGCAACGGAACGGCGGATGACGACGACGTAATGGGCTTCCGATACGAGCAGTGGGGCATACCGAACTATATGTCGATGTCTACGGGACTTAATTATATCACACGAGACAGCGACGGCTTCCCCGTGCTGAATATCCTCAGTGACGAGGGTATAAAGTGGAGCGAAACGCTGTACAGACTTCTTTATACTGACAATATGTCCGTTGCGGGCTCGAAATCGACAACATTCATCAACGCGAAATCCCTGTTCTATCCGGGACAGTTCGTAACGGCGCATGAGCTGAGAGAAGTTGATTTCGAATACGGAATGCTGCCGTATCCGAAGCTTGACGAAACTCTCGACTATATGTCGGGTGCGGGCACCGCAAACGGAAACGGAGTGGCAATCCCCGTAGCCGTACCGCAGACCAGAGTGGATATGCTTTGCGCGGTCATGGAAGCGCTTTGCGCCGAATCGTACAGAAAGATAATCCCCGCATGGTACGACACCGCGCTTAAGGTCAAATATTCCGCGGGACTTGCGGACGCGCAGATGGTGGACATTATATACGAGCACATCAACAGCCCGTTCATCATGATGGCGGACAAGGAGCTGAATCTCGGCTCGATATTCACGAACGGCGTATACGGCCAGTCGAGCGAGGGCGCGTTTGTATCCTATTACGAAACGAACAGCAAGAGATTCGAAAAGACACTCGCAAAAGCGATAGAAAGCTATAAGGAAATTGAAAACTGACATCGGATAAAGTTAAGCATAAAAATAAAGCGATACACCGATGTCCCGAGAATTTCACTTGTGTGAAATTCTCCAAAGTGTAATCTTAATTGAAACATCGGATAAAGCTAGGCATAAAAATAAAGCGATACACCGATGTCGGTTATACCTTAATTAAACTACGTAAAAAAGTTTTGATCCGACTTTTTCAAAAGTCGGCGGGGTTTGAAGGGGCAGAGCCCCTCATCGACCTTAGTCGGCGGGGTTTGAAGGGGCGGAGCCCCTCACCGACCTTTGCGGCGGTCGCCCCCCACGGCCGCCGCGGAATAAAAAAAGGCACATCGTGCCTTTTTTTATTCAATCGTCACATTCGAGATTTCCTCTTTCGTTATTCCGAGGAGAAGAACGGCGGCGTGGAACGAGTTCGCGCTCATTCCCGCGGGCAGTCCGAGACGAGCCGCCGCTTTGTCGCGCAGAGCGGACGAGGACGCCCGTCCCGTGAGCCCCAGCTCGTATAAATCGTTCTTCGTAAGCTCCGCCGATGTACCCGTATCGGATATGTCGGCGGTGGAGGTGTCGAACAGCTCGGGATGCGTGTGCGAGAACGAGACGAATATTCCCGTGAGAATATCGTCGTCGATTCCCTCTACTCCGAGATACCCCGCGGCGGAAGGCGCGGATTTGCGCTTTTCCTTGCCCGCAATCTGCGGTATGTACAGGTTGTATACTTTGATTCCGCCGAGAAGCGAACGCATGGCGGAGCGTATGACCGTGCCGCCGCCGTCACTGTCGCACAGTACAATCACTCCGTTTTTTCCGAGAGTCTTCATAAGCGTACGCTTTTCGTTGTTCTTGAATATGCCGAAGCCGTCGGTTGTCAGTATTACTCCGTCGATAATGTTCGACAGCTTGGCCTTGTCGTAGCGCCCCTCCACAATCACGGGAATTTTTACTTTAATCTTCATCGTCGTCCTCGCTTTTCTCCGGCTCGGTAAACAGCGACGGAGACAGACGCGAGACGAGAAGCTCGATTTCGCCGTATCCCTTTGAATTTACCGTTCTCATGTTTTTGTTTGCCGCGGCGCAGAGCCGAACAGCGTACGCGAAATATGCGGGAGACCTTCTTTTCGCGGCGGAATAAACGACTGCGGCACGCTTTGGTGATATTTTGAGCGATGATGCGAAGTCGGCGGCGTCTCGTCCGTCGGCGATAAAAAGCGAGGCGGCGGCGAGGTCGGTGTAGTTTTTCGCAATCTGACCGAGGAGAAGCTCGGGAGGACAGCGCAGTCTCATTTTCACGCCGAGAAGCGTGTACGCCTCGGCTGTGTTTCCGTTCGTGAGCGCGTTCGCAAGCCCGAAAGCGGAATCCTCGTCCGTGCGCGAACAGCATTCCGCACATTCACGTACGGTGGCGGCGGGAATACCTTTCTCCGCACAGTAGGCACAGACCTTTTCGATTTCTCCGAGCAGGGTGTACATATTCTGCCCCGAGCAGGCGAGCATATAGTCGAGTGCGGGCGGAGACATGGTCACGCCGTACTCCGCCGCGTGGCGGCACAGCCATTTGCGGAGCATATCGGGACTGTTGAAATCGAAACGTACGCATTTCGCCGCGGCAGCGAGCTTTTTCAGTCTCGGACTCATGTCGCGCGCCGTTCCGTAGTCGAATCCGCCCGAGGAGGCCTTCACGATAACGAGAAGCTCGGTGTCGTCCTTGTGAGCGTCGAGAAGGGAGAGAAACAGCTCGAATCTGTCGGACTGCGAACCCTTAGTCTTCTTTTCGTCCTCACCGTCGCCCCCCTTTTTGCGTGAGGAGGGAAAGGAGCTGTCAAACGAGGCGAAGGAAACGATAACGGTTTTCGTGTCCGACATCATTGCGGGAGAGGCGAGCGCGTTTTCAATGTCGCTCATCTCGAATTCGCCCTCGCCGTAGTCGAGGATTATCATATTGAACTGCGCCATCGGATCGGACTGAGATGTGTATTCCTTTATATCGCGCACACAGGCGTTTTTCGTGTAATCCTCATCGCCGTAGAGAAAATACACTCCGCTCATGCGCTCTTTGCCTCCGCGGGCGGACTTGATTTCTTTTCTGAATTCCGTTTCGGTCATGTATTGATTATCCGCGTCCTTTCCTTGAGTATATTCGAAAAATTACCGATAATTAACGGTGTATTAATAAAAACGGAGTATCATAGTTGTATGAATAAAAACCGAATTATATAAGCGGGAAGAAATAAATGAAATTCGAAAGGATTTTTCTATGCCAAACGTAATCGATTATCTTAAGTGGAGAGGCGACCTCACCTTCTCCGCGTCTCCGTTTTGCGAGGTAGATAATATAATTCTATCAATGCTGTCGTTTATCGACTACTCCTCCGCCGTCTCGGATTCCGTGTACGGTATGCCCGTCCGCCTCGATAAATGCTTCGATGAAAACAGACTGAAATATCCGACAGGCGAAAAGTTCGGCTCGATCATACCCGATTTGACAAACGATCTGTTTATCGCCGCGGCGAAAAGCACGAGATTCCGCGAGGTCTACGTCACGACGTACAGATCGCTTATCGATGAGGAGCAGTGTCTGCAGTTCGGCGCCGTTACCTTCATCCTGCCCGATAATTCCGTATTCGCCGCGTTTCGAGGTACGGACGATACGTTGGTCGGATGGAGAGAGGATTTCAATCTCAGCTTCACTCATCCCGTCCGCGCTCAGGCGCTTGCCGCAGAATATCTGAACGAGGTTGCGTCGGTTTACAGAGGCCCGATACGTACGGGAGGACATTCGAAGGGCGGAAACCTTGCGCTGTATTCCTCGGCGTTCGCCTCACCCGAGGTGAGAGAACGGCTCGTCACGGCATACAGCAACGACGGCCCCGGATTTGTCGAAGAGGTGGTAAATACCCCCGAATTCCGCGAGGCGGATAAGAAAGCCGTAACGATAGTCCCGCAGTCGTCCGTCGTGGGAATGCTGCTGCACCGCTCGAGCCGCCTTGAGGTAATCGAGAGCGATACGAGAAACGGCGTGCTCCAGCACGACCCCTTCAGCTGGCAGATCATGGGAAGGGAGTTCGTTCACCTGCCGTCCCTGTCCCAAAGCGGAAAGAAGCATGACGAGGTTCTGCATGAATGGCTCGGCAAGCTGTCCGCGGAGAAGCGCAGAGAGTTTACCGATATAGTTTTCGGCGTTCTCGGATCCACGGGAGCGAAAACTCTGTCCGATCTGTCGCAGGACCAGCTGCCCAAGCTGCTTACCGCCGCGAAAACCTTCGGCTCACTCGGTAAAGACGAGCGTGAGATCGTGTCCGAATTCGTTCGCGGGCTGCTTGACGCGATGGTAAAGGAGCATTGATGCCACCGCTATTATACCATAAAAATACGGCTTTATCAACTCGCACACACGGCATAATCTGTGTTTGACAATGCCGTGTGCACGTGATATAATTACATTGCCGATTTTTCGACTCTGTGATTTAACCGCAGAAGAAAAATACCGTTTACAGCCGTTTTACGGAAGGAATAATAAATGAAAAATAAAAAAGAACAAATCGATAAGCGCATAGGCATTGTCGGCGGACAGGCCGTACTCGAGGGCGTTATGATGAAGTCGGGAGACAAATGCTCTCTTGCCGTAAGAACACCCGAGGGCGAGATTGCCGTTGACAATACCGTTTTCGTATCGCTCAGAAAAAAGCATAAGTTTTTCAATCTGCCGCTCGTGCGCGGCGTGGTCTCGTTTGTCGAACAGCTTAAGCTGTCGATGGATATGCTCACGAAATCCGCGGAGATGCAGGGCATAGATACGGACGAACCCGAGACGAAATTCGAGAAGTGGCTCTGCGAAAAGTGCGGAGATAAGCTCATGCCCATCATCACGGGCATAGGCGTCGTGCTCGGACTGGTGCTCGGCGTAGGACTTTTCCTCATGCTCCCGACCTTCGCCGCAAAGGGAGTGGACTTCCTTACGGGAGGCTTCGTCGGTAAGCACAATTTCCTTCGCGCGCTTGTGGAGGGACTTATCCGTATAGGAATATTCGTCGGATATATAGCTCTGACCGCGCTCATGCCCGATATGCGCAGAACCTACGAATATCACGGCGCGGAGCATAAATCCGTGGCGTGCTTTGAGAAGGGACTCCCTCTCACTCCCGAAAACGCCGCGACCTGCACGAGATTTCATCCCAGATGCGGCACGAGCTTTATATTCGTAATGCTTATAATATCAATAGTAGTCAACTCCTTCCTCACGTGGGATAACGTGTGGGTGCGCTTCGGACTGAAGCTGCTCACAATACCCGTTATAGTCGGACTCGGCTTCGAGTTCATCCGTTACGCGGGAGCACACAACAACCTTTTCGTTAAAATTCTGTCCGCGCCCGGACTGTGGATGCAGAGAATCACGACAAGAGAACCCGATCTGACACAGCTCGAGGTCGCTCTCGAAGCACTCGAAAACGCGATTCCCGACGAATTCGCGGAGCATGATAAATCGGGCGATGAGTCAAACGACAATTCAAACGACAATAAGCGATAATGAGACTGATTGACGCGGAAAAACGGCTGAGAGACGTCGGAATAGAGGAAGCGCGCCTCGAGAGCCGAATACTCGCCGAGACCTTCCTCGGCATCCCCATGTCACGCTCGGTATTCATGCGCGGCGATGAGCTTGAGGGTGTGGACGGCTACGGTGAATTCGTGTCGGCACTCGAAAAAAGGCTGACAAGGTATCCCCTGCAGTATATTCTCGGGGAATGGGAATTCTGCGGACTGAAAATAAAGCTGAACGAAAGCTGTCTTATCCCTCGCCCCGACACGGAGCTGATAGTGGACGCCGCGTGCGGCGAAATCGAGAGAATGGGCGGGCGCGATGAGTACCGCTGTCTCGATTTGTGTACGGGCTCCGGCTGTATAGCGGCGGCGGTGATGAGCAGAACTGAAAACACCCACTTTACACTTGTCGATATATCGCGCGGAGCGCTTGATATGGCAAGGGAGAACATGAACGCACTGGGCTTCGGCGGTCGGGCCGACTATATCGAAGCGGACGTGCTTAAGGAGATATATCACGGGAACGAGACGTTCGACATAATAACGGCGAATCCGCCGTATATCAGAGCGGAGAATATGCCCTCGCTTGAGCCGGAGCTGTCCGCGGAGCCGTACGAGGCGTTAAGTGACGGCGGAGACGGCCTGAGCTTTTATCGGGCGATACTGAAGCTGTACGCGGACAGACTGACGGAGAGCGGAGCCATAGTGTTCGAGTACGGGTACGACCAGGCAGAGGCCGTGTCTGCGCTTGTCGGAGACTGCGGAATGTCGGCGGAAGGAATAGAGGACTACGGGAAGAACGCACGCGGGGCGGTAATACGCAAAATGAAGTGAAGCCTCGTTTTGTGTACGGGAGCTCTCACAACCCGATGCTTCGCCCGATTCCGTACGCAGAAGAAGAAAAAGAAGAAAGTTAAAGAATATGAATTTACAAATTCTCGATACAACCCTGCGTGACGGCGCACAGGGCGCGGGGGTCGAATTTTCCCCCGACGATAAAATCCGCGTCATACATGAGCTCGATAAGCTCGGCATCTCGTATATTGAGGCGGGAATGATCACATCCCCGCAGGATGCCGCCTTTTTCGACACGCTCGGCAAGGTGAAAACCGAGCACGCTAAGCTGTGCGCATTCTGCCGTACCGTAAAGGCGGGCGAGGCTCCGGAAAACGACAGCCATCTCGTCCTTACCGCGAAGTCTCCACTCCCTGCCGCCGTTATCTACGGCAAGGCATCGGCGGTACATGTCGCCGATGTGCTCGGCGTGTCGCGTGAAGAAAACCTTCGCATGATACGCGACAGCATAATCTACCTGCGCGGCATGGGCAAGGAGGTCATTTTCGACGCGGAGCACTTCTTCGACGGATACTCCGACGACAGCGAGTACGCCATGCAGGTGGTAAGCACCGCACTTGACGCGGGCGCGGCCACGGCCGTGCTGTGCGACACAAACGGAGGTACATTGCCCGATGTCGTCGGCATGATTACCGCCGCGGTCGTAAAGCGCTGCGGCACGCGTATCGGCATACACTGCCATAACGATCTCGGAATGGCGGCGTCGTGTACGGTGTCTGCCGTAATCGAAGGAGCGGTGCACGTTCAGGGAACGATTATGGGTGTCGGAGAGAGATGCGGAAACGCCGATTTGTGTACCGTCATTCCCGTACTCCAGCTCAAGCTCGGAGTGAAATGCATAGGCGAGAGCATAAAGAACCTCACGAGCGCCGCGAGAAGCATTTCCGATGCCGCTAACCTCTCGTTTGACGATAAGGCGCCGTTTGTCGGAGGCTACGCGTTCACGCATAAGGCGGGAGCGCACATAGACGGCGTGAAAAAATACACGGCCTCATTCGAGCATATCCCGCCCGAATCCGTGGGAAACGGACGGAATATCGTGATAAGCGGTCTGTCGGGAAGGGCGGCACTGCTCGATAAGCTGCGCCTGTATCTGCCCGAGGAGTACAGTGACATCACGAAGAACGACGAAAGGCTCGTTTCGCTCATGGCGGAGCTGAAGCGCAAGGAAAGCATGGGCTACGACTACGAGGACGCGGAAGCATCGTTCGCGCTGCTTATCGACCGAGCGTTCGGTCTGAGAGGGGAGTACTTCAAGCTGCTGCGGCTCAAGGTAATGACAGACGAGACGTCCGACGGCGGAGACGAGGTTTTGCGCTCGTATGCCGTGATAAAAATATCGGTAGGCGGACAGGAGAAGCTCAGAGCGGGTGAGGGAAACGGTCCCGTAAACGCGCTTGACGAGGCACTGAGGCTCGCGCTCACCTCATTTTATCCCGAGGTCGAAAAAATGCGGCTGACGGACTACCGTGTGCGTGTGCTCGACTCGAAGGCAACGGCATCCATGGTAAGAGTCGCAATAGAATCAACGGACGGAGTTACGGTCTGGCGCACGATAGGAGTATCCGCCGACGTAATAAACGCCAGCTGGCAGGCTCTGCGAGATTCCGTGGAGTACATGATAAGCGAAAGAGAAAGAAAAACCGCGCAGTCGCTGCGTGAGTACATAAACAACATTCAGCAACAGTAATTTCTGATATAATAACCCATGAAAGGTGTTTGACATAATATGAAAAAAACGGTAATCCTGCTTTTCGGCGGACGTTCATCCGAATATGAGGTATCACTTTCCTCCGCATACGGAGCACTCGAAAACATCGATACCGACAGGTACGAGGTTGTTCGTGTCGGAATAACGCGCGAGGGAGCGTTCTATCTTTACGAGGGAGAAAACTCGCTTATTCCCGAGGATAAATGGATGTCGGAGCGGTACTGCACTCCGCTTTCGCTCGACCTTGTAAAGCGCTGCTTCAAGGCAGGCGAAAGAGAGATATATCCCGACGTCGTACTTCCCATGATACACGGCAAAAACTGCGAGGACGGCACGCTGCAGGGAATGCTCACCCTTATGAGAATTCCCACCGCGGGCTGCGGATGCACATCATCTGCCGTATGCATGGACAAGGCATTCACGAAATCGGTTATAAAGTCCGAGACGGGCATAAAGCTTGCGGCATGGCTTGTCATAACGGCGGAGGAGTACACGAGTGAGAATGCGGACGGCTTCAGAGAGGAATGCGAGAAAAAGCTCGGATACCCGATGTTCGTAAAGCCGTCGAACGCGGGCTCATCGGTCGGTGTGACAAAGGTAAAGAATGCGGAAGAGTTTGACGGTGCGCTTAAAAAGGCCTTTCACGAGGATGAGCGTGTACTTGTCGAGGAATGCATAACGGGAAAGGAAATCGAGGTAGCGGTACTTGAGGAGCACGGCAAATACTATGCGGCGCATCCCGCGGAAATAGACCACGGAAGCGCGGAATTCTACGACTACGAGACGAAATACGTGTCCGACGAGTCGTCGTTCTACATTCCCGCGCGCATAGCCGACGAGAAGCGCGAGGAGGTAAGGTCTCAGGCGCTCGAGGTATTCAAGGCTCTCGGCTGCAGAGGTTTTTCGAGAGTTGACTTCTTCTACAGTGAGGAAAGAGGCTTTGTATTCAACGAAATAAACACGCTCCCCGGCTTTACCCCGATATCGATGTACCCGAAGATGATGATAAACGACGGTATATCATATAAAGAGCTGCTGTCGAGAATAATCGCGTCGGCGGATAATCTTTAACTGAGTAGTAGAGACAACCACCGCCTCCTTGAGAATTTCACTTACGGTGAAATTCTCCGTTGGTAAAGCTGTGGTTTTCTTGCGGATAATCTTTAACTGAGTAGTAGAGACAACCACCGCACTCCCCTGTCGCGGGATGAAGTACGGCTTAAAGGCGGAGAGATACACCCGCTCCCCGAGAATGCTTCATACAATGAAGCATTCTCCGTTGGTAAGGCTTGGAATTTCGCGGCGGATAAGCTGTAATTATAAAGCCTGTCGATAATTCTCGGCGGTGTGAGACAAGCAGAATTATGCGATAAATTAAGATATAAACTAAGATACATAGGAGGAATCCAAATGTCAGTTCTTTTCAAAACCGTCTCCGCAATGGAGAAGTGCTTCATGGATGAAGCATTCGATTCGAAAAAGGAAAAAACACGTTCTTCCGCACTTCTCGGCGAGGAGGCGTGCTTTGAGGTCGTTTACACAAGCGACAATCCCGCGGAAATGCCCAAGGGATGGTACAGACTCGAGGTTGAGTCACCGCTTATCGAGCACGTGCGTGTACGTCAGGTAGAGCAGGTTCCGGTAAGAGTTACCACCTATCAGGGTGTGGACGACTACTATCTGCGTAAGACTCCCGGCTTATTCCCCGACTTGCTCGGCGAGCTCCCTCCCCGTAATACGATATTCGTTACATACGGCGAGCTCAAGGCGTTATTCGTTACCGTCCGCATTCCCGAGGATATCGAAGCGGGAGACTACCCCGTAACGCTGAAGCTCATACAGGGAGAAGAAGTAAGCGCGGAGGCCGTATACACGATTCACGTAATCGGAAAGAAGCTCCCGAAGCAGACCATGATGGTAACCGAGTGGTTCCACACGGACTGCATAGCGGACTACTACGATCTCGAGACCTTCGGTGAAAAGCACTGGGAGTATATCGAGAAGTTCATGCGTGTTGCCGTGGAGAACGGAATCAACGCCATACTCACGCCCGTATTCACTCCGCCGCTTGATACCGAAGTCGGAGGAGAAAGACGCACCGTGCAGCTGGTAGACGTATACCGCGAAAACGGCGAATACGCCTTCGGCTTCGACAAGCTCGAGAGATGGGTTGAGACCGCGCGCCGTGTAGGTGTCGAATACTTCGAGGTATCCCACCTTTACACGCAGTGGGGTGCGGCTCACGCACCGAAGATCATGGCGTACGACAACGGAGAGTACCGCCGCATATTCGGCTGGGAAACGGACGCGTTCTCGGAAGAATACAAGACCTTCCTCAGAACCTTCCTCACGGCTTTCGTTGCCGAGATGAAGAGACTCGGTGTCGACAAGAAGTGTCTGTATCATATTTCCGACGAGCCCGGTCTCGCTCAGCTTGAAAACTACAAGCGCGCGAAATTCCAGATTCACGATATAATCGCGGATTACATTATCATGGACGCGCTGTCCGACTTCGAGTTCTACAAGACAGGCGTAATCGACACGCCGATTCCCGCGAACAACCATATAGATCCCTTCATCGAGGCGGGCGTAAAGGACTTGTGGACATACTACTGCTGCGGACAGACGAACAAGGTATCAAACCGTATGCTCGCGATGCCGTCGCAGAGAACGAGAGTGATAGGCGCACAGTTCTGGAAGTACCGTATCGCGGGATTCCTGCAGTGGGGCTACAACTTCTACAACAGCCAGTTCTCCATACGCACGATAAACCCGTATCTCGTAACGGACGGAGAATACTTTGTTCCCGCGGGTGACTGCTTCGCGGTATATCCGGGCGAGAACGGCGAGCCTCTCGAGACGCTGCACATGAAGGCGTTCACGATGGCGCTCGAGGACAGACGTGCCATGGATCTCGCCGAGGAGTTATGCGGACGTGACGCTGTTCTCGCGCTTGTCGACGCGAGAGGAAATGTTACCTTCTCGGAATATCCTCACGACGACGACTATGTTGACAGTCTCCGCGAGGCCGTAAACGAATTGATCGAGCGCGCGTAATATCAGGTTATAACAAAAAAGCACCCGTATGGGTGCTTTTTTATCGTTCGTATCGTTTAAATCAGAATATAGATGCGGCAAGACCGATGCTGGTGCCTGCCTTCCACGCGGGAAAGGCGTTCTTCTTTTCTTCCTTGACGGAGTATGTAACGGAGTCGGGAGTTGTTCCTGCTTCAACCTCGCCGTCGGAGGTGTATTTAACTACCGTAGCCTCACCCTTGTCGCAGTAGAGAGCGATTTCGGAGAGGGAGAACGAGTTGCCGAGGAGTACGGTGAACTCGAAGCGGAAGTAGGAGAACTTGCGGGCGTAATCCTTAACGGAAAGAACTCTGAAGCCGTCCTTTTCCTCAACGGGATTTACGGCGGTAAGCTGATACCAGTCGGTAAGAGTGCTGTCGTTTGTGGCGTATACGTTGATGCCGACAACCGTGCCCGCCTCACCGTCGATGTAGAACGCGAATTTGTCGGCTACAACGGGGCCTGCGACAGCGGCATAGATATTGAGAGTCTTGGTCGTTTCCTCATCGAAGGTTACGCTGACCATGGATTCCGCGGTTGAGTCGTAAAGAGCGGAGAGGGAAACCTCGGGGAGCAGATCGCACACGGAGCTGGTGACCGTTACCTTATCCTTGCCGTCGAGGCTTACGTTTACCGTGGTAAGAGCGACTTCCTCGACGATTTCCTCTGCTGCTTCCTCGTTTTCGGAAATGAGGTTAGGTGAGATGAGATTGTCGTCTGCGGCGGAGGAAACCGCGAGAAGAGCGCATGCGGCGAGAAAAGCGGAGAGCCATTTGATTTTTTTCATCATTGTATAATCCTTTCGTTTCTTATTAAAAGCCAAAGTGTACCTGCCGAATTCATTGTAGCTCAAAGGAATGATTAAATCAAGTACTTGATTTAAGATTTAATCTTTTGTTTAAAAATCCGATTTTGCCCGAATCCGTCCGACGACTTAATTATGTACCGAAATGAATAAATAAAACATTGCATTTTTGTTCAAAAAATAACCTTGTCTTTTATCCGTGATTATATTATTATATTATAGGGGAGATATACCGTATACGGTTACCGTATTACAGTGTGATTTACCCCTTATTTTGAATTGAGAATG
>CAVIJI010000020.1:0-35138 GCA_963642885.1 bacterium
GGTAAATACAGTATATAATAATATCGCAAAAAAATCAAGCGTGATTTTGAATTTTATTATCGATAGCTTCAACTGCAGAATAATTCGGTGTAAATATTTTTTAACAAAAAGTGAATTCCTTCTCTTGTATATTGAAAATCACATAATTTTATGGTATACTGTCTGAGTGTGAAAAAGTAACGATAAGTACAAGCAAAGTTACTCGTGAATCAAGGCCATACCAGCCGGGGAAGCAGCGGGTCCCTGTACTCGAAGTCCGCTATAGCGAGGGTGGATTCCCTGTATAAGGAAAAAGCTTGTGTAGTCTGTGTCATACCGAAAGTGTTGACGAATGGGTCTTGCGCGATTGGCGGCTGTGAACCATGTCAGGTGGGGAACCAAGCAGCATTAAGCAGTTCAGTCAATGCGCCGCAGGGTAGCCTGTTCCGAGCCGTAGTTATGATGTCGTACATGATCCTTTTTTCGAATACGGGGTGTATGGTCTTGATTTGCGAGTTATTTTGTTTGCTTATTCCCTGTTTATAATGTGAGGCAAAGCGATGTATCAGACTTTATACAGAAAGTACCGTCCGCGTGTTTTCGATGACGTATGCGGACAGGATCACATAACCTCCGTACTTCGATATGAATCGGAGCATTGCCGTTTTTCACATGCATATCTTTTCTGCGGTTCCAGAGGCACCGGTAAAACGACCTGTGCGAAAATTCTCGCCAAGGCAATCAACTGTGAACACCCGATAAACGGCAACCCGTGTGGAGAATGTTTCTCGTGCCGTTCTATTGACGAGGGTAATGCTACCGATGTGCTTGAAATGGATGCCGCATCCCGAACAGGTGTAGATTACATAAGGGATATGCAGAACGAAATCAGTTTTGCTCCCGCATCATTAAAAAAGCGTGTCTACATTATCGATGAGGTGCATATGCTGTCAAATGCGGCATTTAATGCACTTTTGAAAACACTTGAAGAACCTCCGGAGCATGTGGTTTTTATTCTCGCTACCACTGAATTTCACAAGCTGCCCGCAACGATAATATCGCGTTGTCAGCGTTTCGATTTTCGGCGAATAGACAGTGATGTAATAGCCGATCGTCTTTCATACATAGCCGATAAAGAGAGTATTTCTCTTGATAAGGATGCCGCGAGAATTATCGCCAAGCAGGCATTCGGCGGTATGCGTGACGCTATCAGCCTGTTCGAGCTCTGCTCCGCATCCGGTTATGATGTCACATCCGAACACGTTTCCGATGTTCTCGGTCTCACCGGTATCGAAATTCTTTATAAAACCGCGGTTGCGGTATCGAGAGGCGACATTTCATCTATCTTCTCGCTTATCGCACAGATTACTTCGTCATCGAAGGATATTGCCGTATTTTGGAGCGAGCTGACTGAGTTTTGGCGTGATATGATGGTATTAAAGTACCTTCCCGCTGAACAATACTCCGCATATCTCGATTATACGGAACCTGAGCTGAAGCTGCTTACCGACGCATCGCGGAGATTTAAGGCTGAAACTTTATCGTATCAATTCAATCTGCTCGACGAAGCGACAAAGGAAATCAGCCGCCTCCCGCAGACCAAAAGAATGACGGCTGAGCTTACGCTTATTAAAATGAGCGATCCTTCGCTTCTTGTCTCAAGTTCTTCCCTTCTCTCGAGAATAGCGGTGTTGGAGGAAAAAGTCGGTATGCTTGAATCCGGTGTTGTTTTAACAGGTGCGAAATCGGATTCATCCCTCCCATCGGCGGAAGAAAATAATATTCTCGAAGCGGCAGTCGAAATCGGCGAGACAGAGTCCGCTGATGCCAAAGTCGATAATTCGCTGAATCCGATTCCGGATGTAAGTGATGTTGTCGAGCGGCTTGCCGCAACCAAAAGCAGTGTAGCGGCCTTTCTTTCTCAATCCGACTGCTACATTTCAAATGACGGAAAAAAACTCGTAATCAGAACACAGAATCCCATGGGCGAGGTTATTCTGGGAAGAGACGAGGCAAAGCAATCCTTACTGACGGCATTTGTTATGTGTAAAATTTGCGGAGCCGATACATCTGTTTCCGTTGAATTCGGTGAAGTGAAAAAAAAGCCCGAACCGATTGACGAAATTCAGGAATTCTGATTTTAATCGTCAGTCTGACAATAACGTTAAAACGATGCTCCCCCGTCTTATCGGGTCTGCATCCGAACAATAAATATTTATATTCAAAAGGTGGTAACTTATCAATGAAGGCAAAGCTTCCAAAGGGAGTCGGCGGCGGTCCCTCCAATATGCAAAGCATGATTAAACAGGCTCAGAAAATCCAGGACGACATGAGTGCGCTCCAGGAAGAACTTGATAAACGTGAATATGAAATCAAAGCGGGCGGCGGTGCCGTTACTGTTAAGATCAACGGCAAGCTTGAAGTTCTCTCTTTGGATATTTCTCCCGAAGTTGTTGATCCCGACGATATCGAAACAATGTCCGATATAATTATCGCGGCTATGAATGAAGCGATTAAAAAAGTCAACGAAACCAACAGTGAGGAAATGGGCAAGGTTACGGGCGGACTTAATATTCCCGGTATGCCCGGTTTATTCTGAGAATCCGCACCGAAGTCGGCACAGGCAATCTTAAATAAACGTTTTTCCAATAATACATATTCAGGATACTGACAATGAATGAAAACATCGAACCTCTTGAGCGATTAACGGACATGTTTCGCAAGTTGGACGGAGTCGGAAAAAAATCAGCGGCAAGATACGCCTTTTGCGTCTTGAATTTCACTGACGAGGAAGCCGAACAATTCGCCGATGCCATTCTGTCCGCGAAAAAGCAGATACATCGATGCAAAGTCTGTTGTAATATTACCACAGACGAAGAATGCTCGGTATGTTCTTCCGAAGCAAGAGACCAATCTACGGTATGTGTAGTCGAGGACCCGAGAGCAGTAATAGCCATAGAGAAAACCAGACAATATAATGGTGTCTATCATGTATTGCACGGCACAATCTCACCGATGCGCGGTGTAACGCCTGATAAGCTTACAATAAAGGAACTGCTTGCGAGATTGAATCCTCAAAACAATATTAAGGAGCTCATTCTTGCTACAAATCCCACTGTAGAAGGCGAGGCTACGGCTATGTACATAGCCAAGCTTGCATCCCCTCTCGGTGTTAAGGTAACAAGAATAGCCAACGGTGTTCCCGTCGGCGGAGATCTCGAATATGCCGATGAAGTAACCCTCAGAAGAGCTATGGAGGGTCGGTACAGTATTCTATAAATATCGCATCTCCGGTTTGTCGATTAATACACAATCGATATCCGGGCAGGTAAAAAAGTCGGGTATGAATCACTCGTCACAGAATGATTCATACCCTTTCTTTATGCCGTAAAATCAATACGGAATGTTAATCAATGCTTGTTCTCAGAACACACGATTGATACCGTATCCGTTATTAATAAACGAGTTCAGGTTATCGTCAAGCATTTTCATCAGTCGTTCTCTCGCTTCACGGGATGTCCATGCGCAATGCGGAGTAATTATGCAATTCTCGGCATAAAGCAGAGGATTTTCGGGGTCGGCCGGTTCTTTTGCCAATACATCAAGTCCGGCTCCGCCGAGTTTTCCCGAATTCAATGCATCTGCTACGTCCTTCTCGTTTAAAACCGCTCCTCTCGATGTGTTTATTATTACGGCTCCGTTTTTCATTTTCGAAATGAATTCGCTGTTGACCATTCCCTTTGTTTCCGCCGTCAGCGGACAATGAAATGAAACATAGTCGCTTTCATGAAGAAGAGTATCGGCGTCGGTAAATGTTATTCCGTTTTCCGTACCCGTCGTTTTGCTTCTTCTCGTGGCAAGAACATTCATACCGAATGCTTTACATATGTCGGCGAATCTTGATCCTATAGCTCCGCAGCCGTACACACCGACAGTCTTTCCCTCAAGCTCGATAAATTTCGATTCCTGATACATGAACCCGGGAATACCTGTCCATTTGCCGTTTTTTACCATATCGGTATAGCCTCTCAAATCAAATGCATTCGCAAGCAGAAGTGTAAAGGCATGCTGTGCTACCGATGCAGTGGAATATCCGGGTACATTGCATACCTCGATTCCTTTTTCACGGCAAGCACTTACATCTATCATGTCATAGCCCGTACCCAACGCGGAAACATATTTAATGTTCGGGCATTTATCGAGAACATCTCTGCCTATTTTTACGCGGTTTGTAAATACTATGTCCGCATCTTTTATGCAGTCGGCGGCATCGGAATCGTTAATCTTATCATACGCCGTATATTCACCGTATTTTTTGAGCCATTCCCAAGACAAATCTCCCGGATTTACGGCAAAAGCATCCGTTATTACTGTTTTAACCATTTTTATATCCTTTTTCAGTTTTGTATTCGCAAATTGATTTCGTGACGCATAATTCATGCGGCAGCATATCATTACTGCCGAATTTATCTTTTTACTCTCGCGTTTCCGCCCCATACGGACCATACCTGTTCTTCATCGGCAGGCTGAGCATAATCCGTAAGGAATGTAGTCGCAAGTGCACCGGTAGCCCATCCGAACTGCAGACACTTTTCGTCCTCCCAGCCCTTCAGCATAGCATACAGAAGTCCTCCGACAAAGCCGTCTCCTCCTCCGATTCTGTCAAGCACATGGATTTCTCTCGGTTCCGCCGTATACCACTTGTCTCCCGCGAGCATTATGGCGCCCCAAACATGAGTATTTACATTGATAACCTGTCTCAATGTTGTTGCGAATACCTCCGCATTCGGGAATTTTTCTTTCACACACGCAATCATACCCTTGAAGCTGTCTATTTTCGAAGAAAGATCTCGTCCGCCTGCCTCGGGGCCCTCAATACCGAGTGCAAGCTGAAAGTCTTCTTCGTTTCCGACGAGTATATCGGATATCGATGCTATCTCCGTAAAAATTTCACGGAGCTCGCTTTCTCTGTTTTTCCAGAATGAAGCACGATAATTAAGGTCGAATGATATTTTTGTTCCGTATTTTTTTGCCGCACGTGCCAATTCCAGGCAGAATCTGCTTGTTTCCTCGGAAAGCGCACCGATGAGTCCCGAAAGATGAAGTATCTGTACTCCTTCTTCACCGAAAATACGGTCTGTATCGAAATCACCGATATTCAGTGTTCTTCCGACTTCTCCCGCTCTGTCGTTGCAGACTCTCGGACCTCTCGAACCGTATCCGCTGTCGGCGATGTTGAACTGATGGCGATATCCCCACGGGCCGCCCTGTTCAACCTCTGCACCCTCGTAATCGATTCCTCTGGAACGAAGATTTCTCTTTATAAAATCGGCAATTGGGCTATCCTTTACAAAAGTCGTGAGAACCTTTGTCTTCATACCGAGATACGAAGCAATCGATATCACATTCGATTCCGCGCTCGTCGCCTGCATGAAAAATGTATCGGATGACTGTACCGGCTGACCGTTCATCGGACAAATTCTCACACCCATACTTGTCGGAACCACAATGGCATATTTACAGTTTTCTCTGAATTTCATTTTTCTATCCTCCGTTTTATGCGTTATATTGAGTAGAAGCAGTGTCGCCTACTTCACCGTTATTCCAGTCTGTATGGAAGAACTTTCCTCTTTCGGCATCGACTCTCTCATATGTATGAGCACCGAAATAATCCCTTTGTGCCTGAAGAAGGTTTGCGGGAAGTCTTTCACAACGGTATCCGTCATAATATGAAAGTGCGGCTGTCATTGCGGGCATAGGCACTCCGGAAATAATTCCGGCGGCGCAAACCTTACGCCAACCTTCATCGGCTTTATCAAGGGCGGATTTAAAATAACCGTCAAGCATTAAGTTTGTAATATCGGGATTCTTTTCGTATGCTTCCTTAATCTTACCGAGGAATACGCTTCTGATTATACAGCCGCCTCTCCACATAAGAGCTATTCCGCCGTAATTCAAATTCCATCCGTAATTTTTTGCCGCCGAGCGCATTAATGTGTATCCCTGTGCGTACGAAACGATTTTCGATGCGTAAAGTGCGTTTCTGAGATTTTCTATAAACTCTTTTCTGTCTCCGTCAAACTTCGGATACGGCTTACCGAGCACCTTCGACGCTGCCGTTCTTTCGTCCTTGAGGGAGCTGAGGCAGCGTGCAAACACAGCCTCACCTATAAGTGTAAGCGGAATACCTTCGTCAAGCGCTGCAATCGCAGTCCATTTGCCCGTTCCCTTTTGTCCTGCCGAATCGAGTATTTTCTCAACAAGAGGTGAACCGTCATCATCTTTTCTTGTTAATATGTCGGCGGTTATCGAGATAAGATAGCTGTCGAGCTCTCCCTTATTCCATTCCGCAAACACTTCATGCATCTCATCCGCAGTCATACCGAGGTAATCGCGCATGAGCTGATATGCCTCACATATAAGCTGCATATCACCGTATTCTATGCCGTTATGCACCATCTTTACAAAGTGCCCCGCACCGTTTTCTCCGACCCAGTCACAGCACGGTGTTCCGTCCTCTACCTTGGCACAGATATTCTGGAAAATCGGTTTTACTCTTTCCCATGCCGCGGGAGAACCGCCCGGCATCATTGACGGACCTATATACGCTCCCTCTGCTCCTCCGGATACGCCTGTACCGATATAAAGCATGCCGTGCTCTTCAACGGTTTTGCATCTTCTCTGTGTATCGGGAAAATGTGAGTTGCCGCCGTCGATAATTATATCGCCTTCATCGAGGAGAGGCAGTAATTTCTCAATCGTTTCATCTACGGGAGAACCTGCTCTTATCATCATCATGACAACTCTCGGTTTTTCGAGATTTTCGACAAGCTCTTCGAAGGAATGACAAGGTATGAATTTCTTATCCTTACCTCTTCCGTTTATAAACTTATCCACAACCCCGTCCCATACATCGAATACTGCTACAGTGTAGCCGTGGCGTTCCATATTCATGGAAAGGTTTTCGCCCATTACCGCCATTCCTATCATGCCGATATCAGCTTTTTTCATGATTGATCTCCTTATTTATCTGTTTTTCATATTCTCAAGTACCGAATACGGTATTCTCATTTCTCCGAGTCCCGTTCCGATGGAAATGTGCGGCTTAAACGAGCCGTGGAAATCGGTTCCGCCCGATATTTTAAGTCCGTATTTTTTCGCAAGGGCACGGTATTCGTCCGCCATCTGAGGCGTATAATCGGTATAGTATCCTTCTATGCCGCAAAGTCCCTCGGATGCAAGTCGACAAACGAATTTATCAAGCTCGTCATGAGGTTTTTTTGTAAGATGAAGGTGTGCGAGATACGCGTCTCCACCCGATTTTTTTATAAGATCTATGGCTTCGGTATCCGTAAGTGCCTGAGATTCCGAATATGCGGGACATCCCACATTAAGCCATGTATTGAACGCATCCTTCGGTGATTTCGAATATCCCTTCTCGGTCATTATCTTCGCAAGATGAGCACGGCACAATATACCGCCCTTGGCTTTCTCGCAAACTTCGTCGAGAGTCACATGTATGTTGAATTTCTCGAGCATCTCGCATGTTTCTCCGATTCGCTGCGTCCTTACTTTCCTGATGTAGTCAACAGCATCCTTAAGCGCGGTTGAATTCGGATCTATAAAATATCCGAGTATGTGCGTCTCCGTATCGGATTTCGCGGATAATTCGATTGCGGGAATAACCTCTATCTCGCATTTTTTTCCTGCCTTCAGCGCTGTCTCAACACCGTCACACGTGTCGTGATCGGACACTGCAACCGCGCTCAGTCCCGCTTTTTTTGCATGATCAACCAGCTCTTCCGGCGTCATCGAACCGTCGGAACAGGTTGTGTGTGTATGTAAATCAATGTATCTTTCTTCCATAATTCCATGTGTCATCCGTTCGGCTTTCCTCACGAGACCGTTTCCTCATTTTTCGACTAAAGCTTATTCTCATCGATATCATTAGACATTTGCGAGACCGGTTTCCTTATTTTTTTTTTTTTTTTTATTCTCGCTCATATGTCCATAGTCCGAGAGCGGGATTCGAAATATAATATATTTCTTCACCGTCAACGGTATTCCAACCGTCCGCAAGCACCTTCGGATTGTATTTTTTCTCCGCCTCGTGATATGGCATGTACTTAAATGCCGCGCCTTCTACCTCTTCTTGTGTCAGCTTTTCGGTACAATATGTTATCGAAAATCTTCCGTCGGACGAACCGTGAATCAAATGTGCCGCAACCGACAGATTGTTCATCAAATCTGAGTTTTCGGGATTGTTCACAAGCTTCAATACATTCTCTCGTCCGACATAACCGTATTTTCTGATAAGTCTGTCGTTTTCCGCATCTTCTCCGAAATGCATCACTCCCGGAGCGAGTATTATAAGCTCACCACCGTCTGCTATAGCCATGCGAGTGCGGTATACAGCCTTGTTGCCGAGCCATGTGCTTTTGAATTCACGCGGGTCAAGATAAACAACAGCCTTTTTTATAGGTCTGTCCATGTGAATAAGGTTGATTCTCTGGCTTTGTTCGACCGCCATCTCGAAATTTTTACGGCTTCTGCCTATATAAAGACCGTGTATATTTGTCGTGTCACCCGTATTTGTCGTACACGTAAGAACATACATAAGCGGTACTTCATTCAGAAAATGCTCTTCGGCATAGTCGAATACACGTCTGACAGGCGAAAAATCACGTCCCATTATCCTCTCAAGCCCATAAAACGCTCCGAGCATGTGAGAAGAATTGATCATGGATGAACCGCCGCAGCCGACGAAAATATTCTTCGAATAGTTTGCCATTCCGACAACCTCGTGAGGAACGACCTGACCGACAGAAATAATAAGATCGTAATTTCCGGAAACAATACGACGGTTTACCTCTACATCGATTTTATCGTTCACCAGACCCTCGGACACCTCGGACACAAATTCACGCGGAACCTCGCCGATTTTTACGACATCCTCTCTCCAGTTGTGAACTATGAGCTTTTCATACGGTACTACTCCGCAGAAAAATGCCTCACATTCTTCCTTTGTCATCGGCATATGCGTACCGAGTGCAGGCATAACATCAACATTGCACTCACCCGAGAGCAGCTCGTAATATAACGCCGTAATCTTACCTGCACCGGAATACATTCTCGTATAATCAGGCGGCAGAATAAGAACATTTTTTACGTTCCTATCCCTCAGTGATTCCTCAAGAGCACTTTTCAGACTGCTGTCGCTAAGTCCTTCTTCGCTTGTGTAATACATAAATACTCCCCCCAACAGAGATTTCGTCTATGTTTACATTTTATCACCCACAGGCATTAAAGTCAATAAAAAAACCCGCTCAATTAGCAATTAGGGAAATTATTCAACATTATTATATATCATATGGCAATTTCATATCGTTATTATCCACAAAAAGATTGTAACCGAAAAAATAAAAATTTCATTTTCACACACTTGACGTAACGTATATTATACTATATAATGGTTATTAACAAAAGAATACTGCTTTCTGCGACTGACGGAAAGGCTTTTGCCGGCGGAATCAACCGCGTGAAACAGAAAGCCGCCCATATATTTGTGGGCAAGCCGTCCGTCTGGGCATATAACTTCATGCAATAGTGGTAGAGCGCTGTCTGTTCGGCGTGGCGTGGGGCTGTATGCTTTTTTTAAACTTTTGAAAAGGGTATGGTAAAATCATGAAAAAAGTTGCTGTTATCATGGGAAGCGACAGTGATCTTCCGGTTGTCGAAAAGGCGTTTGCCGTTCTGCGTGAATACGGTATCCCCTTCGAAGCTCATGTTATGTCCGCTCACCGCACACCGGGCTCGGTACGTGAATTTGTTTCTTCCGCACGCGAAAACGGTTTCGGAGTAATAATAGCATGTGCCGGTATGGCTGCTCATCTTGCAGGTGTGTGCGCTTCTTATACTACACTTCCCGTAATAGGGGTACCGATAAAAGGCGGTATTCTCGATGGTCTCGATGCTCTTCTCGCAACCGTTCAGATGCCTACGGGAATTCCGGTTGCAACTGTTGCCATGAACGGAGCAGCTAACGCCGCTCACCTTGCATGTGAAATACTCGCAGTATCCGACGATGAACTTGCCGCCGCTCTCGCAGCCTCCAGAAAAGCGGGAGAGGACAAAATAGCTCAGAAGGATGCCGCTCTGAACGAAAAACTTTAATCTAACTGCGCAGAGAATTTTCCCTGCGCTTTTTATACTGCAGGCAGGCCGATTAAAAATCGGTGTTTCCGACAACACGAATAACATACAGAAACGAGGTAAAACTGTGGAAGAACTCAGAGAAGAATGCGGAGTATTCGGCATATACTCACCCGAAAAGTGCGATGTTGCGCACACCGTATACTACGGTTTATACGCACTCCAGCACAGAGGTCAGGAAAGCTGCGGAATCGTCGTAAACGACGACGGTGTTTTTAACTGTGTTAAGGACACGGGGCTTGTAAACGATGTATTTACCAAACACAGCCTGTCCTCTCTGGGAGAAGGCAAAATAGCAATAGGTCACTGTCGATACGGTAAGAACTCGAAAAACGACGCTTTGAACGCTCAACCGATAGTAGTAAGTCACGTTAAAGGTCACATGGCTCTCTGTTTTAACGGAAGCCTCGTAAATTCCGCGGAAACGAGAGAAAAACTCGAGCTTGAAGGTTCCATATTTCAGACAACATCCGATGCGGAAATAATTTCCAACATCATCATCCGCGAAAGGTTAACCGCCTCTTCGATAGAAGAAAGCATAAGCCGCGCAATGCCGAAGCTCGTCGGTGCGTATTCACTCATAATCATGTCTCCGCGTAAATTAATTGCCGCTAAGGACATCAGAGGAATCCGCCCGCTGTGTTACGGTGTATGTCCCGACGGTTCATATGTTGTCGCATCGGAATCATGCGCACTCGATTCGGTGGGAGCGGAGCTTATCCGCGAAATCGAACCCGGTGAAATCGTAGTTTTCGACGAGAACGGTGTTCGTTCGATTAAAGACCATGTAGGTGAGGCCGCTCCTGCGTTCTGTGTATTCGAGTACATCTACTTTGCACGCCCCGACTCGGTAATCGACGGTTTCTCGGTCAATCGTGCCAGAGCGAGAGCCGGTGCTTTTCTCGCCTTGGAGCATCCCGTTGATGCCGATGTTGTTATCGGTGTTCCCGACTCCGGTATAGACGCCGCCATAGGATATGCACATCAGTCGGGAATTCCGTATGAAATAGGATTTATAAAAAACAAATATATCGGACGAACATTTATCGCTCCGGGTCAGCAATTCAGAGAAAACCTCGTAAAAATCAAATTGAACGCGATTTCCGAGGTTGTAAACGGTAAAAGAGTTGTTTTGGTCGATGACTCCATAGTCCGCGGTACCACATCTGCGCGAATTGTCAAGCTTCTTCGTCAGGCAGGTGCAACCGAAGTTCATTTCCGTTCCTCGGCACCGCCGTTTATCGATTTGTGTTATTACGGTACAAACATCGATTCGAAAGACAATCTTATCGCCTGCCGTCACTCCATGGATGAAATTTGCGATATCATCGGCGTTGATTCACTCGGATACCTCAGTGTCGAAAACGTAACAAAGCTTGCTCCCAAAAAATGTCACGGATTCTGTACCGCATGCTTTGACAGCCGCTTCCCCACCGAAGTACCGGGCTTCAAGCAGCAGCCGAAATTTTCGAAGAAAATATCCGAATCCGAAAAATGTAATTAATGAAAGGTGTTAAATATATGAAAAGCTACAGTGAAGCATATAAAAACGCAGGAGTAGATATCACCGCAGGATATACTGCCGTTGAGCTCATGAAAAAACACATCGCACGTACGGTAGTCGACGGCGTGTGCGACAAAATCGGCGGATTCGGCGGAATATTCGACCTCGGTCTTGTAATGGAAAAGTATTCCGTAAAGCATCCTCTTCTCGTATCCGGAACCGACGGTGTCGGAACCAAGCTGAAAATAGCGTTCCTCATGGATAAACATGATACCGTGGGTATCGACTGCGTCGCAATGTGCGTTAACGATATTATTTGCTGCGGAGCAAGACCGCTTGTATTTCTCGATTACATCGCATGTGGTAAAAACGTTCCCGAAAAAATCGCGTCTATCGTATCGGGTGTAGCCGACGGATGCGTTATGGGCGAATGTGCCTTAGTCGGCGGAGAAACAGCCGAAATGCCCGGCTTTTATCCCGAAGACGAATATGACCTCGCAGGTTATGCCTGCGGTATAGTGGATCGTAACTCGGTTATAGATAAGGAAAACGTCGAAGCGGGCAACATCATAATCGCCCTTCCCTCCTCCGGTGTTCATTCCAACGGATTCTCACTCGTACGTAAGGTGTTTGACATCGAAAACGCCGATATAAAGCTCCCCGTAAATGAGCTCGGCGGCAAAAGCTTAGGCGAAACCCTTCTCACTCCCACGAGAATCTATGTAAAACCCGTTCTCGCCCTTATGAATGAGGTTAAGGTTAAAGGAATATCACACATCACGGGCGGCGGCTTCTTCGAAAATATTCCTCGCAGCCTGCCTAACGGCAAAAGCGCTAAAATCGACAAGAGTGCCGTCAACATTCTTCCCATATTCGATCTCATTGCGAAGACAGGAAATATTTCCGAAAGAGACATGTTCAATACATATAACATGGGTGTCGGAATGAGCATTATCGTTTCGAAGGAAGATGCCGATCATGCCCTCGACGTATTAAAGGCTAACGGAGAAAACGCCTATATTATGGGCGAAGTAGTTAATTCGGATGAGGGAGTAATCCTTGAATAATATGAAAAAAGTTAAGATAGCGGTATTTGTTTCGGGGGGCGGAACCAATCTTGAGGCCATACTGAACGCATCCGAAGCAGGAAAAATTCCTCACGGTGAATTTTCGCTCGTGCTTTCGTCTAACCCAAACGCATACGCATTGACGAGAGCCGAAAACCACGGCATCGAGTCGGTGACGGTATCACGCAAGGTATACGGAGACAAATTCGAGGAAAAAATCACGGAAGAACTCGAGTCACGCGGAATCGGAATGATTGTGCTCGCGGGATTTATGTCTATTCTTTCTGCTGATTTTACCGACAGATATAAGGACAGAATAATCAATGTACATCCCTCTCTTATTCCGTCTTTCTGCGGCAAAGGCTTTTACGGGCTCAAGGTTCATGAGGCAGCTCTCGAATACGGTGTAAAAGTTACGGGTGCTACGGTTCATTATGTCAACAGCATACCGGACGGCGGAAAAATAATCGCTCAGCGTGCCGTATATATCGAAGACGGCGACACTCCCGAAAAACTCCAAAAAAGAGTTATGGAAAATGCGGAATGGCTGATTCTTCCCGAAGCATGTGAGAAGGTAGCATCTCTTCTTGCGGAACAAAATGATAACTGATAAGGAGAACGAATATGAATGTATATAAAACAAATTCGATAAAAGACACTCTTTTCGGCAACCCCTATGTAGGACGCGGCATTATGATCGGCAAGACCCCCGACGGAAAAAAATCCGCTATGGCATATTTTATAATGGGCAGAAGCGAAAACAGCCGCAACAGAGTTTTCATTCTCGAAGGACACGACATGAAAACCCATCCTTTCGACGCATCGAAAGTAAAGGACCCCTCGCTTATAATCTACTATCCTATACGTGATCTCGGCAACATTGTCATTGTAACCAACGGCGACCAGACCGATACTATTCGCAATGCGATTCTGTCGGGCGGCACATTCGAGTCCGCCCTCGATCAAAGAGAGTTTGAACCCGACAGTCCGAACTGGACTCCGAGAATTTCGGGTATACTCTACAGAGCCGACGGAGACTTCCGATACAAAATGAGCATTCTTAAATCCATCGACGAGGAAGGCTCAGACTGTGTACGCGAAACATTCTCCTATCCGTCGAAAGCGGGTTTGGGACACTTTATTCACACATATGTAACTGACGGTAATCCTATTCCGACATTTGTCGGAGAGCCCGAGAGAATATATATCCCCGATTGCATCGATTGCTTCACCGACGAAATATGGAACAATCTCGATGAAAACAATAAAATATCATTATATGTACGCATGACAGACCTTACAACGGGAGAAACGGAAGAACGGCTTATAAACAAGCACACCAAATAAATCGATAATTCTTATTAATAATAATCCGAAAGGTGCATAACGGTAATGAAAGAATTTGAATTAAAATACGGATGTAATCCGAATCAAAAGCCCGCTAAAATATATATGAAAAACGCATCGGACCTGCCGATTGAAATATTGAACGGCAGACCCGGATATATCAACTTTCTCGATGCATTCAACAGCTGGCAGCTTGTTAAAGAATTAAAGGAAGCTACGGGAATCACCTGTGCGGCATCGTTCAAGCACGTTTCCCCGACATCTGCCGCTCTCGGATTTAAGCTGTCCGAGGACATGAAAAAAATGTGCTTTGTAGATGATATAGAAGGTCTTGATGACTCCCCTCTCGCATGTGCGTACGCAAGAGCGAGAGGCACCGACAGAATGTCATCGTTCGGCGACTGGATAGCACTTTCGGATGTATGTGACGTTACAACGGCAAAAATAATCAAACGTGAGGTTTCAGACGGAATCATCGCCCCCGGATATGAGCCGGAAGCTCTTGAAATACTGAAAACCAAGAAAAAAGGTGCCTATAACATCGTAAAAATCGACAAGGATTATGTTCCCGAAGAAATCGAAACCAAGGAAGTATTCGGCGTTACATTTGAGCAAGGCAGAAACAATTATAAGGTATCAAAGGACATACTTACAAATATCGTTACTAAGAACACCGTCATTCCCGATTCAGCTAAGCTCGACCTGATAGTAGCTCTGATCACTCTTAAGTACACCCAGTCGAACAGTGTTTGCTATGCCGTTGACGGTCAGGCAATCGGAGTAGGTGCGGGACAGCAGTCACGAATCCATTGCACACGCCTTGCGGGCAACAAAGCCGATATCTGGCATCTGCGCCGTCACCCGAAGGTTCTTTCACTCCCCTTCCTTCCCACACTCGGAAGACCCGACAGAGATAATGTTATCGATGTTTATATCTCCGAACAGAGCGAGGATGTACTCGGTGATGACGTATGGCAAAACTATTTCACAACACGCCCCGAAAAGCTTACCAAAGCCGAAAAGGATGAATATCTCGCCGGCATAACGGGCGTAGCACTTGCATCAGACGCATTCTTCCCGTTCGGTGACAATATAGAACGCGCGAGACGCAGCGGTGTAACTTATGTTGCGGAACCCGGCGGAAGCATACGCGACGCAAATGTTATAGAAACATGTGATAAATACAACATGGCAATGTGCTTCACCGGAATGAGACTGTTCCACCATTGATAAAAATTGATAAAATAGGAGCTTTAAAATGAATATTATAGTAATAGGATCGGGCGGACGTGAACACGCCATTATCAAAAAGCTCAGCGAAAGCAAGGAAATAGATAAAATTTACGCACTTCCCGGAAACGGAGGAATGACCGAGGCGGAATGTGTGTCTATCGGTGCAAAGGATATTCCGTCCGTAGTGGAATTCGCCGAGAAGAATAATATCGGATTCGCCGTGGTCGCGCCCGATGACCCGCTGGTGCTCGGAATGGTCGACGCACTCGAGGATAAGGGAATACCGTGCTTCGGTCCCGCAAAAAATGCGGCTATCATCGAAGGAAGCAAGGTTTTCTCGAAAAATCTTATGAAAAAGTACGGCATTCCCACGGCATCTTACGAAACCTTCGACAAAATCGAAGACGCAAAGAAATATATCGAAAACGCTCCGATGCCGATAGTAATCAAGGCCGACGGTCTGGCTCTCGGCAAGGGCGTACTGATTTGCCAAACAAGAGAAGACGCCGTAAACGCTCTGCATGAGATAATGGAAGAGAAAATGTTCGGTGAAAGCGGTAGTCATGTTGTTATAGAGGAGTTTTTAGAAGGTCCCGAGGTATCGGTTCTTTCGTTTACGGACGGAAAAACCGTTAAACCCATGGTATCATCGATGGACCACAAAAGAGCAGGCAATAATGATACGGGGCTGAACACAGGCGGCATGGGTACCATAGCACCCAATCCCTACTATACTGACGAGATTGCCGAAAGATGCATGAAGGAAATATTCATTCCGACAATAAACGCCATGAATAATGAGGGCAGAACATTCAAGGGCTGCTTATATTTCGGTCTTATGATTACCAAAGACGGTCCGAAGGTTATCGAATACAACTGTCGTTTCGGCGATCCCGAAACTCAGGTTGTTCTTCCCCTCCTCGACACGGATTTGTTTACGATAATGAAAGCGGTACATGACGAAAAGCTTGCCGACATCGATATCAAATGGAAAAACGCCTCCGCATGCTGCGTAATCAAAGCATCAAAGGGCTATCCCCAAAAATATGAGACGGGATTCGAAATTAAGCTGCCCGAGCAAACAAAGCATAATGCCGACATTTTCATCGCAGGTGCGAAATTAAAGGATGAACATCTCGTTACATCCGGCGGAAGGGTTTTAGGTGTCACCGCGGTTGCGCCTACCCTCGAACAAGCCGTTAAAAACGCATACGAGGCGGCGGCTGACGTAAAATTCGACAACGAATACATGAGAGACGATATCGGTGCGAAAGCGCTTGCTTACAAGGAGTAATTTGATGGTATATAGAATTTATGTTGAAAAAAGACAGGGACTCACTGTTGAGGCCGATGCTCTGAAAAATGATATTAATTCATTTCTCGGTATAAAAAGTGTTGATCATGTACGTTTTCTGAACCGTTATGATGTTGAAAACATAACTTCCGAGCTTTTCGAATACGCTAAAACCACTGTTTTTTCGGAACCTCAGGTTGACATCACATATGACAATATAGATATCGGTGAAAATGACACGATTTTTGCCGTTGAATATCTCCCCGGTCAATACGATCAAAGAGCTGACTCGGCATCACAGTGCATCCAGATTATATCTCAGGGCAACCGACCTCTCATTCGCACGGCTAAGGTCTATATTCTCTCCGGCAACATCGGCAGTGATGACCTCGATAAAATCAAAAAATATGTAATCAACCCCGTAGAAGCAAGAGAAGCATCACTTGAACCGAAGGAAACTCTCGAAGCCGTATACGATGTACCGTCCGATGTAGCGGTACTCGAAGGCTTTAACGAGCTTGACGACAACGGTCTCGCAGCATTCATAGATAAGTACGGTCTTGCTATGGATAAGGATGACCTGCGCTTCACTCGCGAGTACTTCAAAAAAGAAGGACGAGCACCCACGATGACGGAAATCAGAATGATAGACACATATTGGTCCGATCATTGCCGTCATACAACATTCCTCACAACAATCGACAGCGTTAAGTTCGACGATCCCTTACTCGAGGAAGCGTACAATCGTTATAAAAATATACGCCATTCGTTGGGACGTGACAACAAGCCCGTAAATCTCATGGATATCGCCACAATCGCAGTACGCGAACTCAAAGCCGAGGGCAAGCTTAACAAGCTCGATGAATCCGAGGAAATCAACGCTTGTACCGTGAAAATAGATGTCGATGTTGACGGAAGCACCGAAAAATGGCTTCTCCTCTTCAAAAACGAAACACATAACCACCCGACCGAAATAGAACCCTTCGGCGGTGCCGCAACATGTATAGGCGGCGCGATTCGTGACCCCCTGTCCGGACGTTCTTATGTATACGGTGCTATGAGAGTAACAGGTGCGGGCGACCCCACAAAACCGATTGAAGAAACACTCGAAGGTAAACTTCCGCAGAAAAAGCTTGTCACAACCGCCGCCGCAGGCTACTCGTCATACGGCAACCAAATAGGACTCGCAACAGGACAGGTCAGCGAAATCTACCACCCCGGTTATGTGGCAAAGCGTATGGAAATCGGTGCCGTAATCGCAGCCGCACCCGAAAAGTATGTCAGACGCGAGTGCCCCATTCCCGGTGATATTGTAATTTTGCTCGGCGGCAAAACAGGTCGCGACGGCTGCGGCGGAGCTACGGGTTCTTCGAAGTCCCATAATCTTCATTCCCTCGAATCCTGCGGTGCCGAGGTACAGAAGGGTAACGCTCCCGAAGAAAGAAAGCTGCAGAGACTGTTCCGCAATCCCGAAGCTTCCCTTCTCATAAAGAGATGCAACGACTTCGGTGCCGGCGGCGTCTCGGTCGCCATCGGTGAGCTTGCGGACGGACTTAAAATCAATCTCGACCGCGTTCCTAAAAAATACGACGGTCTCGACGGAACCGAGCTCGCAATCAGTGAATCACAGGAAAGAATGGCTGTCGTTGTAGCTAAGGAAGATGTGGATAAGTTTATCGCTCTCGCAGACAGCGAAAACCTCGAAGCAACCGTAGTGGCGGAAGTCACTGAGGAAAAACGTCTTACCATGTCCTGGCGCGGAAAAACCATCGTAAATCTTTCACGTGAATTTCTTAATTCAAACGGTGCGGAAAAGCATATCGACATTGCTCCCGCGCACACACAGAATTATACAAAAGAAATTCCGACCGATTTTACCGAAGGCTACACCTCTCTCGTTAAAAATCTCAATGTTTGCTCGCAAAGAGGACTTTCGGAAAGATTCGATTCGACTATCGGTGCGGGCACCGTTATGATGCCGTTCGGCGGTAAATATCAGGAAACACCGTCACAGGCAATGGTCAATAAAATCTCCGTTGAAAACCACGATACAACAACTGTTTCCCTCATGGCTTGGGGATACAACCCCTTTATTGCGGAAAAAAGCCCTTATCACTCCGCATATCTCGCAGTAGTAGAATCGATTTCGAAGCTTATCGCCTCAGGTGCAAAGTTCGAGGATGTTTATCTTACATTCCAGGAATACTTTGAAAAGCCTAAAAATTCTCCCGAAAGATGGGGCAAGCCTCTCGCTTCACTTCTCGGTGCGTTGAATGCTCAGCTTGATTTGGGCGTAGGTTCTATCGGCGGCAAGGACTCGATGAGCGGTTCGTTTGAATCACTCGATGTTCCTCCGACATTGGTTTCCTTTGCAGTAACGACAGACAAAATCGGCAATATTATCTCTCCCGAATTCAAAAAAGCCGGACATAAAGTTGTCCTTCTCTCACCCGAATACAACGAAAACGGACTTCCTTCGGCATCTTCTCTTATAGATAATTACAACACTGTTCACAAGCTTATAGAAGACGGTCATGTGTTCTCGGCATATACCACAGTTTACGGCGGCGTGGCCGAGGCTGTAATGAAAATGTCCATCGGCAACAATATCGGATTCAAATTCGAGGACAATACGTCATTAAGCGATATTTTCGGATACAAATACGGCTCTTTCCTTCTCGAGTGTGACGAAACTGTATCTGTAGGACAGATTATCGGATATACCGCAGATGGCGGTAAGCTCTCACTCGGCAATGAATCGCTTGCACTTGACGAACTCAAAAAATCTTACGATACAGTCCTCGAAGGTGTATATCCCGTAAACGCAAAAACTCAGAACAACAGCGAAAAGGTCGAAACAATCCGTGCCGAAAATTCCGTACGTTCGTATTCCGCCGAAAAATTCGCACGTCCCAAGGTGCTTATTCCCGTATTCCCCGGCACAAACTGCGAATACGATACGGCAAAGGCTCTCACAAAAGCCGGTTTTGATGCCGAAACAGTTATAATCCGCAACCTTACATCAGCTGCGGTAGCCGAAAGTGTGGAATACTTCGCCAAAGCGGTTGCGAACGCGCAGGTTATATTTATTCCCGGCGGTTTCTCGGGCGGAGACGAACCGGACGGAAGCGGCAAGTTTATCACCGCGTTCTTCCGCAACGGTGCCGTAAAGGAAGAAACAAACAATCTGTTGAAAATCCGCAAGGGTCTGATGTGCGGTATATGCAACGGTTTTCAGGCTATAGTCAAGCTCGGTCTTGTTCCGTTCGGTGAAATAGTGGACACTGATGAAAACTGCCCGACACTTACATTCAACAAAATCGGACGTCACCAATCCCGTATTGTTCACACGAGAATCGCATCCAATATGTCTCCCTGGCTTGCGAAAACTTCCGTCGGTGATGTTTATAATGTTGCCATCTCTCACGGTGAGGGCAGATTTATCGCAAACGACGAAGTCTTAAGTTCTCTTAAGTCAAACAGTCAGATTGCCACTCAGTATGTTGACTTAAGCGGAAATGCCACTATGGATATCAACTTCAACCCCAACGGTTCTTCCCTCGCAATAGAAGGAATCACTTCTCCCGACGGCAGAGTTCTCGGTAAAATGGGCCACACAGAGCGTTATAATCCCGGTCTGTATGTAAATGTTCCCGGTCAGTACGATATGAAGTTATTCGAAGCCGCAGCCGAATACTTCAGATAAAAAATCGAATTAATAGCTCTGAATGATAAGAAATGTTTATCATTCAGAGCTATTTTTATTAACCTGACTTGACAATTAATTAATACATTGCTATAATTAATCTCGGTGATTGTTTAAATGTCACGCAATTTATAAACACTATATTATGTACGGGATGAAGAAAATGAAAAAAATAATTACATTGTTCCTTGCCGTATCGCTTGTGTGCGGTGTCCTTTCATCGTGTGAAAGCAAAACCGAGCAAGAAACCATTGAAGTCGAATCGGAGAGTATCTCCGAAACGGTTGAGGCAGAAAAAAACGAAACCGTCGAAACAAATGAAATTCAAGAAAGTGATGAGACTATGGATGAAACAAACGCTCTTGTAAAAGAAGCTTTGAACATGAAGCACACTCTTCGTTTTAACGAAGACGGAACATTTAAGATTTGTGTGTTTTCCGATGTTCATGCCGACACAACCCTTTCCGGACAAACAGTTAAGGCAATCGAAGCCGTACTTAGTGTGGAACAACCTGATTTTGTGCTTTTTAACGGGGATCTCCACGCAAGTCCCGAGACTGTCGAGGATTTGGAAGTAACCGCATACAAAATGACAAAGTACTGTGTTGAGCATCAGATACCGTGGTCTCACGTTTACGGAAACCATGATGACGATGACGGCGGTATTTCGCTTGAAGAACAGCAGAAGGTTTACGAGGCTATCGACTACTGTTTATCCAAAAAAGGCGACGATAATATCCACGGTGTAGGCAATTACGTTCTTCCGATTCTTCGTTCCGACAGTGATGATATCGCGTTCAACATCTTCGCTTTGGATTCACACAGCTATCTTTCTAAGCAATATTCCAAGCTCAGCGCTCAGGTAAACGCGGTCGACAAACATACTTATCCCGCATCTCAGTATGGCTTTGTTCAGTTCGACCAGATAAATTGGTACTATAATACATCAACAGCACTGGAAGAATATGCGGGTCATAAAATTCCCGCCGTTATGTGCTTCCATATTCCCGTTCCCGAATACAATGTAGTAGCAAACAATCTTAGGAAACTCGGTGCCGACGGAGTGGCAAACGAAGGTGTATGTGCACCTGAAGTGAATTCGGGTATGTTTATGGCTGCATATGAACGCGGTGACGTAAAAATGTTTGTATCCGGCCACGACCATATTAATGATTTCTGCGGTGAATACTGCGGCATCAAGCTCGCGTATGACGGCAACATAGGTTTCCAGACATATTACAATGAAAGCAATATGGGATGCAGAGTTATCGAGATAAACCAGGATGACCCGTGGAACTTTACCACAAGAATGTCATATCTGAGTGATATTCCGAACTGGAACGCAAGAACAGATGTTGAAATCAAGGAAAGCACTGTCGGAAGCGCTCCGTTTAACGGTGACTTGTTAAATGCCGAAACCGATTCTCTTACTGAAGCAACAAAGAGCGTTTTAAAACTGTTCGATTTATCCAAGGTAGACGGTAACTACTACAGCTCGGGATTCGACTGCGGCTCACCGTCGGAAGGAGCGGATATCTCTCTTACCGATGGAAAAGGATTTGAAGGCTCAAAGGCTTATTCGATAGTAAAAGAAAAGAATAAAGTAAACAGTGAATTTACACTTTATCTTCCCGAAACGGTAAAACTCGGTGATGCGGAATATCTTCGTGTGTGGGTTGACTTTACGGATATCGACTTCAGAAAAGCTTCATTCGGTTTTGTGACCGAAGACGGCTGTCTGTACAGAACAGACGAAAAGGATAACTACGACGGATATATTGACCTGTATTATCTGCCCGAAGGCGAAAGCAAGTGGCAGGTTTACTCTCATGGTACTGACGGATGCTTCGGTGTAGCTCAGTCGTCACCCGTTAAGAACTTCAAGGGATGGCTTGCAGTGCCCGTATCCGATTTCCTCGCATGGTCGGGCTCGGACAGTCGCTTCTCATCAATCGCGGGTAGTGCTCCCACAGCGGACAGTGTCATTGCGGGTATTTACTTCTACTTCGACTTTAACAGTGAAGATATGCTCGGAAAGACGTTCTATATGGATGAGTTCGGTCTTGTTAAGGCTTACGAGCAATTCGATTCCATTCAATAATTTATCGGTATAAACAGCGTCGGCTGACTGATATCAATCCGCAATATCGGATATATATCAAATCAGCCGATGCTGTTTTCTTATTTATTTAATTTTTCATTATACTTGATTTCGCTGTTTTTTCGTGTATAATATTTACATAACCATGCTAAATTATCGAAAGGAAACAGAAATGCAAAACAAACAGTATGATGTAATAGTAGTCGGCGGCGGATTCACAGGCTGTGCTGCTGCGCTTGCCGCTGCACGAAACGGAATGAAGGTTCTGCTTACGGATTCTTCGGGTTATCTCGGAGGTGCGGCTTCAAACAACCTTATCTATCCTTTCATGCCGTATGCCACAAGTGTTAAAGGTGAAGACGGCAAAAAGACAAAACAGTATTTGAGCAGCGGAATACTGTCGGAAATAATTGCAGACCTGAAGCAAGAAGGATACCAGACCAATGATGCCGATTTTCTGAATGAAGGATTAAAGCTCATTCTCGACCGCAAGATGACGGATGAGGGTATTGACGTTCTTTTCCACGCAACCTTATGCGGTGTAAATAAAATCGGTATCCATATCGAATCGTTATCATTTGCGACAAAGTCAGGTGTGCTTGAATTTCACGCGAAAGAATTCATCGACTGCACGGGAGATGCGGATTTATGCTTCATGAGCGGATGTAAAACCGTGCTCGGAAGACCTGCGGATTCTCTTTGTCAACCGATGACACTTTGCTTCAGAGTAATAAACGTTAACAAGCCCGAATTCTGGAAGCATATCGAAGAAATCAGAAAAGCACATAAGGAATGGCTTGACAGCGGAAAATTCTCAAATCCCCGCGAAGATATTCTTGTGTTCGACTATCCTACCGAAGGAGTGCTCCACTTTAACACAACCCGTGTTGTCAAGCTCAATCCCACCGACCCGTTTGATGTAACAAAAGCCGAGATGGAAGCAAGACGTCAGGTACATGAGCTCATGAACTTCTTCCGTGAAATAAAAGCTCCCGGAATGGAAAAAGCAAGTGTTATGTATACTGCTCCCTCAATAGGTGTTCGTGAAAGCAGAATGCTGGATGGCGAATATGTACTTACAGGTGATGACCTTGTAGCATGTACCAAATTCGATGACGCGATAGCCGCGGGAAATTATGATATAGATATACATAATCCCGAAGGCTCGGGTACCAGCCATTACTATTTCAAGGAAGGTACATGGTATACCATTCCGTACCGTTCTCTTGTTCCGAAAAAGAGCGAATGCGACAATCTGCTTGTAGGCGGCAGATGTATATCGGTTAATCACGAGGCTCAGGCTTCCATAAGAATAATGCCTATTTGCTGTACAACAGGCGAGGCTGCAGGTGTGGGTGCGGCTGCCGCAATAAAATCAAATGTAAGTGTACAGGATACAGATATACATGAAATTCAGACAATCTTAAAGAATTCGGGAGCTTTCATAGGTATATAATGTATATTAGCGAAATTTACACAACACCGCCTACAGTATTTGAAAACGATACGGAAATGTTGATTTACAAGTACTTGACCGAAGCTGAAATAAGTTTTTCCAGAGTCGATACCGATCCGGCGATAAGCATGGATTTATGCCCGGAAATAGGTAATGCTCTCGGCTGTCCTATAGTAAAAACGATATTTTTATCAAATCGTCAATTGACATCGTTTTATGTTTACGTAACAACAGCCGAAAAGCATTTTTCAGCCAAAAAGTTCGGAGCCGATCTCGGTGTATCACGCGTGTCGTTTGCTCCCGAAAGCTTTCTCGAGGTCAAGCTCGGTACAAAAATCGGAGCGACAACTGCTCTTTCCGCACTCTCGCCTCTGTCGCATGATGTACGTTATGTTTTCGATCCCGAAGCTGTAAGCGGTGAATGGTATGCCTGCTCCGACGGACGTTCCACGGGTTATATAAAAATACGCACAGCTGATTTATTAAATAAAATCATACCGTATTCCGGACACATTTGCGAATTTATCGAAATGTAAAAAGAAAACTCATACCGCTTATAACGATCAACGGTATGAGTTTTTTTCAACCAATAAGACTTACTTCAACATCGATAAAAGTGCGCTGCGATCGCCTAAATAAACTTTATCGATAAAATCTTCCAAAGCGAATTTTCTGTATTCCTCACGGGAAATGAGCGGAGTATAGCAGTTTGATCTTCCATCCTTGTTAACGGACACATAGCCTTTGATTTGAAGCCTTGTGATTAAAGTCAAAATCGTCGTGAGCTTGAGTCTTGTGAGTTCGGGATAACGCTTCATAATCAGACCTGCGGTAATGTTTTTTTCTCCGTCATAATACAAATCCCATATTGTCTGCATTATTTGAAGTTCGCTTTCGGGTAATTTAATTATTGTGTCCTCCATATTGATACCGAAACCTTTATATCAACACATGATTTCGGCATACTCCTTTCCTTGTTGTAAGCCTTAAATGTATGTTAAATTTCAAACATTGCAATGATACCATTAATTACTACAGAAGTCAAGAGCTTTACGAATATAATATTGTCTTTTATTAACTTTTTTATTATTTTATATGTATAATACATCCGTGAAACAAAAAACAGACACCATCTTTGAAACGGTGTCTGAATCTTGGTTATTGAACTTAAAAAGAATACAATAAATTACTTTACTTCTACTTCTGCGCCTGTAGCAGCGATCTTTGTCTTCATAGCTTCTGCGTCTTCCTTGGAGAGACCTTCCTTGATGGTCTTCGGAGCGCCTTCTACGAGATCCTTAGCTTCCTTAAGGCCGAGACCTGTGATTTCACGAACAACCTTGATAACATCGAGCTTCTTAGCGCCGAAGGACTTAAGAACTACGTCGAATTCTGTCTTTTCTTCTGCTGCGGGAGCTGCTGCTACGCCTGCTGCTGCTACGGGAGCTGCTGCGGATACGCCGAATTCTTCTTCTACTGCTTTAACGAGGTCTGCGAGTTCGAGAATTGTAAGAGACTTGATCTGTTCAAGAATCTGAAGTGACTTTTCTGTTGCCATTTTAAATTTCCTCCACTATATGTATGTATAATATTTAAAATTAATTCAACCTGCCGACTTATTCAGCGGGTGTTTCGGGAGCTTCTTCCGCACCCTCATTTTCCTTATCAACGATAGCCTGTAATACATACGCAAACTTGTACAACGGGCTCTGCATGCTTCCGAGAAGCTTTGCAACAAGGACATCCTTCGGCGGGATATCCGCAAGTTCATTAACAGTAGCTGCATCAACAACGGCACCGTCAAGAATACCGCCGCGGATTTCGAATGTTTCTATCTTATCCGCATATTCCTTAAGAATCTTAGCGGGTGCGATAGGATCATTTGCACTGATTGCGATTGCGTTCATTCCTTCGAGCTGGGGCTTTAAGCCTTCGAAGCCTACTGCCTCACAAGCCTTGCCGATAAGTGTATTTTTAACTACTGAATATTCAACGCCTGCTTCACGAAGCGCCTTACGGAGCTTTGTGTCCTGATCAACTGTGATACCTTCGTACTTAACAAGCACGCCGGATGCAGCATGACCGAGCTTATTAGCAAGATCGTCTACTATAGCTTTTTTCTGCTCTAATATTTTCTCGCTGGGCATAATACTTCCTCCTTATCAGTATCAACAGATAAACAAAAAGTCTTTTTCCGCATCCACACGAAAAAAGACTTGATATCAAATTCAAGGTCTCTCCTCGGCAGGGTGGCGGAATCGCTTTTACTGTAACCTGCTGTCTTTGGTTCAACAACAATGGTATTATACTACATCGGTTCTCATTTGTCAATAGTTTTCACTATTATTTTTTTATTTTTTCCCAATAAGCCTTCGATGCCGATTCTGTTTTGTTTTCTCCGAACTCGTAATATTTTCTGTCTTTTAAATCATCGGGAAGATACTGCTGTGGTATCCAATGGTTAGGATAATCATGCGGATATTTATATCCCTTGAATAACGGTGAGTGTAAAATCGTCGGTATATCCACACCGCGTCCCGCTTTGATATCCTCCGCGGCTCTGCCATATGCCGAATATGCCGAGTTTGATTTCGGTGCGGTTGCGAGCATCACTGTCGCGTTCGCAAGGGGTATTCTCGCCTCCGGCAATCCGAGCTCTCTTGCACAATCCACGCAAGATTTCACGATTACAGCCGCCATCGGATACGCCAACCCGATATCCTCGCTTGCTATTACCATAAGCCGTCTGCAAGGAGATACAAGGTCTCCACCTTCCAATAATCTCGCAAGATAAAAAATCGCCGCGTCGGGGTCGGAGCCTCTGATTGATTTTTGAAGTCCCGCTAAAAGGTCATAGTGGACATCCCCGTCTCTGTCGAAGTTCCCCTGTGATGCCGACGGAACAAGTGCCTGTACCGTTTCATATGCAACACAATCGTCGGATGCGTTCGCCGCTACCTCAAGCATTGTCAGAGCTCGTCTTACATCACCGGCCGCAGAATCCGCTATCAGTTTTGCCGCTTCATTCTCAAGCTTTATGTTCGGATAAGATTCATTTGCAACCCTTCGTATATATTCTTCTATGGCTTCGGGAGGAACATGCTTGAATTCGAAAACCGAACACCTTGAAAGAAGTGCGTCATATATATAATAGTAAGGATTCTCCGTAGTTGACGCTATAAGCGTTATTCTGCCGTCTTCAAGATACTCGAGGAGCGACTGCTGCTGTTTCTTGTTGAAATACTGTATTTCATCGAGATATAAAAGTATGCCTCCTATACCGAGCATTCCGCTTGTTTCCTTGGCTATATCCTTAATATCCGAAAGACTTGCCGTGGTTGCGTTAAGCTTATACAACGTTTTTTCGCTTTTTTCCGCGATAATCGATGCCGCAGTGGTTTTGCCGCATCCCGGAGGTCCGTAAAATATCATAGACGGAATCACACCGCGCGATACTATTTTTCTGAGTATGCCGTTTTGACCGAACAGATGAGTCTGTCCTACCATATCATCGAAATTTTTCGGACGCATTCTGTCCGCAAGCGGTGATAATACTGCCATTCTTGTAGTTTCCTTTATTCCTTATTACGGATTATACTGTTTTCAACACAGCATGATAATTCGATACTCTTACGGATATAATTTTAAATTATTCCGCTATTAATGTCAAGCGTATATTAAAAACAGCTCCCGCATTTTCGTTGTTACCGCGAAAACGCAGGAGCCGCCCTATTAACTGCTTATATATCGATTAATCAGTCAATATAAATCTTTTCCTCGAGCACAATGTCTCTGGAGGATTTGCCGATGAGTATTCTGAAATATCCGGGTTCGACCACCTTACGATACTTCACATCAAGCAATTCGAATGCGGACTTTGTAAGATGGAATTCAACCTCTTTTGTTTCTCCTGCTTTAAGGTTAACTCTCTCGAATCCCTTGAGAAGAAGCGGAGGTGTTACAACAGTGCTTTCAATATCGTCAACATAAAGCTGAACGACATCGTCTCCGTCTCTGTCTCCTGTGTTCTTAACCTTAACGGTTACATCGAAATCATATTGACCGCGCTTTTCGATCTTCAAGTCGCTGTACTCGAATGTTGTATATGATAAGCCGTATCCAAACGGATAACGTGCGGATTTCGGTCCCTCATAGAAGTCTTCCGCGCCTCCGGGAAGCATGGAATAATATGCGGGAATCGAACCGACATTGCGCGGGAACGAAACATTTAGTCTACCGGACGGGTTATAATCGCCGAAGAGTACTTCAACGATAGCCTGCGCTCCGAATTCACCGCCGAAACCTGCATTGATAATGGCATTGGATATTTTTTCCTCAACTGTAACATCAACAGGCTTGCCGGCTTCGAGAACAACAATCAGCTTCTTACCGAGCTTTGCGAGCTCTTCGATAAGCTCACGCTGCTTTCCGGCAAGAACGATATCGCATCTGTCTCTTCCCTCTCCGCTTGTAACGGAGTTGTCACCGCCGACGAAAATAATTACATCGCATTCAGACGCTGTTTTAACTGCACCCTCGATATCATCGGGTATTTCTTCTTCACCTGCGGAAGTAAGATGGGGCTGTCCCTCGACATATCTCGGCTCATTTTCACCGGGAGTTATTGCGCAGCCGTCATGCTGTCTGACTACTACATCATCGCCCAATACTTCCTTCAAAGTCTGGTATACGCTCTTTACTTCATATCCTGTCGGAACAGAGGAATAGCTTCCGTACTTCTGTGCGGCAGAAGAAGGACCGATAACGGCAACGGATTTTACGCTGTTCTTATCAAGAGGAAGTACTCCGTCATTAGTAAGAAGAGTAATCGATTCTCTTGCGGCTTTGAGTGCGATTCTCTTGTGCTCATCGCAGCGAATGATATCCTGCCATGAGTTTTCTTCTGTATAAGGATGTTCGAACAGACCGAGTTCGAATTTTACGGTAAGTACACGGCGAACGATTTCGTTGATTCTTTCCTCGGATATCTCACCCTTCTCGATAAGATCCGTTACGTATTTGCGCCACTGCCGTACATCAAGGCCTCTTACATCAAGGCCGTTATTCATTGCCATCTTCACGGCGTCTCTGTCTGTGGATACCATGTGATGTCTGTATCTGATTCTTTCGACTCCGCCCCAGTCGGCTCTTGTGTAGCCTCTCATATTGAAACGGTCATGGAGGACTTCCTTGAGATAATGCTCCGATGTCATGAGAAGCTCACCGTCGATACAGTTGTAGCTGACCATTACATTGTATGCTCCGCCTTCTTTAATCGCAGCTTCGAATACGGGAAGGTAGCAGCTTTCGACCTCACGTGTTCCGACTCTCGCAGGCGAACAGTTCGTTCCTCCTTCGGGAATACCGTGTACACAATAATGTTTCGGTTCCGAGATAACGGCGTCGGGACGGGATATATCACCCTTTTGTTCTCCCGTTACAATGGCGGCTGCCATACGTGATGACAGATATGTATCTTCGCCGAATGTCTCTTCTGTTCTGCCCCAACGGATATCACGGGCAACATCAAGGTTCGGTGCGAGTATTTCAAACATACCGAGAGATCTTGTTTCTCTTCCGATAGCCTGTCCGACTTCGTTTACAACTTCCTTATCGAATGTAGCACCCAGATTAATCGGGCTCGGGAATATGGTTCCTCTTGTTCCGCTGATTCCGTGGAGTGCTTCACCTGTGAATATAATCGGGATTCCGAGACGAGTATGTTCAAAGAAGAATTTCTGAAGCTTGTTCTGAACCGCGGGTATGCAATAATTATCATGAATAAATCCGACGCCTGCCTCACCGTACTCTTCAATCAGATCGTCGTAACGGTATTCGGTGTCAGGTTCTACTGAGCAGGAATGGATAGGCGAACGCTTTGTACAGTATTCTCTTCCGCTCATCATGTCCGTCTGTGCCGCTTTTTCTGCGGGTGTCATTCTGGACAAAAGGTCCTCGACACGCTCTGCAATCGGCAAAGACGCGTCCTTGTATTTCGGTAATGTGCTCATCATAAACCTCCGTTTATTATTATACGTTGAAAATTATATCATGAGAATCCTCATAAATCAAGAAGTTTTGTTTTACGAATGCCCGAATTAATGTAAAAAGTAAAATTTTGTCCGTATGTTCACATCTTATGTCACATAAGCAAGCCTATAATATTATATGTCGATATATTCGTTTTCGCGGTTGATTTATCGGCTGTTTGATTTTTTTCGCTTTGTTTTCACGATTTGTCACCGTAGTTCCATATTGAAGTTTGAATCGCATTTTATAACATATTGATACATTTTTCACTCTTTCTTAGGTTGAATATATCCCGTATGTTTTTTCACCGCATTGAAAACTATGCAATATTTGTTTTTTTCCGTCATTGATTTATTTTTTCTCTCCGAAAGCCTTCAAAACCGCCTAAAATGTAATATAATAGTATTATTAATGATATTAACGGAATTAAAGTCATGCCAAATAATAACAATATTACTCCGTATGCGTCACACACGCTGCCATGCGAAAGAATGAGAATAAGCGGAACCCGTCCGATAGTTTACTGGATGACGGGACTCTCCGGCTCGGGAAAATCCACGATTGCGGCTTTGTGCGAGAAAAAATTATGTGAAATCGGTAAGCTGTCGATGATGCTCGATGGGGACACGGTACGAAGCGGATTGTGCGGCGGTCTCGGTTTTTCCGCCGAGGACAGAGCCGAAAACCTTCGCAGAATAGCCGAGTGTGCCAAAATAATTGCTTCTACATCGGAAATCGTCATAGTCTGCGCCATCTCGCCTACGGAAGAATCACGACGTGTTGCCAGAGAGATAATATCTCCCGCTACCGTTTTCAAAGAGGTGTACGTTAAAGCCGATGTAAACGTATGCGCGTCACGCGATCCGAAAGGTTTGTATAAAAAAGCTTTCTCCGGAGAGATCGAAAATTTTACCGGAGTAAGTGCTCCGTACGATATACCGCTAAATCCCGATATCGTTCTCGATACCGCCGCACGGAATGCGGATGAATGTTCCTCCGTTATCGTTTCCGATGCAATGAGTGAAATCTACTCGCCTCATGAGCTTATTCACAACATGGTAGATGCCGCACTCATGGCATCTGACGAAATTATGCGGATATATGACAACGAGAAATTCGATATCGAAATAAAGAGCGACAACTCACCTGTTACGACAGCGGACAACGCTTCGAACAAGGTTCTTGTAAGCTACTTCCGCGAAAAATATCCGGAATATTCCATATTATCCGAGGAATCCGAGGACGATCGAACAAGACTTACAAACAACGCGGGCGTGTTTATTATCGATCCTCTCGACGGTACGAAGGAATTTATCAGTCACAACGGTGAATTTTGTGTTTCCATCGGCTTCTCTCACTCACATCGGGTTGTCGGAGGCGTTATCGCGGTTCCAGCAAAAAAAATCATATACTATGCTTACGAAGGTCTCGGAAGTTATAAAATATCGTTTGACGAAGCACATGATTTCTCGTTCGGCGGCGGCAAGAAGCTTCATGTATCCGAAAGAGACGGCATAAACAACGGAAAACTCATTGTTGTGGCCAGTCGTTCCCATATGGACAAGGAAACCGAGCTTCTTCTGGAAGCGAACAGTGAACGAATAGGCGATGTTATTTCGCTCGGCAGCTGTCTTAAGGGATGCATGATAGCGGAGGGCCTTGCCGATGTTCACTACCGTTACGGTGCTTTCACAAAAGAATGGGATACTGCCGCCATGCAGATTATATGCGAGGAGGCGGGTGCGGTATTCACGGAACACAGCTTCAAGCCACTGCCCGCAAACCGAGAAGACCCGTACAACCGTGTCGGCTTTATGATACTCAATAAACCCGAGTCGGCATTGAAAAACAACTGAATAACTTATTTGATTAAGGATTGAAACATCGTATGCAATACTCACATCTCGATATGCTCGAGTCACGCAGCATACACATACTGCGGGAATCGTATTCGGCATTTAAAAACCTTTGTATGCTTTGGTCAATAGGCAAGGACAGCACAGTTCTGTTATGTCTTGCTCGCAAAGCATTCTACGGACATGTTCCGTTTCCTTTGGTCCACGTCGACACTCACTATAAAATCCCCGAAATGATAGAATACCGTGACCGTCTCGCTATGGAGTGGAATCTCGATATGGTTTACGGTGAAAACCGTGAAGCTCTCGATGCCAAGGCTACATTCCCGGACGGTAATGCGACAAGAATTGAATGCTGTAAAAGGCTCAAAACCGAAGCACTCACCCACACTCTCGCCGGCGACTGGACACGATACAGATTAAATCATTCGACCGGAAAGTACGAGGTCGATACTAACCGTGAGCCGTACACAGGCGTTATTGTCGGAGTTCGTGCGGACGAAGAAGGAAGCCGTTCAAAAGAAAGATATTTCAGTCCGCGAGACAAGCTCAACGACTGGGATGCGGATGACCAGCCTCCGGAATTCTGGGGACAGTACAAAACGGATTTTGCACCCGGAACTCACGTACGAATCCACCCTCTGCTCGACTGGACAGAGGTCGATATATGGGAATACATCAAGCGAGAGGGCGTTCCCGTTGTTTCGCTTTACTTTAACAGAGGAGACGGAACAAGATACCGCTCACTCGGCTGCTGGCCGTGTACCAAGCCCGTGGAATCCACCGCATCAAACCTTGATGAAATCATCGAGGAATTGAAATCCGGAAAATTCTCGCATGTAGCAGAGAGAAGCGGACGTGAGCAAGACAAGGAAGACGGCGGCGGTTTGGAAGAACTGAGACGCGGCGGATATATGTAAAGAGCGACTCGCAAAAAGGACGGCAAAAAAATGAACGATAAACAACACATGAATATAGTAGTCGCAGGACATGTAGATCACGGTAAAAGCACCGTTATCGGTCGTCTCTTAGCTGATACACATAGTCTTCCCGATGGAAAAATCGAATCGATTCGTGAGCTTTGCAGAAAAAACAGCAAGCCTTTCGAATACGCCTTCCTTCTCGACGCACTGAAGGACGAGCGTGCTCAGGGTATAACAATCGATACGGCACGATGCTTTTTCGAAACGGAAAAACGCAAATATATAATTATCGACGCGCCCGGTCATATTGAATTTCTTAAAAATATGATTACCGGAGCCTCAAGAGCCGATGCCGCTCTTTTGGTAATCGATGCACTTGAGGGCATATGCGAAAATTCACGCAGACACGGATATATGCTTGAAATGCTCGGCATAACGCAAATAGCGGTACTGGTAAACAAGATAGATCTTGTCGATTACAGTGAAGAAGTATACAAGCAGATACGGACGGATTATACGGCATTTCTTAATTCCATCGGAATTAAACCCGCCGCATTCATTCCCGTATCCGCAATGCTCGGAGATAATATCGCATCGCACTCGGACAACACGCCGTGGTATAACGGTTCGGACGTTCTGGAGCAGCTCGACTGCTTTACGGGCGGCATAAGTGATGACGCAAAGCCGTTCCGTATGCCGGTTGAGGATGTTTATAAATTCACCGAAGGAGGAGACGACAGACGAATCGTCGCCGGAATGTGCGAATCCGGTGTCCTTCGTGAAGGTGACGAGGTTGTTTTCTACCCATCGAGAAAGACCACGCGTGTAAAGCACCTCGAAGAATGGTTCATGAACCCATCTTCCGAGAGAATGCCGAAAATGTTCGCACAGGGTAAATCATGCGGATTCACAACGGAGACTCAGATTTATATTCACAGAGGCGAGATAGCCTGTAAGGTCGGAGAAAAGGCTCCGCTCGTGTCCGATGCATTCCGCGCAAGTATGTTCTGGCTCGGAAAAGACCCGCTTGTTGTCGGCAAGGAATACATAATCAAATCATGTACGGCAAAAACCAAATGCCGTATAAGCAAGCTGTACAGCGTACTTGACGCTTCGACATTGTCTAAAAATTCATCACCCACTCAGGCCAACAAGCATGATATAGCGGACTGTGCGATAGAATGCGAAAAGCCCATCGCCTTCGATGCCGACTCTTCCCTCCCCGCCACCGGCAGATTTGTTATTGTAGATAACTATGAAATATCCGGCGGAGGTATCATACAGGAAGCCATCAAGGACGACGGCAGAAATGTACATGTTTCGGATGCCGAAGTAACCGAAGCCGAAAGATGCCGCTATACAGGTCAGCGGTCGATTGTCGTATCTGTCAGTGACGAAAATTACGGACGACAGCTTGAAAGAGCTTTGTTTGACGCCGGAAGAATTCCTTATTTCAACACACATCTTTCGGACGAACAGAAAAACGTCTTAACCGACGCCGGCATAATTATTATAACCTGTGGAGACGGAGAATACATCTGCACAGGCGAAATCTCCGCCGATACGGATACGATAATGAATCTCACCGATGTCGGATTCGATAATTAAAGAAAATCACACTTTGTGTGTGCCATAAAAAAAGCCGCTGCGGTTTCGCAAGCGGCTTTTTTTATTTGTATTCTATTAGTGATATCAGAGAATCGACTTATCTTCGGCGGCTTCTTTATGTGATTTAATGTATTTATTCCACTTGATAAATCCGTATGTGGAATTCGTAAGATAACCTACCTTGAGAACGAGAAGAACATACTGACCGGACAGAATGTTGATTGCAGCCTCAAGCAGTGAGCTGAGAATCCATGCAATCCACTGTTCGCGGTAACGAAGAAGAATAAACACACCGTTCGCAATACCTACGGCAGACGCACATGCGTCAAGATAGCACACAACTACCTCGATGAGCTCGTTTCCACCGAAAAGATCCGTTCCGAGGTCGAGCGTGGTGAGAAAATAGCCTACACCGACGGTCCAAACGAGAATGCCCGCAATCACGGCGACTTCCGCCCATCCGCTCAGCTTGCGCACCTTTGTAAGGTCGTCTTCCTGTCTGTCGGGATGCTTGTGCCAGTTTACAAAGCTGATTATATCAATAGGAAGCCAGAAGAAAAGCGTGGAAGCCATTGTCGCAAAACGGTAAGAAAGAACAACGCAAATCGCGATTTCGCATATTTCCACAAACACGGATACTATGAAATTCCATTTGCTCTGTTTTGAAATAAGGAGCTCGCAAAGTATATTAAGGAACGTATCGAGCAGGTATAATACCATTATTATGTTGCCGTTTACGCCGTTAACATCTTCCTCGGGGAAAATAAACGCAAAGATGAACGAAAGAACAAGGATGCTGAAAAACCACACCTTCTCATATGT
>CAVIJI010000021.1:0-33024 GCA_963642885.1 bacterium
GAATATCGTATCTGTCCTGCTTTACCTGCTCGTCTATCTGATTCGGGAAGTCATACGCGGGTGTATCCTCTTCACGCGAGTAGGTAAACGCGCCGAAGCGTTCGAATTTCGCTTCCTTTATGAACTCGCACAGCTCCTCGAAGTCTTCGTCTGTTTCACCCGGGAAGCCTACTATGGCAGTACTTCTGAGAACTATTCCCGGTATTTCTCTGAGTCTCTTTACCGCGTCTCTTATCATTGCGGAGTCGCCGTGACGGTTCATGGCTTTGAGGACTCTGTCGGAGATATGCTGAATCGGTATGTCTATATATTTCGCGACACGCGGATTATCTCTTATCTCGGCGATAAGCTCATCCGTGATTTTGTCGGGATAGCAGTAAAGAAGTCTTATCCACGGAATATTCGTGGCATCGCAAATGCCGCGGATTAATTCGGGAAGCTCGTATTTGCCGTATAAATCTATTCCGTATGCGGATGTGTCCTGTGCGATGATATTCAGCTCCTTCACACCGAGCGCATCGAGAGACGTAGCCTCCTCTATGATATCCTTCATTGTACGGCTGCGCATTTTGCCGCGGATGAGAGGAATGGCACAATATGTACAGCGGTTATTGCAGCCTTCCGCTATCTTAAGGTATGCCATGCTGTCACCCGTAGTGAGAAGTCTCTCGCCTCCGATAACGGAAGCTTCCTTATCGTCAAAGCAGGTATATTTCGGATAGTTTTTCTTTCCTATGCTTTCCTCGACGGACTTTACCGCCTCGACTATCTTATGAATTCCGCCCACGCCGAGAAGCGCGTCAACCTCGGGCATTTCTTTGAGTACCTCGTCCTTGTATCTTTCGGCGAGACATCCCGTGACGATAATACCCTTCAGCTTATGATGCTTTTTCAGCCAGCCTATATCGATAATATTGTCTATGGATTCCTTCTTCGCGCTTTCGATAAACGCGCATGTATTGACTATTACTATATCGGCATCCGTTTCCTCGGGAGTAATCTCGTAACCCGCGTCGAGCAGGTGCTTGAGCATTATTTCGGTATCACAGAGATTCTTCGAGCATCCGAGAGATATAAATCCGACTTTTGTTTTGGTTGCCATATGCAGCTCCGATTATTAAAATTATTTGTATGAAATTATATACGTTTACGGTCTATTATAGCACAAAATCGTGCCCGAAAACAGACGATATACAAAATTTAACGTCTGTCGGCACGATTTTTTACTTCTTTTATTATCTCTTCCGCCGTAAATCCGAGCCGCATGAGCGACTGTACCGCTTTGCGCTTTTCATCTCTCGGCATTACGTCGATATTCGGATATTTTCTGTCGATATTGTATTCGAGAGCGGCACGCAAGGCATCCTCGTCAAGCTCACTCACCGCCTGACGCGCGTCATCCGCGGCAAAGCCGTGCGCGGCAAGGTACGACACGATTCTCACTCTGCCGTAATGTTTTGTTCGCACCAGCATCTCCGCCGTATCACGACAGGCTTCTATGTCGCACAGGTATCCTTTTCTCTCGAGCAGATTCACGGCATATTCCGATGCTTCGGCGGTAAAGCCCTTGCTTCTCAGCTTATACAAAAGTGTCTTTTTGCTTCTTCGTCCTATCGACAGTATTCTCGCACTCTCGTCAAGCGCTCCCGTTCTGCCCGCCGCCGACTTCAATACGTCATATCTGTTCTCGTCGATTTTTTCTCCCTCGCACAGTACAAAGGGAAGGCGCGACACTTCACCTACCGACAGAACAAATATCTCTTCCCCGCCGCACGCTTCGTCAGCCGCGGTTACGATGACTCTCCCTGAAGAATTTCCGCCGTCTGTAAGCGATTTAACGAACATTTTCGTCCTCCGTATCATTGCATGACAACGGTTCGCCGCCGCTTATAACATTTCCCGCAGACACACGGTCGAATCTGACTCCGGAAATTTTTTCCTTCGGAATGATATCGGGTTCACATGAGGTTATGATAATCTGACGTTTATCCCCGTGCTTATCCGCCAGGATATCGAGAATATATCTGCGTCTTTTTTCATCAAGCTCGGAAAAAACATCGTCGAGAAGCATCACGGGATATTCTCCGCCGAGCGTATACGCTATTTCCGCTTCGCCGAGCTTCAGCGCCAGTGCGGCAGAACGCTGCTGTCCCTGTGACGCGTACATTTTGATTTCTCTGCCGTTTATCATAATCGCTATATCGTCCTTGTGGATTCCCCAGAGAGTGGAACCGCACGCCTTTTCCCTCTCGATATTCGAAAGCAGCTTATCGTAAAGTATGTTTTGTATTTTTCCGCTGTCCGCGTTCGAAAGCGGCGTCGGAATTCCGTCATACAGTGCATGAGAGGTATAACGCAGCTGCGGCAGCTCCTCCCCCGATGTCATATCGGAAAAGTAACGTCCGACATTATCGGAGAGCATTGCGGTATAATCGTTGCGGTACGCGCATACGATTCCGGCCGCTTCCGCCATAACCTCGGCATAAACCTCCCATTCGGCTGACGTGACGTTTTCTCCCGCTCCCGCACGTTTGAGCAGTGCGTTTCTTTCGTTAAGAGCTTTCGTATATCTTCTGAGATATGTAAGATAGGTTTCCGAAAGCTGTGACAGTGCGACATCGAGAAAAGTACGCCTTTCGAGAGGGCCTCCCGTGACAAGCGCAAGATCTCTCGGACAAAACAGCACCGCACGGAACATTCCTATCATCTCTGCCGCCGATGACAGATTCACGGAGTTTTTCCTCAGAATTTTCCTGCCGCTCTTCGGTATGACACAGTCAAGCACGGTATCGTTTTCGTACCCTTCTCTCCTGTATGTAAGCGATACGGAAGCGTAATCGGCACCGAAACGTATCAGTTCCGAATCACGGCCGCCTCTGAAGGAACGTCCGCGTGCGAAATAATATATGCTTTCCAGAATGTTCGATTTGCCCTGTGCGTTGAGCCCCCACAGTACGTTGACTCCGTCCTCGAAGTCGGCGCTTGTCATGGATATATTTCTCCACGACAAAAGCGAAACATTTTTAATGTACATTAAATTTCGGCTTTATTCCTCGTCTTCATCGAGGTCTATCAGTCTGATGTCAAGCGAGGTGTCGAGGTCTTCCTCATCCATATCTTCCTCGATTTCTTCACCGTCCATTTCGGAAATATCCGCAGACTGAGCTTTTTCCTTGATTTGCGCTTCAAGCTCGGCGGAAAGCGACGGATCGGCATCGATAGTCGCTCTCGCGTTGTCTCTGCCCTGACCTATTCTCGTTCCGTTGTACGAAATCCACGCGCCGCTCTTGTCAAGTATTCCGAGGTTTACTCCGAGCTCGACAATCTCGCTGGATTTGGAAATACCCGTACCGTAAAGAATATCGAATTCGGCTGTCTTGAACGGCGGAGCGACCTTGTTCTTTACAACCTTGCATTTTACACGGTTTCCGTATATATCGCTGCCGTTTTTAAGGCTCTCTGCCTTGCGTATCTCTATTCTGACGGATGCGTAGAATTTAAGCGCACGTCCGCCCGTGGTTGTTTCGGGGTTGCCGTAAACAATTCCGACTTTTTCACGAAGCTGGTTTATGAATATTACTATACAGTTTGTTTTGGATATCGTTCCCGACAGCTTTCTGAGTGCCTGCGACATAAGTCTCGCCTGCAATCCCACGTGGGATGCTCCCATGTCTCCGTCGATTTCCTGCTGAGGAACAAGCGCCGCCACGGAGTCGATGACTATTATGTCAACGGCGCCCGAGCGCACGAGGGCATCGCATATTTCGAGTGCCTGCTCACCCGAATCGGGCTGCGATACCAAAAGATTGTCGATATCCACTCCGAGGTTTTTGGCGTAAACGGGGTCGAGAGCATGCTCGGCATCTATAAACGCCGCCTGACCACCCGTTTTCTGAACCTCCGCTATAGCGTGCAGTGTAAGTGTGGTTTTACCCGAGGATTCGGGGCCGTATACCTCGATTATTCTTCCCTTCGGAAGTCCGCCGATACCGAGCGCCAAATCAAGCGAAATGGAACCTGTCGAAACAGCGGACACGTTCATTTTCGGATTTTCTCCCATTTTGATAATGGTACCCTTTCCGAAGCTCTTCTCAATCTGACTTATCGCCGTTTCAAGCGCCTTCTGCTTCTCTTCTGGAGTCTTTCCGGAGTTATCGACTGCCGTTTTTTTTGCGGTGCTTTTTGCCATATATTTACATCTCCGTTTCTCTGAACATATTTTCTGAATCTGATTTTATTATATACCAAATACGCATTAATCGCAATAGGACTGATAAAATTTTAACAAAGTGTTCTTTGCACGCGATTGCATTATTATCACCGCTCTGATATAATATATCGGACAAAATATAATGACATGGGATTGGATTGACTATGGAAAAAATCGCAAGCTTCACCGTCGACCATCGTCTGCTTGAACCCGGTATTTATGTCTCACGCAGAGACGGCGACATCACAACATACGACCTGCGTACCCGCAAGCCGAACGCGGGATACTATATGGATAACGTGACAATGCATACGGTAGAGCATCTCTTCGCGACATTCGTACGCAACAGCGATATAAAGGAAAATGTGATCTACTTCGGCCCTATGGGCTGCCGTACCGGCTTTTATCTCCTTGTTCGCAATGAAAGCGACGACACCGTTCTCGCGGTGGTACTCGATGTTCTCGAGAAAATATGCACATATGACGGCCCCGTTTTCGGAGCTTCCGAGATTGAATGCGGAAACTATCGTGAGCTCGACCTGAAATGCGGCAAAGAGGAATGCGAAAAATATCTTGCCGTTCTGAAAGGCAAGGTCAACGACTTCAGGTACAGAACATAAAAAAGAGCCTCCCGCAATATATACCCGATACCGACCTACGGTACCCGAGGTACATTATTCGGGAAGCTCTTTTTTAATAAATTCTGTATTCGGCGTCGCACTCTCTGCCGCTCAGTCCGTTTGACGCGGTATTCGAGACGATTTTATCAAAGTCATAGGTGAAGGGTACTGTATCGAATTCGCTCTCGAAGTCGGTTTTTACTTTGTCGTACATCTCCTCGAGTCTTTCACGTGAGATATCGAACGCGCCGACGGCATCGGATATAGACCAGTCGGAAACGTTTTTCATTCCGTTATTCGCGAGCCAGCCCGTATAAGACGAAACCCCGATTTCCGTAATGAGCGCAGTCTTGAATCTGTATTCGAAGTAGTCCCCGACAGACTCGTCATAGCTGCCGCCGCAGATATAGTATTCCTCGATTTCATCCCACTTGCCGTCCTCGAAAAGCGAAATATCGGGAATGTCACAGTAGTATGCTCCGTCTCCTGCGGCGAACTCGGCGAATTCCTCGGCAAAGGTGTCGATTTCATTCGCAAAATATCTGTAGAACGAAACAATATTGACCGTACACTTTCCGTCCTCCGTGAGGCTGAACGCCCATGCGTTGAATTCATCCTCACCTACCGCATTTATAAGTTTTTTCGGTATGTCATGGTAGGAATTGCGGAACACCGACGAATGAACACAGCTTACGGTCGGAATGTAAACATACCTTGTATACGATTCCGTCATAAGCGATGCTCCGACACTCAGACCGTAGCCCGCCATGTCGGCATCCTCCGATGTATCATACAGCAGAGCGCCTTCTTCATCTTCCTCGGGAATATCGTCACCCTGCGGTACATCCGCCGTCTCCTCATCCTCTATTACCGCGCTTCCGTGTACCGGTGTGAACAGTGACAGCGAGTAATTTTTAAGTATGGCACTTCCTTTGCCGTTACCCGCGCTGTCATCCGCGCTCTCGGTAACCGTCGCGGAAGTTTCCGCGATTTTTTCATCCTCGTATTGCTCGGTTTCGGCCGCATAAGCCTCCGCCGCACTACCGACGGCACTGTCTGTCGAGACCGCAATCCTATCCGTCAGTCTCGGCAGTACGCCGATACCCACAAGCACGACTATCGCAAGGCACGCCGCAAGACTTCCGTACCTTACAAACAGCTTTCTTCTTTTTGTTTTTTTGCTTATTATTATACCTGTCGCCGTATTCTTCGTGCCGCGTATCTCTGCCATAACGGAATCTTTAATACTCCGCTTCGGCGACGGATACGCTTCCGCGATAAGAGAAGCATACGACCGCATTTCCTCGTCGGATAAAACATCTTCGTTCTTATCCGCGCTTTGCTCAGTTATCCTTTTCATTTTTCGAACAAACACTCCCGTTGTATTACAGCTCGTGAAATCGAAATAAAAAACAATGTCCGTATTTTCAGACATGTCTGTTATTCGAACGTTTATCGAAAAACACCGACTCGCTCGACTTATCTTTAATCAAATTTTAATGTTTTTCTTCTTGCCTTCTAATTTTTATGCACTTTAGACGTGCGGTAATCAAATAAAGTTCCCGTTTTTCAAAATTGTTTTTAAGTTTGCTCTTCCTCTGTTGAGACGTGATTTTACCGTTCCGAGTTCAAGTCCGAGCGTATCCGCTATTGTCTTGTACGGCAGCTCGTGTATATCGCGCATTACAATCACGGCACGCTGATCCTCGGGAAGCTGCTCGATTGCGCGGCGCACACCGAGTATCAATTCCTTCTTCTCGAGCGAATCCTCCGGAACCGCGTCACCGGATGTAACGGGTACATCCCATTCCTTGTCGTCTCCGTCATCATCCGAGGATGTGAGAGACACCGTCTGATGCCTGCTTTTGTGCCTGATGTAATCTCTGGCTGAGTTCGCGGTAATACGGAACAGCCACGTGGAAAAAAGGCACTCTCCTCTGAAGGACGCAAGCGATCTCCACGCCTTGATGAAGGAATTCTGTGCTATATCCTCTGCCGCATCGGGCGGTTCCGCGGCAGCCGAAAGATATCTTACGGCGGTGTTGTATACGAATTTTCCGAATATCTCCACAAGTGCGGAAAAGGCCTCGTCGTCCCCTCCCTGAGCACGCTTCACAAGTGCGTTCACGTCGGCATCGTCGTCTATGTCGATATTCGGCTCTCTTTCGACATCATCGGCAGCAAGAGCATTATATAATCCAATAAGCATTTTTTTATCCTGTCGAATCATCTGTATCTGTCTGATGAATATTCCTACCGCAATTATAGCATAAATGCGCATTCACGTCAACTTAAAGATTGACGTCGGCGGCGTCATTCGTCATATGGTATAATACATTGTAAAAAGTAAATTTTTCGTAAACCATTGTATTTGTATGGAAATATCGCGAAATAAGTGATATAATATGGGAAGCGGGCGTGCTTTGCGGACATCTGTGCATTTTTTTGCGCGTTTTCCCTGTGCGCCGATAATTTTTGTCAGCAGAAAATATATAATTTTATTGCGGAGGTACATTTTAATATGTCCAAGAAGTATGTTTACCTTTTCTCCGAAGGCAACGCCAACATGCGCGAGCTCCTCGGAGGCAAGGGTGCTAACCTCGCTGAAATGACACATATCGGTCTTCCCGTTCCTCAGGGCTTCACCATCACAACAGAAGCCTGCACACAGTACTATGAGGACGGCAGAAAGATCAATGATGAGATCATGAACGAAATCATGCTCTATGTTGCCAAGATGGAAGAAATCAACGGCAAGAAGTTCGGCGACCTCAAGAATCCTCTTCTCGTTTCCGTTCGTTCCGGCGCAAGAGCTTCCATGCCCGGTATGATGGATACCATTCTTAACCTCGGTCTTAACGATGAGGTTGTAGAGGCTATGATCGCGGGCAATGACGATCCCAAGTTCAAGAGATTCGTTTACGACTCATACAGAAGATTCATCCAGATGTTCTCCGACGTCGTTATGGAAGTCGGTAAGAAATATTTCGAGCAGCTCATCGATGCCATGAAGGAAAAGAAAGGCGTTAAATTCGACGTTGATCTTACCGCAGATGACCTCAAGGAGCTCGCAGGCCAGTTCAAGGCAGAGTATAAGGCCAAGATCGGCGAAGATTTCCCGTCCGATCCTAAGGTACAGCTTTACGAAGCAATCCGCGCCGTATTCCGTTCATGGGACAACCCCAGAGCAAACGTTTACCGCCGCGACAACGATATCCCTTATTCATGGGGTACCGCAGTTAACGTAATGCCTATGGTATTCGGTAACCTTAACAACAACTCCGGTACAGGCGTTGCATTCACACGTGACCCTGCTACAGGCGAAAAGAAGCTTATGGGTGAATTCCTTGTTAACGCACAGGGCGAGGACGTTGTTGCAGGCGTTCGTACTCCTATGCCGATAGCTCAGATGGAAGAAATGTTCCCCGAAGCATACAACCAGTTCGTTGACGTTTGCAAGACTCTCGAAAACCACTACCGCGATATGCAGGATATGGAATTCACAGTTGAAAACGGCAAGCTCTACATGCTCCAGACTCGTAACGGTAAGAGAACAGCTAAGGCCGCTCTCAAGATCGCATGCGACCTCGTTGACGAAGGCATGAGAACCGAACAGGAAGCTGTTCTTATGATAGATCCCCGTAACCTCGACACACTTCTCCATCCCCAGTTCGATGCTAAGGCACTTAAGGCTGCCAACCCCATCGGCAAGGGTCTCGGTGCTTCCCCCGGCGCGGCATGCGGTAAGATAGTATTCTCCGCAGAAGACGCTAAGGAATGGAAGGCAAGAGGAGAAAAGGTTGTCCTCGTTCGTCTCGAAACATCTCCCGAAGATATCGAAGGTATGAAGGCCGCTCAGGGTATCCTCACAGTTCGCGGCGGTATGACATCTCATGCCGCAGTTGTAGCACGTGGTATGGGTTCCTGCTGCGTATCCGGATGCTCCGAAATCAACATGGATGAAGAAAACAAGAAGTTCGTTCTCGCAGGCAAGACATTCAACGAAGGCGACTTCATCTCCATCGACGGTTCCACAGGTAACATCTACGACGGTATCATCCCCACAGTTGACGCTTCCATCGTAGGCGAATTCGGTCGTATCATGGGCTGGGCCGACAAGTACAGAAAGCTCAAGGTTCGTACAAACGCCGACACACCTCGCGATGCTAAGAAGGCACGTGAGCTCGGTGCCGAAGGTATCGGTCTCTGCCGTACAGAGCATATGTTCTTCGGCGAAGGCAGAATCGACGCATTCCGTGAAATGATCTGCTCCGAAACAGTCGAAGAGAGAGAAAAGGCTCTCGCTAAGATTCTTCCCATGCAGCAGGCTGACTTCGAAGCTCTTTACGAAGCTCTCGAAGGCACACCGGTTTGCATCAGATTCCTCGATCCCCCGCTTCATGAGTTCGTTCCCACAACAGAAGAAGATATCGCCGCTCTCGCTAAGACTCAGGGTAAGTCCGTTGAAGCTATTAAGGCTATCATCTCTTCTCTCCATGAGTTCAACCCCATGATGGGTCACAGAGGATGCCGTCTTGCAGTTACATATCCCGAAATCGCAAAGATGCAGACTTCCGCTGTTATCCGTGCCGCTATCAATGTTAAGAAGGCTCATCCCGATTGGACAGTTAAGCCCGAAATCATGATTCCGCTTGTCGGCGAAGTTAAAGAGCTTAAGTACGTTAAGAATTTCGTTGTAGAGACAGCCGATGCCGAAATCAAGGCCGCAGGCGTTGAACTCGAATACGAAGTAGGTACAATGATCGAGATTCCTCGTGCAGCTCTTACAGCTGACGAAATCGCTAAGGAAGCTGACTTCTTCTGCTTCGGTACAAACGACCTTACACAGATGACATACGGCTTCTCACGTGACGACGCAGGTAAGTTCCTTAACGCTTACTACGACGCTAAGATCTTCGAAAACGATCCCTTCGCTAAGCTCGACCAGATTGGTGTCGGCAAGCTCATGCAGATGGCTATCTCCCTCGGCAGACCTGTTAACAACAACCTCCACATCGGTATCTGCGGCGAACACGGCGGCGACCCGACATCTGTTGAATTCTGCCACAGAATCGGTCTCGACTATGTATCCTGCTCACCCTTCAGAGTGCCGATCGCAAGACTCGCAGCAGCACAGGCAGCTCTCAGATAAATATAAAGCAATAGCTTAATCAATAAGCGTATCGCCGCAAACAGCGATACGCTTATTTTTATGCAAAGGCGGTTTTTCTCTCCACTGTTAAACTTAAAGAATATCCGCCGCTCAACCTTGCACCTCACTCGGGAGAATTTTCCACGGGAAAATTCTCGGGGAGGCGTTTTTTTCCTCCACTGTTAAACCTAAAGAATATCCGCCGACACTTGACAAAAATACCCATATTGTGCTAAAATTCAGAACGATATCATATAACATAATAACGAAAGCAGGTTGATTTATGGAACTCATCGGAAAAAAGATTGTCTTTCTCGGTGACAGCATCACCGAAGGATGCGGTACAAGCGGCGTCGAACATCACTTTGTAACTCTCGTCGGTAAAAACGGAGGATTCAGAGAATCGAAAAACTACGGTATCGGCGGAACACGCATCGCGCGTCAGGTTAAACCCTCCGACTGCGCAAACTGGGACCTTGATTTCTGCGCAAGAGTCGAACAACTCGATGACGATGCCGATATAATCGGCGTTTTCGGCGGAACAAACGACTTCGGTCACGGCGATGCCCCCCTCGGTACATTCGCAGACCGTACCGTGTATACATTCTACGGTGCTTGCCATTATCTCATGAACCGCCTCATCGAACGCTTCCCCGGCAAACCTATCTTCATCATGACTCCCCTGCACCGTCTGAATGAGGACAGTATGAAGGGCGACGGATATAAGGCATATAACGTAGCTCCTCTGAAAACATACGTTGAAATAATCCGTGAGGTTGCAGAATTCTATTCACTCCCCGTACTCGACCTCTACGCCGTGAGCGGAATTCAGCCTAAGGTTGACGTGATACGCGAACGCTACTGCCCCGACGGACTCCATCCCAATGACGACGGTCACCTTATTCTGACCGAAAAAATCCTCGCCTTCCTGAAAGCCATGTAAATAAACAAATGCCGCCGCACAGCGGAATTATTTTCCGTAGTGCGGCGTCACTTTTTTATTCACTCATATAGAAAACATAGTCCGCATCGACCGTAGATGAACCGTTCTGTCCGTTTCTCTTGCGTATAATACCGTAGCTGCCGTCATCTTTTTTCGCTATAAGCTCTATGGCATTGTACTTTCCGACTTCACGAAGCTTTTCCGTGGGTATGCGTATTTTTCCGTCAGTCGGCGTGTAGTCACCGAGAACCTCACCGTTGAGCATAACCTCGCATTTCGTGAACTTGTTATTCATCTTGACCGTAATCACAAGCTCTTCTCCGACAAGCTCGGTCTTTCTGATAAAAATGTTCTTGCTGTCGGTAAAATATCCGAACGATGAAATAAGTGTGTCCGGTGTCTCGAACTGCTCCTCCATCCAGTTAAGCCTGTTGTCCAACCATTTTTCGAGCTGCTTTATTTCGTTGGTGTACGACATATCGTAATTCCAACGGCGGTTGTCGATTTCGGCAGACGCTTTAATCTCCTCGCTCAGCGTATCGTACTGTTCGAGCATATTGTCTATATCGCCGCCGATTTCCTGCCATCTCTCCCAGAGCATCAGAATAAAATTCGGATCATTGTACAGTGCACGATACCAATACTCTCTGTCCTGACTTTCGCTGTGCCACCATGTGTTGTACTTTCCGCCCTCTCCGTGAAGGTTTACATGGTTTCCGCTCGTCCAGTCCATATCCCATACGGGGCCGAAATACAACTTTCCGCCTACATCCTTATACATGTAGCAGCTCTTGAAGAGCAGCTCGACGTTTTTCCATATCTGATTTACCATCCAGAAATCTATAAACGAATCCGTATCCATGTATTCGCTGTATGTCTTTCCTTCCGAATTAAGTCGGTTCGGTGAATATACGGCATCCTCCATAATCTGGATATAATCCTCAAGCCATTTCATCATCTCACTGTTCGAGGAAAGAAATTCGGGATTCTTTATCATGAGCTTCATCTGATTCTCTGTGGTAAATTTCGATACCTCGTCGTAATAAGCATCGTTTTCTATGAGATATCCTCCGCTTATGTCAAGCGTTGACGTGTCATAGTAATCGGATATAGTGTAATCCTCGAATTTGCCGCTCGTTACCCATGAAAGATTAGCACACAGCCTGTTCTCCAGCGCATCGCGGTCGCTGTTCGACAAACCTTCCGCCTTAGCTATGGCCTGCGCCACATCCTCCGCTGTATCCTCCCAATTGTAGATCTCGACTCTGCCATCGTCAATGCGGATATTCTCACTGAGCTCGTACAGTCCGTAGTAAACACCGTTGTACATTACGTTTACGAGTATCGACTCGCAGTACGGTAAACCGAGTGCCCCGCTGAAATCGTATGATACTTTGTTTCTCAGATTTGTTCTGTCATATGCATTCGCAAGAAGCACCCAGTGCTTGCTCTCTCCCATGCCGAACAGGTCAACCTTTTTCGTAAGCTTGAGTCTGAACGGTCTCTTTGATTGATATGCCGTCGAGTTGCCTCTGAGCTTTATGAGAGTACCGCCGCTGTACGCGGTTTCGGTGTATCCCTCCGTAGAATATATCGCTATTTTAGCATCGGAATATCCGCTCTTCGATACATCATAGTATTCCGTGTCGGACGTAATCGACACGGACGGAAGTGTGCTGTAATAGAAATACGCATCGTCATCATTGCCTGTCGACAGCGTTATGACCGACTCGAGCAGCGTTTCGTCAAGCACATATGTGTTCACGCTTGTCGTTTCCGTTTTTCTTATCTCTCCCGTCAGGGGATCGCTTGCCGTCCACACATATTCCGTTACATCTGAATAATTCATGGCGGTCAGTGTGTTTACTCCGTCGAATGATACGAATCCCTTAATGTCGGAATCCACACCGTAAACAAAGCTTCGCGTTATTCCGTCAACGGAGGCAGTCAGCGTTATACGCTTCATTCCCGACGACGGCTTCGTAACTACGGCTTTTTCACCGTCAATGCTTACCACGGACGAGTCCGATGTCGTCCATTCGATTGTGCTTCCGAAAATATCAGTGGGAAGTGTGAAGTTTGTCGTTACCTTCGTCGCTTTATCTCCGTCTGCGAGCTTTATCGTGATAAAATCCACCGCCGAATAGAGACTGCTTTCAAGCATCATGTTCAGCATCGGATATCTGCCGACTTCCACCGACCACTTTTCCGAACCGAATTCAACCTTACCTTCAAGCAGCGAACGAGAGGATTTCGTTTTGCCGTTGTAGTTATTATCGACTGAATAACCGGCACGGTAAAATACGTTTACGTTTTCGATGGCGTGCTTGTCGCCTGCCGCTATCGCGTTGCTCTTTTCGCCTCCGTGGTACACGGCGCCTACCATAAGACAATCGGAAAGCGCACCTAAATCCGTTGCTCTGATTCGTCCTATGAGACCGCTTGTGTAGTTTGTATCTCCGTTGTTGTCTCCCGTAACGTCAACACTCGAAAAAACATTCGTAATGTATATACCGTTATTTGTCAGACCCGTATAATCCTGTGTGCGGCACTGTCCTATCAGCGCGCCGACTCCGAGGTTGTCTCCGCCTCCCGAAACCTTTATGTTCATGCTTCCCGCTATCAAAGCCACATTATCGATATTCACGTATCCGTCTGCCTGACCGGCAAGTACGGCGTATGTCGCGGGTGCTTTCATGGTGCCCGTAACGCTCGGATATTTTATTATCAGGTTTTTTATCACCGCGGGATCATCTGCGCTTGTCGAGGCCACCGTACCGAAAAGTCCTATGTGCGAGCGGACTTCCGCATCGGTATCGATTGTCAACGCATATATCGTGTGACCTCTGCCGTCCAATGTTCCCGAGAAAACACCGTCACCCTCTACAATACCGCACTCACTTGCCGCACCGCCGATAGGAGTAAACGAACCGTACTCGGACATATCTATATCGGCGACAAGAACATAATCTCCGTCAAGAGGATATTTTTTATCGTTTCCGATTTTCGCAAGCTCCTCCGCCGAGGATATGGCTATTCCTTCGACCTTCTTCGCATCCTCATCGATCTTTCCGTCGGGTTTCAGCTCGTTTATCACGACATTTTCCGATGTATATGTATCCGATACGCCGTTTTCGACCGACGAACCGTCCTCTTCCGATGTACATGCCGTAGTCTGGCACAGCATCAACGCCGCCAATATCATGCAAACGAAAGATTTTATCCTTTTTTTCATATTTACACACTGAGCCTTTCACGCATTAGTTTAGCAGGTATATCCGTATAATATATGCATTATAACATACTTATCGCGAAAAATCTACAAACATATGCTATGTTCCGCTTTTTACACAGTATTGCACGGCGTTTTTTGTGCATTTTAACTGTTTTAATTCAGCTATTTTTTAGTTATTAAATTTCATTTAACTCGTATATAAAAAAGGCGAACACAGTCATTGCCGTGTTCGCCTCAATTAATCTGAAATTCCCCCGAGTGGGCTGTTTTTCTTCACTATCCGACTTGAATTTATGCCCACTTTATTTCAAATCTTTCCGTCGGAGAATTTTCAGTCATGAAAATTCTCGAGAGTGGGCTGTTTCGCTTCACTATCCGACTGAAGTTTATGCCCACTAGAGCTCTTCCGTTGTCTCCTCCGTTACCGTCGGAACGTAATCTATATACGCCAGAATATTTTCCGCATCCTCGTCGGATAGATTGTATGCAATGTTCGAGCCTGTCGGCATGATATAATATCCGCCGTCCGTTTTGCCTATCGTGAGTACGTAATTCGCATCAAGATAGGTAGTCGACTCGTTTCCGCTCGAATCGGTCGTTGTCTTCGCTTTTTTGTAGTTTACCGTTATCGAACAGCTTCCGTCAAGACCGTAATTCGCCTTTTCCTCTTCCTCCGTGTAGTAATCCGCACAGTCGTTAAGATACAGCGAACCGAGCAGGTCTACAAGCTCGCTCTTTCCCGTGTCGTCCTCGATTTTGTTTTCGTTTTCTCCGTCCTTCACCGTTATGTAGTTTACATACGCCGTGTCGCTCCAATCGGATGAAGGAATGGTGTCAAGTGACATCAAGTCGTCAAGCGTGTAATCGAAATACGAAAGCAGGCCCGATGCTACCATATACATTTCACCGTCCGCCATGAAATAATATGACGAATTGAACGAATTGTAATTGCCTATCTTGTATTCGTGGCTGTCCCCGTCGGAGTATTTGACATTGATTATATATTCGGGATCATCGAGTCCGTAATCGGCGGCTTCACCCTCGTCAACCGTACACTCAACCGCTATCTGAGCTATGGCGGATGCCATGTTCGCTATAGTTGTGTTGTTAAGCGGGAAATGCTCGTCCGGAACATATATCCATGATGAACCCGACACGGCGAAGCTGAGCTTATCAGAACCTTTTTTCTCATATGACAGGGATGTCATTGTCGTGTAGTCGTATTCCGCTATCATGATATCGGCGTTTTCCGCTGCTTCCGCAGCCGCTTCCTCGGCAGCTTTTCTCTCGTTCGATGCACATAACGCCTTGTATATGGCAAAAAACACCACGAAAGCAATAAGCAAGCCGATGAGCGGAGCGTATTTGTTCTTTTTCTTAGTTTTTACTGCCATTTTTCACCTTACGCTTTTCTTCTCTTCCACCAAACCGCAAATCCTATCGCGAACACGGCAAGCGGGATAATAAACACAACGATTATCGACCAAATAGCAGACTGCGCCGCGGTTACGGTAAGTGATTCAACCTGAAGCTGTTTAGCCATAATCGAGAGATTGATTTTATTTTCGCACATCCAGCCCGATGCCGCCATGAACATTCCCGAGTTTCCTCCGGATACCATTGAATCCATCGTTTCATCGGTCAATGAAGGTGACGAGAACCATACGAATTTATAACTGTCCCCTCTCGTGCCGTCCGCTTCATCCGTTACGGATGCTCCGATGTATACCATGCCTTCTACATCTCCGTCACCCTTCTCGAGTGACTCGGCATAAAGGTCTGTCTTTACATATGCGTCGGAGGATGTGCCGAGCAGAGCATTTACGTTGTGCGTACCGTCGGAAACTATGCCGTGTGCGGCGGCGGCGAGAACATAGCTGATTGATTCGGACATCAGCGACAAAGGCTCGCTCGAGGTTGAACCGATAGTCGGCAGGAGATAATACTGATATCTCAGGTATTTGTTCTGCGCGGTCTCGACTACGATTCCGTCTACCGCTTCGAGTCCGACTTTCTTTGCGAGTGCCGCGAGATTGGGCATGCTTGACGAATTAAACGAAAGCGCGCCCGTAATCAGGATTATATTTCCGCCTTCGTCAAGATAAGCGGAAAGCAGCTCTTCTTCAGCCTCGGAAATATCCGTTGTCGGAATGTTGATAATAACAGCGGACGCATCCTCGGGAAGCTTATCGAGAGTAAGAACGGACAACTGCTCGGTCTCGATGTTTTCCGCGGTAAAATAGCTCAGGTAAGTATCGCCGAGCTCGGTCTCGCCGTGACCCGTAAGAAGATAAGCCTTCGGAAGGTCGTCACGTGTTACATAGTCGAGAGCCGTGGTAAAGCAAAGCTCACCGTTGAAATATGATGTTCCGGAGGGCATCTGTCCGTAGTAGTAATAATAATACAGCTCCTCTTCGGAATATGTTACGGTATATATTTCCGTGTAGTCGATAACGTAGCTTCTCTTTCCGCTGACCGCAATTACGGAGTTTTCGGAAAGCTGACTTGATGTATACTGCTCTATAAACGTCGGATTTGTTACGGGATCCGCTGTTTTTACGGTAATGTGCGAATTAAGAGCGGCGTATCTGTCGAGCAGCTGGCTAATTGTGGAGTCTTCATTGCCTCTCTGCGCAACGATATAGAATATCACATCGTCCTGTACGGCTTCTATAACCGATTCGCTCTCCTCTCCGATCGAATACAGATTCAGGGAAGAGGTGTCGTACTTGGTGTAGGTCGAAGGAAGCTCGCCTACGAGAAGATTCACAACAACGACAACCGCAATCACGACAACGGTCATCGTTATGGAGAATGAACCTATTTTCAGGTATTTTTTATTAATCCCGTGCTTCTTTGCGGGAGTATCGGCATTATTCATATTTTTTCCTCTCATAAATTTAGTGTACATTCGATTTTTCCGTTCGGCTCAAGTGCAATCAGTTCCAACGCTTCTTTTCCATTGACTGTACTGTCAGATAAACAAAAAGCGCGGAAACGGAAACATAGAACACAACGGCTGTCATATCGAATACGCCGTTTTGGAATGTGGTGATACGGTCGAAGAGAGCGAGCGAGGAAAGCAGGTTCGGAATAAACTCTTCGAGCAGTGACGAATCCACAAGGTAAACGAGAACAGATGCCGCTATAAGAATCAGCGAGGTGCAGCTCGATATAACGGAATTTTTAATGAGCACCTGTACTATAATACCCGCAATCACGGAAATCACAATGAGTCCCGCGAGAGATGCGGCTGCCGATGTCGGATACATAGAGGATAAGCCCGACATGAAATTAATGAGAATCATGACGAGAAGGCTCAATACAGCCGAAATCACCTGGCTCTCGGTGAGAGATGAGATAAACATACCAATGGAGATAAGTGTCGCTCCGAGAAGGAAAAACGCGAGAAGTGTGGCATATGCGCTTGAAAGATGAACGGTTCCGAACATACAGAGAATGAGCGGATAGAACGACATCACCGCACACGGTACAAGCAATACGGTAAGCATCGCGAAAAACTTGGCAAGCACCACCGATGTTACGCTTATCGGAAGCGAGTAGAGAAGCTGGTCGGTTTTCGAGTGCTTCTCCTCGGCAAAGGAACGCATTGTGAGCACGGGTACTGTCAGAAGATAAATAAACGACACTCCCGAAAGCACATATTCGAAATTCGGATAAAGTCCGTTAAGGTTGTAAACCACCGTATAAATACCGGTTATGAGCAGGATGAATCCGACGAATATAGCTCCCGTCATTCCGGTTAAATAGCTTTTTAATTCTTTTTTGTATACTGCATTCATTGCTTTGCCGCCTCCACATCAATTTCCGCCGAACAGCGGCTTGTAGTCGTCGTCCTGTTTTTTCGACTTTTTGTCCTCTGCTTCGGGAATGCCGCCGTTATTCTCCGCTTCGGATTCGGATTTTATTTCCTCCGCTTCATTCGGTACCGTACGGCTCTTCATATCACTCAGCATCTTTTCGGCGAATTCATCCTCCAATGTCGTTTTCGCGGGAGCGGCGGGGATATTTTTCGTCTCTCCGTTGTCGCTTGTCAGCTCGAGGAATACCTTTTCAAGAGTTACCTCTTCGTAATTCATCGAGAGAATCGGCATCTTGGCGTCCGCAAAGCGGAAGAACAGCTCCTCACGTACATCGTTTCCGTTTGATACCGCGATTCTCGCGTGCACTGTTCCGTCACCGTGTGTCTCGCTTTCGATGTCAAGCACCCCTTTAATGGAGTAAATGAGCTTTTTCATTCTCTCCTCGTCGCCGCGTGCCGTGATATCAACGTAATTTTTACCCTCGTATTTCTTCGTCAGATTTTCGAGCGTATCCGACGCTACCACTCTGCCGTGCGAGATGATGATGGCGTAATCACATACCTCCGCTATTTCGGTAAGGATATGGCTGGAGAGAATTACTGTGCTTTCACGTCCGAGTTCCTTTATAAGCTCACGTATTTCTATAATCTGTCTCGGGTCGAGTCCGACCGTAGGCTCGTCGAGTATAATTATTTCCGGCTTGCCTATTATCGCCTGTGCTATGCCGACTCTTTGCTTATAGCCCTTCGAAAGATTCTTTATCAGCTTGGACGAATAATCCTCGAGACCCGTTTTTTTGATAACACGATCTACGTCACGGTACAGCTCATCACCGCTCAGGCCCTTGGCCTCGCCTACAAAAAGCAGATACTCCTCGGGTGTCATGTCGGTATAAAGCGGCGGCATCTCGGGCAGGTATCCTATAGCGGATTTAGCTCCTATGGGATCCTCGTATATGTCGCATCCGTTAACCGTAACCTCGCCCTCGGTAGCGGCGAGACATCCGGTTATGATATTCATCGTCGTCGATTTTCCCGCGCCGTTCGGGCCGAGAAAGCCGTAAATCATTCCTTTTTTAATCTCAAAGCTGACACCGCGCACCGCTTCGAAATCGCCGTATCGCTTTACGAGATTTTTTACTTCGATCAATTCCGTGTCCTCCGTTTGATATACTTATAATATTACCGATACATTATATCACTCATGAGTGACGGAATGGTGAATTTTTACGGAAAAAACATGAAAATAAATTCATATTGCACACACCCGCACGGTCTGCGTACAATGCGGCATAGCTTTAAAATACTGTAAAATACTTGCAAAACAAACGTCTGTGTAGTATAATTAAACTTGATATGTTATAATTTGATATTTGTAATCAATTGTTTTATAAAACAAGGTCAGGAATTTATATAGATGAGCAAGGATATCGGAATAGATCTCGGCACGGCGACCGTTCTCGTGTATGTCAAGGGCAAGGGAATCGTCATCAAGGAACCGTCCGTTGTCGCGATCGATAAAAATACCGACAGAATAATCAAGGTCGGACGTGAGGCTCAGATGATGCTCGGACGTACCCCGGGCAACATCACGGCAATCAGACCGCTGCGTGACGGAGTCATCAGTCAATACGAAATCACACTTAAGATGCTGCAGCATTTTATAGGTGAGGCATGCGGACCGCATTTACGGAAGCCGCGTGTTATAATATGCGTCCCTTCGGGCATAACCGAGGTTGAGGAAAGAGCGGTTGTCGATGCCGCCACCCAGGCGGGCGCGAGAAGAACGTACCTTATAGAAGAACCTGTAGCCGCGGCTATCGGAGCGGGAATTAACATTTCGGAACCTAACGGGCACATGGTAGTCGATATCGGCGGCGGAACCACGGATATAGCCGTCCTCTCCCTCGGCGGAGTCGTTGTTTCGGAATCCATTAAGGTTGCGGGAGACAAATTCGACGAGGCAATAATCAGGTATGTCAGACGCAAGCACAATGTACTTATCGGCGAAAGGACTGCCGAAGCGATAAAAATCAAAATAGGCTGCGCATGGCCTCGCAAGGAACCGCGCACGCTTGATGTCAAGGGCAGATGTCTTATCCAGGGACTGCCGAGAGTTGTTCGCATAAACTCCGATGAAATACCGGATGCTCTCGAGGAACCCATCACGGCGATAATAGAAGCCGTGTGCTCTGTTGTAGAGCGTACTCCGCCTGAGCTCATCGGCGATATTCTCTCAAACGGCATAGTCATGACGGGCGGCGGAAGCCTCCTCTACGGTCTTGACAGACTTATCGCGTACGCGACCGGTATAAAGACAAGGGTAGCGGACAAGGCGGTGTCTTGTGTGGCTATCGGAACGGGAGTATGTCTCACAAACCTCGCATCCGTTCCGGAAGGCGAAATCAACATAACGAGAATCAAAGGACTTCAATAAAGGAAAGGTGTGCTGACTGCAATGAACGGTTCCATTGAGCTTTCGTCGAAAGCAAGCAGAAGCGATTTTTGGAGAAGATGGATAAGACTTCTTCTGACGATAGCGGCGCAGAATATTATCGTATACGGTGTAAACCTGCTCGACAATATCATGATAGGCAAGCTCGGCGAAGCGGCAGAGCTCGCGATATCGGGTGTTTTCATAGTTAACCAAATACAATTTTTACTGCAGTCCATATGCGGAAGCATCTCCGACGGCACGGTTGTCATTTGCTCCCGCTACTGGGGTGAGGGAGACACGAAAAGCATCAAGCGTGCGGGTGCAACCTCTATGATGTTCGGACTTGCCGTATCGGGTGTTATGATGCTGGCGGTACTGTTGTTCCCGACTCAGGTGCTCGGTCTTCTCACCGACAAGCCTCACGTCATAGCCGAAGCGGAAAAATACCTCTTAATCGTTGCGTTCACGTATATGTTCTTCGCGGCTACTCAGGTACTTCTCGGAATAATGCGCAGTGTCGAGACGGCGTTCATCGGATTTATAAACTCCTGTGCGGCTTTTGTTATAAACCTTGTCCTCAACTACGCTCTTATATTCGGTCACTTCGGTGCTCCCGCAATGGGTATCCGCGGAGCCGCTATCGCGACTCTCGTTTCCCGTGTGGCGGAATTCGCGATTGTGGCTATCTATATAGCCTTCTTTGATAAAAAGCTCAAGCTGAAGCTCTCGGACTTCTTTAAGTTCGACGGAGAAATCTCGAAAAAATTCTTCAAGGTAAGCCTGCCCGTTGTTTTCTCGGGAACATCATGGGGTATTGCAATGTCCCTGCAGACCGCCATTCTCGGCCGTCTTACGGATTCCGTGATTTCAGCCAACTCAATCGCCTCTACCGTATTCCAGATTATGTCCGTGTTCATCTACGGTGCCGCTACGGCTTCATCGGTAATGATCGGCAAAACCATAGGAGAGGCGAAAACGATGACTGTCGGCATGGACGAGGAAAGCGCCTTCGACCTGCTGAAAAAGGAACTGAAGCACCGCGTCAGCCGTATGCAGCTGATCTATCTGGCAATGGGTGCCGCAACGGGTCTCGCGATATTCCTTTGCAGAGACTTTATTGTAAGCCTGTATGATATTTCCGAGGAGACCAAGGGACTGGCAATGCAGTTTATGGCCGTGCTTTCCGTAACCGTTATAGGAACCGCATACCAGATGACCTGCCTTACGGGTATTGTGCGCGGAGGAGGAGACACCAACTTCGTGTTCTACAACGATATAATATTCATGTGGTGTATTGTTCTTCCCTGCTCCTTCATCGCGGCGTTTGTTCTCAAGCTCTCCCCAATATTTATTTTCATAGTGCTCAAATCCGACCAGATTATGAAATGCCTTGTAGCGCTTGTGAAGGTAAACAGATACCGCTGGATAAAAAAATTCTGAATAATCGTTACGTATTAAAAAAGCATCTGCCGAAAGGCAGATGCTTTTTTGTGCGGTATAATCTTTAATTAATACAGAGCTATGTCGCGGAGCTTGTATCCGTCAACGCATTCCTTAACGCTGAAGGTTACATCGTCCGTTCCGTTGTAGCCGTTCTTTTCAAGCGGAACGATTCTCTTGTGACCTACGCACTTGCTCTCGTATATCTCTTTTCCGTTTACGGATACTGAGAATGCACGGATGTGCTGTCCGTCCGTGATGTCCTCGCGGATAACAAGATACTTCGCTTTCTTTCCCGCGGGTACGGTAAGCGTTATGTCGTCGGATACATTTTCGGTTAATGTGAGAGGTGTGCCGAAGGTGTCGACGATAAGCTTGCCGAAATCACGGAACTGCTGCTCGTCCTGGAAATCGCCGTCGGTTGATATAGCCATACCGAGAAGGAGATTCGAGTTTCTTCCTACAGAGCGAATATAGCAGTCAAGCAAATATTCGGGAGTGAATACCTTGTCCTCTTCTCCCGCTTTCCAACCCCAGCCGCCGCCGAATGCCTGCTGGCTTCTGTTCGGCATATCGGTTTCGGCAGGCCAATAGTGTATACCGTCGGGGTCGCCTATGCCTGCTTCTTCATGTGAAACGGTGCCGTCGTAATTTACATCTCCCGCGTTTGTCGTTGACCAGCAGTTTTCGGGAGCGAGTCCATCCTCGTTTCCTACCCAACGAATGTTGTGGCTGTAGTTCTTGGGACCCTGGAAACAAATGGCGTGCGGCTGATATTTTTCGAGAAGCGGAACAAGATTGGGACCGCCCTTTTCGGGAGCAATAACTCCGCCGTCAAACCAGATTTCGAAAAGCTCGCCGTATTCTGTCCAAAGCTCTTTTACCTGAGCCTCTACATGGCGAACATAGTCGCGGTATTTTTCGGAAAAATAATCTCTTTCCGTGTCATCATTGATGTCATAATAGCCGTTGCAGCCGCAGCTGTAGTAAAAGCCGGGTCTGAGTCCGTACTTCTTGCAGGCTTCGATGAAATCACGGCATATGTCTCCCTTTCCGTCCTTCCATTTCAGGGAGCTTGTGCAGTAATCGTTTTCCTTCGTCTGCCAGAGCGAGAATCCGGTGCAGTGGTTCGCAACGAGTACGGCATACTTGGCGCCGAGCTCATATGCCGAGCGAACCCATTGCTCCGCATCGAGCTTCGTAGGATTAATCTTGCTTGGAGCAAGTCTTTCTCGAACAGCGGCGGTTTTGTAGGCAGTGAAAGAAGGATCGTATATCTCCATGCAGTAATGGATGATAACTCCGAGCTCCATATCGTACCATGCAAGCTGTTCACGTGTCGGTTTTGCGATATAAGACATTTCAGTGTCCGTCCTTTCGTTTTATCGTTATCCTAACTATACACTAATTCGCACGCAAATGCAATAGCCTGCTTGAAATTTAGCGGCATATGTGGTACAATTTTAAATCGGTAAAACATAACCGAAAATAAAGCGATACACCGCATTCAAAGGAGAAAATATGAGCGATATTACGATAAGACGCGCGGAGGAAGGGGATATTCCATCTCTCGATAAGCTTCTGTATGAAGTACATAAGGTGCACAGCGACGTGCGTCCCGATCTTTTCAAGGTCGGACGAAAAAAATACAATGACGATGAGCTGCGCGAAATACTCCGCGACGAAAAACGACCCGTGTTTGCGGCTGTACGCGATAATGTGCTTTCGGGCTACGCCTTCTGCATTTTCAAACAATTTGACGACGAGAGCAGTATGACAAACGTCAAAACGTTGTATATAGACGACCTTTGCGTAGAGGAAGGCTGCAGAGGTGAACATATCGGTACAAAGCTGTACGAATATGTACTGGACTACGCAAAAAAATGCGGATGCTATAACGTAACACTGAACGTGTGGGCGGACAACACAAAAGCACTGGGCTTTTACGAAAGGCTCGGACTGAAGGTACAAAAAATAGGAATGGAAAAAATCCTGTAAAAAAACAGCCTCGAAAAATTTTCGAGGCTGTTTTTGTGTGTTCCGAACATGGTGTATTTCTTACGATTTAAACCGAAGCTTATCCTGTGTTAAATTATGTTTCACTTCGGAGAATGCATCATTGTACGAAGTATTCTCGGGGAGGCGGTAGTTAACGCCACCATATAGAGTATAGTTTATCCGCCCACATTTCGGGTTTCACTTCGGAGAATGCATCGTTGTACGAAGTATTCTCGGGGAGGCGGTAGTTAACGCCACCATATAGAGTATAGTTTATCCGCCCACATTTCGGGTTTCACTTTGGAGAATACTTCGTTGTACGAAGTATTCTCGGGGGAGGCGGTGTATTTCTTACGATTTATAGCTGAAGTTTATCCGCCGACGGATGTCAGGTTTATTATTTTGTCGATGTCGTCGTCGATCGCCGCCTTGTTTCGTCTTATCGCACCGCACTTGCGGCACTTGTGGGTGATTACATACCCTTTTTTCGGATCGGGTTCCGCTCTTACGGCATCCATTATTCCACCGCATTCCGCAGCCCTGTCTCCCGGATTTATATCAAGATGCAGCGACGCAAGGCATGACGGACAGTGATTGCGGCACGTGTAGCCGAGCGGCTCTACCTTCTTGCCGCAGTTTAAGCATACAAAGCTTTCGTCGATTTTCGTAAATCTTTTCTTTTCCATAATTAAGTTCACCCGCTTACTTCTTTATACCGCCGCAAACCATACGGCACCCGGACATATCTCCGCGGTTATGCACTCTTCACCGCTCGTCTCCATAACCTCACCGTCAAGACAAATGAGCTTCGGTCCCGTTATCTCCATTCTGCCGCATTTGTAGTAATCCAAAACACCGTCGTATTTCTTCATCAGCTGCCCGTCCGAGCTTATGTAGTCTCCCTTTTTGTAGTTTCCTATCATGGATATAAACTTGGCGCGCGTGATATCGTTCACCACAAGCACTTCCATCAGCTTGTCGTTCAGCATTGCCAACGACGCCGCGTTGAATCCGCCGCCGCAATATCTGCCGTTGGCACACGCCGTGAGCAGAATGTCCTTCTCGATTTCGACGGCATCACACGGCTCGCCCGTCTTAAGAGATACACAGCCGCTCAGCTTTATTTTCGCGGGCGTTGTTTTCTTTACTGCCAATACCTTTAGCACACCCGCTATGTAAGCGGTCGGCCCTTTGAGAAAGGGCTTGTTCTTCAGTGTGTATGTCTCCTTCACTACGGCGCAGTCGAATCCTATGTTCATCATATTGGCGTAATAATCACGCCGTCCGCCTCTCGTTACGGATATCAGATCTATTCTGTTGAGCTCGCCTTTTTTGAACCCCGCCCTGTCGTTCGCATAGTTCGAAAAGTCATTGCCGCTTCCGCATGGAATCACCGAAAAGGACGCCGTGGACGCACAGCCCGAATCCATGATTCCGTTTACGGCGCAAAATACACTTCCGTCTCCGCCGTATACCGTCACATGCGCAAACGGATCGTGCCGCAGTGTCTCGGCAACAAGGCACCGCAGATGCTCTCCCGATGTGCTTTCGAGTTTTTCCTCACCGCATTTTTCTATCGCGCTGACCGCCGCGGAGTAAAATTTTCTCCCGCCCGCAGTCGGATTTATTATATGTACGTGCCGTCTATCGTTTACATTCGGCATGAATGTCGGAGATGCAGCCTTCATCGTATTTCTCCCTTTTATGTCAACCGCGTATCAGTTTTGTTTCTGAACGGATTTGTATTCGTCGTAGTATTTGTAATACGGGCACGCGGCTCTTCTGTCTTCCCGTTCCCTGTACGCATCGTCCTCGTCAACGTCGACTACACAGCCGTAGCTCCCGTCGTCATCGATTACGTCGTAATATACACAGGTGTCACACCCGTGCGGAGCTTTCCCGAGCTCCTTCTTTTTTTCCTTCTCTTTTTCGTGTGTATTCATATTCGTTTCAAATCGCTTTCCGCTTTTTCCGTCAGCTCTCTCGAATCGTTCGAGCATTCGCCGCGCATGACGCCGTCAAGCAATGACGAAAGCTCACGTCCTATATCCGCTCCGCCGTAGCCGAGTGATATGAGTACCCTGCCGTCAACGGCAAGATCGGACAGGTGTCTCGGAGCATCCCTCTCCGTTATCGCATCGCGGATTTTCAATATATTGCAGTATTCGTCGCTTGTGATACTGCCTTGAGCAAGCTGCATCCGCGCAAGCGATACAACAAAATCATCGTCCGTAGTCGATATCAGAGCACACATCCCGTATTCGTTTTTCGAATATTCTCTGCTGTTTCTGTATTTGTGATAACGCATTACGGCGTTTTTTTCCGCTTTCGACGGTTTAAGTGAGTCCGTCATACGAAGCGCATCACGCTCGTCAAGCTCCGAAAACAGTACCGCGTACCGCATCTCCGCGTCTTTCGGACACCTTCCGACGATTTTCGCCGCACGTGTTATCATTTCATCCGTCAGACTCGGAAATACAAACGAAATCACATCGGGAAAGGAGCTTAAAATTCTCTCCGCTCCCTCTCCGCATAACAGCTTCGTCATTTCCGTATATATTCTCTCGCGTGATATTCTGCCGAGCAAATGCCTCAGCCGCCTTACGGAAGCCTCGCATTCGCCGTCAAGCGCAAAATCCAGCACGGAAGCAAAGCGCAGCGCACGCAATATTCTGAGCCCGTCCTCGGTAAATCGCTCATCGGCCGAACCTACACAGCGAATGATTCGGTTCTCGAGGTCCTCTTTTCCGCCGAACAGATCTATAATTCCCCTCTCCTCCGAATACGCCATAGCGTTTACCGTAAAGTCCCGTCTGCATAAATCAAGGCGAAGCTCCGGTGTGAATGTTACCTTGTCGGGATGCCGTCCGTCGGCGTATGAGCCGTCAATACGGTATGTCGTGGTTTCAATCGGCATTCCTTCACGTAAAACCGTTATTGTGCCGTGCTTAAGTCCCGTTTCGATAACACGGTCACCCGAGAAAACCTTAAGCATTTCATTCGGTGTCGCCGATGTCGTCACATCGTAGTCTCCGGGCTGTCTTCCCATAAGATGGTCTCTTACACAGCCGCCCACGGCATAAGCCTCATATCCCGCCGCCTCCAGCTTTCGTATTACATACCCGACCTGCGGAGGCAAATATATTTCCCGCATATTTTCACTCACATTAATAATTATAGATATTATTCAGCCGTTATCGGAATTATCGGCATAACTCCGACAGTATCCGCTCAGGGGGCATATGCCGCATTTCGGATTTCTCGCCGTACAGTACTCCCTGCCGAACATCACCATTCTGTGACAGTACGCCGTCTGCTCTTCGTAAGGAATGACGGCGGACAGTATTTTTTCGGTTTTCACGGGATCCTTCAGAGTCTCGGGATAAAAGCCGAGCCTGCCGTTTATTCTTATACAGTGCGTATCCGCCACTATTCCGGGTATGCCGTATATGTCACCCAGTACGAGATTTGCTATTTTACGTCCGACACCCGGGAGCGCAAGCAGCTCTTCCATCGAATTCGGCACGACACCGTCATGCTCGCACACGATAATTTTCGCCGCCGCCACAATGCTCTCCGCTTTGGTGTGATAAAGTCCGCACGGCCTGATTATTTTCTCGACATCCTCTATGTCGGCCTCTGCCATGCTACGGATATCGGGATATTTTTCAAACAGCGTACCGCAGACTATGTTAACCCTCTCGTCGGTACATTGAGCGGACAGTCTCGCCGCCGCAAGCAGTTTCCACGGGTCACTGCCGTACTCGAGAGAACACAGCGCATCGGGATACAGCCCCCGAAGTATCTCTATTATCTCGTTTACATTATCATTCATAATTTATTTCGTTTATTTCGTCTTCCGCGGAATCCGATTCATCTGTCTGTTCCGTTTCCTCTTCGGGTGCCCATTTGCCTATTTTAAAATAATAATCGAATACATCGCGTACGGAATAACCCGCTTCCGTACCGCCCGAGCCTTGCTCTATTACACATGTGACGACGATTTCGGGATTTTCAAACGGCGCAAATGCCGCCATAACACCGTTGTCTGATTTGTCGCTGTATACCTGAGCCGTACCCGTCTTTCCTCCGACGGATATTTCGTATCCCGAGAAGACGGAGGCGGCGGAGCCGTTATCCATAACGCCCTTCATTCCTTCCTTTACAACCGACAGTATCTCGTCGGTTATTTCGAAGCTGCTGAGTACCTCGGGCTCTTTTTTGTATACGACTTCTCCCGTCGCGTAGTCGTGTACCTCGCTTAATATATGGCACGCGTTTCTTTTTCCGCTGTTCAGTACGGTCGCGAAATACGACGATATCTGAAGAGGCGTGAACAGGTTGTCCGACTGACCAATTGCCGCCTGCAGTGTGTCACCCGGGCTCCACTCGGCAAGTCCGTTGTCGTTTCTGTAGTCCGGCCCCGCAAGTATGCCGGTTTTTTCGCTGAGCTCGATGCCCGTATGCTCGCCGAGTCCGTAATACTTTCCGTACTCGTTCATTTTCTGAATGGTGAGCTGTCTTCCGACATCATAGAAGAAGTAGTTGCAGGATTCCTGAATAGCCTCTACCACATTTATTCTGCCGTGTACCTGTCCCGACAAAAGATATATCCAGCATCGCGGCATAAATCCCGATGAGGCATAGTACATATACTGTCCCTGTGCGTCGATTATCGTATCCTTTGTTATTATTCCCTCGGTCAGAGCCGCTACGGCTACACCGACCTTGAATGTGGAACCGGGTGCGTATGTACCGTTCAGCGCGCGATTGAGGTAGGGACGGTTTTCGTCCTGCGACAGTACGGAAAAATCCTCCGAAAATGTGGCGAGATTGTATGTGGGATATGATGCTATGGCGAGAATCTCTCCTGTGTTTACGTCAAGCACCGTCATAGCTCCCGCGGACGCATCTTCACCCGAGAGAGGCTTGGTTGCCTCGGCTCTGATTTTGAATATGTTTTCGGCAAGTGCGTTTTCCGCGACAACCTGCATTTCCATATCGACGGTAAGCCACACATCCTGCCCCGCCACGGGCTCCTCGGTGAGTTCTACGGAAATGGTATTTCCGTATTCATCCTCGGTTATGGTTATGGTTCCGTCCTGACCGCGAAGATATTCCTCGAATGCGGACTCTACGCCGGAAAGTCCGACTACGGCGTCAAGCGAATATCCGCGTTCGGTATAGTATTCGACATTATCCTGAATTTTACCTATTTGACCGAGTATGTGCGACGCATAGCCGGGATACATATATTCTCTCGACGCATCAACCGAGACGACAAAGCCTCGGCTGTATTTTTCCTCTATGGCGCTGATATATGTCAACGGAACATCCTCCGCCAATGTATACGGCTGTATGTACGAGTGATCCGACAGCGTCATGTCGAGTCTTATCTTAAAAAGTGCCGCCGCGGTTTCATACGGATAGTTGTAATATGTATGGTATTCACCCGTATCCGCGTCCTTTTCGCGTGTCATGATACCGTAGTATATTAGGAGCTTTTCGGCATCTTTGTCAATATCCGAGTCTTCGTCCGCACCGAGCTCGTCGAGAAGCTTTGCCAGACGTTTTCCGCGTGCGGTATCGAAAAAGCTATCGGGGTACGAAAAGTCGAGCCCGTCTTTTTTCACGGTAATTATTATCGATTCCCGCGGAGAGGTAAGGCTGTCCGAGCAGCCGTGCTTTTGCGCAAGCGATGTTACATACAGTATCATATCGTTGAGCTCACCGTCATCACTCGGTTCGGTGGAATAATCCAGCGAAAGGCTGTATGTATATTTATTTTTTACAATGGCTTTTCCGTTTCTGTCGAATATCTCGCCGCGCTGCGCCTGTACCGTGACATATCTGGTGTAGGTTTTCGACGGCGTGGACATAGTGTAGTAATCCTGTCCCGACACCTGCAGGTACAGCAGGCGTCCGACATATACGAGCACAACGACAAGATAAAACGCACCTATTGCTATAATACGTGAAAGATTGTTTCTTTTCATCCTATATTTTTCCGAGCAGTGTTTTTTCGAATCTTTTATTACATTATATCAAATCGGCTCGGTATTATCAATCCGTATATCGAATATAATTCGGAGTATCGAAAAAAAGCATGCCGCCGTAGTACACGCCAGCATGCCGTTTCGTAAATTCACGAAAGATTACTCTTCGTCGGATGTTTCAGCTTCTTCGACTTCTTCTTCGTTGTCGCAGCAGCAAATGGGTTCGTAATCGCTTTCGCATTCACCGAAGCATTCGTCACCGCAATCGTCGCATTCGCCGTCGCATTCAAATGTTACCTGGAAGTACTTTTTGAATATTGTATATACAACAGCAGCGAGAGCAGCGAGACTTACAACAGCACCGACAATGATAAATACAACCTTCAAGGTTTCGACTGTGCTTCTCTCTTTTTTCATTCTAATATCCTCCTGTGTTATTTTTTATTCATAATGTTATCCGCAAACGATATTCGCACACGGACAATCATACTGAACGGTTTTATACAGTATAGTGTATCACAAAAAACGTGAAAAAACAATACCCATATGTTTAAAAGATTATTAATGACTCAATCGGAGCAGATTCTGCCGATTTCCGCTATCGCGGCATCGACAAGGCTGCCTACTGTGAGATCGCTCACGCCCACAACGATATTATCGCAGTGATTTACGGGAATGAGTACCTTTTTCGCCGTACTCTGTCCCACGGAAAGTGCCATATCGGGGGTGATTTCCCCGAGAAGCGCGTCCGCAATCACTATTCCGATAGGCCCCGCGATAATATCGGCTCTCCTGCAGCCGACCTTCACGGCATTCTCGCCCGTAGCCGCATTGTCGGCACCCGCTTTAAGCATGGCCGACGTTGCGGCACTGTTCGTGCCCACGGCACATACGCTTGCGTTCGGGAGCTTTTCTTTTATCCCCGCCACAAGCTGGCGTCCTATTCCGCCGCCCTGTCCGTCGATTATGAGTATATTGATTTTTTTGTCCGACGCAATCATCATACGATTTCTCCTCCGCCGAGTACAAGTGCGAGCGATGATACACACTCGTCTCCGTCCGCGCCGTCCGGCGTATATATTACCGCAAACTGTCCCGAAGACGGTGCTCTCTGCGCATCGTCAAACGTGAGAAAGCCCTCGCTCTCTCCCGTTCTCGTAAAAACAGCCGATGCGGGTTTGTGTGAATATCTGATTTTAGCCGCCACTCTGACCTCTCCGTCAAGCGCGTGCGGGTCGGACGGAAGATTCAAACCCGTGACATATACTCTCTTTTTAAAGAGTCCGTCCTCATCTCCGAGGACAACCTCGTTTCGCGATGCGTTCTTCGACAGAACAAACGCATGCTTTCCGAGCGATATGCCGAGTCCCTTTCGTTGTCCTATCGTGTAATTCACGTGTCCCTTGTGTTTTCCTATTACACGGCCGTTTTCGTCGAGATAATCGCCTTCCGACGGGAGGATTATTCCGAGTTTTTTCATGAATGCGGTGTAATCACCGTCGGGTATAAAGCATATATCCTGAGAATCATGTCTGTGTGCATTAGCGAATCCGTTTTCGGCGGCTATCTCGCGTATCTGTGCCTTGGTGTACTCTCCGAGAGGGAACCTCGCAGCCTCGACCTGTTCGCGGCTCAGCATCGCAAGAACATAGCTTTGGTCCTTGCTCAAATCGGACGCACGTCTGATATATGTGTAGCCTCCGAATTCGGCACGTCTCGCGTAATGTCCCGTTACAACGCATCCGCATCCGACGGAGCGGGCATATTCGTACAGCAGTCCGAATTTTATCTCCCTGTTGCATACCACACACGGGTTCGGAGTTCTTCCGGCAAGGTAGCTGTCCGTGAAGTAATCGATAACGGATTTTTTGAATTCGGGATAAGCGTACAGCGAGCTGTGCTGTGTTCCCTGATTTTCGCAAACGGCACGCGCGTCCGCTATGTTTTTTTCGTCATTTTCGGATTCGGGGGAGCCTTTTTCGCCGAGCGCAAGCGTCACTCCGATTACATCGTCATCATCTGCGAGATTATTTCTCGTCAACCGCAGCGCAACCGAAGAATCGACTCCGCCGCTCATTGCTATCATGTATTTCATTTGTTACCTTCAAATATCTTCGCGGTACGGCTCGGGGAGGCAATGGCTTTCCTTATCATTCGGCCGAAGAGCCCTCTCCCGAATTTATATCGCATATGGGAAGTATCTCATAATCCTGTGCGCGTATCCAGTCGATAAGGTCGCCGAGTATCGCGGCGTTCGTCGTGGATTCGGTATGGAAAAGATATACGACTCCGGGGTGCAGTCCGTTTTTCGCCCTTGCGAGAGCATCCGACGGCTCGGCCTGATTTGCCGTGTCGTAGTCGTAATATGCCCATGACCAAAGCACGGTGTGATAATCCATCTTGTCGGCAAGCTTGAGCACCCATTCGTTGCACGCTCCCATCGGAGGTCTCCAATAATGCATAGGCTGTGCATCGGGGAATCTCTCTTTAACGAGCTTCTCGAGTCCCTCGAGTTCCTCGACAAACGTCTCCTTTGATACCTGCGTCATGTTTTTATGGTTGACCGTGTGGTTTCCGAGTATATGTCCCTCATCGATCATTCTGCGCACAAGGTCTTCCTCGGATTTCACATACGCTCCCGTAAGAAAGAATATCGCTCCGACCTTCTTCTCCTTTAACGTATCGAGAATATCTTTTGTGGGCCCGTACTCGTACCCGCAGTCGAATGTAAGGTAGCACACCTTTCTCGTCTCGTCTCCCCGGTATATGCCGCCGTATTTTTCCATGAGCTCCACTGTCGTCTGTGATCTGTCCCAGACATACGACGCCTCGCCCGTTGTCTCATCGTAATTCGTTTTGCCGAAATACCACGAGCCTGTCAGGTCGTCTCCCTGATCATCGAAAAGCGCGGTTGAGGTAGAATCCATTTCATACAGCGTGTCGAGTCCGCTTTCGTCACGTTCGGGAAAGCTGTACGTGTATGTACCGTTTTCCACTTCCCACGATATCACGTCGGCCGTGCTCTCCGCCTCGGTTTCATCCTTTTTGCCGAGCGGCGGCGGAGTATACTCCGTCTCACCGTCCTTCTTTGTTTCCGTTTCGGTTGTCTCGGAGCCGTCTTTTTCGGTCGAGCCCTCGGTCTCGACATCCGTATTCTCTCCGACGGTTTC
>CAVIJI010000022.1:0-15081 GCA_963642885.1 bacterium
GATAAGAATGTAAGAAGGCTTGAGGATGAGTTTTCGGTACGCATATATAATATTCAGAATCAGGCTGATGACGGTGATACGATTGTAATCGAGGGCGAAGAGCCCGGAGTAAGCTATGCTTTCGACACACTTTCCTATCTTAAAAAAATCGTATCCATAGGTGACGAGCTGACAGATCAAAGCGTTGATTATACGATATCCATGATAAAAGACGGCAGACGGAACGAGCTGTCGGAGTTTGATGAAGACTGCTTCTTTGTGACGGCAAAGGGTAAGCCAGTCAAAGCCAAAACCATAGGTCAGAAAAAATATCTCGATGCGATTAAAAAGAATACGATTGTAATCGGTGCCGGTCCCGCGGGTACGGGTAAAACATATTTAGCCGTAGCCGCCGCGGTGAAAGCACTCAGAGCTCATGAGGTATCGAGGATTATTTTGACACGTCCAGCTGTTGAGGCAGGTGAAAGACTCGGCTTTCTCCCCGGAGACCTGCAGAGCAAGATAGATCCCTACCTGCGCCCTCTCTATGATGCATTGTACGAGATGATGGGGGCAGAGTCATGTGCCAAGCTTATCGAAAAGATGACAATAGAAATCGCACCGCTTGCATATATGAGAGGACGGACACTTGATGATTCGTTTATCATTCTCGACGAAGCACAGAATACTACTCCCGAGCAAATGAAAATGTTTCTTACACGTCTCGGAAACGGTTCGAAAATTGTGGTAACGGGGGATCTGACTCAAACAGACTTGCCGCGCGGTACAAGAAGCGGATTGTCGATAGCGGTACAGATATTGAAAAACATTGATGATATAGCGGTACATGAGTTTACCGAAAAGGATGTAGTACGTCATAGATTGGTACAAAAAATAATTATGGCATACGATAGGTATGACAGAGACAGAAAGGTAAAAACGGAGGAGCGGCGTGAAAATACCAGATATCACGCACAATACCGCGATATTAAAAAATGAAAGTAAAAATTATATTCACAAATGAACAGAATAAAGAAAAGGCAGGTATATTTCTCCGTCATCTGATAAAAAAAGCGGTAAAAGCAACACTTGAGTGCGAGAAATTCGAATACGACTGTACTGTTTCGGTTACGTTTACGGATAACGAACAGATTAGAGAGAAAAACAATGAGTTCCGCGATATCGATTCCGCAACGGATGTACTGTCGTTTCCGATGTATGATATAAAAAACGGAGATATGCCTTTTGAAGGAGAAATATTCGAGCTCGGTGATATTGTTCGCTCTCTCGCGAGGGCAAGAGAGCAGGCAGCTGAATTCGGACACAGTTATGAAAGAGAATGTGCTTTTCTGACAGTTCATTCGGTTTTGCATCTTCTCGGATACGATCACGTAAATTCGGAAGAAGAAGATATGATAATGCGTGAGCACCAGAGAACGGTTATGAAAAAGCTCGGATTGGAAGTAAAACAAAAATAATACGGAGTGAAAAATGAGAACAGCATTTATAGCAATAGTAGGCAGACCAAATGTAGGAAAAAGCACACTTATGAATCATTTACTGGGAGAGAAGGTTGCGATAGTTTCTCCCAAACCGCAAACAACGAGAAACCGAATCGCCGGCATTCTCACCAAGGGTGAGGATCAGTATGTATTTCTCGATACTCCCGGTGTGCACCATGCGAAGAACAAGCTCGGCGAATTCATGATGAAATCTGTGCGTTCATCGGTCGGATCGGCAGACGCGGTTATTCTTATAGCCGAAGCAGGCTATCCCGCGGGAGAAATCGAAAAGAATCTGATAAACCAGATAAAGAAGGCGGAGCTTCCCTCGATGCTTGTGCTCAACAAAATAGATCTTGTCAATCGTGAAAAGCTGGCGGAAACAATATCGAATTACGCGGCACTGCATGATTTCGATGCTGTTGTTCCGACATGTGCGGAAAGCGGAAAAAACGTAGGCGATGTGCTCGAGGAAGCGGAAAAGTTTTTATATGAAGGCGAGTGGATGTTTGACGAGGACAGCCTGACCGATCAGCCCGAAAGACAGATTGCGGCGGAAATAATTCGCGAAAAGCTTCTTCGTACGCTTTCGGATGAAATACCGCATGGCACGGCGGTTGTTATAGAGCAGTTCGAAGAAGACGGAAAAATGCTGCGTATTCGCGCGGAGATATATTGCGAGAAGCAGTCGCATAAGGGTATAATCGTCGGAAAGAACGGTGAAACACTTAAAAAAATCGGAACATACGCACGTGAAGATATGGAAGCGTTTTTCGGTGCGAAGGTATATTTAAATCTCTGGGTCAAAGTAAAAGAAAAGTGGCGTGACGACCAGCTGTCTCTGAACAGCTTCGGATTCAAACCCGAACAGAACATGTAAGCAATGAGTGATAATTTCATCGAGCTTGACGGACTTGTTATACGTGACGTTAAAGTCGGAGAGAGAGACAGATTGTTGACACTCCTTACAGCCGAAGAGGGATTGATTACGATATCCGGCAAAGGCTTGACGAGTATTAAGAATAAATATGCCGCATCAGCCCAGCTGTTCACATACAGCACGTTCCAGCTAAAAAAACGCGGTGAGTATTACTACATAGCGGACTCGTTTCTTATCGAATCGTTTATGAACATACGCTATGATATCGAGAAGCTGTCGCTCGCGAATTATGTCTGCGATGTGGCACATGATGTATCGCTTATAGGTATGGGAGACGAGGAATTGCTTTCACTTGTGCTGAACACACTCTATGCGATATCTAACATGAACATTTCGCTCGACATAATAAAAGGAGCATATGAGTTTCGAACGGCGGTCGTGGAAGGCTTCATGCCAGATCTTTCGTCATGCGGTATATGCGGATGCGAAATAACTGAGGATTCGACTCTCGACGTAATGAACGGACGTATAATATGCAAGAAGTGCCGTATTGAGCTGGGTAATTCACCGGAATACATCGGCGATGAGTCAACGGCGAAGATAATGATAAGGGTGTCGCTGCCTGTGTTGTATGCACTGAGATATATAGCATCATCCCCGATAAAAAAATTTCTGTCTTTTACACTTGATAAGACGGAAGTGTCTCTGTTTTCGGTCGTATGCGAAAGGTATTTGCTTAACCACCTCGAACACAATTTTTCATCGCTGGAATATTACAAGAAAATACGTACACAGATTTAAGGAATAACGATTCCTTGATTACAACGGACATTTTACAGAGGATAAAATGAATTCTAAAGCATTACATGTACTTGAGTTTGATAAAATTACCGAACTGCTCGCGGAGCTTGCTCCGACCGAGGGCTCGGCTGAAATGGCGAGAAGTCTGACGCCTTCCTCCAATGCGGAAAAGGTCAGACTAAGACAGCAGCACACAACCGATGCTAAAACGCTTATAGGATTGAAGGGCACACCGTCATTCGGAAGAATAAAGGACATACGTGCCGCTGTGGAGCGAGCCGAAAAAGACGCAATGCTGTCATTGCGTGAGCTTCTTGATTGCGCGGCTGTCTTTAAAACCGCAAGATTACTGCAGGACTATGTTCAGGGAGAAAAAACACCGCAGACATCTCTCGGAGAGATATTCGACAGATTAATCCCGAACCGCAGTCTTGAGGAGAAAATCAATCGTTCGATACTCGCCGATGATTTTGTAGCTGATGAAGCCAGCAGTGAATTGAGCGAAATAAGAAGAAAGAAACGTATCACGGACAGCAAAATCAAGGATCTGCTTCAAAGGTATGTATCGGGACAATCGAAATATCTTCAGGAAAATATAGTCACTACAAGAGGAGGACGTTTTGTTATTCCGGTAAAGGCGGAGTACAGAAACGAGGTCAAAGGCCTCATTCACGATACATCATCATCGGGAGCGACATTGTTTATCGAGCCGATTGCGGTTGTTGAAGCGAACAACGAATTGCGTGAGCTTGAGAGCAAGGAAGAACATGAAATAGAACGCATCATACGCGATCTGTCATCCGGTGTGGCGGTATCGGCAAACGCATTGAATCTCGATTATCTGAATATAACCGAGCTGGCATTTATATTTACGTGTGCCGAATTTTCTTATAAGCTGAATGCTTCGGCACCGTGTATTGTGGACAGACCTATAGTTGACTTATACAGAGCACGCCATCCGCTGCTTGACAAGGATAAAGTTGTACCGATTACGGTTTCGCTCGGAAAAGATTATAAGATGCTTGTCATAACCGGTCCGAACACGGGCGGTAAGACGGTCACACTGAAGACAATAGGTCTGTTTACCATTATGGCTCAGGCGGGACTTCACATACCCGCGGATGATACATCGAAAATAGGTGTTTTCGACGAGGTCTTTTCCGATATCGGAGATGAGCAGAGTATTGAGCAGTCGCTGTCCACATTCTCGTCTCATATGAAGGGAATAGTTAATATTCTGGATAAAATGACCGAGAATTCGATGGTTCTTTTCGATGAGCTTTGTTCGGGAACGGACCCTGTAGAGGGTGCGGCTCTCGCAATGGCAATATTGGAAGAAACACGAATGAATAAAACATTATGCGCCGCAACTACACACTATGCGGAGCTTAAAGCATACGCCATAGAAACCGAAGGCGTTGTGAACGCTTCGTGTGAGTTTGATGTGAACACTCTTTGTCCGACATATCGTCTTATTATCGGAACACCCGGAAAATCAAACGCGTTTGCCATTTCCGAGAAACTCGGTTTATCACCTACGATTGTAAAAAGAGCCGAGCAGTTTGTCGATACAGGCTCACGCAGCTTTGAGTCGGTTATCGAAAAGCTGGAAAAGACGCGAATTGAACTTGAAAAGGAAAAAGCCGATGCGGTGTGCGAGCGTCGTGCATTCGAGGAGGAAAGTAAGGCAACCGAAGCGGAGTTGAAAAAACGCTTGGCGAGTGCGGAAAAAGATGCCCAGACAATGCGTAAAAAAGCGCAGGAGCTTCTTGACGGTGCAAGAGCGACAAGCGATTACGTTATGAAACAGCTTGAGGAGGCTAAGAAGCAACAGGATGCGGAAAAGCTTGCCGAAGCAAAGAAATCAATACGTGCCAAAGTACGCGAGTTCGACGATAAAATGAATCCGACAACTGATTACACAGATGACGATGAGTATGTTCTTCCGCGTGAACTTAAAAAGGGAGATGCGGTTGTTCATCGAAATTTGGGAACACAGGGTATTCTTATTGACGATCCCGATAAAAACGGCGGTGTTAACGTAAGAATGGGCTCTGTTAAGATGAGAGTAAATGTAAAAGATTTAAAGCTGCTTGAGGATGCTGAGCTTGTGGCAAAGAAAGAGCATAAAAAACAAGCTGTGGTACGGGCACAGGTAACTAAATCATTTAAACTCGAATGCGATGTACGTGGAATGACGGGAGAGGAAGCTTGGTTCGTTGTTGATCGCTATATTGACAATGCCGTACTTGCGGGAGTTCATTCGGCTACGATAATACACGGAAAAGGTACAGGCGCACTGAGAAACGCATTGTGGATGAGATTTAAGGAAGATAAAAGAATCAAATCATTCCGTGCGGGAGCTTTCGGAGAGGGAGACTACGGGGTTACGGTTCTCGAAATATAAGAGATGTGCGTCTGTGCAATTATATAATTGAGCAGCCTTGCCGTGTTAACCGCACTTATTCGGAGTTTTCATAATCAAAACATTAATATTATGTGAATATATGATAAGAAATGGCAAAAAACGACAATAACTGCACATGAAACGGGATTTTTTATTTATAAAACATTGCATTAACTTCGAAATGATGCTATAATTAATCAAAACTATAAGTGAAATGTATTGTTGCCGCAATGATGCATGTATACACATAACAATAATTATTTATAGAAAGACTATTACTTGGAGCATAATTTATGGTAAAATTTAAATTGAGCGCTTTTTCGGACGAATATTCACCTTCTTTAGACGAGCAAATCGAAGGGTTGATAACCAGTAAAATCAGAATGACCGAGCTCAGAGGCGTAGACGGTATAAATGTTTCTGACCTCTCGCAGTTCCAAGCATCCGATGTTCATAAAAAGCTTGAGTCGTCGGGTATTTCGGTGTCGGCTATAGGTTCTCCTATCGGAAAAATCAGCATTACCGATCCGTTTGAGCCCCATCTTGACAAGCTTAAGAACACATGTGAGGTTGCGGATATTCTTTTCGCATCGAGAATCAGAATGTTCTCCTTCTACATTCCCGACGGAAAATACGATGAATACAAGAATGAAGTTATCGACAGAATGGGTAAGATGCTCGATATAGCCGATGAATACGGTGTAAAGCTCTGCCACGAGAACGAGAAGGGAATATACGGTGATACTCCCGAACGTTGTCTTGAAATTCTCGATGAGTTTGACGGAAGACTCGGATGCGTATTCGATCCCGCAAACTTTATCCAGTGCGGTTGTGAGCCGTTCGAGCATTCGTATAATTTACTCAAAACTCATATTACATATCTGCATATAAAGGATGCTCTTAAGAACGGCACGGTTGTCCCCGCAGGTATGGGCATAGGTTCCATTCCCGAGCTTCTCGCTGTGATCAACAGAGTTCACAAGGGCGACTTCATCCTTACAATCGAGCCGCATCTGCGTGTATTTGCGGGTCTTGAAAACCTTGAAGAATCCGGTAATACAAGCAAGCTGGCAAATGCATATCCTACTGCCGAAGCCGCATTCAAAGCCGCAGTGGAAAATCTCCGTTATTGCATACCGAGGACAGCGGAAATAGGCTGAAAATATAATCAAGGAGAATTAAAATGAAAAATAAGCAGATATTGGCTATGGATTTCGGTGCTTCGAGCGGAAGAGGAATACTCTGTTCGTTTGACGGCGAAAAAATCAGCCTGAAAGAAATCCATCGTTTCTCGAATGATCCTGTTATGATGCCGGGTGGATTTTTCTGGGATGCTCCCAGACTTTTCCATGAAATAAAGACTGCTATTCTTGCCGCTTCGCATGAAGGCGATACGGTGTCAATGGGAATCGACACATGGGGAGTCGACTACGCATACCTTGACAAAACAGGAGCTTTGTTGTCGAATCCTTATCATTACAGAGATATGCGTACGGAGGGTATCCAACCGTATGTTTTCGAGAATTTCGCTTCCAGAAAAGAAATTTACGGTAAAACGGGTATCCAGTCTCTGAATTTCAATACTTTATATCAGCTTACCGCCGATATGCGTGACAGACCGTGGATTGTGGAAAATGCGGAATGCCTCCTCCACATGCCCGACCTGTTCGCATATATGCTCACAGGTGAAAAGACCAGTGAATATACGATTACTTCTACAGGTGCTTTGCTCGATGCTGTAAAGAGAGACTACGATTTCGATTTAATTAAAAAATGCGGTATTCCGACCGACATTTTCAATACTATCGTACAGCCGGGAACCAAGTGCGGCAAGCTCATTCCGTCAATTGAAGAAGAAACCGGAAATACGGGACTCACGGTGATGAAGGTAGGCTCTCACGATACCGCAAGTGCGGTTTTATCAGTTCCCGCCGCAAAGAAGGATTTCCTGTACATATCAAGCGGTACATGGTCTCTTATGGGAACCGAAACCGATACACCGGTACTTACGGAGCTTTCCGAAAAGTACGATTTCACGAATGAAGGCGGTGTTTTCGGAACAATCAGACTCTTGAAGAATATAATGGGATTGTGGCTCGAGCAGGAGTCTCGCCGTCAGTGGAAGAGAGAAGGAAAGAGCTATACCTTTGATGAACTGACAGAACTCGCAAAAGAAGCACAGCCGCTCAGATCCCTTATCAATCCCGATGATACACTGTTCTCACCTGCGGGAAACCTTCCCGAAAGAATAAGAGAATATTGTCGAAATACAAAACAGCCCGTTCCCGAAACACCCGGACAGATTGTCAGATGTATATTCGAATCACTCGCATTAAGATATCGTTGGACAGCCGAAAAGCTCGAAGAGCTAACGGGCAAGAAATACGAGGTTATAAACATTGTCGGCGGCGGAACAAAGGAAGACATGCTGTCACAGTTTGCGGCTGATGCTACGGGTAAAGCGGTATATGCGGGACCTGTTGAAGCGACAACGCTCGGCAATGCAGTAATGCAGCTTATATCTCTCGGTGAAATATCGGATATGTGGGAAGCAAGAAGAATTATCGCAAACTCATTCGATATTAAGACATTCACTCCGAATACAGCCTTAATCGGATAAAGGCGTTAATATAATTAACAGAAAGGGAAAATAAAATGAATACGGAAAAAGCTTTAGAGACCGCAAGAGAATTGTATTCCAAAATCGGTGTTGATGTTGATGCCGCTATTGAAAGCGTTAAGAATACCCCCGTATCTATCCATTGCTGGCAGGGTGATGATGTATGCGGTTTTGAATCAAACGACGGAGATTTAACGGGAGGAATTCAATCGACTGGTAATTATCCCGGAAAATCACGCAATATAGATGAGCTCAGAAAGGATTTCGAGTTTGCGTCGAGCTTGATTCCCGGCAAAAAGAAATTCTCACTTCACGCTATTTATCTGGATGCCGACGGAAAGAAAGTTCCGAGAAACGAAATAGCACCCGAGCATTTTGCGTCATGGGTTGAATGGGCTAAGCAGAATAATTTGGGACTCGATTTTAACCCTACGTTCTTCTCGCATCCGTTGTCATCAGACGGATTTACACTGTCCAACGACGATCCCGCTATAAGAAAGTTCTGGATTGAACACGGCATCGCATCGCGTAAAATATCCGAGTACTTCGGTAAAGAGCTTGGTCAGGTTTCCGTTAATAACTTGTGGATTCCCGACGGATTCAAGGATATTCCCGTAAATCGTGCCAAGAAGAGAGAAACACTCGCAGAGGCGTATGCCGAAATATTCGCGGAAAAACTGAGCCCCGAGTATACACTCGATTCCGTTGAAGGCAAAGTTTTCGGAATAGGTCTTGAAAGCTGCACGATAGGATCACATGAGTTTTACATGGGATGCGCAATGAAGAACCATACGCTGCTGACACTTGATACGGGTCACTACCATCCGACCGAAGTTGTTTCCGATAAGTTATCCGCCGTACTTCAGTATTTGGACGGCGTTATGCTTCATGTTTCCCGTCCCGTTCGTTGGGATTCCGACCATGTAGTAATATTCGATGACGAACTGAAAGCCATCACTTCGGAAATCAAGCGCGGCGGATATGAAAAGAGAGTACATATCGGACTCGACTTCTTTGACGGTTCGATCAACAGAATAGCATGCTGGGCAATCGGTGCGAGAAACATGCAGAAGGCTTTGCTTTGGGCTGCTCTCGAACCTGTGGAAATGCTTCAGAAATTCGAAGCCGAAGGCGATTATACATCGAGATTGGCATACCTCGAAGAATATAAGACATTGCCGTTCGGACTCGTTTGGGATGCTTATTGTGCTATGCAGAATGTACCTGACGGAAATACATGGATTGCCGAAATGAAAAAATATGAAGCGGACGTATTGTCAAAGAGATAATAATGCACTTACATAATTACTCGAAAATCATTCTCGCCGCAACATGTTTGTCTCTGCTCTTATCACTTTCATCCTGTTTTAAAATAGAAATGAGAGAATCGAGTGTAAATTCGGAGGAATCCGCTGTCGCCGACGATGATGATTCGGCACAAACACTGACAAAAGCCTCGAAGAAAAATTCCGTTGAATCCTCCGCCGATGAATCGGTGGAGGAGGTGACGGAGGTTAACTCAAAAGAGGTATTGAATATTTCCATATGCGGAAACATTACGATTGACGAAAATATAATAAGCGATGCCGCCGCACGTGCCGGAGAAGGTCAAAGTTATAGCTTTCTGAGAATGTTTACCGGAATTTATAATAATATAGGCTCGTCTGATCTCGCATTTTGTTCGTATTCCGAAAACAATGAGGCACAACTGCCCATTGAAGCAGTGGGTGCCATATGCGATCTCGGAATCGATGCGATTAATACCAAGAGCTCATCGCTTACAGATGAATCGTTGAATCGGTACAGCGTGACCGCAATTAAAGAGGGAAGCGAGAATGTTGTTATAAACAAGAACGGGTTGAAAATCGCGTGTCTGTCGGTCTCGGGAGTTGATTATACAGAGAATAAATATCAGTCCGAAATCGAATATTCCGATTTCGTATCGGATATCGTTATTGTTTTCGTAGATTGGGATAATGATAACCCGACCGACGGTAAGGATAAAATTATGTATAACATTGCCGAGGCAGGTGCCGATATAATTATCGGAAACGGTGATGCGCTCGGGAAGCTCGAGTGGATTGATACAGGCGATGGTACACTGACTCTCGCCGCTTATTCTCTCGGAAATATTCTGACAGACTCCGATAACACAGACGATTTGTGCGGTGGAGTTCTCACACTGTCCGTAGCATACGGAGGCGGTTCGATTGAGCTTGACAACGTCACACTGATACCTACGGTAGTTCACTATACAAGCGGTGAATCGTCGAAATTGTCGGGATACCAGGTATTTACCCTTAACGAGTACAGCGATGAGCTTGCTCAAAATCATGCTGTCCCGAATGTCAGTGTCGAAAAAATGAAGGATAAGGCTGAGAACTTAATCGATGAGGATTTTCTCCCGGATTACCTAAGATAAATAAGGATTTAAAAAAATGAATTTCAAGTTTAACTGTTATGCCGTACGGGTAGGAGCAGTGATTTTATGTGCTCTGTTCTTGCTTTCGGGATGTTCGAAACAGAATACAGACCGGACATCTGAAAGCAATGATGAAAACTATGTGTCGACAGAAACAGCTGTACCTTCCGAGGGAATCAGAAGAGAAAAGAAAAACGATAAAAAAACCGATGACAGAGAAAAAGTCAAGGAAGGCTATGTCATTTGCGTTGACCCGGGACATGGTTTTGTCGACGGCGGATGCGGCGAAGGTATCTGGGAAGACGGAACACTCGAAAAGGATATAAATTTGGCTGTTGCAAATAAACTTAAGGCGGATTTAACGAATCTCGGTTTTTCCGTTGTGATGACGCATGACGGAACCACATTCGGAAAGACATCTGCTGATGACGGCAATCAGATTTTCAATCCTTCGGAGAGAGTTGCGTATGCGAACACATTGGATATCGACTACTATGTGTCTATTCACGTCAATTCGTATGAAACCAATCCGGATACAAACGGAATCAGGATTTATTATGAAAACGCCAATAACTGGCGTAAAGTAAATACCGATGATGAGAGAATAGCACAGTGTATCGCCGATTCGATAGGAAGTGAAATGCAGGTATCTCCGCAGATATTCGATCAGACAACGGCCTCGTATCAGGTTGTCCGCGAAACGATGGTTGCGGCATCTCTTATCGAAATCGGATTTTGTACGAATCCGACTGATGCCGCAAATCTTGTAAATGACGAATGGCAGGAAAAGATGGCACAGGCGATAGCAGACGGACTTTACAACTATTACACGAGCTTAAGTGAAGGCGAAAAATATGCTTGATAATTTACTGTACAGTATAAATGCTATTTTTCCGATTTTTATATTGGTAATAATCGGAGCTGTGCTCGGTAAGTGCCGTATTATTACGGATAAATTTACCGAAACAGCGGACTGGATTGTATTTAAAATCGCACTCCCGATTATGCTTTTCAGTGAAGTTGCAGGCAGTAAACCGGAAGAGAATATCGATTGGGCACTTGTTCTGTTCCTGATTTTGTCGGTTACCTTATCGTTTTTCACGGTTTCTGTGGTTGTTTGCTTGACCGTAAAGGATGCGTCGAAGAGGGGAGCACTTATTCAGGGAATTTGCAGATCGAATTTCGCTATTCTCGGGGTTCCGCTTGCGGTTAATATGTTCGGTGAAATAGGCGGGCAGACGATTGCCATAACAATGCCGTTTGTTATCGTCATGTTTAATTCATACTCGGTTATTATACTGTCGCTGTTTTCCGAAAGCAAAGACGAGAGAATGAACGGCAAAAAGGTTATCGGGATAATTAAGAATGTCGTAACGAATCCGCTTATTATAGGCGTACTGCTCGGTATTGTCGTGATGGTTACTGGTTTCGAGCCTCCGCAGTTTATGTCGAAAACTCTTTCGTATTTGTCGAATCTTGCGACACCTCTCGCACTTTTGAGCCTCGGAGCTAACTTTAAGCTCGAAAGTCTACACGGCAGACTTAAATATGCCGTAATCGGAGCGCTTTTCAAAACCGTAATACTTCCCGGTGTGGTTATAACATTAGCAGCACTTATCGGATTCAGAGGCCCGTCACTCGGAGTGATTTTAATATGCTTCGGAGCGCCTACCGCTGTTTCAAGCTATATTATGGCTAAAAAAATGGGAAACGACCATGAGCTTGCCGCACAGATACTCCTGCTATCCACGTTTATCTGTATACTGACGGTATTTATCGGAATATTTATTTTGAAAACCCTATCATTAATATAAAATACTATATCAGAATGGAGATTTGTAACAATGATTAATCTTGAAACAGAAATCAGAGAACAGCCTGTAACCATTAGGAAGGCTTACGATTTAAACATCGACAAAATTAAAGAAATAGTAGCTAAAGCTAAGGCTAACGGAATAAAGCATGTTTATTTTGCGGCACGCGGTACATCTGACCATGCGTGCGTTTACGCTCAATATCTGTTCGGAATTTTCGCGGGCATTCCGTGCACTCTCGGAACACCTTCCGTATTCACTAAGTACGGTGCGCATGTCGACCTCAGCGACAATCTTGTAATCGGTGTTTCACAGTCGGGAAAGGCAGAAGATGTTCTTGCGGTACTCGAGTCCGCAAAGAAAGACGGCGCGATAACCGTTGCTGTTACAAACAACGAAGAATCTCCTATGGCTAAATCCGCTGAATATCATTTATTCTGCGGCTGCGGTTTTGAAGCAAGTATAGCCGCTACAAAGACTTTCACGGCACAGATGATGATACTCGGTGCTATGGCAGCCGTATGGGCCGGAAACGACGAGCTTCTCGCGGAGATGCAGGGCGTAGGCGAAAAAGCGGGCGTATTGCTTGATACCAAATTCGAAGAGATCGAGCTTTTCGCTAAAAAATATCAGAATATCAGCGGTGCGATAGTTCTCGGACGCGGTATTTCTTATCCGATAGCACTCGAAGGCGCATTAAAAATGCTCGAGACAAATAAATTGAAGATGAAGGGATATCCCACATCAGATTTCCATCACGGCCCGATCGCTCAGGTTAAGCCGAATGATCTCGTATTCGTTATCGCACCTAAGGGCAAGACAGATGATGACTCGCTTACGATTATACAGAAGCTTCAGAACGTAGGTGCGGACGTTGTTGTTATAACAGACGATGCATCTGTTTGTCCTGCGGCTACAACTCCCGTTGTTCTCCCGTGCACAGGCAGTGAATTTACTTTCCCGCATATGGCTGTTATGTTCTTCCAGCTCTTGGCTTGCTGCATGACAATCGTTCGCGGTATCGACCCCGATAAAGCAGGCGTTATCAATAAGATAACCATAACAAAGTAATCGACCGATTTATTTAGATACATATTTACGCATACACAGCAAAAGTCTCCGTATACCGAACGGTAACGGAGACTTTTTGTGTGGGTTATTAATTTATCTGTGGAACAGCTTATTTGATTCGTAAACAGGTTCGCACGTAAGATTTATTCCGAGCTTGCGGAATGTATCCGTATCAACCTGGGATACGATAACGCTTGAGTGAGCTTCACATGAGAATAATTCGGGAATAGCATCAAGGGCGGCTTTGGCGTTTGCATCTGTTGTAGCCGAAATCGATAATGCAATCAGTATTTCATCAGCGTGAAGTCTGGGGTTATGGCAGCCGAAATTGCTGATTTTCAAGCGGCATATAGGTTCGATAACAGCGGGAGAAATCAACCGGACATCATCATCAACACCCGCAATCGCCTTAAGCGCATTAAGCAGAACAGCAGAGCAGGAACCCATGAGCTCGGATGTTTTGCCCGTGACAATTCGTCCGTCATGAAGCTCGATTGCGGCCGCGGGACCTCCTGTGGCTGCGGATTTATCCAACGCCGCTTTTACGACGTGTCTGTCATCAACGGTAACCTTGGCTTGGTTCATAATAAGCTCGTGCTTCATTACCTCATCGGGTGAGCAAAGACCTTTTACTTTTTTAACCAAAGAATCGTAATAACGGCGAATCACTTCCATGTTAGCGGCACTTGATACTGCTTTATCATCGAATATGCAAAAGCCTACCATGTTGACACCCATATCAGTGGGGCTCTTGTAGGGGCATTCACCGTAAATTTCTTCGAAAAGTCTGCGCAGTACAGGGAATATTTCCACATCACGATTATAGTTTACTGTGGTTTTTCCGTATGCATCGAGATGGAATGGGTCAATCATATTTACATCCGCGAGATCTGCAGTAGCGGATTCATATGCGAGATTGACGGGATGAGTAAGGGGGAGATTCCAAACGGGGAATGTTTCGAATTTAGCGTAACCGGATTTTATTCCTTTTTTCGCATCATGGTATAGCTGTGAAAGTGCGGTAGCCATTTTTCCGCTGCCGGGACCGGGAGCGGTTATGACAATCAACTGACGAGATGTTTCGATGTATTCGTTCTTTCCGTATCCCTCATCGCTTACGATAAGTTTGACATTCGTGGGATAACCGGGAATAGGATAGTGCTTGAAAACTCTTATACCTAATTCCTCGAGCCTCTTGATAAAGGCATCTGCCGACGGCTGTGATGCATAATGGGTAATACAAACACTGCCGACATATAAGCCTCTGTCGCGGAACGCATCGATAAGCCTCAAAGCATCTAAATCATATGTGATTCCGAGGTCAGCTCTCATTTTGTTTTGCTCTATCGCAACGGCAGACACAACAACAACAACCTCGGCCTTGTCCTTAAGACGAAGCAGCATATTGATTTTTGTATCGGGTTTAAATCCGGGCAATACACGGGAAGCGTGGTAGTCATCGAATAATTTACCGCCGAACTCAAGGTAAAGCTTGCCGCCGAACTTGGAAATTCGCTCTAATATTTTTTCCGTCTGCAAATTAAAATACTTGTCATTATCAAAACCGACATTAAACATATATAGC
>CAVIJI010000022.1:15091-32761 GCA_963642885.1 bacterium
CCTGTAAAAAAACAAAATCCATCATATTATAATATAAAATCAGAGAATAATCAAGAAACAGAGAATAAAAAAATCGACAAAATACGCACTCATAAATAGTATCGGATTGAAAAAAGGGTAGAAAAAATGCTTTAAGCGGTATATTGTAAAGCGACTTATCATTTTTAATCGAATACTAATTGATTTTGAATGTCAAACAGAGTAAAATATATACCGAGTTGGTATGACCTAAGAAAAGAGGTATTTATGCAGAGACTGAAGAAACTGATTTTCAGCAGGGTGTTCGTGGTTGGTGTTCTCATACTGTTGCAGCTGTTGATGATACTTGTCATGACAGTTGAATTTACGAGATATTTCATATTCTACTACGTTATCATGTTTGTATTGGGCTTTGTGTTTGTGCTGAGAATAATCAACACTACTCAGAACATGGCATATAAGCTTGCATGGATTGTTGTTGTGTTTACGTTTCCGGCATTCGGAGTGGCACTTTATTTGATATTCAGCGGCAACAGATTATCAAAACGCTCATTGAGAAAAATGAGTTTTATATCCGGAATCGCGGGAAATGAGTTGGGCAGCGGAGATGATGTAATAGCAGAACTTGCAAATGGTGATGCGAATTCCGAAAGACAGGCAAAATACATAAGAAACGCTTCGAGTTATCCGCCGTACAAATGCGGCAGACTCGAATATTTCAAAACAGGCGAGGATGCATTCGAGGTAATGCTTGACGAGCTTGAAAAAGCCGAAAAATACATATTTATCGAGTACTTCATTATCAGTGACGGTGAAATGTGGAAAAAGATACATGATGTACTTAAACGTAAGGTCGCACTCGGCGTTGATGTCAGAATAATATACGATGATATCGGCTGTATAATGACACTGAAAAGAAATTTCGCCCGCAGACTTGAAAAAGAAGGCATAAAATGCAAGGTGTTCCATCGTTTTGTTCCAGTACTATCCGCCCATCAAAACAACAGAGATCACAGAAAAATCCTGGTTATAGACGGTAAGATCGCATTTACCGGAGGAATTAATATCGCGGACGAATATATTAATAAAATCGTCAGATTCGGATATTGGAAAGACAATGCGATTGTCACGGACGGAAACGCGGCATGGAGCTTTACCGTGATGTTTCTTGCGATGTGGGATTATTTATGCCATATTCCGATTGAGAATTCGGGAAAGTACGATTCTTTTAAGCCCGACAGTCCGACTGCGGTCGAGACCGATGCGGGATACATACAGCCGTACTCCGATGATCCCCTTGATTTTGAACCTGTTGGCGAAAACGTTTATTTGGGAATGATTTCGGCGGCACATGATTATATCTGGATAACAACACCGTATCTTATCATCGATGAACAGATGGAACAAGCATTGATTACGGCGGTAAAAAGCGGAGTCGATGTCAGAATAGTAACACCGGGAATACCCGACAAAAAACTGATTAACGAAACGACTAAGTCGTATTATCCGAACTTAATTCGAAACGGGGTTAAAATATATGAGTATAAACCCGGCTTTATTCACGCGAAAACGTTCTTGTGTGATGATAAGTACGCAACGGTCGGAAGTATAAATCTTGACTACAGAAGTCTGTATCTGCACTTTGAATGCGGTGTTTGGATGTACAAAACAAGGTGCATAAAAGACATAAAAAATGATTTCGTCGAGATTTTTTCGGAGAGCAATATGGCACAGGAAAAAGAATGCGGTATTATTCGCCAATTGTTCAGGGGAGTTATGGAGCTGCTCGCACCGCTGCTTTAAAAACCTTACGTCAGTCGGTAAATCATTTACATGGCCGAAGAACGAAAGACCGTTTTCGGCATATTATCGCTATTTATCGAGATAAGAGCTTTCGTTTTGCTGACCTTCAAAGTTATGTTGACGAAGGACTTCGTATACACCTATGGCTACGGAGTTCGACAGGTTAAGACTGCGCAGATTCTCACGCATAGGTATGCGGACACAGCGTGAAATATTCTCTCGCAGAAAATCCTCGGGGAGTCCCTTCGTTTCTTTTCCGAAGAACAGAAATACGGGAGTTTTATACTCGACATCGGTGTAACAGTGAGGCGCTTTGGTCGAAAAGAGATAGAAATCACAGTCTGGATTTTTCGCGAAAAAGTCGCTCAAGCTGTCATAATATGTTATGTCGAGCAAGTGCCAATAGTCAAGCCCCGCGCGTTTCAGCTTTCTGTCGTCTATCTCGAACCCCATGGGTCTGATTATATGTAACGCACACCCAGTGGCGGCACATGTACGTGCTATGTTTCCCGTATTTTGGGGAATTTCCGGTTCATGTAATACGATATTAATGTTTTTCATTGCTTTAGTCTCCCGAATAAAAATAAACATAAGCATTATATATTATGAGACTGTTTTTTTCAAGTAATTCGGTTAAGGAGAAAATATTTTTTGCGAAATAGGAGATTGTTTAAATAAATTTACATTTAATACCTTAATAATTTTAACAGATGAGGTATAATAAAATGATGAAGTTTTTGCGACTGTCAATAATTACGGAGGACGGCGGACTATACCGCTTTATATAAAATGGGACTTGTATCAAGTATTTTCGGAACCTACAGTGACAGACAAATCAAAAAGATAATGCCGCTTGTAAAGCAAATCAATTCGCTGGGCGAGAAATATAAAAATATGTCGGACAGCGACATGCGCTCGCAAACGGATATATTCAAGAAGAGATTATCAACGGGCGAAACACTCGATGATATTCTTCCGGAGGCATACGCTTGTATAAGAGAAGCATCTGACAGAATACTCGGAAAACGTCCTTTCGATGTTCAGCTTATGGGCGGTATACTTCTTCATCAGGGAAGAATTACCGAAATGAAGACAGGTGAAGGTAAAACCATGGTAGCCGCTTTGCCGTCTTACCTGAATGCACTTACGGGAAACGGCGTGCACGTTGTTACGGTCAACGAGTACCTTGCTCGTCTCGGATGCGAAGAAATAGGAAGAATTCATGAATACCTCGGACTCACAACGGGTCTTATTGTAGCCAGACAAAAGAAGGACGAAAAGCAGGCCGCATATAAATGCGATATCACATACGGAACGAACAACGAATTCGGCTTCGACTATCTGCGTGACAACATGGTGACATACAGCGAGCATCGTGTGCAGAGAGGACATAATTTCGCTATCGTCGATGAGGTCGACTCCATACTTATCGATGAAGCGAGAACACCTCTTATTATATCCGGTCAAGGCTCCGATGTTGACATGCTGTACGACATGGCGGACAGATTTGTCAGAACTCTCACCAAAGAAGTTATAAAAGAGCTTGATGCCAAGGAAGATCACGACGATTCCAAGGCCGACTATATTGTTGACGAAAAGGCAAAATCTACCACACTTACCGCATCCGGTATAGCCAAAGCAGAGCAGTATTTCGGAATCAAGAACTATTCCGATCCCGAAAATGCCGATATAACGCACCACATTTATCAGGCATTAAAGGCTCACGGTATAATGCATCGTGATACCGACTACGTTGTAAAAGACAACGAGGTTCTTATAGTAGATTCGTTTACAGGACGTATTATGCCCGGACGTCGTTTCTCCGATGGTTTGCACCAGGCACTCGAGGCTAAGGAGAACGTCAAGATACAGAAGGAAAACAGAACGATAGCGACAATAACGCTTCAGAATTACTTCAGAATGTATCATAAGCTCTCCGGTATGACCGGTACCGCGCTTTCCGAAGAAAACGAATTCAGAGAAATATATAACCTTGATGTCGTCGAGGTTCCGACGAACCGCCCGATGATAAGAAAGGACTGGCCCGATGTTGTTTACCGTACCAAAAACGGTAAGGATAAGGCGATAATAGAACAGATTAAAAAGTGTCATGAAAAGGGACAGCCTGTTCTTGTGGGTACGGTATCCGTTGAAAAGTCGGAAAATCTTTCCAAAAAGCTCAAAGGAGCCGGAATCCCGCATACCGTTCTCAACGCCAAGTATCATGAAATGGAAGCTGACATTGTCGCTCAGGCAGGTAAATTCGGTGCCGTAACCATATCTACCAACATGGCAGGACGTGGTACCGATATAATGCTCGGTGGTAATGCCGAATACCTTGCCAAGGCTGAAATGCGTAAAGAAGGCGTAGAAGAGGGAATGATAGCACTTGCCACGGGTTCCGCTCAAAATGTAAGCGAAGAAGTTTTCGCGGCAAGAGACCATTACAGTGAATTGTATAAAAAGTATCAAGAGGTTATCAAGCCCGAAGCGGATAAGGTAAAAGCAGCGGGAGGATTGTTTGTAATCGGTACCGAGCGTCACGAATCAAGACGTATAGATAACCAGCTTCGCGGACGTGCGGGCAGACAGGGAGACCCCGGCGAATCGAGATTCTATCTTTCGTTTGAAGATGACCTTATGAGACTTTTCGGCTCGGAAAGAATTTCCTCTATGGTTGAGCGTCTCGGTCTCGATGAAGATACTCCTATTGACGCCAAGATTCTTTCTGGATCTATAGAGTCGGCACAAAAGAAACTGGAAGACCAGAATTTCAACAGACGTAAAAACGTGCTCTCATATGATGACGTAATGAATCAGCAGAGAACTGTTATCTACAATCAGAGAAACGAAGTTCTCGATAATGCCGATTTGAAGGAAAAGGTTCATTCGATGATTGACAGCACACTTGACGATGCCGTTGACTCATTCCTGCATGAGGACAATATCGAACAGTGGGATGTAGAAGGGCTCAAAGCGAAATATATGGGTCTTTTGTGCACGACGGATGATTTCAAGGATATCGGAAGCGATCTCAATGCGGCACGTGAGAACATACGTAAAACATTAAAAGAGAGAGCGGACGAACTGTACGCAAAGAAGGAAGAAATTTTCGGCTCCGATAAGATGCGTGAGATAGAGAGAATAGTACTTCTTCAGAATGTAGACAAAAAGTGGATGGATCATCTCGAGTCTATGGATTCGCTTATGGAAATGATCGGTCTTCAGGCCTACGCACAGAGAAATCCGATTTCCGAGTACAGACTTGTGGGTGCGGACTTATTCGACGAAATGATAACAAACATAAGAGACGACACTGCAAGAATGATAATGTCTATAATGCCGAAGCCGCAGGTTGAACTTAAGCGTGTAGAGGTTGCAAAGCCCGTGACCGCAAATTACAGTGACAGCTCACCCGCAAAGGCAGTTAATAAACCCGTGGTAAACAAAACACAGAAGGTCGGAAGAAACGATCCTTGTCCTTGCGGAAGCGGTAAGAAATATAAAAAGTGCTGCGGAGCCAATGTTCCGGGCGTAGACGACGGTAAGGAATAACGGCATATATGCCGAGTACGGTTTTCCTTAAAATACTATAAGATAGGCGGGATTGCGCATACATGGGATTTGGAATACTCTTTTTCGGATATTTTGTTATGTTTGCGTTTTCACTGTCGAGTATGTATTTTTTCGCCGATGTAATAGGGGCGGTAATTACGGCGTATGCGTTCACTAAACTCGCACAATATAACACATATTATAAAAAAGCAACTTTGTTCGCTTTGGTGTTTTTGCTCTTCAGCTTGGTGAAAGCAACGGATCTTATATTTGATATTTATTCCGACGGATATATTTCCTTGATAATAAATATATTGAGACTTGCCTCCGCGGCGGTAACCCACGTATATATGTTTCTCGGTGCGCGGGGAATCGCACTCGGTGCGGGAGCGAACAAGCTTGTCGGCAAAGCGGAACGCAATATGGTAATGACTGTACTGTATTACATAGCATATTCGGTGGTTACCAATATAAACATCGCTTCTGAAGAACTTGACGGATATCTTAAAACCGTTCTTTTGATATACTGGGTTATTTGCCTGATACTGAACCTTTCGTTTATTTACAATTGCTTCGGAATACTCGCACCTGCGGATGAAGACGTTAATGAGAAGAAGACATCAAGGTTCGCGTTTATCAACAAAATCGATGCAAAAATGGATGAAATCGAGAAGAATAATCAGAAATACCGCATGGATTCCGTAAGAATGGCACAAGAAGAAGCCGAAAGATTGGCAAAAGAAAAGAAAAAACGTTATAAACAGCCTAAAAAGAGAAAGAAGTAAAACGGAAAGGAGCAATGGTATGACGTGGGGATTGATTATAGCAGGGTTTGTGCTTTTAGCTAACCCCGTAATAAATGTAGTGGACATACTGCCGGACGCGATAGGTTTTTTTCTGATTGCCGCAGGTATGACAAAATCATCTTACTTCATCGGTGAAATATCGAAAGCACGTGAGCTTTTTGTCAAGCTCGGATTTCTCGAATCACTTAAGTTTTTATCCATTGCTTTAATACCTTATATTTCGGGCTCCGGAAAGCTGCTTCTCGCCTTTGTTTTCGGCATACTCGAATTGATGTGGGTGCTTCCCGCCGTAAACGCTTTCTTTGAAGGTCTTGCTTTTATGGGAGTATGGTACGGAGGCGACTCCGTATATGCCGGTAAAACCAAGAAAAACAATACCGTAAAAGAAAAAATCAAAACCGTTAAGGATTATATTCTGTTCTTTTATATTCTCAGAGTTTGTGCAACCATTTTCCCTGAATTGACAGAGCTTCAGATGTATGATAATTTAGGCGAAGTAAGCGCATTGAAGGTCAGCCTTGTTAACTATAAATCGACACTGTATGTTCTCATGAGCTTTTTGGTTGTCGTATGCGGAATCATTTTTATAGTAAAAACCGCAGGTTATTTCGGACATATAGCGAAGGATAAAAAGCTTGCTTTGGCTCTTGAAGAAAAATACAGAAAAGATGTTCTGACGAATACAAAAATGTTCCTTGCGAAGAATATGAAAACGGCATTGACAGTGTTTCTGTTTTCAGCTGTATTCGAGCTTGTGATAACGGCAGACGGAGTCAATGTTATCGTCGGATTAATTCCATCCGCAATGCTGATTGCATCGGCGTGTGTAATGCGTAAATATGTTAAAAAGGTTATGATTTCCGTACCGTTTGCGGGAATGAGAATTGTTCTTTCGGCAGTTAATCTCGTATTACAGATAAATTACTATAAGGAATACAATGTCGAAGCGGTTGAGTGGATATCGACTGCATACGATGAATATTATCGTCTTGCCGCACTGAATGCGGTAGAAAATGTTTTGGCATTGGCATCCGTAGTAATATATTTGTTTGCACTTGCGTATGGGGTAAAAGCACATCTGTCAATGCTCGGAATTTCAGATGAATCCGTTCAGTATTCGAAAAGCAACCGTGATCTCGAAACCTATAACACAATCAGCAGTAAAATTCTGATGTGTACGGTGTTGGCGATAATAAATTATATTTTTGCGGCTGTATACAATTACATGGCGGTGAATGTATCGCTTACAACTCTGATTGATTCCGTCATTACAATAATTTACATTGCATATGTTATTTATACGGTAAACACAATAAACGAGCTTTTGTACGATAAAGAGCTTGAATTATCATAAACGGAGGGAAAATTATGTTAAAGGACACTGTAAAAGTACTCGAAAAAGAAGAAACACGTTTTGTCGCACATCGCGGCGTCAGCGGACTCGAATGCGAAAATACCGCTGCCGCATTTATAGCCGCAGGCAACAGAAGCTATTATGGTGTGGAAACCGATATCTGGAGAACAGCGGACGGTAAGTTTCTGTGCAACCATGACGGCAGAACAGGCAGAATCTGCGATGTTGATTTGGTAATCGAAAACTCATCATTTGACGGACTGCGCAAGCTCAAGCTTAAGGATATAGACGGCGCAAGCGACAGAGCGGAGCTGATTATTCCTTCACCGTATGAATATCGCAAGATTTGCGAGAAGTACGGTAAGCATGCGGTTCCCGAACTTAAGTCGAATTTCACGGAATCCGAAATCAAAGAGATTTTAAATATCTTCGATGGATATCTCGACAGCACGTGCTTCATAGCTTTCAATATAGCAAATCTCGACCTTGTTAAAAAGCTTTGCCCGACTCAGGAGTGCCAGTTCCTGACAGGTGAATGGAATGATACACTTCCCGATATGCTTGCCGAGCGTAAAATGGGTCTTGATATATATTATCAACAGCTTACCGAAGAGAGAATTCTCGCGTGCCATAAAAAAGGCGTAGAGGTTAACTGCTGGACAGTAGACAAGCCCGAAGAAGCGGAAAAGCTGATCGCATGGAAAGTCGATTATATCACATCCAATATACTTGAATAAGCCGAAAATACCCTCCGAAACAAAATTACAGCAATTTGTTTCGGAGGGTATTTTTTATTTGATATCGGTTACGGTAAGTACATTTTCGCATACCGTAAATTCAATATTAAAGCCGGCAAAGGAGAAGCCGTATACACGGTTGTCAATACATTTTTGATAGCAGCTGATTACGGCATTTCGTTTTGAACAAGGAATCAAAGCAAGGAGTTCGTCGGGAAATATAACATCAAGCTTGTCGCCCGCGACCTCCAGAGCATATCCTCCGAGAGCGTCGGGAATTGAGTCGATGTGCGGCAGATACGGTTTTATGTCGTATATCGGAGTGTTGTCCACCATGTCGATTCCCGAAACATAAAGTGACGAATCATCGATTTTTAAGAGCCTTACTACCGATAATCCGATTGGATTTGGCCTGTTGGGTGAACGTGAAGCGAAAACTCCGATTCGTTTGTTTCCTCCGAGCCTCGGAGGACGAACGGTGGGATTCCATTTGTCATTATCGCCGCGTGACGAAAAACCTTCCGAGAACCCCCACAAAAGCCAAATGTGCGAGTAACCGTCGAGTCCACGCAGCGCATCTTTGTTTTTGTACTCGTCGGTGAATTCTATCAAACCGCACAATTCGGGAACCAAACCGCTTTGGCGAGGCAAACCGAACTTTGTTTTAAAATCGGTTTTAATATAAGCTATCGTCTTTAGTTCGGTCATTTGATTGTTCTGTCCTTGGTTTCATTTGCGGTAAACAAGGAATTGTACGTTTCATTTTCGGCATTTGCTTTTTTCTTTTCAGGGAACAGATATCTGTATATACCGACAATCGCGCCGCATAATACATAGGCAAAAACGAAGACGAGTAATGCTGTCAGAATCGAGCCTCCGTTTGATTTATAGCCTCCCCAAACAATATACAGAATGTAGAAAATAATCGATGATGATACGAAATGAATAAGAAGTCTCAGAGGGAAAACCAAACAATCGGAAAAAAGAAAAGAATTCAGAGCGGACAATACAGTCGAAAATATAAGACATGAATAAACCATACGGACCGATGGAATCCAGCTTGAATTAACGAATGCGCCGAGTGTATAAACCGCGGTAAGCATAACGGTATAAATAACGCACGCATTGAGTACAACTTTTTTTATTGATTTTAAAGCTTTCACGGCACTGTCTCCGATGTTGTAAATATATGTAATATACAGAACATTATATCCGGAATTAATTAATAAATCCTGCCGATAAAGAGAAATAATTAAAAATTCTTTGTGATAAGGATACACACGGACATATAAAGAAAAAAGAAGTCGCGAAAATCAATATGTATATTGACTGTATAAATGTATAAATTATAGGAATATTTGTATTGTTATCCATTGACAGAAGAAACCGAAAGTATTATAATTATAATTGAGTAAAAATTCTGCTTAACGCATATTCATAGCTGATTGAAAATTATATAGCATGATTGCGGGAGGACTGTAAAGCTGGAAAGGAGCTTGCCGCATGGTTAACAGACATGCGGAAGATAATATGGCAGATAAACCTAAAATTTCAAAACATGAGAAGAGATTAGCTGCTTTTAAAATGCTTTTCGCACGAGAATTCAATATGAACGATGACCCTGTCGGAATATACAATGCTTTACTTTACGATTATTTGAGTGAAGACGGGGAGCTTGTCATAAATAAAGAATATTCAAGCGAATATGTAAAAAACACGTTTTTCGGAATAATCGAAAAGCTTGATGAAATCGATACGGAAATCGAGACTACTTCGATTAAGTGGAAGCTTTCGCGTATGTCGATACCCACAAGAACGGTGTTGAGATTGGCTGTGTATGAATTGCTTTGGACAGATACACCTCCTAAAGCCGTCATAAGCGAAGCAATTGATATAGTTCGTGATTATGATGATGAGGCTGCTCCCGCTTTTGTTAACGGAATACTGAATAAAATAGCGAGAAGTCACGGTATAATTGCGGAACCGCAGAATTTATCCGTTAATAAACCAGATGAAACAATATAAAAAGGTCTTCCTCGGTATCGATACCAGTAATTATACCACCTCATCTGCCTTGTGCGATGAGAAAGGTGAGGTATTACTTAATGTAAAGATTCCGCTGCAGGTGAAGGACGGAGAGAGAGGACTCAGGCAGAGTGACGCCGTGTTTCAACATATAAAGAATCTGCCGACAGCTGCGGGTAAAATAGGAGACTTCATCAGAAACAACGACTGCCGTATTGCCGCAGTCGGATTTTCCGCGTATCCGCGCGGTATCGAAGGTTCTTATATGCCGTGTTTTCTTGCGGGAGAGTCGTCGGCTGTATATGCGGCAGAAGCGTGTTCCGTTCCGCTGTATAAGACTTCCCATCAGGCGGGGCATATAATGGCGGCTGTGTATTCGTCATGTGCTGACGGCGGTGCTGACATAAACGAGCTGATTAAAGAAGAGTTCCTTGCCTTTCATGTATCAGGCGGTACGACGGATTTGCTCCGTGTGCAGCCCGATTTAAAAGAAATTTTCGAGATTGAGCATATAGGCGGAACCAGAGATATAAATTGCGGTCAGGCTATAGACAGAGCGGGCGTTATGATGGGATTGAAATTCCCATGCGGACCGGAGCTTGACAAAGCGGCACTTGCTTATGAAGGTAAAACCGAAAAAACACGGTTGTCGGTTAACGGTATGGAGTGCAATCTTTCGGGATTGGAAAACAAATCGGCGGAATTGTTCGCTAAAAATAATAATGTATCGGAAACATCGGCTTATGTGCTTGATTATATAGCGCGTACGCTTGAGGCACTGACATTAAATGCGATAAACAAATACGGCGAAAAGAGTATAATTTACGCAGGCGGTGTTATGAGCTCGAAGTATATCAAAGAAAGACTTAACAAGTACGGTATGTTTGCGGATGCGGCATATTCGTCGGATAACGCGGCAGGAGTCGCTCTGATAACGAGAGAAAAATATTACAGAGAGAATAATGAACAATATTGAATTACCGAATTCAGTAAAATTTCCGGGAGCACTCACGGTTACACAGCTAAATGAGTATGTTAAAAAGCTGATAGAAACTACCCCACAGCTCGGTGATGTGTACGTAAAGGGTGAAATATCGAATTTCAAAAATCACTATGCGACGGGACACTTCTATTTCACGTTGAAAGACGAAACAAGCCAAATTAGAGCGGTTATGTTTAAGTCTTCCGCGATGAAAATGAAATTCATGCCCGAGGATGGCATGAAGGTAACGGCTCACGGAAAAATTTCCTCATTTGTACGTGACGGTACATATCAGCTTTATGCGGATTCAATGGAACCTGACGGCGTAGGTTCACTTTATATAGCATTCGAACAGCTTAAGAAAAAACTTGAACGAGAGGGATTGTTCGATCAGTCGAGAAAAAAGCCGATTCCCAAAATACCGACTCGTGTCGGAATAATCACATCCGCTACGGGCGCGGCTATTCGCGATATGATAAATGTCTGCGGCAGACGTTTTCCGTATGCTAAGCTCGTTTTGTTTCCTTCGCTTGTTCAGGGACCCGATGCTCCTCCGCAATTGATTAACGGTATTAATTACTTTAATTCCACACGTTCGGTAGATGTAATAATCATCGGGCGAGGCGGTGGATCCATAGAAGATTTGTGGGCATTTAATGATGAAGGAGTGGCAAGAGCGGTGGCATCGTCCGCTATTCCCGTAATATCGGCCGTAGGTCACGAAACGGATTTTACAATATGTGATTTTGCCGCCGATAGGAGAGCACCCACACCGTCTGCTGCCGCAGAGCTTGCAGTGCCGGAAACCGGCGAATTAAAGAGAAAAATCTCCAACATCATCACACGTGAAGCGGAAGTTATTAACCATATGCTTAAGCTGCGTCGGGAAAAGCTCGATTCGCTTGCGGGCTCGCGTGTTATAACCGACCCGGAGAATCTTATAAACGACCGCAGAATGTATACCGATATGCTGTCCGAAAGATTGACACGTGCGTTTACGACGGAGCTGAATTCGAAAAAAGCGGAGATGGCGACTGTCACCGGAAAGCTCGGAGCACTTAATCCAATGTCTGTTATTTCAAGAGGATACAGCGCGGTATATAAATCAACGGGTGAGCTGGTAAAAAGCGTAAATGACGTAAATGTAGGGGATAAAATAGAATTCAAGACCATAGGCGGTTCGGTAGGCTGTACCGTTGACGAAGTAAATACAGAAGATAATTAAGAAATGTTGATTTAAGTTTGTTTTTGCCGATAGAGAACCTATCGACACAGAAAATCGATTTAATCGACTTATCTTTGAACAGGTAATATAATTATGGATGAAAAGCAGGAAATGTCATTTGAGACAGCCATAGCAAGGCTGGAGGAAATTGTAAGAATGCTCGAAAACGGAAACGCACCGCTCGATAAAGCATTGACTGCGTTTGAGGAAGGCGTATCACTTGTGAAGCTGTGCAACTCGAGACTCGATACGGCAGAGCAGAAGGTTAAGATACTGACACTCGGCGAAAACGGAAAACTTGTCGAGTCCGATATGGATACGCCGAAAAACAGCTGACAGCTGAACATAATTTGTTGGGAGAATATGATGGAAAACAATCCGACAATTGCCGTTGAGAATTCATTGCGAGAAGCAGCGGATAAAATAGAAAAAGCACTCACTATGTATCTTTCCGAGGATAACCTCGGCAATACCGTAACCGCACAGGCAATGCGGTATTCAACACTCGGTGGCGGTAAAAGAGTACGCGCATTCCTTGTAATGGAATTTTGCAAGCTGTTCGGGGGACGCGAAGAAGCTGCTATACCGTACGCATGCGCACTGGAATGTTTGCACGCATACTCGCTTATACATGATGATCTCCCGTGTATGGATGATGACGAATTGAGACGCGGAAAACCGTCATGCCATGTCAAGTTCGGCGAGGCAGAAGCACTGTTGGCGGGAGACGGACTGCTTACATATGCTTTTGAATTGTGTGCATCGAATAATTATGTGTCACATAAATCGGTACGTCTTGCCGTTGCGGAGCTCGCACATGAAGCGGGTATTATAGGCATGGTCGGCGGTCAGACTCTCGATTTGGAAAATCGCGTAGAAAGCTACGCACAATTAAAGAAGATTTACGCAGAGAAAACAGGTGCGCTTATCACCGCGGCATGTCTCCTCGGATATTTCGCTGCAACAGATAAGCCGATAAAAAAAGATATAGATAATATTAAGCTTTATGCATCGTCTATCGGATTGGCTTTTCAGATACATGACGATATACTCGATGTGAAAAGCACCACAGAGGTTTTGGGCAAGAAAGTAGGAAGTGACGAGAAGAACGATAAAAAGACCTCTCTTGCATTTTTGAGCATAGGCGAGGCAGAGGAAGAAGAAACACTTCTCACATTATTGTCGGTTGAAGCAATATCGGAATATACGGGCAGTGATGTTTTATGCCGATTAGCGGTATGGCTTCTTTCACGTAAAAAATGAGACTTGATGTTTATCTTGTTTCGCTCGGTGAAACATCAAGCCGTACGAAAGCGGCAAATCTTATATCTGACGGTTCGGTTTTGGTAAACGGAGCTGTTGTGTCTAAACCGTCGTATGATGTGGATGAGCTGCATGATGTAATTACGGTTACGGAAAAGCAAAAATATGTGAGCCGTGGCGGATTGAAGCTTGAAGGTGCGATTGCTGACTTCGAAATCGACGTTTCGGGATTAGTATGTGCGGACATCGGTGCATCAACGGGCGGATTTACGGACTGCCTTCTCCAACACGGCGCAAAGCATGTATATGCTGTTGATTCGGGACATGACCAGCTTGACGAAAAATTAAGAAACGACCCGCGTGTAACCGATATCGAAGGCCAAAACGCACGTGAAATTACCGCCGAGACGGTCGGTGAAAAATGCGGTTTGGCAGTATGCGATGTATCGTTTATTTCACAGACACTTGTAATTCCGAATGTCAAGCACATACTGACAAGCGACGCATATTATATCGGTTTGATAAAGCCTCAGTTTGAATGCGGCAGGCTTGCCATAGGCAAAAAAGGAATTGTCAAGGATAAGAAGCAGCATGTTTTAGCCATGCGCAAAGTACTTTCTTCACTGCGTGAAAACGGTTTCGGAATAAGAAAAATAATGCGTTCTCCGATATACGGAGGCGATGGAAATACGGAATTTCTCGTGTGTGCACAATTGTGCGGCGAGGACACTGTCACCGAAAAGGATTTAACGGAGGCGGCGAATGAAAAAACTTGAAAATCTGATTTTGATACCGAATACCTCCAAGTATATAGACAACATAAAACTGAATGCACTTGTAGAGTATCTGTTCTCGCTCGGCTGCCGAATAAGTTTATTCGACAGTGACAGGGCATCTTTGGCGGATATACCGCGCTACCGTGACAGAATTTCGGAATACAACGCGAATGACGAATATGACGCGGCTGTGGTGCTCGGAGGAGACGGGTCGATAATAGAAGCCGCACACAGGCTTATCGAAAAGCAGGTACCGCTTATAGGAATCAATTTCGGGCATATCGGTTTTTTAACCGAACTCGATGAAGGTGAATTCATCGATATCGGCAGTGCCGTTATGGGTGAATATACCATTGAAAAAAGAATTATGCTTGATGCCGCAGTCAAGGACGAAAACGGCAAAATACAGTGCTCTTATACTGTTTTGAACGATGCGGTCATAACAAACGGGCCGGTGGCACGTCTTATCGGATTTGATATATATTGCGACGGCGTTAAAACCGACTCGTGGAGAGCGGACGGTATTATAGTCGCCACGCCGACAGGCTCGACTGCTTATTCGCTGTCGGCAGGCGGACCCGTGTTGGATCCGTCACTTGAGTGCGTATGCCTGACGCCTATCTGTCCGCATACATTGTCATCGAGACCTATTATTTTTCATGCGGGTACCGAAATATGCATTGGCGGTATTAAAAGTAATAATTCGTCGGTGTATCTTAACGCCGACGGCAGAGATGCGGTAAAGCTTAATGATGATTGGACGATAGAAATCAAACGTTCATCATGGGAGACAAAGCTTATCAGAATAAAGAGCAGAAGCTTTATCGATGTACTGCATTCAAAATTATCTGAGAAATAAATCAAGCGGAATCGCATAAATTAACAGAAGGTGCTGATATTATGAAAGTTAAAAGACACAACAAGATTCTCGAAATTATCGAAAACAACAATATTGAGACACAGGAAGAGCTTATTACAAAGCTGAAGCTCGCAGGCTTTGACGTAACTCAGGCGACTGTGTCGAGAGACATACGCGAGCTGAAGCTTTTAAAGCAAATGTCGGATATGGGTACATACAGATATGTAGTACCGAAAAATAACTCGGGAGAGAGTCAGCATGTCTATAGCAGAGCACTTGCGAATTCGATTAAATCAGTTGACTATTCCTTCAATGATATTGTTATAAAAACATATCCCGGTATGGCAAATGCCGTAGCCGTGGGTGTTGAATCGCTTCACGAACTTGATATTTTAGGTTGTGTTGCCGGTGATGATTGCATAATAATAGTTACGCGAGATGCCGAATCCGCTGATACGATAGCACATAAGATAATGAAGCTCATAAATTCCTGAGCAGCATAAGGAGGTTTTAAATAATGCTTCGGAACCTCTGTATTGAAAATATCGCCGTCGCCAAGAATATAGATGTTGATTTTAATGAAGGCTTTACGGTTATTACCGGTCAAACGGGAGCGGGAAAATCCATAATTATCGACAGTTTGCTGCTTCTGTGCGGAGCCAAAAACGGCCGAGAGCTTATCAGAACAGGTGAAAGCCGTGCTGTTGTGACAGGACTGTTTTATTGTACGGACAGTACGAAAGCGAATCTGTTCGAGCTCGGATATTTGCCTGATGAGAACAATGAGATTACTCTTTCGCGTATCGTGAACGCCGACGGCAGGTCGAGTGCCAAAATAAACGGCAGAACCGTTCCCGTTTCGGTTTTAAAGGAAGTATCACCCATGCTTCTCGGTATACAAACCCAGTCCGAAAAAAGTACTCTGACCGAAAAAGCGAACTATACGGCATTGTTGGACAGCTTCTCATGTGACAGCGAAGAGCTTGCGGAGTATGATGTTGAGTGGGAAAAACTTTTGTCGATAAACGGCAGAATAACGGAGCTCAGAAAAGCAATAAGCGAACGCGAAATGATGCTCGATATTCTGAAGTATCAGAAAAAGGAAATCGATTCCGCACATTTTTCGGCAGATGATGAGGAAGAGAAGCTGCTCAGACTGCGTACAAAGCTGAAATCCTCGGAAAAATTTACCAAATATGCTTCTGTCGTGACAAAAGCACTTGCCTTCAGCGAGAAAGGTACGACGGCGGCATATTTGCTTGAGAAAGCCGAGAATGCATTGGAGCAGATATCAGATGCGGTTGAAGATGCCGATGAAATGGCTCAGAAGCTGGCTAATTACCGATATGAAATCATCGACATAGCGGAGAGAGTGAAAAACTCGATTGATGACGATATGGTTAATCCTGCGGAAAGACTCACCCAGGTTGAGTCGCGCTTGTCTCTTATAGAACGTCTGGAGAAAAAATACGGTTCGAATATAAGTGAAATCAAGAGTAAACGAGCGGAAATAGCCGCAAAAATCAAGGAGCTTGAGGAAGGCGACGAAAAGCTGCAGGAACTCGAAGACGAAAAAAACTGTATACGGGAAAAAGCAACGGCTTTGGCAAACAAAATAAGCGTCAAGAGAACCGAGGCCGCTAAGAAGGTATCGGATGAGATTGTCTCGTATTTACGATTCCTTGATATGCCGAAGGTGCGTTTCCGTATTTCCGTAACTCCCGTAAGAGAATCGTCCGGAGAATATGCGCTGAATCCAAACGGATATGACGATGTCGACTTTCTTATTTCGGTTAATACCGGAGAGGAGCTCGCATCACTCGGAAAAGTTTCGTCAGGCGGTGAAATGTCGAGAATCACATTGGCGATTAAAACGGCATTGGCGGGAAATAATGATTCCGGTACGCTTGTTTTCGATGAGATAGACGCAGGTGTTTCGGGCGGAACAGCGGAAAAAATCGGCATTATGCTCGATAAACTGTCATCAGATGCACAGGTGATATCGGTCACGCATTCACCGCAAATAGCATCGATAGCCGCCAATCATTTACTTATAGAAAAAAGAGAAAACAACGGAAGAACCGAAAGTGCGGTAAGTGAAATACGCGGTGACGAAAGAGTCGGTGAAATAGCACGAATAATCGGCGGTATTTCGGTGACCGAAAAGCAAATAGCAGCAGCACGTGAAATGCTGTCAAAAAATAAAAATATTAATTAAAAATCGGAGATATAACGATGACTATTTTTGAAGAACTTAAAGCAAGAGGTTTGATTGCTCAGGTAACAAACGAAGAAGAAATCAGAGA
>CAVIJI010000023.1:0-32225 GCA_963642885.1 bacterium
ATATCATATTCCGTGTGCACTCAACCGCGCAGCGGGAACCCACAGAGGGGCGGCGACTGATGCCCCTTGAACGAGCTTTGCTCGTTCGGTGTTCCCCCCGAAAGGGGCGCCCCACGCGTAGTGGAATAATTAATCGAAAAGTGCGAAGCACTTTTCACCATTGTTTAACTTTCACCGCAGGTGAAAGTTAAACCTCCGAACTATAAAGTTTTTGCCGAACTTTTTTTCAAAAAGTTCAGACTCCGCTGTATGCGGCAAATCCCCCGTCCACGGGAACTACTACTCCGTCTACAAACGCCGAGAATTTCTCGTCGGCAAGCCATAGTAAAGTGCCGTCAAGATCGGCGGGTACTCCGAATCTCTTCATCGGCGTGTGCGAAAGTATCTTGTCCGAACGAGGCGTCAGCGAACCGTCGGGATTCGTAAGAAGCGTGCGGTTCTGCTCCGTGAGGAAAAAGCCGGGCGCAATCGCGTTTACCCTGATTCCGACAGGCGCAAAGTGTACAGCAAGCCACTGCGTAAAGTTCGATACCGCCGCCTTCGCTCCCGAATATGCCGGTATTCTCGTAAGAGGCCTGAACGCGTTCATTGACGAAACATTGATTATCGTTCCGCCATCATGCGCCATATCGCGCGCAAATACCTGCGTGGGTATGAGAGTGCCTAAGAAATTCAGATTGAATACAAACGATATTCCCTCGGGATCCAGATCGAAAAACGTCTTTACTCCCTCTATCGTGCCGTTCTCGTCAAGCTCCGCTACCTCGTCGGGCGTCAGATAGTCGCGCGACGTGGAACCCTTCGGATTGTTGCCGCCCGCTCCGTTGAGCAGTATGTCGACTTTTCCGTACTTTCCGTATATTGCGGCTGCTCCCGCTTCAACTGATTTCTTGTCGAGTACATTCATCTCTACCGCTATGGCTTCTCCGCCCGCAGAGCGTATCTCCGACGCTACCTTCTCCGCCGCGTCAAGACGCAAGTCGCATACCGCAACAGTCGCTCCCGCGGACGCAAGCGTCTTCGAAAAGCCCGAGCAAAGTACTCCGCCGCCGCCTGTTACTACGGCAACCTTGCCGCTTAAATCAAATGTAAGTTCTGCCATGTTTTTCACTTCTCCCCTCGGTCTCATTCCGAATATGCTATCGTCGTCATGAGCGCCATCTCGGGCGCGCTCGTGTCAAGACGCGAATATTGACATACTATGGGCGTGTTCGATTCGATAAGTACCGCGTAAGGCGTGTCGCGCGGAATCGGCTCGCCGCTGTCGCTTCTCAGCTTGTCCATCCTGATGTGATGCGTCTTCATCTTGGGACAGAACGAATGGAAATCCTGCCTTGCTTCCCTGTCCTCGAAAAATAACGTCAGCGATATCTCCGCATCAACGTCCGAGGTGTTGATTACACATATCGCCTCGTGAGATACACTCGCGTTCTTCGATACCGAGTTTAAATACGTGTCGGGTATAAGCCATGTCTTTTTGCCGTATGCTTTCATTTTTTTCAGCCCTTTCTTCTTTGTATTTATATTGTAATAAATTTCGTTCTTACACGGAGTTCTTCTTTAAAACACTTCTCCACTTCGAACCGAAACAGATTATTCGTACTATCCAGTCCACTATCATCGATATCCATACTCCTATCGCTCCCATTCCGAACCTGATTCCCAGAATGTACGACAGTCCCACACGGAAAATGAACATCGATAATACCGCTACCACCATAACGTACTTCGCATCTCCCGTCGCCTTCATCGCTCCCGGAAGAACAAACGAATGCGTCCATAACGCTACCGCCGTTATGTTGTGTATGCATATCAGTATCACGGCAAGAGAACGTGCCTCGGCCGTGATGCTGTACAGCGAAAGAAGGAACGGAAGTGAGGCGAATAACAGCGCGTTGAATATTCCCTCCGACAGAATCGAGAGCCTCAGCAGCTTCGATGTGTAGTACTTCACCGCCCTGTAGTCGTCGGCTCCCACACATTGCCCTATTACGGTAACAATCGCATAGCTGAACGCACTGCCTACCATTACTCCGAATCCGTCTATGTTGTTCGCTACGGCGTTCGCCGTTATCTGTACCGTGCCGAAGGTCGATATTATCGACAGCACAAGTATCCTTCCGAGCTGGAACGTGCCGCTCTCGAGACTGCCGGGTAAACCGACAGACAGTATGCTCTTATATAACGCTCCCGAACCGTTCTCGCCGAACAGCTTCCCGTAATTTACATATATGGTGTTTCGCCTGTCCGCAAGCTTGATGAGTAAATATATACACGAAAACGCACGTCCGAGTAAAGTAGCAAGAGCCGCCCCGAATATTCCCCACTTGAATACGAATATGAAAATCGCGTTTCCCGCTATGTTGAATACGTTCACGGCAGTCTGCGTAATCATCGATATCTTCGAGTTGCCCTCGGAACGGAATAACGCCGCAGCCGCACTGTACAGCGCAACCATCGGGAACGATATAAGCGTAACACGCATGTATGTCTCCGCCGCCGCCATTACATCGTCCTCAATCGAGCCGAAAAGCAGTCGCAGCAGCCGCGTGTCGAATATGTACACAAGCACCATCAGCGAAATCGACGCCGCCGCGCATATTACAAGCAGACATGATGCCGAACGGCGTGCCTTGTCGGGCTTTCCCTCTCCTATAGCCCTGCTCGCAACAACCGCTCCCCCTGTGGCAAGCGCGGTAAACATGTTGAAAAACAATACGAAAATCATGTCGACAAGAGATACTCCCGATACGGCGGCATCTCCCTGCGACGATACCATTATGCTGTCGGCAATTCCCATGAGCGTGCCGAGAAACTGCTCCACTATCAGCGGAAGAATGAGCGTCCAGAGCGTGCGGTCGTTAAAACGTATCTTGAAATCACACTCGCACTCGTTCTCGCCGAAGTATTTTTTAAAAAATAAAGCTATCTTGTTCATACGCCTTATTATAGCAAATAACATCCCCGATTTCAATCACCGCGTGTGAATTATTTACGGGTATATACGCAAACAAAAAGAGCATCCCCGAAGCGATGCCCCTCTTGTATATTTAATGTGAGATTCGATATAGATGCTCCCCAAATCCAAGCCTAAAAAACGGTGCGAGACGGCGGTTTATTTCTTCACTTTTATGTTATAGAATACTCCGCTCCCCAAATTTCAGCCTAAAAAACGGAGGAGGTCGGCGGTGGTTAACTCCACTACCTATAGTTAAGTTTATCCGCCCACCAAATTTCAGCCTAAAAAACGGAGGATGCATCATTGTATGATGCATCCTCGAGACGGCGGTTTATTTCTTCACTTTTAAGTTATAGAATACTCCGCCGTCAGTCGTCGTATTCGAGATTTGCTATGAGATAGAGAACCGACGCGAGATCGTTCTTGGTCAGGTTGCGGTTCTTCTTGTATACGGAAGACGTAACCATGCCTATCGATATGCAGTTTTCCTTGGCTGTGTCGTCACGGTCGAAATCGTCGAACGATACATCGTTCTTGTCCTCGAGTACCTCGAGATATACGTCAACCATGTCGCACGCTCTCTTTACTCCGCATATTACGCTTGTGTCCTCATCCTCATCTATAAGACCGTACTTTTCAGCCCAGTCTACTCTCTGAGTGTTGTTGGAAAGCTTGTTGTTTACATCTGCCATTTCGGCGAGAGCGCAGGCAAATGTCTTTACCGTAACGGCACGTGAACCGTTGAAGTTGTATTTCGGCTTGAGTGTCGTGCCGGACTTCGAACCCTGAAGTATGCCTGCCTCGGTTACATATTCGATAGCGGCATAGTACTTGTCCGTGGACTTAACATCATCGTAGGGGCAGTTCCACTTGAATGTAACTTCGATCTTAGTGTCTGCGGTAATTCCGTTTACGGTGTAGGTCGCTACCTTGCCGACGGACTTGCCGTTTACCTTAACGGAGGAAACAGAATAGTTGGACGAGGAGGGAACAAAACGATATACTACCTTGTCGGAGTACTTCGCCTTAATCTTGGATACGTCGGATACCGACTTGCCGTTTACCGTAGCGGTAATCTTGCCGCCGTTTGTAGCGGATGCGGTAATCTTGTATTCCTTAAGTGAGGATATCTTTGTGAAGTACGCACGTACTACAGTGTTGCTCTTTACGGTAACCTTGATCTGGTCATCCGTGAAATCAACCTTTTCGCCGTTTACATATACTTCCGTGAGAATGTATCCCTTGTCAGCCTCGAAGGTGATTGTCTTCTTTTCACCGTACGCTGCCTTTTCTCCGCCTTTTACATAGTAATCTCCGCCCTTGGAGGTGATTACCTTGATCGAGTAGAAGTAGTCGTAGTATCTTTCGCCGGACATAACCTTCTTTGTGTAGTGTCCGTTGTCGCAGCGGAAGTACGCGCAAAGTACACCGTCTGTGTATGTGTAATACTGGAACTCGGCATCCTTTTTGCAACCCGACTTGCCGCATTCGATGTCATCGGGTGTTTCCTTCGGATATACGGAGGACGCGGTGTCCTTGAAGGATTCACGGCAGTATACGCAGAAATATGTGTCCGTGAACTTGCCTGTTTCGGAATCGTATACACGGTCAATGTGGTATACACCCGAGGTCTTCTTGCAGGTCGGGCATTTTACGGAAGATGTTTCGGTCTCGTTGTACTTGTAGTCGAGTGTGCCTGTCTTGCCGCAGCCGGACTCGAGGCATACGTATCTGATGGCTCCGTCGTAAACGAAGAAGAACGCATAACCCTTGCACTTCGGGCATGAGCCGTACCATGTGCTGTAAATGTCATCGTCGTCATAGTCGTAGCATGAGTTCGATGAGAGTGAATTGCTTGAATAGAACTTTTTGTAGTAGTCGAATATGTCTTCGATTCCTACGGGATTGCCTGTGGAGGACGCGCCTACCGTTACGGCAACACTTGCAATCATAAGAATCGCAAGCACCAATGATAAGAATTTTTTCATGATAATATCTATCCTTTCGATAATATTCGAAAAAGCATGTGATTCCCGCGTGAGCAATACGCGACGGGAACGTGTTTTTTCGTATGCACCCATTAGACGCGCGTGACGTCGAAATGTTCCCGTGTTATCGATTTTTTCGAAAATTTTTTTCGATAAATAAAATGTCCGAGGTGAGCGATTTCTCTTGCAAAAGACAATCGCCGGTGTTATAATTGCTTTGACGTGTAAAACGCAAATTTATTTATCCGAAAAGGAGATACAATAAAATGGAAAAGAAAAAGCTCAGAATAGGTATCATCGGTACGGGCGGAATCGCTCACGCTCACGCTAACGCCTACAAGCAGTTCGACGACGTCGAAATCGTTGCGGGCGCCGATATCATTCCCGGTAAAGCGAGAAAATTCCTCGACGAGTTCGGCTGGACCGAAGCTACCGCATACGAAACACACGAAGAGCTGTGCGCAAGAGACGACATAGACGCCGTTTCCGTATGCACATACAACTCACAGCACGCCGCTCCCACAATCTGCGCTCTTACATCCGGCAAGGATGTTATGCTCGAGAAGCCGATGTGCGTTACTCTCGATGAGGCTAAGGCCATCCGTGCCGTTGAGAAGGCCACCGGCCACTTCGTAACCGTAGGCTTCCAGCCTCGTTACGGCGCAAACGTAAAGAAGGTTCGCGAGGTTATCTCCTCCGGCGCTCTCGGCAAGGTTTACTACGTTGTAGTAGGCGGCGGCAGAGTAAAGGGTATCCCCGGACGTACATTCATCGAGAAGGATAAGGCCGCTGTAGGTGCGGTCGGCGATATCGGCTGCTACGGCCTCGATTTCGCGCTCAACTCGATCGGCTATCCGAAGCCGCTCACCGTTTCCGCTAAGCAGTTCGCTTATTTCGGAAAGAACCCCGCAAAGTATGCCGAAGCTTCCCGCTTCACCGTTGACGATGACTTCGCCGTAGCTATGATTCGCTGCGAGGGCGACATCATCATCGACTACCGTGCATCATGGGCAATGAACATGGATACGACCGGCGACTCACTCTTCTTCGGAACAGAGGCAGGTCTTAAGGTTAAGGCTCCCGTAGGCTGCTGCTGGGACGGCGCCGCAGGCGACCTCGTTCTTTACAAGGACGACGCAGAGGGCAAGCAGGTTGCCACGGAAATTCCCGTTGACGGCAACAACGTTAAGATGGGTATGTTCGAATCCAAGATTCGCGCGTTTGTAGACGCCGTTCAGAACGGCACGGGCGCTCCGATTCCGACATCTCAGATTATATACAACCAGGCAATCATCGACGGCATCATCCGCTCCAACGCGTGCGGTCACGAAGTCGAAATCGACCTGTAATTTCGTATACCGTATTGACAGGGGCGCGGACAGCGGTTTTCGCCCCTGTCTTTTTTTCTCATTCACAACATCCTCATGAGGTAAGACATGTATCGTGATCTCACAAAGGGCAGTATTTTAAAAAGCCTTGTCCTCTTTTCGCTGCCGATGATGGCGGGAAACCTTCTTCAGCAGCTTTACAACATAACCGACACACTTATCGTGGGTCAGGCTCTCGGTAAAAACGCTCTGGCGGCTGTCGGAAGCGCGTACACGCTGATGACGTTTCTTACGTCCGTTTTTCTCGGTCTCTCTATGGGAGCGGGTGCTCTGTTCTCGGTTTACTACGGAAACGGAGACCGTGAAGGACTGAAGGCCGCCGCCGCGCACTCGGTCGTGCTTATATCCGCGCTTACCGCCGTACTGAACGCCGCGGTTTACGCCTTCATCGATCCCATACTGCGTTTTCTCGCCGTTCCCGACGAGCTGTACTCCGACATGAGACTGTACCTTGTTATAATATTTTCGGGCATCGCGGCAACGTCCGTATATAATTTTTTCGCCTGCTTTTTCCGCGCGGTGGGAAATTCGGTTGCGCCGCTGTGCTTTCTCGCGGTGTCGGCTGTGCTGAATACAGCTCTCGATATACTGTTTGTGCCCGTCATGCGCTTCGGCATAGGCGGAGCGGCCGCGGCAACCGTCATAGCTCAATACGTATCGGCCGTGGGAATGTGCGTTTATTTCGTGCGTCACTGCCGTCAATTCATGCCGAGCGGACGGCACTTCAAGCGGAACGGGAAAATCCTGCGTGAGATATGCGACCTGTCTCTTCTGACCTGCGTTCAGCAGTCGGCGATGAATTTCGGCATACTGCTTATACAGCGTCTTGTGGACAGCTTCGGCGCCGTTACCATGGCGGCGTTCGCCGCGGCGGTGAAGATAGACACCTTCGCCTATCTGCCCGTACAGGATTTCGGAAACGCCTTTTCGACCTTTGCGGCGCAGAATTACGGAGCCGGCGAGAAGGAACGCATTAAGAAGGGCTTTATCCGCGCGGCCGCGCTTTCAGTCGGATTTTCGCTTGTTGTCTCCCTGCTCGTCTTTGTATTCGCCGAACCTCTCATGAGGATTTTCGTTCGCGCGGAGGATGTTGCCGTACTCGCGTCGGGAGTGAGGTACCTTCGAATCGAGGGCGCGTTTTACTTCGGCATAGGATGTCTGTTTTTACTCTACGGCTTTTACCGTGCAGTCAAAAGACCGGGAATGTCGGTGATACTTACGGTAATATCACTCGGAACGAGAGTGGTTCTCGCGTATCTGCTTGCGCCCGATGTCGGAGAGGTCGGTATATGGGCGGCCATTCCCATCGGCTGGGGACTCGCCGACCTCGTCGGTTTCGGATACTGTCTTATAAACAAAAATCTGCTCGAAAGAAAGTAACTAAACGGAAAACGGGAAAAATTGTATTTTTATAATACAGAATGGAAAATAAGCCCCCGCTTTCCTTGCAAATATAGAATATTCGTGGTATAATTATCCTATGTTATAGAATAGCATTATTATATCAATTCCATCCCAAGGAGAAATCATATGAAAAAACTGATGCTGGGAAACGAAGCCGCTGCCCGCGGTCTTTACGAGGCGGGCGTGCGTTTTGTTTCCAGTTATCCCGGAACTCCCAGCACGGAGATTACCGAGAATACCGCTCAATACAAAGAAATGTACAGCGAATGGGCTCCGAATGAAAAGGTTGCCTTCGAGGCCGCACTCGGCGCATCCATCGGCGGAGGAAGATCCTTCTGCGGTATGAAGCATGTCGGACTGAACGTTGCGGCGGATCCCATGTTCGTCACCGCATACACCGGTGTAGGTGCGGGCTTTGTCATCGGCGTTGCCGACGACCCCGGAATGCACTCCTCTCAGAACGAGCAGGACAGCCGTCACTACGCGATATCCGCAAAACTTCCGATGGTTGAGCCCGCGAACTCCGCGGAGTGCCGCGAGTACATCATGCAGGCGCTTGATCTGTCCGAGAAATTCGACACGCCGTTCATTTTCCGTCTTACCACACGTGTAAGCCACTCCCGTTCCCCGGTCGAGGAGGGTGAAAGAACGGAGCGTGAAATTCTTCCCTACGAGAAGAACGCCGCAAAGCATGTTATGATGCCCGGCAACGCGAAAAAGCGTCACATCGTAGTCGAGGAGCATTTAAAGGCTCTGCGTGAGTTCGCCGAAACCACATCACTCAACAGAATCGAAGACAACGGCTCGTCCGTCGGCATTATCACCGCGGGCAACTGCTACAACTATTCGAAGGAAGCCTTCGGCAAGCGCGCGGACTACCTCAAGCTCGGTCTTGTAAATCCGCTTCCCGAAAAGCTCATCAAGGATTTCGCGTCCGCTCACGAGACGGTATATGTTATCGAGGAGCTTGATCCCGTTATCGAAAGCCACTGCAAATCGCTCGGCATAAATGTTATCGGCAAGGATGTTCTTCCCCTTTGCGACGAGTACAGCGAACAGCTTCTTCGCGAAAGACTGCTCGGCGAGGAAGCGGATTACGCGGAGCTCGGCTCGCCCATTCCGCCCCGTCCGCCCGTTCTTTGCCCCGGATGTCCTCACCGCGGCGTATTCTATACGCTCTCGAAGCTGAAGCTCCGTGTATCCGGTGATATCGGCTGCTACACTCTCGGAGCCGTCGCTCCTCTTTCCGCCATCGACTCCGTTTACTGCATGGGTGCGTCTATTTCCTCACTCCACGGCACGGCAAAGGTACGCGGCGAAGAAGACAAGTACGTCTCCGTTATAGGAGACTCCACCTTCATGCACAGCGGCATGACGGGACTTGTTAACGTCGTATACAACGGCGGCAAGACCACCAACATCATTCTCGACAACAGTATAACGGGTATGACGGGTCACCAGGACAATCCTCTCACGGGCAAGACTCTCATGGGAGAGAAGGCGCCCAACCTTTGTCTCGAGGACATCTGCGCGTCTCTCGGAATCGCGCGTGAGCACATTCGTGCCGTCGATCCCGGAAATCTCGCGGAGCTCGAGCGTGTTATCAAGGAAGAGGTTGCCTCCGACTATGCTTCCGTCATAATAGCACGCCGTCCGTGCGCTCTTCTCAAGACCGCGGTAAAGAACCCGCCGTTCACGGTAGACGAGACGAAGTGCGTAGGCTGCAAATCCTGCATGAAGATCGGATGCCCGTGCATTTCAATTGAAAACAAAAAAGCGAAAATCGACAAGACAATGTGTGTCGGCTGCGGACTCTGCTCTCAGATGTGCAAGTTCGGTGCGCTTTAATCGCTCGCCGCGTTTTCTCACAACATAAATTCAATGGTGGTACATATATGAACAAGAATATAATGATAGTAGGCGTCGGCGGACAGGGTACGCTTCTCGCCTCGAAAATTCTCGGACGCGCCGCAATGGACTCCGGACTTGACGTCAAGGTTTCCGAGGTACACGGAATGTCTCAGCGCGGCGGCTCGGTTGTTACCTATGTGCGTTACGGCGACGAGGTTTACTCACCCGTCATCTGCAAGGGAGATGCCGATGTAATTTTAAGCTTCGAGCTTCTCGAGGCTGCGCGCTGGCTTCCGAATCTCAAAACGGGCGGAGTTATCGTTACCTCGACACAGCAGATAAATCCCATGCCCGTTATCACGGGCGCCGCCGAATATCCGAGCGACATAATTCCCGACATGAAGGCACTCGGTGTTGATGTTCGTGCGTATGACGCTCAATCCATAGCGGAAGAAGCGGGCAATGTTCGTGCTTCCAACGTAGCTCTTATCGGACTCGCGTCAAGCGTTCTCGGCTTCAATCACGACATACTTCGCGCGGCAGTTGCCGCTTGTGTTCCCGCAAAGGCGCTGGATTTAAACCTTGCCGCATTCGACAAGGCATACGCGCTGACACAGAACGCCTGAGGTAAATCGAAGTGGTAGATTTATTATCACTGCAGAAGAAATTCATACTTCCTCATCTTCATGAGGGCGACACTGCGGTTGACTTCACGATGGGAAACGGATACGACACCGTTTTTCTCTCGAAGGCTGTGGGAGAGAGAGGGCACGTATACGCGTTTGACATACAGGAGGCTGCTCTTATTTCAACCGAGCGTAATCTCAGAGAAAACCGCTGTCCCGACAACTGGCACTTAATCTGCGCGTCACACGACAGGGCGGGTGAGTTTATCGGCGGCAAAATCAAGGCGGGGATGTTCAATCTGGGATATCTCCCCGGCAGCGGACACAAGCAGCTTACTACCAAGCGCACTACCACGCTCCCCGCGGTAAAGGCCGCTATTGAGATGCTCGGAGAGGACTCGATACTTTGTGTAGCCGTTTATCCCGGCCATCCCGAGGGAGCGCTCGAGGGCAAGGAGCTGAGTGATTTTTTCGCGACGGAATCGCGTTTTCGCTTCAGCATTACGCAGGTACGTCTGCTGAACTCTCCCGAAAGTCCGTTTTTCAACATTATAGAAACAAAATAACGAATTAATCTGTCTTTGTATTGATTCTTCTTTTCCGCAAACGAAGCAAAGCTTCACCGTTTGTGTTGAGTGGTCTTCACTGCGGTGGAGCTTGCTCACGGGCGTGAAGCTTTGCTTTATTTATACGGTAATACAACGGGAGGTGGGGATTTGAACAATAACAATTACAATTACAATCAAAGCAGGCAGAACGCGCCTCCTCGAAGGCGGTTGACCCCCGAGGAAATCAGGCGGCGTGAAATCGAGAAAAAGCGGCGAACGGAATACGAAAAAGCTCGGCGGAAGAAGGAACGGCAGGCACGTAGGCGTGAGGGACTGAAGATACTCGGCGGGCGTTTGCTCATATTCTTCATCATCCTCTTTATCTTAACCGCTGTGTTCGGTTTGATTTTTCTGATATTCTTCCGCTCTGCTCCCGACGCTGTGAGTGAGCCGAGCAAGATCGATTACTACTACGGCGGTGCGAAGGTACGCTCGGCATCGGCTGACGATGTTATATCAAACAGCAGGGTTTACTTCTGCTTCAACGATCTTGCGGATTATATCGGATTTTACGAAAGCGGCAGTGCGGACGAGATGAAGTTTATTTTATCGAACTCCGTAGAAGCGTCGCAGACTGCCGCAGGTGACGGAAACGAAGAAATCATAGTTTTCTACACCGACATGTACAAGGTTACGATAAACGGGCAGGACGTTACGCTTGACATACCGAACAAGCTCATTGGCGAGAAAATCTGGGTATCGACGAAGTTTGTGTCTGACTACATGGAAAACATATCCGTTGTTTACAACCGCTCGAGGTCGACTGTAACGATAGCCCGCATCAAGGACGAGGTCAACTCAGACGCTCAGGTGACGGTTTATCTCCCAGTTTCGTTCAAGCTGAAGTGGGCAGACGAGCTTGAGACCGTTGAGATGGATCCCGACATAGTAACGGAGACGACCGCGGTATCTGCGGACGACACTGACAAAGCGGAGGAAACCGAGGCGGATGTGGTTTTCGCCACGGATCTTTCCGACTACGAGAAGTACATGAATCCGACGGGAGATTTACGGGATGCGTTCCTCACGCTTGTTAACACGGAGAACACTCTCACGGAGGACTACATTCCCACGGATTTGATGGATGTGAAGTACACGAGCACTGCGCGTAAGACTCAGCAGCTGCGCGAGTACGCGTGCAAGTCGCTTGAGGCTTTATATCAGGAGATGTACGCCGCCGGCTACTACAACATGGCCGTATACAGCGGATTCAGGACATACACGTATCAAAACACGCTCTTCACGACATACACGGCAAACGAAATGGCGGCTGATCCTTCTCTGACTCAGGAGGAAGCCGAGGCTATAGTTCTGACGTATTCGACACGGCCCGGCACGAGCGAGCATCAGACAGGACTTGCGGTTGACATGGACACGCTCGGCACGTTTACGACTGATTTCGAGTACGAGCCCGAATACGAATGGCTCAGCGAAAACGCTTGGAAGTTCGGATTCATTCTCCGCTTCCCGAAAGACAAGGTCGATATAACAACAATCCAATTCGAGCCGTGGCACTACCGCTACGTAGGTCGCTACCACGCAAAGATAATCCACGACAGCGGCCTCTGCCTCGAGGAATACGTAGCGGGACTGCAGTAATCCCGCAGTGTAAGCCTACAGAGGCTATATAAACTATATATTCGGTAAAAGAGTACGGGTCGCTTTTTGAAAAAAGCTCCGCAAAAACTTAAAAAAATCCCGCTTGGCAGTCTCCTTTAGGAGATTGCCGAGCGGGATTTTCTTTAGGTTTCTTGCCAAGCTTCTTTTTAAAGAAGCGTCCGTTCCCTTTTACTGTATTACATGGCTCACATAACTTTTGTAAGCCTGTACTGCGGGATTACTGCAGCCGTGCTATATATTACTGAGCTGTCAGACCGGAGGATTCGATACCCTGAACGATGTACTTCTGACCGAAGAGGTAGAGGACGATCAGGGGAGCGATGATGAGGATACCGGCGGTATTGTTGATAGCGGCGGTATAGAGTGACTGACCTGCGTACTGAGTATCAAGGGATTTAGGAATCTTGATGATATCGGGCAGGAGCTTTTCACCTGCAGTTGTGAAGAAGAGTTCTGTATAGAAGTTATCGGTCCACTGCCAGCAGAATGCGAACATGAATACTGTTACCATCATTGTAACGGACAGGGGGAGGATAATGCTTACGAAGGTCTTCATAACGCCTGCACCATCGAGGCACGCGGACTCTTCGAGCTCTGCGGGGAGGTTGCGGAAGAACTGACGGAGCATGAAGATGAACAGACCGTTCTTATACGCAAGACCTGTCAGGGAGAGTATGTAAAGAGGCCAGTTGGTATTGATCATGTTGATCGAGGTTAAGCCGCCTGTAACGTTCAGCGAGTCTATAACTCCGCCGCCGAGCAGCTTCATAATATTCAGAACGTCGAAGTATCTGAACTTCATGAAGAGGGAAAGCTGGAGAGTAGTATGCGGAACTACCATCGTGAAGATTACGCAGAGGAAGAGGAGCTTGTTGCCCTTGAACTTGAATCTTGCGAATCCGTATGCGATGAAGCAGCAGAGGAATGTCTGGATAAGACCGCAGGTAAGGGAGAGGATAAAGGTGTTGAGAAGTGCTTCCAAATATCCGTTATCCGTGATAATCGCCTTGTAGGTCTCGAGTGTCGGATGTTTCGGGATAAGTCTTACGGTTACATCAACGAAGTCTTCGCGTCCCATGAAGGAAGAGGAGATTTTCGAGAAGAACGGGAAGAGAATTACGTAGGAAATACCGAGCAGGAGAAGGAATCTGAACAGATACCATATTACTTTCTTGAGGGTGTAGAGGTTAATGAGCTTAGCTCTTACTCTTTCCCAGAACGGCGTACGTTCAAAATCGACTTTAATAGTATTTTTTGTTTCTTTTGTTACTTTAGGTGCGGTTTGTGCGTTGTTCATAAATTATATCCTCCTTTCTCAGTCTCTCTTTTGATAGAATACGAACGCGCTGAGGAGTCCCGATACAGCCGCGATGAAGAGGATAACTATGAGGAAGTACATCCATGACATTGCGGATGAAAGAACGTTACCGTCGGCTTCTTCGTAAACCTGTGAAATGTAGGTCATTACCTGGTTATCGGAAGACGTAAACGCATCGATGATGGTGTATACCGTATTTACGAGAATCTGAGGGCTTACCATCGGGAGGGTTATCTTCCAGAAGGTTTCCCAACCGGACGCACCGTCGATAGAGCAGGATTCGTAAATAGCGGGAGAGATAGACTGAAGTGCGGAGAGGAAGATAAGCATCTGTACACCGCAGCGGTTTACGATGTTGAAGATGTTGTTAACCATCTGAACAACGTATTCCACAACTTCGGTACCTACCATCATGTTGTCGAAAAGTCTTTCTACATCGAGAACGGATACGATCTCGGTTGCGGTTGACGTCTGGCCTGAACCATCGTCAATACCTGTTGAGGATTCCATGTAATCCGAAAGGGTGTTGGCCTTGTCGATGTCCGCGATAAGACCGGTTGTAAGAATAACCGGGATGAAGAATATCGCACGGAAAGCGGCACGTCCCGCTATCTTCTGGTTAAGAATGATAGCTACGAACAATGAGAAGAGCACGATTGACGGAATGTCAAGCACGAGCTGTTTCAAGCCGCTTACAAGGGTTGTGACGTATGACGTATCTACGAACAATGCGTCGGAGTAGTTTTTCCATCCTACGAAGGTCAGCTTGTAACCGCCGCCGACAAGAATGTCGATCTCGTTGAACGAGTAACGGATGGAGTCGAAAATAATGGGAATGTAAATCAGTACGAATCCGATTACGAAGGGGAGAATGAAGAGCCAACCTGCTCTGGCCTGCTTAACGTCCAATGACGCGCCGCGTTTTCTTTTTTTGCCGGGAGCATCGACTTGAATCTTCTGCTTCTTTCCGCCCTTGCCGGCGTCAATATTTAAGTTCATTAATGCACTCCCCTTTCATTAGTCTATTCTTACGAAGTCAAGACCCGCGATTTCGTATGTCTGTCCTTCGTAAACAACTTTAATTGCGTATGAGTTGTAGTTGAGGATGAAGTTAACGTTTCCTTCGTATTCAACACGAACTACGGAGCCTACCGTTGTCATGTACTTGTCGGCTACCACTTCTTCTTCTTCCTCTTCGGCTACGATTTCTTCGCCGAATTCGTTCAGTGTAGCGCCTGTTTCCTCGTCAACCGTTGTTTCCGTTGTCTCCGTTGCTTCGGTTGTTTCTTCAGCAGCTGTTTCCTCTACGGTTGTACCGGAAAGTCTTGCTGCGAGTCTTGCGGCTCTCTCTGCCTTTTCGGCTTCAAGTGCTGCTTCTTCTTCGGCAAGCTTAGCTGCTTCTTCCTCGGCGATACGGTCAGCTTCCGCTTCGTCTTCGTCGGGAATACGCTCTGCGTCGAGGAATTCGTGGTCTACGATGTACGATGTCTGGAGATCCTTGATAGCGTCATTGAGCTTGGTGTAATAAGATGCTACGTCTTCCTTCCAAATGTCGTATGCTACGGAGTAGTACTTGGAAAGTGTTTCGCTTTCCTTGAGCTCGCTGTTGTTCTGGTAGGAGAGAATGAAGTACATTGCCGCACCGTTTTCGATAGCGTTCAGAATGGACTCATTGATGTCGCCTTCCATGTTCGTAGCGGAGCCTGTGAATACCTTGGAGCCGTGGAGAACCATACCGAGGAAAGGAATGGACTGGGATGCCTTGGAGTTGCCGGATGATGTAAGCGAAGCTTCGAGGATAACATCCGCGTACTTGAGAGCGTAAGCGTTACCGCCTTCGATCATTACGCTGGAGTAATCTTCGTCGATAGCCTGGAGTGTGTCAACCGTGAATTCCTTGTCATCCTCGCGGTGGTAAGGCTCATCCTCGTCAAAGTCGGAGTTGAGGTCCGTACCGAGTGTCGATACCGAGATAGCATCGTTGCCGTATTCGAGATACTTGGGAGCGAACTGCTCGTAAAGCTCTTCGAAGTATGAGGGAGAGAGCGCGATGGAGAACGATCTGTCGAACGACTGTGTAGCGGCGTCATACGCACGTCTTGTGGTATAACGGTCGTCGATTGTACGTACGGCATGCTTTCTGAGGTTGATACCGTCCATGAATCCGCTCATCTTCATGTAAACGAAATCGAAGTCGGGATATACCTTGAATCCGTTTTCGCTTGCGTAGGATACGAGATCCTTGAAACCGTCGTTTCCGCCGATTTCCTTAGTCCACTTCAGTCTGTGAGGATATGTTGCGCGGAGACCGCCGTTAGCATAGCCCGTGAGCTTGAAGTTGATGTTGCCTACACCGAGCTCGGTAAGCTCGGAGTACATTGTCTTAATGTCTTCGAATGTTGTAAGAGGTGTATCTACTTCTACGGGGAAGGAGAATACTCTTTCCGTTGTTTCTATCGAACCGAAGGTTTCGATGTAAAGCGGAATGTCGCTCTTAACTTCTTCTGCGGTGAGCTTTGTGATATCGCCCTTTTCGGTCAGATAATCACGATAAGCCGTTGCCATGCCTGTCCAGTCTGCTTCGTAGTAGTCATCAAGACCGTACTCCTCCGCAAGTCTTGTGTCGGAGAGGAATGTGTACTGAATACGATAGCTTCCCGTATACTTTCTCTTGGATGTAACAGTCCATGTAGCGTTTCCGCTGACGGAGATTGAATCCGCGAGGTTGTATTCGTCGGACGGACGAGGTGTGAACATTGCGTATACTGTGTTATAGGGGTGGAGTGAACCGCCGCATACTGCCATGAGCTTAGCGAGTGAGTCACCCTCGGTGATTATAGCTACGAAGCCGGAGTTGGTTGTAACGGTAGTATCGGGTTCTACCACAACTTCCTGCTTTGTGGCTGTTGTCGCGCCTACGTAGGTTTCGCCGTTAGCTTCTGCCTCGGCCTTGGCTGCGTCTATAGCCGCCTGGTCGATTGCGAGCTGTTCCTCAGCTGCGGCTTCCGCTGCTTCGAGAGCTTCGGCTGCCTTAATGAGTGACATTTCCTTTGAATACTCGGTTACTACGCCGTAGTAAGGAAGTCTCATTGCTTCGGAGTGCTGACCGTCGATTTCGTGGTAAGCGTAGTCGGAGCCGTAGATTGTTCCGGCGATGTTAACCGACTTGCCCGTGAAATCTTCGAATCTGATGATTGCGCCGGAACCGTCGGGGATTACAGAGTAACCGTTGTATTCATTGCTGCCCGCACCGAAGTAGGGGAGAATGTTAACGGTCTGGAACTGATAAGCGGATTCATCGAACTCGATACCGTTTGCGGGAAGTCTTACTTCGAGACCGTTCTCGTTAAGGGTATACTCAAGGCTCATACGGAATCTCGGCGGAGCTGCGTCTGCACCTGTGTAGTTGGTGAGCTCGTGGTCGTAGTCGAGTTCTTCGTATGTGTAGTTCGGACAGAATGTCTTGACAATGGTTTCAAGTTCTCTGAGCTCTCTGGCTTTGATGTCAGGGTCGCATACATAAACTGCCATTTCAATTGTGATCGGGAACTTTGCCTGCATTTCGGCAACACCACGTTCTGTCAAGCTGGGGTCATCCTTATCCTTCTTTGTATAGAAGGATGTGAGCTTCTGATAGTACCAATCGTCATCGACGTTGGCGAGAATGAGCTCTTCAAAGCGTTCTACTTTGATCATTCTCGGTACGAGACGTGTTGTCTGCTCTTCACCGAGGATGTATTCGCAGCGGATACCGCCTTTGATATTCTTCATTGTAATCTGACCTCTGAGGGCAGCTTCCGTGTAGCTGTTCATCGTCTTCTGAACGTCGTTCTCGAGGTAGGTGATTGTCAGCTGTGAAAGGAGCTCCTGCTTAATGGGGTCGGATATTGTCTGATATCCGGAGTTGATATCGTAGGGGTTGGAGAAGAGAACCTCTCCTGTGCTTGTTTTAACAAGCGCGAATTCGCCTGTGAATTCCTCGTAGTAAAGCTGGAATCCGTAAGCTTCCTTGACAAGTACCATGTCGGCAAGCTTAGCCTCGGGTGTATCGTAAACCTGTGTAAGGTAGTTGATTATCGGGTCGCCGTCCTCGTCTACCTTATCGGCCCATGCGGCGTCTGCGGATACTACCATCGAGCTAACCAGCATAACCAGAGTCAAGAATGCTGAAATAATTCTTTTTAATTTCATATCTAATCTCCTTCTCTCTGTTTACAACCGGTACGTGATTTCTTCTACGATGTTTGTAACGAAGCTTACTATCTTAGCCATAAGGCTGGAGAACAGTATGCCTATGAACATGATGAACGCCATACCAACAATAGTCGCTATGCATGTGAGGATGTTCTTACCTGCGGAATAGTCATGTGTTACCATCATTCCGAAGAATACGAGCAGTCCGAGCCAGATATATGCAAAGCTTACGAGCATTGTAACGATACCGCCTTCGGATGCAGTGAGGAAGTTTGTGGCGATTGTTACGGGAATCATGATGAGCGGAAGAGGTGTGAGGCAGTAGCAGGATGCGGTGAAAATGTCGCTCATGCTTCCTTCACCCTCGAACAGAGTCGTCAGACACCAGTTAGCTACTACCCAGAGGAGCAGAGGTGCGAGAACTGCCGATACCGAGGACATGATGTTGAATGCCGTTGACGGATAGGGATTGAAGATATAGCCCTGACCGATAGTGTTGTAGTAGTACGCGAGTATCGTTATTATAAGGATAACGAGAGCGCTTCTTACGGAGCCGCGCTTTTCATGCTTAAGATCCCAGAATCCGTCGAACGGATGGAGGATAACATGGAACGCGTAGAGGAGTTCTTCCTTGAGGCTCTTTCTGCCGAGCTTAAGAGCGGTACGCTTATTAACCTTGGCTGCGAAGCCGAAGAACTTGGCGATAAGGATACAAACTACGACTATGACTATCGGGATAATCCAGAAGTATTTGTTTGCCCATTCCTTACGTACTTCTTTGTATGAGAGAGAATAGTTTTCGGTTTCGTACGCGGCCTTGAAGTATTCCATTGATTCTTCGTACTTACCCTGACGGTAAAGTGATTTACCGATCTGGATATAAGCCGTGTCGAAGTTGTTGTTTCTCTTGAGTATTTCGGTCCAGTCGTCGATTGTTACATCGTACTGTCTGTTGTTGTTATGCTCGATAGCGGAGAGGAGGAGATCGCCGTACTCTGTTCTTCTGTAAACAACGAAGTTATCGTTTGTCTTGTCGAGAACGAGTATCTTCGAACCCTGATATGCTATAGCTTCAACGGAGTCGATGTTACCGGTCTGCTGACCTTTATCACCGAATACGAAGAGAAGGTCGCCGTTATCGTTGTATGTGAAGATCTTGGAACGCTTTTCGTCTATGATAGACCATGTTCCTTCGGGTCCGCACGCTGCGTCGATAATCTTGGATGCACCTGTGATTGTAGCTGTGGAAAGGTTTGTGATTCTTACTTCACCCGACGGAGGATAGAAGCCGTTACGCTTCATAACGTCCGAACCGGAAGCGTTGAGCTTCTTAACGGGGGCGTAGTCGGATGATTTGGATTTCGAGTTGATAGCGCCCTGCTGGTCGCTTTCTTCGATAGAGGATGTGGTTACGTAGATGAAGTTGTCGCTGTCAATAGTGATGTTATTGAACTCGGTGGATACATATTCCTCGGAATATGCTCTCTGTTCATCTGTCTGTATCTCTCTCCAAATAATTTCGAGAGCACTGATTGTAACCTTCTGAGCACCGATGAAGCCGAAGAAGTCGCCGTCATCGTTAAGCACGATAATACCCTGATATGTGGTGGAGGATACGACGAAGATACGTCCGTACTGGTCTACCGCGCAGGCTACCGGCTTATAAATGGAGCCTTCCTCAAAGAGGTTTGATTCCGGCTTCGGAACGATTTTGATGTAGTTTCCTTCTGTATCGAACTTAACTATACGGTTGTTGTCGGTATCGCAAACGTAGATATAATCTTCGGTTACGAATACGCCCGACGGATTGTTGAATGTATCGGGAACACCGTGTTCGTTTGTGAATGAATCGATCTGGAAGAGGAACTTATAATATCTGTCGAGCACTACTATGGAGTTAGTAGCCGCGCTGACGATATATACCTTCTGGTCGGGACCGACGAACAAATCTCTGGGGTCATCGATTGCCGTCTTGAGTCCCATATAGGTTGAGTCGACTACAGTGTCCGGAACATACGCCGCGGGAGATGTGAGAACCTCACCGTCTGAGGAATACGTATATGTAGCGTAGGGAACCGATGCGCAAACTGCGGTAGGCAGAACCATTACAACACACAAGGCAAGAAGGAGAACGCGTATAAATTTCTTCATTTTTTCCTCCTTAGTCCTTCATGCCGCTTGAACCCATTGTTTCGATGATGTTCGACTGTGAAATAACGAATACGAGAATCGGGACTATCATCATTACAACGGTTGAAGCAGCTGTCGCGCCTGCACGGGCAACGCCGCCGGCTGTGATCTGGCTGATTGCGTAGTTAAGAGTTTTGAGCTGTTCCGAGTAGATGAACGAGGACTGGCCGGAGTTCCACAGACCCTGGAAGGAGTAAACGATAAGTGTAAGCCAACCGGGCTTAACCATCGGCATTGCTATCGACCAGAATGTTCTGAACTCGGACGCGCCGTCAAGTCTTGCTGACTCGAGAACTTCGGTGGAAATGTTGGATTCCATGAACTGCTTCATAAGGTAAAGACCGAGAGTGGAGCACCACGCCGGAACGATTACGGCGAGATATGTATCAATCCAGCCGATAAGGGACAGTGTGATGAAGTTTACGATACCCGTAACGGTTGCGGTAAACATAAGGGATTTCTGGATGAGCCAGAAGCAAGCCTTACCACCGGGGAATTCGATCTTAGCGAGGGCGTACGCGCAAAGGGAAGCGAGAACGAGGTTACCGAATGTACCGCCGACGGAAATGAGGACAGTATTGAAAATGTAACGTGAGAACGGAACCCAGGAGTCGCCCATGAGGTTGAAGAGGTCTGAGAAGTTTGTGAGGGTCGGGTTTACAACATAGAATCTCGGCGGGAAGTAGAACAACTCGTTCAGAGGCTTAAGAGCCTGAATGATTGTGTAATACATCGGGAGGAACATGAAAATACCGAATATCGTAAGAACTACGGTAATTCCGACGTCACCGCCGACGGATCTGTTGAGAACGACCTGATGCTTTCTTGTTCTTAGTTTTTTCATGACTGGCCCACCTTTGAAATAAGTTTCGTAACGAGTACGTTAGCGCCGATCATCATGAGGAAGAGGATGAAGGAGATAGCCGATGCGTAACCGACTTCCCAACGGTTGTTCTGATATTCCTCAAGATGGTGAGTAAGAGTATATCCGACGTAATCCGTAGGCGGGTTTCCGGCGAGTGCTGTAACGATACCGCCGAATCCGAATGAACCTGTGATAGCGAGGATAGCACCGAACATCAGCTGAGGCTTCATTGAAGGAAGAGTGATGTACCAGAGCTCCTGCCATCTGTTTTTGATACCGTCGATTGAACCTGCCTCGTAAAGGCTGCGGTTGATACCCTGAAGACCGGCGATAAATGAAAGGAACGATGTACCGAGTGATGTCCAGAGAGCAACGATTATACACAGAGGCATAATGTAGGATGCGTTCTGGAAGAACTTGATAGGCGAGTCGATAACGCCCATATCAAGGAGAAGACCGTTTACGATACCGTACTGGTCACTGGAGAACAGGTATGTCCAGATGAGGTATACGTTACCTGCGATAGACGGTGCGTAGAATACAAGAGTTACGATTGCACGTACCTTCGGATTAAGCTCGTTGATGAACCACGCTACTACGAAGGAAATGATGTAGGAGGCGGGGCCTGTTACGCATGCGAAGATAAGTGTATTTTTGAGGGCCGTTACGAAGAGGTCGTCATCAAGGAACAGTGTAATGTAGTTATCCATGAAAACGAATTTAGGCCACTCGAGCATGTTGAAGGATGTTAAGCTGAGCACGAGGGAGAGCGCGACCGGAATGATCGTGAAGATTAAGAAGAGGATCATAAACGGTGCGATCATGAAATACGCCGTTTTATTTCTCTTCACGAGGAACCATGTCCACTCTGCCTTAGTCATTTCTTTACGTGTCTTGACTTGTTTTTCAGTGTTGTTTGACATGAACTCTCTCCTTTTGTCAGATTTTTTTGTTTCAGTCAGTTTTTCTACCTATTATATTATATAAGAGCTTTTTGCCTTAACTTAATCAAGGTAGGATTCAAGAGCGTTTGCCGCGTCGGTGAGGTAGGATGAAAGCTGAGCCATCGTCTCATCGGAGGTGCTGAGTCCTGCGGCTGCGCTTCTGAGTTCTTCGATGTTTTCGTTCGCTATAGCGGACGATACGTTTGCGAGTGAGCTCTTCTGCGATTCGTCAAGTCCTTCGATAAGCTCTGTTGCCTGACCGAGACGCTTTGAGGCGAGAGTCTGACCGATTTCGAGAGTCTCAAGGTTGAACTCTGTTCTCTTTCTTATGATTTCCTTGTTGATAGTGTTGATGTAGCTGAGCATTGCCTGAACCGGGTCTTCCTTATCGTTATAAGCTGCGAGGAATGCGAAGCTTGTATAACGGGCGAGGATGTATGATCCGGGATAGTTTGTGATAGCGGCGGTGTGATCCATCTGCTTCATAAGCTGGCTGTATTCTCTGGATGTCCACGGGAGCTCTTCGAGCGCTTCCATATTGGCTGTGGCGTTCTTAGCTGCGGGACCGAGGATTGCAACGAGTTCGTTGGAGTAGTCAACCTGGAACTTTGTATCGGTGTACCACTTCATGAATTCCCAAGCGGATTCGATGTCTCTTGCACCGGACATTATAACGAGTGCGGATGTGGAGGACATTGCCGTATTGTCGACGGAGCCGTCAGCCTGAACTGTTCCGGGAACGGGACCGAATTCCCAAAGACCTGCGATTTCGGTAGCGAAGATGATGATGTTGTTGTAGTCCGTGTATGTACGGATTGCAATCGGCATTTCACCTGTTCTGAAACGGTTGGCGAAGTCGTAGTCGACGGAGAGTGAATACTGAGTGAACATGTTGCACATGGTTTCGAACGCTTCGAGTGACTTGTTGGAGTCGAGGTTGATTCTCATACCGTCGTCTGCCCAAAGTTCTTCACCCATCTGGTACATGAAGATCTGATAGTTCTGAGTAAGACCGATTTCCATGTTGTTGAACTGAAGAATCGGGATGAGGGCGAGCAGGTCGTCCCATGTCTTCGGAACGTCAACTCCGAGCTCGGAGAGGATATCCGTACGATAGAACATCATTTCCCATGTCTGTGTATCGGGGAGTGCGTAAACCTTGCCGTACAGTTCGAGAGGAATCATAGCGGCTTCGGTAAATCTTGCGGCTACTTCGTCGTAGTCGGCGAAGACTTCACGCATCTTTGCGTTGTTTTCCTTTGTTTCTTCATCTGTATCCGCCGTATCAACATATGCTTCGGGGTTAATGGCGATAACCGCGGAACGGATAGCGTACTGAATCGGGTCTACGCCGGTACCGGGAAGTGCTACGTCGGGACCTACGCCTGCGAGAACGGACGGAAGAAGTGTGCCGCCTGCGACAAGCTTAAGTGTAGCGTCGATACCGGATGTGGGACCGAAGTCGTTATCCATGAGGTTACGGATAATCTGAGCCTGGTCACGACCTGTTGTAACCCATACTTCGATCGACCTGTCGGATGCTTCCTCAGAGGAGGAACCGCCGAGTGAGTTATAGTCGGTGTAGAAGGATGCGGCGAACTGGCGGAGCTCATACCACAGAGACTGGAAGAAGTTGCCTTCTGCCTTGGGAAGCTCTGCGGATGCGGGCTGAATGTTTATATAGTCTATCTCGAGCGGCTGGTTCTTCGCGGAGTTTACCCAGTTGCCGAGCGTACTTACCTGGTCTTTAAGGTTCGAAAGGTTTTTCGCGATTTCGTCTTCGTTTGTACCCATGAGCTTGCAGTAACGAGCCGCGGTCTCAAGAGTCGAAGAGTTGCTGGACTTGATGTTTGCCATGCCCTCGATGTAATCCATAACATCGGTAAGAGCGAGAGACTGAATTACGAGGTCTTCCACTACATCGGGAAGAACTCTGCCGAAACCGTAGTCACGGTATTTATCGGGAGACGGGCCTGTGAGCTTCAGAATTTCGAGGTAGTCGTTGTTGATCGAATCGACTATTTCGGAAACCTGACGTACAACCGAGCCGAGCTCGCCGAGTGTTACCTCGATCTTAAGTGTGTGTGTACCGGGCTCAAGGTAGAACTGGAATGTGTCGGCGCCGTTACCGATTGCTTCTACCTGCCAGTTGGTATCGTAGTTGAATTTAGCGTAGTTGGCTTCTTCGAACGGAATCACGTCGTCGATGTATATCTTACGTGAGGTATACATACCTGTCTGTTCGTTCTGTCTGAAACGCATTACGATTTCGTAAAGACCCGCGGTCTCTACATCGAATTCGTATTCAACCCACTGGCCTACCGTCTGCCATTTTTCGCTTCCGATAGTGTTGAGCATGATTTTAGCGGAGTCCTGAGGCTCTGTAATCGACGATTTACGGTCATAAATCGGATATACAGTATAGTCGGATGTGGCATCGGGAGTTTCGGCATCGATATGGATGATATTGCTTGTCGAAGCTTCCTGCTTTCCGCTGATGTATTCGTCGTACGAAATCTTGTCCTCATACGGGAATACGGTAATTTCGTTGATTACCATTGATTCGCGCACGCCCTCGAGAGAGAGTGTGTTTTCGCCCTTTTCGAAGTAGAACTCGAAGGGGTTAGCGTAGTAACCGTTGGAGTCGATGAAGGTGTATTCATTCCACTCCTTCTGTACGTAGGATGTCGGACGGAGCTCGTTTCCGTTGGAGTCCTTCTCGAATCTGCCGTCCGTGTAGTTGTTTTTCCACGTTTTCTTCATAAGAAGGTAACGTGCTTCGCTGAACGGAACCTCACCGTTTATGTAAAGTACACGTTCGATTGAGTTTGTCTTGTCCGTAACGGAGCAGTACGTGATTTTAACCGCGTAAAGTCCCGCAGACGGTACGTTAACGGTCCATGTCACCTTGCCTTCATCCGAGACCTGAAGTGACTTGCCGCTTTGTCCTTCGTAATCGCTCACAACGCTTACGTCGGCGGTGGTTTCATCGGCGAGGTAATCGGTGGCCTTTACGGTAACCGAACCGCTTCCGCGGCTTGCGCCCTCGTGTCTGCTGACGTATTCTTCGTATGAGATCGATTTAAAGGTTTCGCTGATCTCCTGGAGAGTCGTTTTGACGTCCGTAGTCGCGCCTTCCTCTCCGTCGGCGAGGACGGGAGAAACGAGTGCGGATGCGGTCATAAGAAACGACAACGCCAGACTGAGCAGCCTTCTGCTTGTGGTTTTTCTCATAGAACCTTCCTCCTGCAAATTTATGAGACAGTCCGATGACCGTCGGAATGTCTCCTGCGCCGCCGTGCTCACAGTGTCAGAGCGGCGAATTATAATGAAAAGCTTTCCTTTTTCCCGTTACGGTTTACCGTTACGGCACGGATTACCGTTCATCACGGGGTGAAAAGTCTTTCCGGGAGTGCATATTGACACGTATCCCGATAATTATATGCCATTATAATAGCATATCCGCACAAAAATGTCAAGTATTCGCTATTTGCCGTATTGCACCTTTTACGACCGAGCGGAGCGCGAAAAAGGTTGCTTTCAATAATACGGTTATAAATCCGTTTTTCCCCCTTCACGGGCGGCTCATGTGACGTCAAATCGAAAACTTCGATACGGTAATTTTAATTTACCTTTAATGTTATTTAACCGTCTTTTAATACCGTTTTAAGAACGTTTTTCGCCGTTTATTCGGGCTTTGTGTTAACATTCTTCGATGAGGTAATTTTTATTTACCGTTACAAGTGTAATTAACAAAAGAATGAGGTGACGGCACAGTGACACGTGTCGGTTGTTTGTAGTGCAAACTGCACAATTTTGACCACGAATTTTCTACACATATACACAATGCACAAATTTTGCCGAGAGCGCGTTTTACGGCGGATTCGCGGCGTTTTTACCTCCTTTATACGTGTGCGCATAACGATGTCAATGCACGGTGCGATACAATCACGTACAACATCATCGCAGATTTGTATTGACATTCCAAAAAATGTTCTGTATAATATATTCAAATTTAAAATCTGTTTTTTCGGAGGAAAAACCATGTATTATATCGGAGTCGACCTCGGCGGAACGAATATCGCCGTAGGTATTGTTAACGACAAGTTCGAAATCGTAAAGAAAGGCAGCACTCCCACAAAGCCCGAGCGCGGCGGCGACGCCATCATCGAGGACATGGGTGCTCTCTGCCTTAAGCTCGTTGAGGAATGCGGACTGACACTCGACGACATCGAGTACGCGGGCATCGCAACTCCCGGAACCGCCAACAGCGACACGGGCGTTGTCGAATACTCCAACAACATCCCCTTCAGAAATTATCCCATCGCAGATAAGCTCTCCGCTCTCATCGGCGGCAAGAAGGTTTATATCGAAAACGACGCCAACGCCGCAGCTAAGGCAGAAGCCATCGCGGGTGTAGCGAAGGATGCCAAGTTTTCCGTTATGATTACCCTCGGCACAGGTCTGGGCGGCGGTATCGTAATCGACGGCAAGGTTTACTCCGGCTTCAATTTCGCCGGTGCCGAGCTCGGTCATACCGTTATCGAAAAGGGCGGCAGACCCTGCACATGCGGCAGACACGGATGCTGGGAAGCGTACAGCTCCGCTACCGGTCTTGTAAACATCACAAAGGACCGTATCGAGGACGCGCGCAAGGCAGGCCGCAAGACCTCCATGGAAGAAATGATAGGCGGAGATCTCTCCAAGGTATCCGCGCGCACGGCTTTCACTGCCATGAAGGCAGGCGACGAGGTTGCCGCTGAGGTTGTCGACGAATACATCAGCTACCTCGCATGCGGTGTTGCGAACATCATCAACATCTTCCAGCCGAACGTACTCTCCATCGGCGGCGGTATCTGCAACGAAGGCGAATACCTCACAAAGCCCCTTCTCGAAAAGGTTTGGGCAGAAACATATTCACGCGAGGGCACACCTCGTACCGAAATCGTCATTGCCAAGCTCGGCAACGACGCGGGCATCATCGGCGCGGCTGTTCTCGGCAAGTAATAACGACACCACTCGAAAAGGCACATTCTCGCGAATGTGCCTTTTTTTCTTTTCATATTAATACGGTACATAGCAGTCGTAGCGTATCGCCTTGCCGTCGAGAACGTACGACGGCGCGCGGCCCGCAAGACTCGGCGCCCCCGTCGGGCGCTTCACTATAATCTTCGACGGCTTCATGTGCAGAGCCGCCTCGAGCAGGTCTGCCTCATCGGAGCATGGAGGCTCCAGCTTCTGTATCAGCTGCAGCTTTTTGTTGATTAACCCCGACTTGCGCCGCGCGGGGAACATGGGATCAAGATAAATCGTGTCGACTGCGGACGCGGACCCGTTCATGTACTCTATGCTGTCGCACTGAACGAGATTCATCCGCTCCGCTATCTCACGCAGAGCGGGATTGCGCTTTGCGCGGCGTATCGCGTCCTTCAGCAGAATCGCAATCACGGGGTTCTGCTCACACAGCGTGACCTCATAGCCGTACGCCGCAAGAAGGAAGCTGTCCTCGCCCATGCCCGCCGTGGCGTCAATCGCGCGGGGATTTTCGCGCTCGGTCTTTGCCGCGCGGACAAGCATCTCATGCGCGAGGCGTCCGTCAGTTACTCGGTGCAGCATGGATTCGAAATCCCCCTGATAGCTCAGTCCGAAGCCGCACAGCGATACGCCCTTGCCGTCGAACACGAGGGTAAGCTCCTCTCCCGGCTCGGTTTCAAGCGGGAAGCCGTTCTTTCGCGCGAAAGCCTCGGCCTGATCCTTCTGTCCGCCTTTACCGAGGCAAACAACAACGGAATGGTGCATTTTTCATCTCCCGTTTTCCATCTGTAAAATTCGGTTTTGCTTAAATCGTTCGGTTTAACATTCGCCCGATGGCGGAGCTGTCGTAAACTCATTCGCCATCGAGTGAGTTTGCGGCGCTCGCCAGCATCAGCTTAAGCCTGTTTTCCTGGTTTACGGCCGACGCTCCCGCATCGTAGTCTATCGCCACAATGTTCGCTCCCGGTATCGCTTCCTTGATCGGCTTCATCATGCCCTTGCCGCATATGTGGTTCGGCAGGCAGCCGAACGGCTGTGTGCATACTATGTTCGGTACACCCGAGTCGGCAAGCTCGAGCATCTCCGCTACCAAAAGCCAGCCCTCTCCCATTTTCGTACCGTAGCCGATAAAGTCTCCCGCAAGCGAAACCGTGTGCTTGAACGGCGTCATCGGTCTGAACGTTCCTTCCTTCTTTATCGCCGCTATCTGGTCTGCCTGCTTGCCGCATAAAAATTCAAAGCCGACTTTGTTCAGTATGTGCGATATCTTTCCGTGTCCGTACAGCTTATAGTCCATTATGCCGTTGTATAAGCAGTAGTTGAAGAAGTCCGCAAGACCGGGCATCACTACCTCCGCGCCCTCTCCGACAAGGAACTCCTCGAGCTTGTTGTTGCCGAGCGGCGAGAACTTAACGTATATTTCTCCGACTATACCCACGCGTACCGCTTTCCGATTAACGCGTTCAATCGCCGCGAAATCCTTTATTATCGCATCGTAGTTCTTCTTTACTTTCGAGTACGATATGCGCCTGTGCGCAAGCTCGTCTACAAGACGGTCCGTCCATACCCCGCACAGCTCGTCCGCAGCCCCCTTCTTTACCTCGTAGGGCCTTGTCTGATTCGCAAGCGTCATCATAAGGTCTCCGTACAAAACTCCGTACGCCATCTTGTGATACAGCGAAATCGAGTTTTTGAAGCCGGGGTGTGTCTCTATTCCCGCCAGACTAAGCGGCACAACGGGAACATATTCCATTCCCGCCGCCTTCAGCGCCTTTCGCATCAGCGATACATAGTTCGACGCACGGCATCCTCCGCCGGTCTGGAACAGCATCAGCGCGCATTTGTGCGGATCGTATTTACCCGACAAAAGCGCATCGAGCATCTGACCTATGACCAGTATCGCGGGGTAGCACGTGTCGTTGTGTACGTATTTCAGTCCCGTCTCCGCTATCTGCGGCCCCGACGTCCGAAGAAGCTCCATTTTGTAGCCCTTTGTCTCGAATATGCGCTTTATAAGCGTAAAATGTATCGGCAGCATATTCGGAATGAGGATAGTGTGAGTCTTCTTCATTTCCTCCGTGAATTTTACGTAATCATTATTCATTACGGTTTTAAACCTTTCAAAAACCCATAGGTTTTTCCGTTATTTTATCTTGTAACTCGGAATTTCATCCGACGACGGCTTTCAAACTGCGCAGACGTATCTTCACCGCGCCGAGGTTCGCTATCTCGTCGATTTTTATCTGCGTGTAGTATTTTCCGCCGTTTTCGAGAATGCGGCGTACCTCGTCCGTCGTTATCGCGTCTACTCCGCATCCGAACGATACGAGCTGTACAAGCTGTACATCGGGATTTTCGGTGGCAAACGATGCCGCGCGGTAAAGTCTCGAGTGGTACGTCCATTGATTGAGCACGTGCACCTCGGGCGTTTTCGCGAGATGCGCTACCGAGTCCTCGGATACCACGACAAAACCGAGAGACAGCGCGAGCTTGTCTATGCCGTGGCTTATCTCCGAATCGCAGTGGTACGGTCTTCCCGCCAGTATCATTATCGGCTTTTCGTTGTCGCGCGCGTATTTTATCGCACGTTCACCCTCGGAATGTACGAGAGAGGTGTACTTGTCGACAGCCTCGAAGCCCGCCTTCGCCGCCGCTCTAACCTCCGATTTCTTTATGTCGGGCCAGTACGTCTTCAGCTCCTTGTATAAGCCTTCGGCCAGCTCCTTTTCGTTGTTTATCGAAAGATACGGATACAAAAACCGTCTTGTCTTCAGCACGTCCATGTTTCCGTGCAGCAGCTCGCTGTAGTATGCCACCACGGGACAGTTGTAATGGTTGTCTCCGCTCGGCAGTCCGCAGAACTTTTCATCGAGATTCCATGTCAGTCTCGGATAGAATATCGTATCGCATCCCATGCCGCACAGCTTCTCTATGTGGCCGTGCATTATTTTCGCGGGATAGCACGCCGTGTCGGACGGTATCGTAAACTGTCCCCTCTCGTATACGGCTTTGGTGGACATTCCCGAGGACACTACCTCAAAGCCCAGCGCGGTAAACACCGCGTTCCACATGGGAAGAAGCTCGTACATGCCGAGAGTCAGCGGCATTCCGATAACGCCGCGGCGGCTGCCGCCCTCGATTTTATCGTGACACAGCGACAGCATATAGTTTCTCTTATATTCGTAAAGGTTCGGCACTCCCTCATCGTGAGTCGCCTTTCCCGCGCCCTTGTCGCATTTGTTGCCCGAAATGTATTTTCGCGTTCCGCCGTCTTTATCGGGGAAGAAATTCACCGTAAGCAGGCAGTTGTTCGTGCAGCCCTTGCAGTTGGCGGTTTTCGAGGTGTGCGTGAACTCCTTCAGCGCGTCCCTCGATATTATCGAGGAGATATAATCTCTCTTCTTCGCTCTCTCCTTCGCCCACAGCGCCGCACCGTACGCTCCCATTAGTCCCGCTATAGTCGGTCTGGTTACGTTTTCGCCGATCTCACGCTCGAACGCTCTGAGTACGGCATCGTTGAGGAAGGTGCCGCCCTGCACTACTATGTTTTTGCCAAGCTCATCGGGTGAGTGAGCGCGGATTACCTTATATATGGCGTTCTTTACGACGCTCACCGAAAGTCCCGCCGATATATCCTCTACAGTGGCTCCGTCCTTCTGAGACTGCTTTACCTGCGAGTTCATGAAAACGGTGCATCGGCTGCCGAGATTTACGGGATTTTCCGCAAACAGTGCCCTCTTCGAGAATTCCTCCGCCTCCATGTGCATTCCGCGCGCGAAGGTCTCGATAAACGAGCCGCAGCCCGAGGAGCACGCCTCGTTAAGCATGATTTTGTCTATTGCGCCGTTCTTTATCTTGAAGCACTTTATATCCTGTCCGCCGATATCGAGAATGAAATCGACGTCGGGCTTGAAGAATTTCGCGGCTGTGTAGTGCGCTATCGTCTCGACTATGCCCTCGTCCACTCCGAACGCCGCCTGAATAAGCTCTTCTCCGTAGCCCGTTACGGCGGAACCGCAGATTTTGACTCTGTCGCCGCATTCGGCGTATATTTTCTCAAGCTCCGAGCGTACGATTTCCGTGGGGTCGCCGCGGTTCGAGTCGTAGTATGTGTAAAGAATCCGGCTGTCCTCGCCCGTAAGCACGAGCTTCGTCGTGGTGCTTCCGCAGTCTATGCCGAGGTAGGCGCGTCCGCTGTAGTCGGCAAGGCTCGACAACGTGACACTCGCCTTCGCGTGTCGGAGAGAAAATTCCCTGTATTCGTCCTCGTCTTTAAACAGAGGAGGAAGGCGTGTGGATGTGGCACTTATCTTCGCGGTTTTTATAAGCTCTATCAGGTCATCAATGGTATAAGTATTCGTTTTGCCGAGGGAGGCGGCGTATATTGCCGCTCCAATGGACACGGCGTTTCTCGCATACTCGGGGAATACCGCCGTCTCGGGTGTGAGTCCCAATGTTTCGACAAAGCGTTCTCTCAGGCCCTTGTTATAGTAAAGGGGGCCGCCCAAGAACATTACTCTGCCCTCGATTTTTCTGCCCTGCGCCAGTCCCGCAATAGTCTGGTTGACGACCGCCTGATATATCGACGCGGCAACGTCCTCCTTCGCCGCTCCCTGATTAAGAAGGGGCTGTACGTCGGATTTCGCGAACACTCCGCATCTCGACGCTATAGGGTAAATCTTCTTATGCTTAAGAGAAAGCTCGTCCAGCTCATCGGGAGTTACGTCAAGCAGTGTCGCCATCTGGTCGATGAACGCGCCCGTACCCCCCGCACAGGTACCGTTCATTCTCTCGTCTATCGCGCCGTCGAAAAATATAATCTTCGCGTCCTCGCCGCCGAGTTCTATCACAAGGTTTGTATCGGGTGCGGCTCTTTTCACGACCTCTCCCGTAGCCCAGACCTCTTGGACGAACGGCACGCCCGCTCCCTGCGCAAGTCCCATTCCCGCGGAACCCGATATAGCGGCGGTGAGCTTTTCGCCGCCTATGATATCGCGCGCTCCCTCGAGCATTTTAAGGACGGTTTCACGGATACACGAGAAATGTCTCTCGTAGGTTTCGTGAATGACCTCTCCCGCGCGGAGCAGAGCCAGCTTCGCGGTAGTGGAGCCGACATCGATTCCGAGTGTGAGCGGAACGGCTATATTTTTAAGATCAATACGCATTTATATTACCATTCTCAATTCAAAATAAGGGGTAAATCACACTGTAATACGGTAACCGTATACAGTATATC
>CAVIJI010000024.1:0-15378 GCA_963642885.1 bacterium
CCGCCAGAACGAGCGCCGTATACCGTAATGCTTTTCTTTTCATGTGTGCCCTCCGAACTAATATTTAGTTATTTTTTCATCACACCTCGTTAATTTGAGCCGTACCGATGATGTGTTTGTGTATAATTCATTGTAGCATATCCGCCGTCCGTTTGTCAATATGTCCGATTTTGCCGATACGAAATTCAGCTACTCACAATTCGATTGAACTCCGATGTGTTTTGTGCTATAATATAAAATGGATTAGGGTTTTATATTTCGTATAACATATATCAGAGGTGAATTGTCATATGCTGAAAACCAAAATAGTATGTACGCTGGGGCCTGCTTCAAACTCCCCCGAAATGATAGAGAAAATGATGCTGACGGGCATGAACGTAGCGCGTCTGAACTTCTCCCACGGCACTCACGAGGAGCACAAAAAGGTTATAGACTGTCTCAAGGAAACAAGAGAGCGCCTCGGCATTCCGTGTGCGATCATGCTCGACACGAAGGGCCCCGAGATAAGGCTCGGCAAATTCGACGGCGGTCAGGCCGAGCTTGCGACTGATTCGGAATTCACGCTTGTTACCGATGAGGTACTCGGAGACAAGAAGCACGCAACCGTATCCTACAAGGCTCTTCCTCGTCAGATAACACCCGGCTGCAGAATTCTGCTCAACGACGGAGCCATAGAGCTATGTGCCGTGGAATGCGATGAAACAAGCATCAAATGTACCGTTGTTTCGGGCGGCATAATCAAAAACGGCAAGGGTGTCAACATTCCCAACGTACATCTCGACATGCCGCACCTGTCGGAAAGAGACAAATCCGACCTTCTCTTCGGTATCGAGAACGGTGTCGATTTCATCGCCGCCTCCTTCATGCGTACGGGAGAGGATATAATAGGAATGCGCAAGTTCGTTGATTACCACGGCGGACACGACATCAGAATCATATCGAAGATAGAAAATCTCGAGGGAATAGAAAACTTCGACGAAATACTCAAGCACTCCGACGGAATCATGGTAGCGCGCGGAGACATGGGTGTCGAGGTTGATTTCGAGCGTCTTCCCGGACTGCAGAAAAAATTCATCAAGAAATGCTATCAGGCGGGCAAGATGGTTATAACCGCAACGCAGATGCTCGAGTCCATGATAGAAAATCCGACTCCTACCAGAGCCGAGATATCGGACGTAGCGAACGCGGTATTCGATGGAACGAGTGCGGTAATGCTGTCGGGCGAAACCGCCGCGGGAAAATACCCTCTCCGTGCGGTAAAGGCCATGGCGAGAATAGCCGAGCAGGCGGAAAAGGACGCGTTCGAGGGCAATGTTTACGGCTCGATGTCGTACGACATTGACTACACCGACGTAACAAACGCTCTGTGTGACGCGGCGTGCACCACAGCCGCAGACCTTAACGCCAAGGCTATAATCACGCTTACGACCACGGGAAAGAGTGCACGCAGAATGTCGAAATTCCGTCCGCTTCAGCCCATAGTAGCCGCAACGCCCGAGCACAAGACCTTCCATCAGCTGGCGCTCTCATGGGGAGTATATCCCGTTCTCTCGCTCAAGCAGGACACTACGGAGAAGCTGTTCCGCCATGCGGTAGACTGTGCGAAGGCGCTTGACCTCGTATCCGAGGGAGACCTTGTGGTAATATGCGCGGGAGTTCCCGTTCTGACACCCGGCAACACCAACATACTCAAGGTTCAGCACATCGAAAAGCATAACTGAATATATCGCAATCGGAAGCTCTCCGCTCTTATGACTTTAATTTGCCGCGGCACGGCGATTTCCGACCATAAAAAAAACAGCCTTTCGGCTGTTTTTTCTTTGTTTCAGAATCTCATCTGCTTTACTACCGTTGCGGTGGAGTTGTAGAACTTCATCGACTTTATCATTTTGTTTATCGCCTCAAAGCGTACTACCAGTGTCTTTCCGTCCTTTTCGAGACGCGCGTAGTACGATTCGGGGGATTTATAGCTTCCGCGGCAGTCGAGAATCTTATCGGCGTTCGCCCATTTGTCCTTGTACTCCTCGTCCATAGGGCCGATCGAGCTGAATTCCGAAAGAAGATTTTCGAATACAACCTCTTCGCGCTTGGGGCCGTATACCTCGCTTATTCTCAGCTTCGCGTTTACAATCTCGTATTTATGCTCGATCTTCACAAAGCGATTCCATGTGAAGTGTCTTACCACCATAATAGTCATCGGAATAAACGGTACCGTCAGTATGGCCACAAGCACTCCGTAGTTGCTGAGCTTTACCATGATTCCTATGTACACGAAAATGATAAGTCCGTATACCGCAAGCCACAAAAGCTTTCTTTTGAGAAATTTACCCTCCGCCTTTTGCGCAACCGTATACTCCGCGTAATTTATCGAACCGTCCATATTTTCCTCCTTCTTCGTAGATATCGAAACGATTAGGAACAGTTTACCACATTTTAAGCCGAATTTCAATACCATACCGAAATTTATTCGTTTTTCGGCTCGCCTGCGACAGCGGTATTTTTATTCCCGTTCGTGTAATAAAATTCACCAACACCGAATCAATCTGCATAATTTGTATTGACTTCCTGCATATCATATGCTATAATAATCAAACAGACAAGTTTTCGTCTTACTACAATGAAAGTGTTAGGGTGCAAATATGCAAAACGATGATTCAAAAAGAATGAATAACGTAGTATACGAGCGTGAAATGAGCGTCGGCTACTCCGACCAGACACATCTTATCGAACAGTCCGCTTACAAATACTCACTTCAGGAAAGAGCCGAACCGAATCTTTATCGTCCCCTTTTCGACTATGAATCCGTTCCGAGGGTTTCATTTAACCACCGTTTTGTTCCCGTGAATATGCCGGATAAAATCCGAATCACGGACACTACCTTCCGCGACGGTCAGCAGGCGATGAATCCGTTCACGGTAAAACAGATTGTCGATCTTTACAAAATGCTTCATAAGCTCGGCGGTGAGCAGGGTATAATCAGCCAGTCGGAATTTTTCGTTTACACCGAAAAGGACAGACGCGCGCTTGAGGAATGTCTCGACCTCGGCTACAAATTCCCCGAAATCACGACATGGATTCGCGCATCCAAAAAAGACTTCGAGCTTGTAAAATCTCTCGGTATCCGCGAGACGGGTATTCTCGTGTCGTGCTCCGACTACCACATCTACAACAAAATGGGGCTTACCCGTAAGAGCGCGCTCGAAAAATACCTTTCCGTTATCGGAGAGGTGCTCGACATGGGTATTTCTCCCCGCTGTCACTTCGAAGATATAACGAGAGCGGACTTCTACGGCTTTGTTCTCCCTCTCGCGGAGGCTATAGAGGAGCTTTGCGAAAGCTACGGCATTCCCGTAAAAATCAGGGCGTGCGATACAATGGGCTACGGCGTCACATATCCCGGCGCGGCTCTTCCCCGCTCCGTTCCCGGCATTTGCTACGGTTTGAACCACTACGGCGGATTCAAGCCCGAATACCTCGAATGGCACGGACACAACGACTTCTATAAGGCCGTCAACAACTCGTCAACCGCATGGCTGTACGGCTGCTCCGCCGTGAACTGCGCGCTTCTCGGCATAGGCGAGAGATGCGGAAACACACCTCTCGAGGCGATGGTAATGGAATACGCTTCCCTTCGCGGAACGACCGACGGCATGGATCTGACGGTTATAACGGAAATAGCGGACTACTTCAAGAACGAAATCGGCTACGATATTCCGCCGAAAACTCCGTTTGTAGGACGTGACTTCAACATAACGAAGGCCGGAATACACGCCGACGGACTTCTCAAGGACGAAGAAATATACAACATATTCAACACGGAAAAGCTTCTCGGAAGAAGCCCGCAGGTAGCAATAGACGCTCACAGCGGCGCGGCTGGAATAGCGCACTGGATCAATCACAGATATCCCGACAAGGATAACGGCGTCGTTTGCGACAAGCGTTCTCCGATAGTGGCGAAGATGAAGGAAATCATCGACCGTGAATACGAGGACGGAAGAACGACAACCATGTCCGACGAGGAGCTGACGCGTATATACGCCGTCGCCAAGGAAGGACTCAACGACTGAATCGAATAACATAAAACGGTGCCGATGCATTAAATGCATCGGCACCGTCTCGTTTATACGTTATTGCTTCGCTCCTGCCGCGACACCGGAGGAGAACGCCTTTACTCTTTCGTTTTCGAAGACCTCATCGGGAGTTCCCGTCGCCTCCGCAACGCCGCCCGCCATGTATACGATTTTATCACCTATTTCGCGCGCGAAATCCATCTCATGTGTTACGATAACCATCGTGCGTCCGTCCTTCTTCAGCTCCCTGATTACACGGAGCACCTCTCCCGTCAGCTCGGGATCGAGGGCGGATGTCGGCTCGTCAAAGCAAAGCACATCGGGAGACATGGCGAGAGCACGTGCTATCGCCGCTCTCTGACACTGTCCGCCCGACAGCTGCCACGGGTACATTTTCGCCTTTTCGGTAAGGCCCACGGATGCCAGCAGCTTATCCGCTCTTTCCGACAGCTCCTCGCGGAGCTTTTTTCTTTCCTCGCGAAAGGCCGCCCTATTCTTTTTGCGAACCCCGGAATTATCCTTCGGATTATCCCTAAAATTATCCCCCGGATTATCCTTCGGATGACGTATATATTTATCGCGCAGGATATCCGTTTCGAACAGCTCGGGCGCAAGGGTGATGTTTCTCTTTACGGTATACTGCGGGAACAGGTTAAACGACTGGAAAACAAGGCCGAATCTCAGACGCTTCTCCCGCATTTCCTTTTCCGTCAGCGAGTCGCCCGTTTTCCACAGCGTTTCTCCTCCGACGATTATTTCCCCTCCGTCGGCTTCCTCGAGGAAATTAAGACATCTCAAAAGCGTTGTTTTGCCGCTTCCCGACGAGCCTATTATAACAAGCGCCTCTCCCTCTCCGAGTGTAAGATTTATTCCCTTCAGAACCTCGGTGTCGCCGAAGCTTTTTGTCAGATTTTTTACTTCAAGTACGGTCATGGACATGTTTCTCTCCTATATTTTGAAGTATCCCAGACGCTTCTCCAGCCTGCCGAGAAGGACGGTCAGAAGCCCGCTGAACACGAGATAAAACGCTCCCGTATAGAACAGCGGCCATATAAGTCCGTTCAGCTTAATGTAAGCCTGCGCGCTCCAGATAACCTCGTATACCGCTATAACTCTGGCAAGGGACGTATCCTTCACGAGAGTTATAATCTCGTTTGACATCGGGGGAATAATCCTCTTTATAACCTGCATCAGTATCACTCGGAAGAAGGTTTGTGTCTTGGTCATTCCGAGGACGGAGCACGCCTCGTACTGTCCCGCGGGTACGGATTCTATTCCTCCGCGGTATATTTCCGAAAAATACGCGGCATAGTTTATGACAAACGCGGTAAGCACTGCCGTAAAGCGGGGCATAAGCTCAAGCCCGAATATAAGTCCGGGGCCGTAATAGATGACGATAAGCTGCAGCATAAGCGGAGTTCCGCGTATTATCCAGACAAACGCCTTTGTCAGCAGCGATATCGGGCATATTTTTCTTTTTCCGACTGTAAAGCCGAGCTTGCTCATCGAGCCGAAGCAAATCAGCAGTCCGAGCGGCACCGAGAAAACAAGGGTGAGCGCGAATATAAGCAAGGTCGTGCCGAACCCTCGCAGCAGGCTCAAGGTAACTTCAATAAACATTGCGGGCAGAAACTCCAATCAACGGTATTGCGGTTTATGTATTTTCGCGTATGGTTTAATTCTTCACTGTGCGAGGGTAAGTCCGTATTTCTCGGCAAGGGCGGAAAGCGTGCCGTCGGAGACGAGCTTATCCATGAATGTATTGAACTCCGCGCAAAGGTCGGAGCCTTCACGGAACGCAACGCCGTACTGCTCGTTTGTCAGCTCTGCGGCTACGGTAAGGTCGCTGTACGATGTGCCCTCGCCGGTCATGGCGGATGCCATTGTCGCGTCGATTACGCACGCGTCCGCGGAGCCGGATTCAACCTCGAGAAGAGCGGACGACTGGTCGGATACGGCTGTGTAGTTCTGTACATCGCCGAGAGCGCTCTCACCCGCGGAGCCTGCCTCTGCGGTAAACTTCAGCTCCGCCATTTCATCGAATGACGCATAGTCGGCCGCGAGAGAGCTTTTCATTACCACTACCTGACGGTTTTCCACATAGGGATCGGATACGGCGCAGGAGGATGTGATTTCGGGTGTAATCGTCATACCGTTCCAGATGCAGTCTATGGCACCGGAGGAGAGCTCGAACAGCTTGTTGTCCCAGTCGATTACAATGAACTCGCACTCCACACCGAGCTCGTCGGCAAAGAGCATCGCGAATTCCGCATCAAAGCCCGTCCAGTTTCCGTTTTCGTCACGGTAATCCATGGGAGCGTATTCGGTTATTCCCACGGTGAGCTTTCCGTCCTTTTTAACGCTTTCGATATCGGACGAACCTTTATCGGATGAGCAGGAAACAAGTGTCAACGCCGACAGAACCACGGACATAACGATTGATATAAACTTTTTCATTTTAGCACCTCGTTGATTTCATTCTATCGCGCTATCGCTTTAGCACGTTATCTTATTAAAGTATCACTATTTTATCACACAATACCGTATGCCGTCAACCGTCGATTCGGACAACAATCACGTCTTTCGATGAAACAAACGGTATGTTATAGACAAAACGAAAAAGGGATACGCCCATACACGGGAATATCCCTTTAATTCCGTATTTAATTATTGTTTTTCCGCACGTTATGAGGAAAAAGCGTATTTACAGTATCTGGCAGATTTCACGCAGCTGTTTTGCGAGCTCGAACGCGAACTGTCTTATTTCGAGAAGCGACGTCTTCTCTTCTTTTCTGAATTTATTGATTTTCGCCGTCGGCGGGTATGCCATGGGAATCATGTCGCAGCCTTCAAGCAGGTATGCCGCATACTCACATGCCTCAAGCAGCTTTTCCTTGTCGCTCGGTCTGTAGTCGAAGCCGTCGCAGGTGTACTCGGTCAGAGCGTCCTTTATCATCGCGAGCGCACGGTCTGCCGCGCCTTCTCTGTTCGGTATCGGGAGAATTATTCCCTCTCCCCTGTTTCTGAAGCATCCCATCATTGCGGCGATTGTCGCGGGATCTCTCACGGTTCCGTCGGGATAGAACACGCCGTGTTCGCTGTCGCATCTGTCGTGAATCATCAGCTCGTACACAAACCAACCCATGTTGTACTTTGCACACGCTGCGAGAGCCATGTCGTACGGGTTCGCTCTCGCGAGGCAGCCTGTTTCCGTCTGAAGAACGGGCTTGCCGTACTTTTTCGACATGCTGTCCGCCAGCGAGTAGTTGTTGTCAATGGCACGGGAGGTGCCGTTGTAATCGTGGAAAGAGAGAACGTCTACGCAGTCCGCCGTGGGCTCGATATCGCACGCGAGGGTATGTCCGACCGTTATCGCGTTTACCTTATCTATGCTTTTTACGAATCCGCAGTATCTTCTGACAAAGCCCCACATTTTCTCGAACTTCGCCTTCTGCACGTCACGGTCACGCTCGTCAAGCAGCCATCCGTTGCATGACGGCTCGTTCATGATATCCCACATGAGAAGTCCGGGCTCGTCCTTCAAGGCGTTTACGACAGCCGCGGTATACTCGTCGTTTTCGGGGTAGCATTCCTCGTCTATCATGTGCGGGTCAAGCATATTGCCGTTCCAGATAATCGGCATTACACGGTAGCCGCACTCATAGCTTTCGCGGACAAAGCGCACAAGACGCTCGATATACGCGTCCTTTTCTCTCGCGTAGGTTCTGTAGTCGAGCCACACGCGCAGGGAGTTTAAGTTAACGCGCTTACCGTAGCCGAGCTCGCGCTTAAGCTGTTCTCCGAACGAAATATAGTGGTTAACACCTCTTACCCATGAGTAATCCTTTAAAATTTCCATATTTTTTCCTTTCGATATAGATTTTATTTCCGTCAGACTATTTATATCAGAAAAACAGACTTACGTCAATGGGAAAATTGTTTTTCGGGAGGAAATATCGTTTTAACTCCCGAAGAAGCTCAGGTCACGGAGCCGTAAATGAGCCTGCGGAGCGGTGTGAATTTTAAGCTACAGTCATCGGCTTCCCCGCGGAATTTGCGTGTACAGGTTTCCCCTTTCCCACATGCACAAAAAAAGAGAATCCGTTTTGGATTCTCTTTTTCACGCAAAGGGAGAGATTCGAACTCTCGGTCGGTTATTAGCCGAACACACGATTTCCAGTCGTGCGCCTTAGACCAGCTCAGCCACCTTTGCATGTGACATACCCGCCTATCGGGATATTCTCTTTTCATCCGACAAAAGCTCACGCTCATCGAATGCTTGATTATTATATCACACCGAGACGGGTTTGTCAATACCTGTTTTTAATTTTTTCGGTAATTTCACTTCACGCTTTTTTTCAGCGCCGCTTCGACAAGTCCCACGAACAGCGGATGCGGTTTATTCGGACGGCTCTTGAATTCGGGATGGAACTGCACGCCGACAAAGAAATCGTTATCCGCTATTTCGACCGTTTCGACGATTCTTCCGTCTGGGGATATGCCGCTCAGTGTCAGACCGGCGCCGCGAAGAACGTCTCTGTAATCGTTATTGAATTCGTAACGGTGGCGGTGTCTCTCGCTGATGCTTTCCTTACCGTAGCATCTGCGTATCACGCTGCCCTCGGCGAGGTTGCACGGGTATGCACCGAGGCGGAGCGTTCCGCCCTTGCTTACGCTGCTTGACTGATCGGGAAGGAAGTCTATGACCTTATTTTTGCATATCTCGTTGAATTCGCCCGAATCGGCGTCCGTTATGCCCGCCATATGACGTGCGAACTCGATTACGGCTATCTGCATTCCGAGGCATATGCCGAGATACGGGAAATTGTTTTCGCGGCAATATTTCGCCGTCACTATCATTCCGTCGATTCCCCTGTGTCCGAAGCCGCCGGGGACGATGACGCCGCCGCAGTCCGAAAGAATCGAGGCTATATTATCCTCGGTTATGGTTTCGGAGTCCACCCACTTGATTTCGACCTTTGCGCCGTGAGCGAAGCCCGCGTGTCTGAGTGCTTCGGCTACGGAAAGATACGCGTCGTGAAGCTGTGTATATTTGCCTACAAGCGCGATGGTAACGGGAGTTTTGCTGTTATGCACCCTCTCGAGCATTTCCATCCATTCGGTCATGTCGGGTTCGGGCGTTTTAAGTCCGAGCTCGGCGCACACGGTTTCGGCAAACGCGCACTTCTCGAGCATCACGGGAGCCTCGTAAAGCACGGGAATGGTCATATTTTCTATCACGCAGTTCGGTTTGACGTTGCAAAACATCGCTATTTTCTTTATTATGGAGTCCTCGAGAGGCTCGTCGCATCTCAGTACTATAATGCCGGGATTGATTCCCATGCCCTGCAGCTCCTTCACGGAATGCTGTGTCGGCTTTGTCTTATGCTCGTTGGAGCCGCTCAGATACGGTACAAGCGTCACATGAATGAACAGCGAATTTTCACGTCCGACTTCGAGCGAAACCTGACGTATGGCCTCGAGGAACGGCTGGGACTCTATGTCTCCCGTAGTTCCGCCGACCTCGGTTATAACGACATCGGCCTCGGTTTTCTCGGCCACGGAATATATGAACGATTTTATTTCGTTTGTGATGTGCGGAATTACCTGAACCGTTTCTCCGAGATATTCGCCGCGTCTTTCCTTGTTCAGCACATTCCAGTAAACCTTGCCCGAGGTGAGGTTTGAAAACTTATTCAAATCCTCGTCGATGAATCTTTCGTAGTGTCCGAGATCAAGGTCGGTCTCCGCTCCGTCCTCGGTAACGTAAACCTCTCCGTGCTGGTACGGACTCATGGTGCCCGGGTCTACATTAATATACGGATCGAGCTTCTGCGCGGCTACCTTCAGTCCTCTTGCCTTGAGCAGGCGTCCGAGAGATGCGGCCGTGATTCCCTTGCCGAGGCCCGACACAACACCGCCGGTTACAAAAATATATTTCGTTTGTTTCATAGCGATACTCCTCAAAATAGTAATAATATAATCAGCCGAAAAAAGGAAAGGGCGTTTGCGGACGACAAAAAAACATACTCGTCTGCAAACACCCTTGTTTACATCAATACCCGCATATTATAATACTCCGTCGGGTGTTTGTCAATAGCTTTTTTTACCTATTTGAGATGTAAATTTCAAGTAATTATTTACTTTTCGACTTCTTCCATTACGAACGCTTCGAATACGTCTCCTACCTGAATATCGAGGCACTTTTCGAGGCCGATACCGCATTCGTAGCCTGCGGCTACCTCACGCACGTCGTCCTTGAATCTTCTCAGAGATGCTATCTTGTCCTCCATGATAACTACGCCGTCACGCAGTATTCTTATCTTGGACTGACGCGTTACCTTGCCGTCCGTTACATACGAGCCCGCGATTATGCCGACATTCGGCACCTTGATGGTCTGGCGAACCTCGATGTGTCCCTGAAGAACCTCTTTGTATGTGGGAGCGAGCATACCCTTCATAGCAGCCTTGATTTCCTCAATGCACTCGTAAATGATACGGTATGTACGTATATCGACGTTCTGTCTCTCGGCCGAGTCGAGAGCGCCCTTGTCGGGACGGACGTTGAATCCGACTATGATGGCGTTTGACGCCGCCGCGAGCATTACGTCCGACTCGGTTATTCCGCCGACAGCGGCATGAATAACCTTAACCTTAACCTCTTCGTTGGAGATTTTCTCAAGCGACTGTCTTACCGCCTCGGCGGAACCGCCTACATCGGCTTTTACTATGATATTGAGCTCCTTGACACCTGCGGCGATCTGCGAGAACAAATCGTCGAGATTTACCTTGGCACTCTGCTTGAATATTTCTTCCTTGGCCTTTTCACGTCTCTGGTCCGCAAGCTCACGTGCCATTCTTTCATCCTCTACGGCGTTGAATTCGTCGCCTGCGAGAGGAACCTCGGAAAGGCCTATGATTTCGACGGGAACGGACGGGCCGGCTTCGTTCAGCTGCTCTCCGCGGTCGTTTACCATGGCACGTACACGTCCTACGGATGTACCCGCGATGACGATATCGCCGTTGCGCAGTGTACCGTCCTGTACGAGCACCGTGGCTACGGGGCCTCTGCCCTTGTCGAGCTTAGCCTCGATAACGACACCCTTCGCTCTCTTGCTCGGGTTGGCTTTATATTCCTTAACCTCGGCAATGAGAAGGATATCCTCGAGAAGGTCGTTTATACCCATTTTCGTAAGTGCCGATACGGGAACGCACATTACGTCACCGCCCCATTCCTCGGGAACAAGGTCGTATTTGGTAAGCTCGTTCTTGACGTTATCCGCATTTGCGTGCGGCTTATCCATTTTGTTTATGGCGACGATGATATCGACACCGGCGGCTTTCGCGTGATTTATGGCCTCGATTGTCTGCGGCATGATTCCGTCGTCTCCCGCCACGACAAGGATAGCTATATCGGTGCACTGCGCGCCTCTCGCTCTCATAGCGGTAAACGCCTCGTGTCCGGGAGTGTCGAGGAAGGTAATTTCCTTGCCGTCGACGCTGACTCTGTACGCGCCGATGTGCTGTGTGATACCGCCCGCTTCGCCCGATGTAACATTGGTATGACGGATCGCGTCGAGAATGGACGTCTTGCCGTGGTCGACATGGCCCATTACGCAGACTATCGGAGCGCGTGTTACAAGGTCGCCCTCGTTTTCGGGTTCCTCGGAGAACAGCTTGTCCTCGATGCTTACCTTCACCTCTCTGGTGACAACGGCGCCCATTTCATCGGCAATAAGGTATGCGGTATCGTAGTCCACAACCTGGTTTACCGTTGCCATAACGCCCATGAGCATGAGCTTTTTAACGCATTCCGCCGCCGTAACCTTGAGTCTCTGAGCAAGCTCGCCGACGGTGATTTCGTCGGGAATGGTAATTCTGAGCGGCTGCTTCTTGGCCTTCTCGAGATTTGCCTTTTTGAGCTTCTCCATGGCGATACGTTCTTTATCGTTCTTCTTGCCCGTACCGCGGTTTTCGGGATGCTGATTCTGCTTCTTAACCTTCTGCTTTGTGGAGTGGGAATCGTCAACCTCGGGCGAGAAGTTCTCGAGTCTTTCGTCGTACTTGGACAGGTCAACGGACGATGTTCTCGTATCCACTATGCGAGTGTTGCCCGTACGCTTTTTCTCCACACCGGACTCGATTTTCGGCTTCGGCTTCGGAGCAACGGGAGCGCGGTCGTGAGAGGAATCCTTGTCGATATTTCTGAATCCGCCGTCGTTTCGGTTGTCACGGTATGTACTGCCGCGATTATCGTTTCTCTGTGTATTGTTTCTCTGAGAATTCTGATTATAGCCGCCGTCGCGGTTGTTATTGCCGTCACGGTTGAAGGGCTTTCTCTCGAACGTCTGACCGTTGTTCTGGCTGCCGTTTTGGTTACCGTTCTGGCTACCATTCTGGTTACCGTTCTGGCTGCCCTGTGCGGAGGAATGCTGGTTGTACGTCTTTCTTTCACCGTTCTGCTGAGCATTTCTCTGTTCGTACGGCTTTCTCTCGGTATTCTGGTTTGCCTGACCGCCGTTTTGATTATTCTGACGCTGATTCTGCTGACGTTTCTGTGAAGCTGAATTGTTATCGTTCATATATGTGTCCTGTGTGTTTATATTCGATTTTATTTCATTTTTTGCCTCTGCTTCCGCTTTCGCTTTTGCTTCGGCTTCCGCTTTCGCTTTTGCCTCGGCTTCCGCTTTGGCTTTTGCTTCGGCTTCGGCCTTCGCTTTTGCTTCGGCTTCCGCTTTCGCCTTTGCTTCGGCTTCGGCCTTCGCTTTTGCCTCGGCTTCAGCTTTCGCCTTTGCCTCGGCTTCAGCTTTCGCCTTTGCTTCGGCTTCCGCTTTGGCTTTTGCTTCGGCTTCCGCTTTGGCCTTTGCTTCGGCTTCCGCTTTGGCTTTTGCTTCGGCTTCCGCTTTCGCTTTTGCTTCGGCTTTGGCTTCGGCCTCTTCGCGGGCCTTCTTTTCCTTTATAGCTTTTTCCTCGGAAGTCTCAGGCAGCGTGATAACTGTCTTTCCGTGCAGATATCCGTCAATATCCTTGATCTCGGCTCCCCTGGAAAGACTTTCGAACAAAAGATTTACTTCATCGGGTTCGAGAGAGGCGGAAGTAGTTTTCGCCGGAATTCCGATTTCATTCAGTTTTTCCGTGAGCTCCTTCGTTTTCATTCCGAGGTCCTTTGCCAGCTGGCTTATTCTGAACATCGAATTCGACTTCGTTGCCATTAAAGATCATCCTTTCTGATTAACGGGTCAAACCGTTAACGGCCCAAACCGTTCAACGGGTTAACCGTGGGCGATTAACCGAGGGTACGGTTAAATTTTCTTACTTTACGTTGTTTTGCTGTTTATATAGCTGTCTCTGATTTTATTAAAACAGCCTCTTCCACTGAAGGATATCGCGGCGCATTCGGATTTGCCTATTGCGTGTCCCAATTCGGCTGCGGTAAAGCCGCTATCCTCGCATTTTACGCCGTGCGACGAGCATTTGTCGACGATTTGTTTTTTCGTTCTGTCGGATGCATCCGATGCAAGCAGCACCAGCTTCGATTTTCCGCAGCGTATGTCGCCGAGAATCAAATCAAAGCCCGCGGTAACTCCGCCCGCCGCCATGCACAGACCGACCCAGCCGAGAAGCCTGTTATTCATTGGCCGCCTCCGCTTCAAACGCGCGTATTTCCTTGTCAAGCTCGGCATATATCTCGGGTGCTATCTCGCAGTTCAGCGCGCGTGCTACCGCTCCCGATTTTACGGCTTTCTTAAGACACGACCCGTTCTTGCAGAGATACGCGCCTCTGCCTGATTTTTTACCCGTGAAATCTATCGAAATGCTTCCGTCGGGTGCGCGCACCACTCTGATAAGCTCACGCTTTTCCTTTGTTTCCATGCAGCCTATACAGCGTCTCTCCGGAACCTTCTTCACGGCTTTTTGCTGTTTTTTCGGTTTAGTCAGTGCCATAATGCTCCTTAATTTATGCCTTTATTCCCTTTATGTCTATCTTACATCCCGTAAGCTTAGCCGCGAGACGGACGTTCTGTCCTTCCTTGCCTATGGCAAGCGAGAGCTGGTCGCTGTTTACGTGCACAAGTGCGCTTCTTTCGCCGTCGAATTCCACATCCTTTACCTCCGCGGGAGAAAGTGCGGCGGCAATGTATTCCTCGGGCTTATCGGAGTAAGCGATAACGTCTATCTTCTCTCCTCTGAGCTCTTCCACTATAGCGGAAATTCTCATTCCCTTGTTTCCGATGCACGCGCCTACGGCATCTACCTCGGGATCACGTGAGGATACGGCAATCTTCGTTCTCGAGCCCGCTTCTCTCGCAACACCCTTTATGAGAACGGTTCCGTCGGTTATTTCGGGAATGTCCGCCTCGAACATACGCTTGATCATCTGCGGTGCAGTACGTGACAGCGATACGACGGGTGCGCTTTCGGAATCCTTTGTAACCTCCGTAACATACACACGGATTCTGTCGCCGACAAGAAGTGTTTCGCCGGGCAGCTGTTCGTTTTTCGGAAGTATAACATCGGACATACCCGTATCAACCCAAACCTCGCCCGTGATGTCGTCTCGCTTTGTTACGATAGCGGAAATCACGTCCTCGCGCTTCTTTTCGTACTCGCGGTTAAGATTGCTCTTTTCGGCTTCTCGAATGCCCTGTACTATGACCTGCTTTCCTGTGAGTGCCGAAATTCTGCCGAGGTTCTTTCCCTTGATTTCGTCCTCGATAACGGAGCCTATCTCGTATCTGCGGCTGATTGCCTGCGCATCCGCGAGAGAAATTTCGCATTTGGGATCGGTGACCGTCTCCACAACCGTACGGCGGCGGAAAACGCGTACATCCTTTTTGTCTTTATTTATATCGACTCTGACGGACGAACTGCCGTATTCCTTCTTGAAGGCGGCGGCAAGAGCCGCCTCGATTTTTTCGAGCATATAATCGACGGGAATACCCTTTGTTTTTTCAAGCAGCTCGAGTGCGTCAAAAAGCTCTGAGTTCATTGCTAAAATTCCATACCTTTCGTATTATGTTTCTTGTTTGCCGTTTATAATCGGTACTGTTTGTATCGCCTCTCGACCTCCGCGGAGATCGATGCGGGAAGTGTCCCCCAAACTTTTGAAAAAGTTTGATCAAAACTTTTATACGGGGTGGTTGTCCTCACTACTTAGCCGAAGTATATCCCCGCTCAAATTCAAGCCGAAATAGCGGAGATTGCGCGTTTGCCGAAGGCAATTTTCAAACGTCTCGACGTTTGAAAAAGTGCAGAATTTCCGCCCGCGGAAATTCACGGGAGCGGGGTGTATCTCCCCACTACTAAA
>CAVIJI010000024.1:15388-30923 GCA_963642885.1 bacterium
TTTTCAAACGTCTCGACGTTTGAAAAAGCGCAAGCTCAAGAGCGGGGTGGTTGTCCTCCACTACTAAACTAAAGTATATCCCCGCTCAAATTTAAGCCTTAATAGCGGAGAATTTCCGCCCGCGGAAATTCTCGGGAGCGGGGTGGTTGTCCCCACTACTTAACCGAAACTGAATCCCCGCTCAGGTGTCCCAATCGTATACTGTCGTACACTTTGCGACTGTTTTTTCGGGGAAGCTCTTTTCCTCCCCGTCGGGCAGCGTAATTACTACGCTGTTTGTGCCGTCTCCCTCGACATAGCCGACGAGAGTGCCGCGGAAGGTTTTCGTTCCGTCGACAGCCGCGAACAGCTTCACCTCGACCTCACTTCCCGCCATAAGCGAATAGTGCTCGGGTCTTGTAAGCTCCCTCTCGACTCCCGGTGACGATACGGACAGCATGTACGATTCCTCTATCGGGTCGAGCTCGTCAAGCAGGGGATCTATCGCACGGTGCATTTTTTCGCAGTCGTCGATTGTGATTCCGCCTTCCGCATCCGTGTCGATTACTATTCTCAACACCATGTCGGCGCCTTCCTTGACGTAATCGACATCCCATACACTGTAACCGAATTCTCTCGCGAGCGGCTCCGCTATTTCACGTACGAGCCCCGCAATATTCTTTTTCTGCTTCATACCTTTCCGCCTTATCATAAACAAGAGAGTGGACGCTTGATTGCCCACTCTCCGATACTTGTTTTCATACTTACGTAAATATTATAGCATATAATCACTGTTCTTGCAACAGTTCGCGTTATGTGTTTTTACACAAGCTTTGTTCGTCCGAGCTCCGTTTGTTGTGCTTTTTGCACATTTCTTTTCATACAAGCAGCAGACAGAACAAAAGCAGTATTCCCAAAAACGCGAAATTCAGGGCGGAGAACAGCTTCATGTAAGCTCCCGCACCGCTTTTTCCGTCGGACTGAACCTCACCCGAGTGAGCCATGTACGTGCGGAACGTAATCAGACTCGCAAGAGACGATATTATCGTACCGCAGCCTCCTATGTTCACACCGTATAAAAGCGGCTTCCACGAATCGGCGAAACGCGAAAGAAGTATCGCGCTCGGCACGTTCGATATAACCTGGCACGACATAGCCGACGCAACAAGCTCGAGCTTCGTGCTTGACGACATAATAGGCTTAATCAATGCCTCAACCGCGGGTATGCGCGACATGTTTCCGGAGAAAACGAAGAAGCACACGAAGGTCGCAAGCAAACCGTAGTCGACATCTCGCAGTGCTTTTCTGTCGATTACGAGAAGCGCGACGGGAATCACGATAAGTCCGATAACATACGGAATTCCGCGGAAAACAACGAGTATGGACAATGCGAAAAGCGCAAGATACACGGCAAGACGTCCCGCGGGCAGCTTTTCGCTCTCCTCGCCGAACGCTATCCTGTCATCGGGTACGGCAAGGCACGCAACCGTTATAAGTATAACCGCAAGGAAGAACGGCGGGAACATGGCCTTGACGAACTCCCCCGTGGGAATAGCGAAATACGAGTACAGATACAGGTTCTGCGGATTGCCGAACGGGGTAAGCATCCCGCCGAGGTTCGCCGCGATATTCTGCAGAATGAATACGTACGCCATGTACTTCTCGTTATCCGTACACTTCAGCACGATATATCCGAGAGGAAGAAACGTAATCAGCGCCATATCGTTCGCTATAAGCATTGAGCCGATAAACGTAATGTATACAAGCGACAGTGTGGCAAGGCGAAGGTTTCGCGCGAGAGAAACTATCTTTTCGGCACACACATAGAAAAATTTAATCTCCTTCAGCGCACATACAACGGACAGAGTACAGAACAGGCATGTCAGCGTTCTGTAGTCTATGTACGACAGATATTCTCTGTCGGGAGGAACTATAAACGATGTGATAACCGCAAGGCATGCCGCTATTGTCAGCACGGGATTTTTTCTGACAAAAGCGGATAGCTTCAACGGAAACGATTCGGCGGCGCTGCTTCCCGCACGTACGGACGATGTTTTGTTCATTGAATTTATCCTTGGATATTATTTCATAAATTTTTAATCGAAATTAAACAGCTTAAATTATACTTCACGCCTCGTCTTTCGTCAACGGAGCAGTACCACAAATATGCACAAAACAAAAGCTGTCGATTTGGTGATTTCGACAGCTGTGTTTATTTAATCCTTATTGATTTCGTAATCCTCGAGGCGGTAGACGAGATTTTTTCCTTTCCACGGGAACGACAGCGACACGGAGGTAAGAGACGGGCCGCCGTAGTTAATTCGGCTTCCGTATTTTCCGTCCCCCGCAAGCGGAGACTGCCTTGACGCGAACTGAACGCGTATCTGATGAGTTCTGCCCGTTTCAAGCTCGATATAAGCCGCGCGGACGCTCTTTCCCTTTATTTCGAAGCTCTCGCCGAGCCTGTAGTGCAGTACGGCTTCCTTCGAGCCTGCTCTCCCGCCGTCCGTGACAAAGGATTTGTCACGTCTTCTGTCGAAAAACAGATAATCACGCATTTCCCCCTCCTCCGCGAGATTCGGTGAGGGAGATATGACGGCACGGTACGATTTTTTCATTTTTCCGTCCGCTATAAGGCGGGAAAACTCCGCCGCGGCTGATTTGGTCAGGGCGTACACCATAAGGCCGTCGGTGCCTCTGTCGAGACGGTGGACGGTAAACGGAACAACGCCCAACATCTCGTGTAAATCCGAGGGGACGGAGGGAATGTTTTCTTTTTCCTCGGACAAGTGCCCCGAGGGTTTATAAACGACGACATAATCGTCGGAGGAAAACAGAATTTCGGTTTGCATGGGGGTATCCTTCGGCTTTCTGTATTTTTTTCAAATTCTTTCCGACATTTTCATAAAACGAAAGGAGTCTCATAGAGACTCCTTTCGTGCAGACTTGTAAGCCGGGTTCTGTATAATCGAAATTACAGCTGTCATCTATCTGGAATGTACGTTGCCGCACATTTCTGTGCCGCCTCGCGGATATGACGGGCAGCCACGATTCAGCCTTAGTCTGAATCACCCGCGTTGAGGCGTTGCATCGGATAGGGTTTACATTTGCACACAGTTGCCTGTCGTGCCGGTGAGCTCTTACCTCGCCTTTCCATCTTTACCGACTTAATTAAATCGGAAGTCTATTTCTGTTGCACTTTCCCGGAGGTCTCCCTCGGCGGACGTTATCCGTTATCCTGCCCTGCGATGCCCGGACTTTCCTCACACCAATACCTTGCGGCTACATGGCACGCGACAGCCCCGTCTGCACCCGCTATTATAGCATAAATCACGCTTTTTGTCAAGAAAGCATACGGTTATCTCTTTCTCTGCAGCTCTCCGATTCCCGCGGCTATGGCGTAGCACGCCTTTTTTATGTCGTCCTCGGTATTCGTGTAGTCGAAGCTGATGCGAATGGCGCAGTCCATTTCATCCTCACTGCATCCGAACGCCTCGAGAGCCGCACTTTTCTTCTTCGAGTTTGCGGCACACGCAGAGCCCGCGGAAACGTATATCTCCCTCTCGGACAGATAGTTAAGCATCGTTTCGCTCCGTATTCCGGGAAGGCTTATGTTCATTATTCCGTTAATGCCGATTCTCGGCTTGTTTACCGTGACACCGATAGGCTCGAGAAGTTCCGCGTACTCATTCTCAAGCAGATTGCGCAGATTTCTTGTTTTCTCTCCTCTTATGTTGAAGAGCCTGTTCGCTTCCTCTGCCGCCGCGGCAAACGCGGCAATGGCACAGAGGTTTTCGGTTCCGCTGCGCAGTGTGTTCTCCTGTCCGCCGCCGGGCATGACGGAGGTTATATTATGTCTCTTCAGCACATTTTCCGAGATGTACAGCGCACCCGCTCCCCTTATCGAGTGGATTTTATGCGCGCTTACCGCCATTGTATCGACTCCGAGAAGCGCCGGTGTGGTTCTCACCTTCATGTATCCCTGTACGCAGTCGCAGTGAACATTCGCATCGGGGAAATAATCCTTTACCGCCTTCGCCGCACTTCTCACATCGTACAGTGCGCCTGTCTCGTTATTCACGAGCATGAAACCGGCGAAAATCACGGGCGCGTCGTTCTCCTTCGCTCTCTCGAGAGCTTCATGCAGGCAGGTCATGTCGATTTCTCCGCCGCGCGTGCTTATTCTTTCGAGAACACAGCCGTTGCTTTCGAGTCTTTTCGCTCCCTCGTCTATCGAGGGATGCTCTCCCGCGGTAATGAGCACGGTACCGTGTCTTCCCTTTGCGAGATGCGCCTTCGCCTCGTAACAGCCGAGCAGAGCTATATTGTTAGCCTCCGTGCCGCTTGCGGTAAAGCACAGCATATCACGTGAGAATTTCTGCATTCCGAGCGTCTTTCCGACCTTGCGTCTGCACTCCTCGAGAAGCTTTTTCGAGTCGAGACCGAGCTTGTACACGGATGACGGGTTTCCCCAGACCTCGACCGCCTCGTTCATTGCCGAAAGCGCCGTTTCGGACGGCTTTGTCGTAGCCGAATTATCAAGATAAATCATTTTATCACCATATATCCGAGTATTTCCTCAACCTCATCGAGATGGCTGTCGAATTTTTCCTCGGTCGATGTGTATGTAAACACGTATACGTAGCTGTTCTTAACGGCGGCTTCCTGCAGGAATTTGTAGGTATTGTCGCCGAGCTTTGCGGTATAAATATAGCGTTTTGCGTAAAGCTCATCGAGAGTAGTGTTTTCCTCGGACACCTCGGTAAAATCGGTGAACACAAGCGCGATATCCGTCTTGTTTGTCTCCCACCATTCGTCGAGTCCGCTGTCGTAGTTCTGCAGATCCCATCCCATTACGGATACGCTCGACGGATCTGCCGACGAATAATAAGCGCCCGCGGCCGCCGTGGACATATCCACCGTCCATTCATCGGGGACATACAGGCAGTAATCGACGCTTTCGCTTGACGCGAGTGTGTAGCCTGCGGGCGGTGCGTACTCGTCTCCGTCACTGCCGCACGACACGGCGGAGACGGTAAGCGCAAGCGCAAGTGAGGCACCAAGCACCCGCCATACGGTTTTTCTCATATATAACGCTCCTTTTAACGGCACAAAAATATTATTATTTTATTATATCAGAAACACTTGCTTAAGTCAAATATGATACGTGTCAAAAACGTGAATTTTGATGCGCCGATAATCCCGCGGATAAACAATACATCGAATAGCCGTAGTATTTACGGAGAGCCGTGTCCGGAGGAATCACTGCTCGGAAATTCCCTCTCTCCCGAGTTTGTTTTTTATATTTCCTTAATCTGTATTTAATTGAATTCGGCGCATTGTTGTGATATAATTCACCATGTATATTTGTACCTGTGCGAGGACGTTATGTATAAGAAAAAAGTATCGTATCTTCTTCATTCGCTGACATCGTTCATACTCATGCTTATAGTAGTGCGTCTGCTGAACCTGCTGCTCACGGATGTGCCGGAGTTTTCCTCCGATCGGTATCTGTTGTCCCTTATTGTTTTCCTCGTCTCCTCCGCCGCCGCTGTGCTGGTGTTCCGTATAATGCCCCGCGACATCACGCCCGAGGATACGGCGCAAATAAGCGATCCCGTACCGCCGTTGTCAAAGCGCGAGCTGCCTGTGTGCGTCTCGTATTCCGTTATCGCGTTATGCTTCATGATCGGACTCATGTACGTCGTGTCGGCGTTTCTCGGCGGCGACTACACCTCGCCGTACACACTCTCACCCATGTATATCGTGTCTCTCGTCATAATTCATCCCGTTGTCGAGGAATATCTTTTCCGTCACCTTTATTACGAGGAGCTTCGTCAGCTCACTCCCGTATTCGCCGTTGTGGCTCAGGCTACGATGTTCGCGTTAGACCATGATACCGTGGGAGCAATGTTCAACGCGCTGTTTTGCGGAATCGTCCTCGGACTCCTTGTCGAAAACACGGGAAGATGGTACACAGCGGCTGTCTCGCATTCGCTGATTAACCTGCGCTCTCTCCTTTACACCACCGTACTGTCCGCAAGTTCAACTGCGCGTTTAACAGCGGACATTGTTATCTTTGTTCTCGGTCTCGCCGCTCTCGCGGTGCTTTTCGCTTCACGCAGAGCGAAAGGCGAAAAAGAGACTGTCGCGGAAGGTGAAAAATGACGGACAGCGTTATACGTGAAATAATGCTCACTCCCGACAGACGCGATGCCGTACGCGGTATGACGTTTGCGGAGCGTGACGAATACTTTATGTCCGTGGCCATGACGATAGCGCGAGCGTGCGCGCAGGTAGGAGAGGTTCCCGTCGGAGCCGTTATCGCAAAGGACGGTGTTATAATATCCTGCGGCGCAAACGGACGTGAGCGTGAAAAAAACGCTCTGTCTCACGCGGAAACAAACGCGATATATGCCGCCTGTACATCTCTCGGCGGATGGAGGCTTCCCGACACCGTTCTATACGTTACTCTCGAGCCGTGCGCCATGTGTGCGGGAGCCGTCATAAACGCCCATATACCGCGTGTGGTTTATGCCGCGCGTGATGCGCGAGCCGGCGCGATGGGCTCCGTCATACGGACTCAGTCGCTGCCGCTCGGATTTAAGCCGAAGGTCGATATATGCGAAAAGTACAGCCGTGAATCGGCTTTGCTGCTGCGTGATTTTTTCGTCACACGGCGGAATAAATAATTAACCTAAACATGAAAGAAGGCTTCTGTAATGTCTGTTTTCGAAGAATCATATGCCGCTATGCGTGAGCTTCTCGAGCTCTCGCACGTAAAAGCAGGAGACATTGTTGTCGTCGGCTGCTCGACCTCCGAGGTATGCGGCGGAACCATAGGTCACAACTCCTCTCCCGAAACGGCGGAGGAAATATACTGCGGACTGAAAAAGGCCGCGGACGAGTTCGGCGTTATGATAGCGGCGCAATGCTGTGAGCACCTGAACCGCGCCATAATCGTAGAACGTGCGGCGGTAAAAGCCGCGCTTGACTGCGGTGTACTCGCCGAGGTCAATGTCGTACCTCAGCCGAAGGCGGGCGGCTCGTTCGCCACGGCGGCGTACAAGCACGCGTCCGACCCGATTGCGCTGGAGCACATAAAGGCGGACTGCGGTCTCGACATAGGCGGAACGCTTATCGGAATGCACCTTAAGGAGGTTGCGGTTCCCGTTCGACTCACGAACAACAAAATCGGCTCCGCGTCCCTTCTGGCTGCCCGTGTCAGACCCAAATTCATCGGCGGTATAAGAGCGCAGTACGACATGACAAAAGCTTAAATCGGTATAAAGCAATCATAAAAGGAGGTTTTCATGGACAACAACGAAAACGAACGCGGCGGTATCGACAACCGTGATCGCTTCACTCCGAACAATGTATTCTTCCTTGCGGTAAAGCTCGTCTCCTTCGGCATAATTCTGTATGCCGTTCTCAATCATATAGCGGAGCTTTCCTCCGTAGTCGCATCGATTATAGGACTTGTTTCTCCGCTCCTCATCGGATGTCTCATCGCCCTTATACTGAACACGCCTATGATGGCCATCGAGCGGCTTATAAACCGCATTGCCGATAAGGCTCATAAAAAAATCAGCCACCGCGCGTGCGAAACCGTATCTCTCATACTCACGTTTGCCATAGCACTGCTTATCATATATATACTGTGCTACTCCATTTTCCCGCAGCTCGGCGAATCGGTCAAGGCCATATACCAGAAGATTCAATCGAATTTCCCGAAAATGCTCGTGTGGCTTGAAGGGCTCGAAAAGTACGGCATCAACACAACGCCGATTGTGGATTGGCTCGATAACCTCGACACAACGGAGCTTGTCAGAAAGCTGTCCGAATACGCGGTACAGTTCGCCGACACTCTCACGTCCAGTCTGTCGTCTATCATAAGCGGCGCTTCGTCAATCGTCAGCGGAATTTTCACCGCGCTCACCTCCGTGATTTTCGCCTCCTACATTCTCTCGAACAAACGCAAGCTCACCAGACAGCTCAAGGAGCTGACATACGCTTACATTAAGAAAAAGACCGCCGATATGCTGTGCGAGATATGCGCTCTGTCGGTCAGAACCTTCTCGAACTTCATAAGCGGTCAGTGTCTGGAGTGTATCATTCTCGGCGCCATGTTCTTTATCACGATGAACATTTTCGGTTTTCCCTACCCGCTCGCGATTTCGTCGCTTATCGCCGCAACAGCCATAATACCGTACATCGGAGCGTTTCTCGGCTGCTTCTTCGGTATGCTTCTCATGATAATCGACGATCCGCTGAGGGTGGTATGGTTTCTCGTGATGTTCCTTATCGTTCAGCAAATCGAGAACAACTTCATTTATCCCCGTGTGGTCGGCGGCTCGGTCGGGCTTCCTCCGATATGGACGTTTTCGGCTGTCATTATCGGCGGTGGCGTATGCGGTATTGTCGGCATGATTCTCTTCATTCCGCTTTTCTCCGTACTGTACACTCTGCTGAGGGAAAATGTTCACGCTCGGCTTGACTCACGCGGTATTGTCATTGAAAAGGACGACGACGACGCGGTTCCGAAAAAGGAACGGCGTGACGTCAGCGGCGAGATTTTCATGCACGTACACAAGCTGGTTAAATCCGCTGAGCTGAAGGCCAAGGAAAAAACGGCGGAAATGAAAACCAAAAGCGATGAAAAAAAGAAATCGCATAACGAAAACAAAGAAGAATAAACAAAGCTTTGCCCACGCAAAAAAAGTTTTGACATGACCTGTGAAGTCATATCAAAACTTTTTTCTTTGCCTGTTTCGTTTTTTATAAGAGCTCTTTCAGTCTTTTTACGTCGTTCTCCGCTCTGCAGCGCATTTCCGACGACACCTCCGTGATTTCGCTCTTTATTTTTTCCCGTCTGTTCATTATATCTTCCGCGTACATCGTGAGCTTGTCCTCGATTTCTCCGCCCAAATCGACGGTATAATCCTGTCCGAGCTCCTTCATGAAGGCTTCAACCTTCGGGTCGTACGACAGTCCTATGACGGGTGTGGATGCGGAGGAGGCGAAAATCACGGCGTGAAGGCGCATTCCGATTACCATATCCGCCTTTTCGAGCACGCATATCAGCTCGTCTGCGGTTTTCGGATTGTATATCGGCGCGTCTATGCCGTTTTTCGAAAGTATTTCCTTTAATTTGTTCGATATCTCCGTATCTCTCGATTTTTGCATCGGTATTATCACGGGAGTTATGCCGAATTTCTTCGAGGTTTTCACAACAGCCGCTGCCGTTTTGTCAAGCACCTCCTCATCTCTCGCCGTGAGCTTTACCTCGCCGAGAGGACGCACGGACACGGCGAAGAACTCCCCGTAGGATGCACCGAGCTTTTCCGCAGCCGCTCTCGCTCTTTCGCTTATTCTCTCGCCGATGAGGAACGCGGGATCCGCGCTTACCGTTATTTTTCCTCTCGGTACTCCGAGAGACACAAGCTCGTTCATCGAACCGCTGTCACGCACCGTGACGATATCCGCACCCGAAACCACATCGGATGTCAGCTTTCTGTTCGCATCGTTTGATATCGGGCCTATGCCGTTTGCGTAGATGTACACCTTTTTATGCATAAGCTCCGCTGCTTTTATCACGTAAGCGTAGTATTTCAGGCTTCTTTTGCTCGTTTTGTCCTGCAGGAGTGAGCCGCCGCCGGATATCAGCACACACGCGTGTGCCAGCTCATGCACAACCGAAAACAAATTAAACCTCGATACGCACTTCAAGCCCGTTCTCACGCTGTCCGCCTTCGGATTTTTCGTCAAAGCCGCTATTTTAATTCCGCTGTACTCCCGCGCGAGTGAGGATGCTATAATATCAAGCAGGCTCTCGTCTCCCATGTTGCCGAAGCCGTAGTAGCCGCTTATTACAACGTCCGACCTTCCCTTAAAGCATACGGGAGAGGCAAGGGTATCCTCGTACATTCTTATATAGTCGTCCGCCATACGGGATGCCGTATAGTGTTTCTTTATAAACTCACGGTTGAACACGCCCTGACGTTCTCTTAATTCCTCGTTGTCGAGCAGCTTTTCTATGTCGGACAGCATTTGCTCGTTTGTTTCGCCGTCGTATCCTCTGCAGCAGAAATTCGTATTTACCGCCGCTTCTGTTTTACTCTCGTCGAAGATTCCGAGTGCTCCCTGACCGCCCGCGATAATCACGGGCTTAGCCGCGGACATGGCTTCAAGCGCAGAGCGCGACACGCCTATGAATACATCGGCTGCGGCGCAGTATTCGTCCACATTTCCCACCGCTCCCGTCATTGTCACGGTGTTTCGGCCCGTTTTTTTATTTACGCTGTCAGCGGTTTTCTTCAGCTCGTCATAGCAATTTCCTCCGCCGACGATTATAATATCGGTGTCGGGGTGCCTCTGTGCTATCATCGGTGCTATATCGAGCAGTCTGTATGCGGGTTCCGCTCGGTCGGTGTCGAGTCGGCTTACGTACACTATTCTTTTTCTGCTTCTCTCGAGTCCGTGAGCATCAAGCACTGCGGTAAAGTCTCTGTCGGGTGAAAACTTTTCCGTATCTATACCGTTTATCGTTGTGTATATTCTCTCCTCGGGATAACCGTATTCACGGACAAGGTAGTCCTTTATGTCGTCGGATACTGCCATAACACGCTCGCCCCAGCGGGTAATATGTCTCAGAAAAGAATTCACGCTGAAATTAAGGTGTGCGGTTGTAACGAAGCGGAACTTTTTTCCGTCCTCTGTCATGGAATCGTTTAGCATACCGACAATAAAGCCTGGGATTCTCGCGTGAGCGTGTACTATATCGAAGTTTCCTTCTCCGATGAGCTTTTTCAGTCCCATGTATGACCGCAGCACGCTTGACGGGCTTTTCGTATGGAGCGGTAGTGTAACGCATTTCACGCCGCAGTGCGCAAGTGCGTCCGCGTAAACTCCGCCGAATGACGCGAGAGTAACGTTGTGACCGCGTGCGGTCAGCTCCTTCGACAGCTCAAGTATATGTGTCTCCGCGCCGCCGATATTCATCGACATAGTCACCATCAGGATATTCATAGTTCATACAGGGAGAGACCTTTGAGGTACGACATTGACCTCGGAAATAAGTCCTTCCCCGATCCTCCTCAAAACCTTAAACAATCAGCTTAAAACCACAATAAATTATAACACAACGATTCTTTGAAAGCAACAAAAAACCCTCGGAAAATCGGTCCGAGGGTTTTTATTATGTAATTATACTATATAAGGTGTACTTATAAGATGAAATTACTTAACGTTCTTAACGAGGATAACGGGGCAAACATAACCGTTAACAATCTGCTCACCGTTGAAGGAAGCAACGAGGTCGCCGTCTTCATTGATGCTGAGATTGATAACAACTGTTGTTACGTCGCCGAAGTAGTTTTCGAAGGAAACTTCTACGTCAACAGGTTCGCTGCCAACAACTACGTCAACGTTAGCTTCGATAGAGTTGATAAGAGCGCACTTTGTGTACTCTTCATGGATACCGAAGATGTCATGGTCACAGTTTTCATATTCATATGTTGTAACTGTGAGTTCCTGACCGTAAACCTTAGCACCGTTTACTGTGAAGTGCCAGTCGTTAATGTCGCATGTTCCGAGAACATCGAAGAAGTAATCGTGCATACCGATAGCAGCATGGTTGTCCTTGTCGCAAGCGGAGCCGAAGTAAGAGAGGTTGATGGACTTAACGTTGTAAGCAACGGAAGTGTCACCGTTAACAGTAACTTCTGTCTTGTCTGCAACGATTGTAGCCTTAACAGCTGCATCTTCGTCGCTTTCTTCGAGGCTTACGTTGATGGCGTTGTCAGTAACAACTGTAACGTCTTCTTCAACAACTGTTGTGCCTGTCTTTGTTTCGGGGTCGATGTAAACAACTACGTCTACTGTGCCGTCATCTCTGATAGCATATACAGCGTGGCCGAATACGGATTCGAGACCGTCAGCTACGTCAGCCTTCCATTCGTCCTTACCGTAAGAGTCGATGCCGGTTACATTACCGTCTTCGTCATATACGATTTCAACGAACTTGAGGGAGTTAACGAGGTCGTTAGCCTTAGCGTTTACGCCGAGAACGTAGGAAACTTCTGCCTTGGAGAATTCCTTCTTAGCATCGTCGCCGAAGTATGCCTTAACTACAGGGATGTATTCTTCGAATACGTAGTCAGAAGTTTCGGTAGCCATGGGCTGACCGTCAACCTTTGTCCAATCGAAGTAGGTTGTGAGCATTTCGTGGAAGATGTTGTAGAAGTCTGTGGAGTAGAATTCGGAAACGAGTACGTTGTCGATTGTCTTGTAGATTTCGCCCTTCTTAGGCTTGAGGTTTGTAGAAGCTGTAACTTCTTCGAACTTGCCTGTGTAGAAGTTGAATGCAAGAACTTCGGAGTACTCAGTAGCACCGTTGAGGTACCATTCGCCTTCAGCTGCGTTAGCGCCGTTGTAGAACTTCTCGAGAACCTTATAATCAAGGATCATAACGAGACCGGAGTTGTTCCACATATCATAGTTGAAGCCTTCAACGTTGGTAGGATTGATGAAGATGAATGTCTTGGAATCCTTACCGCCAACGAGGAGTTCGCCTTTGATTGTCCAGCCATCCCGAGCCTTGCCTTCGAATACTGCGATGGGCATGTATCCGGAGTATGTAGCGTAGGATTCGCCGATGATGATGTACTTATCGGAAGAAGAGAGCTTCTTTGTGGAAGTGTTCTTCTTGGAGTCAGAGTATTCTCTGTAACTGTCGGAGATTGTGATTGTAGCGTCAACTGTATCTTCAGCTTCGATTACGAGCTTGCCGTCACGACCTTCAGCTACCTTACCGAGAACGGATACGTAGTAGAGGTCATTTTCTTCGTCATAGGATGTGATCTGGTAAACATTACCCTTAACGAATTCAGTTGTGATCTTTGTGCCGTACCAGAAGAAGTCGCCTTCGTCCCAACCGTCGTAGGAAGCGATTCTGTATCTGGAGAGCTTGAGGTCGTCTGTGGAGTAACCGTTAACAACGATGTAACCATCAGAGGAGATACCGGCGTAGGATTCAACTACGAGGTAATTGTCGTTTGTAGCGCCAACTGTTTCGATTTCAACTACCTTACCATCGAGGAGGTAATATCTTACGAACTGGTTGAAGAGACCGTCGAACTTATCGGAGAGGTATGCCTTGTAAGCGCCGTCCTTGTAGTTCTTGTTGTCCTGGTCGATATCGAATGTGCCGAAGTCTTCGTTGAAGTAGTACTTTGTCTCGCCGATTACAACGTAACCCTTGGAGATGGAGTAACCACGGAGAACGCCTGTAGCATAGTATGTGTCAGCGTCAACGAGTTCGTCGGAGTAAGCTTCGATTGTCTTGAGAACCTTGAGTTCCTTTGTTACGGTGTTGTAGCCGTAGATTACATATGCTTCTTCGATCTTGCCGTCTTCGTCAAGAACAGGAGCATATTCTTCCTGCCACCAAATACCGTCAGCGTGCTTGTCAGCACCGCAGTCAGCGGATTCAAGAAGATCTGTAGCTGTGCCGTTGATTGTGAGAGCAGCGTACTTCTTGTCGCACTTAGCGCACTTGAAGCCGTCGTCCTTCTGAGCGATCTTACCGTAAGAGTAAGCTTCGTATGTAGCGTAGTCTACATCTTCGTAAGAAGCGAGAGTAGCGTAGATACCGCCGATTGTAGCAGCGATGTATCTCTGGCCAACTGTCTTTGTTTCTGTGCAAGCCTTGTCGATAGCTGCCTTGAGGTCAGCAACATCTTCATCTGTGAGGATGGAGATACCAACAACCTTTTCGGTACCGTCAACGTCAGCCTTTGTCTTGATTTCGAAGTAACGATCGAATTCCTTGTCGTAGTGATACTTTACGGTGTATTCAGCGTAAAGAGGATTGCCGTTAGCGTCAACAACTGTTTCGCCGTCAGCGTCCTTCTGAACGATGTACTTGCCGTCAGAATCCTTTGTAGCTTCAAGGATGTCGCCTGTTGTCCAATCGAATGCGAAAGGAGTCTTACCGTAGTTGATTACGGTCTTTGTGAGCTTGCCGGCGGACTTAACGATGATTTCGTTAGCGAGCTTGCCGGAGTTTGTGAGAACCTTGGAGGAGTACTTGTCAACGAGAGTGTAATCTGCGAGATATTCGCCGATATTGTCAACTACATCGTATTCTGTACCTTCGTTATCGGTTCTGCCTTCGTTCTTAATTACGTTAGCTTCGTAAGCTTCGTAGTCAACGATGTCAACGAGGTTGTCGTCTTCGTCCTTAGCAAAGAGGATTGCGTAAGGAGCGCCGAGAGCGAGTTCGTCGTCATGGCCGTTTTCGAGGCCGAGGGATTCAGCTGTAGCGTAGTAAACGTCATCGCCGAGAGTGCCATCTTTTTCGATGAGCTGGAATGCAACATAACCTGTGGGTGTTACATACTTTTCGTCGGCGTAGTTAGCTCTAACGCTGTTGCCGTCCTTATCAACTGTTGTGTCGTTGATAACTGTGGATGTGATGATAGCGTCTGCCCAACCGAAAGCGATACCGAAGTTAGCGAGAGCGAGCTTGGAGTTATCGGCGAACATAGCATTGTAGATGATCTGAGCGGCAACACCACGGTTGATTACGTCTGTGTAAGCAACGTCTGTGATACCGTCTGTGAGACCGAGGGCGATAGCCTTTTCGATGTAGCCCCAAGGATATTCGAGACCCTGATAACCGAGAGTACGAACTGCCATTGTGAGAGCTTCACGATAGGTAACAACCTGTTCGGGCTTGAATGTTCCGTCCGGGTAACCTTCGATGATACCCTTCTGGCTTACGTATGACATAGCGCCGTAAACGTTTTCGGCAGCTGTGCCTGCGAGATCTGCGAAACCGGAATCGTTAGCGTCGAAATCTTCCCATGTATCGTCTTCAACCCAACCTGTGGAGATACGGCCGGTGAAGAGAGCCATCTGATAACGCTCAACAGCCTTCTCAGCGTGGAGAAGTCCGTCTTCCATACCCTTCATAATACCATAGGTATTGAGGAAACGGATAGCGCGATCATAAGGTGTAGCTTCTTCTGCTTCTTCTTCAACAGCTTCTTCTTCGATAGCTGTTTCTTCAACTGCTGTTTCGTCAGCGATAGCTGCGTCGTCAGCGAGGATATAGGAAGCGCAGGAAGCGGTCATGAGAAGCGCAAGAATGAGTGAAAGAGTCTTTTTCATCTTAATTTGTGCTCCTTATAAGAAATTGAATTTTTTTGCGGATTTACGAAGATGCCGATTCATCTTCATCCTGCGTGATAATATTACCACAACGCGATTTTTATTGCAATACTTTTCGTTAAGGTGTAATATAAGTGAAATATTAAAGGGTGTTTAATATTTCACTTTCCCATATATAGCATATGTTTTACGCACCGGCACAATATGTATTATAACGAAAAAGAGGCCGAAGCCCCTCTTTTGTTTCAGTTTTGCACCGTTACATCGCTCTTTTCGAATATGTCAAGCTCGGTTTTGACATATACCTCCTCGGTATATCCCTCTGCCGTTATATCCATGATGTAGTAGCCACCCTTCATGCCCTTCTGTTCTATCTCGTATC
>CAVIJI010000025.1:0-30741 GCA_963642885.1 bacterium
AAAGAGAAAAAAGCATAAATCCGAATTATCCAGATTGACAGTCCCCCGAAAAGCATCCGTTCACGGATGCTTTTTTCGTTCTCTTATAATTACATTTGTAATTTCAAAGTATTTGATTATAAATATTTTTAACATTACGAATGCATAACAAACAGGTTGTGTTTTCTTGTCGTTTATGGTATAATCTGTATATAATTTTAAAGGAGATTAATAATTTAATGAAAAAAGTATTCTGCTTGCTTCTTGCCGCAATGCTCGCAGCATCATCAATGGCTTCCTGTTCGGAGAGCAAGGTAAATAACGATACGGAAAATAAATCCGAAAGCGAGACAACCGTTACAACTACCTCCTCGGAGGAAACAGAAACGGAAACAGAAAAGAAGTATCTCGACGACCTTCCCGAAAAAATGGACTTCGGCGGAACATCAATGCGCTTTATTGTCGAGGAAGGCGGCAACGGCAATCTTTCGGAGCTGTCGATTATGGCGGAAGAAGACACAGGCGAGGTTGTCGATTCAGCTGTTTACCAGAGAAATATGACTGTACAGGACAGACTCAATATCAGTATAGAGCTTCTTGATTCGATAGCGTTCTCCGGTCTTCCTGCGGTTGTCAGACCATCTATAACGGCCGGCTCGGATGACTACGATATAATAGGCACATACCAATACTACGGCATCTCAATGGGACCCGAAGGACTTTTCCTCAATCTCAGCAATGTCGACAACCTCGATTTTTCCCGTGAATACTGGGGCACAGATTACATTAATAATATGTCGTATAAGGGTATAACATATTGGGCAACAGGAGATATTGCATTAAGATACACAGGCGGTATGTATGTTACCTATGTTAATCAGGAAATCTGGAATAACTATTACCCCGATGTAAATGTATACGATATAGTAAACGAGGGCAGCTGGACACTGGATAAGCTGTACGAGGTTACGGACACGATTTACGAGGATGTAAACGGCAACGGCAAAATGGATGCGGCGGATTCATACGGATTTGTCTTTGATATAGAAGACCCCACCGAAGGTATGGCTGCAGGTTCAATGGTACGCTTCTCCGAGCTTGACGAATCAGGCACACCGTCTGTAACTATAAACAACGAAAGATCCATTGAATTCTACGAAAAAATGTATAAAATAATCGCCAACAGCACAGGATTCTGGCATTCGGAAGATGATAACGTAACCGTTATGAAGATGTTCTCCGAAAGCAGAGCGATGATTAACGTAAACAAGCTCTTCCAGTCCGGAATATATCTCCGTGAAATGGAAGAAGAATTCAGAATAATTCCCGTACCGAAGCTCAACGAAGAACAGGAACACTATAACACAATGCTTCATGACGGTGTTACACTGTTCGGCATTCCGATAACCAACAGTAAACTCGACGAAACAAGTATAACACTCGAATGCATGGCATCCGAAAGCATGAAAACCGTAACTCCCGCATACTATGAGGTTGCCCTCAAGGTAAAATACGCTCGTGACAATGAATCGGGTATGATGATAGACCTTATAAGAGAAAATGTTTCATCTGACTTTGCCGCCCTTTATTCGAATAGTATCGCGAATGTAGTGCATTTCTTCAGAAATAATCTTCAGAGCAAAAAAGAAGGCATCGCGTCTTCACTCGAGAAGAATCAGAAGCTGTGGAATAAGTCCCTCGGCAAGCTGCTCGAAAAGCTTGAAGAAAACGCCGGCAATTAATTATCTTTTACTTTAAGCAACTGTAATTCGTATTTCAAAAGGCTCAGCCGCACAAGTATGCGGCTGAGCCTTTTTTCAAAAAAAAATCATCTCACATAAATGCAAGATGATTTTCCGCTTTCGAAACAAGTTTAAAACAGCGGTTTCGGATCATTCAGCGTAAACGCCAAGCGTGATGCTGACATGATTTTAAAGATTAGTCAGCGTATACGCTTACCTGTCTTCTTCCGTTTGCAATGTTCTCAAACTTTACTGTGCCTGCTATAAGAGCGAATAATGTGTCATCGGAGCCGATGCCTACATTATTACCGGGATGGATATGTGTACCTCTCTGGCGAATAATAATATTGCCTGCAAGTACCGTAGAACCATCAGCCTTCTTAACACCGAGTCTCTTGGACTGGCTGTCACGACCGTTCTTTGTAGAACCAACACCCTTTTTATGAGCAAAGAATTGTAAACCGATTCTGATCATTGTTATTTCCTCCATTATTATTTATGCTGTTACTCTTCGACAGTGTCGACCTCAAGGAATTCGTAATATTCTTCAACAAGATCATTCAATTGGTAAAAATATCCGAGAATCAGACCCGATGCGGCGAACTGCTTTTTTTCGTTCTTCTCATATTCCGGAAGAGCGGATTTGCATTTTACCGTGATATCTGTCGTTTCATCGTCTATCTTATAATCAACAGAGCACTCGTATGCGACCTCAAGAGTGTTCAGAATAAGCATTGTCATGGCAGACAGTGCCGAGCAGAGGATATCGTCCCCTTCTTCGCCAAAGCCCGTATGCCCATTTTCCCTGAATCCCCAAAACACACCGCCGCGTTTTAAGAATGTAATTTTAGTCACTTGAATTCTCCCGCTGCCGTTTCACAGCTGCAAATCAAAACGCAATCTTTTCAATCTGAACCTTTGTATAAGGCTGTCTGTGACCGATTTTCTTCTTTTCGTTTTTCTTTGACTTGTAGGTCATAACGTAGATCTTCTTGTTCTTGCCGTTCTTAACTACGTTAGCTGTAACGGTTGCACCGTCAACTGTGGGTTTGCCTGTCTTGAATCCGTCGTCTGAGCTTACAGCGAGAACCTTGTCAAATACAACCTTTTCGCCTTCCGCGCATTCGAGCTTTTCAACGAAGATTACGTCTCCTTCGTTAACCTTGTACTGCTTTCCGCCTGTTTCAATTACTGCGAACATGAAAAAACAGCACCTCACTTTCTTTATGTGAACTCGCTGAGTGGGTAGAACTATGCGTCCTTTTGTGACCCGACATCATGCGGCATTTAATATTGTATCACAAAATATTTCTCACGTCAATAAGATTGCTCGGCTTTATATGCCGTTATTTTAATGTTTTTATCGGATATTTATGTCATTGTATTGTGGCTTGTGCACAAAATCAAAATTTTGTGCTTCTCATGTAATGTATTTCCGCCGCTCTGAGCGTATTTTCAAGCAGCATGGTTATCGTCATCACTCCGACACCTCCGGGTACCGGGGTTATAGCCGACGCCACCTCCGAAACTCCCGCGAAATCAACATCGCCGACCAGCTTGCCGTTTTCATCACGGTTCATTCCGACATCGATTACAACCGCTCCGGGTTTTACCATATCGGGCGTAATAAATCCCGCTTTGCCCACGCATGAAACGAGAATATCAGCTCTCCGTGTTACTTCCGACAGATTCTTTGTATGTGTATGACAAACCGTCACGGTACCGTTCGCGTGTAAGAGAAGCATTGCCATGGGCTTTCCTACAATATTACTTCTTCCGACGACCACGCACTCCTTGCCGTCAACGGAAACATCCTCGTATTCGAGCATTTTCATGACTCCCGCGGGGGTACATGGGAGAAAATCATAATTTCCTATCATGATTTTTCCGACATTTACGGGGTGGAAAGCATCGACATCCTTGTACGGAGGTATCATGTCGAGAATACGCTTTTCATCCAGATGCTTCGGAAGCGGAAGCTGTACCAAAATACCGTGTATCATATCATTGCTGATGATTTCACGCAGTCTTTCGATAAGCTCATCCATTGTTGTGTTTTCGGGAAGCTCATGCACCTCCGAGTAAAAGCCCGCCTCTTCACACGCCTTACGTTTATTGCGCACGTATATCTGTGATGCGGGATTTTCCCCTACGATTATCACCGCCAGTCCGGGTCTGATACCTGTTTTTTCGTAAAATTCAGCCGCCCGCTTTTTTATGTCTTCCCTTACCGAAGCCGATATTTTCTTACCGTCAATTATCCTTGCCATCTTCAACATCTCCGTTCACATTAGTTTCGATGCTTTCTGTCTCATCGCATCCGACATTCGAGCCGTCATTTTCATCTTCTTTTTTCTCGTAGACCGAAACATACTCACGTGCATCGTCATTCTCTTTTTTCTTTTTCTTACCCAACAATACGTATATCACGATTCCGAGTATTATCAAAATACCGCTCAATCCCTGCGATACTCTCAAATTACCGAGCATTAAGCTGTCCGTGCGAAGTCCCTCTATAAGCATGCGTCCCGTACCATAACAAATAAAGTATGTTCCCATAATCTGTCCGTCGAATTTCTTTTTTCTGTACAGAAAAAGTATCAACGCGAGAACGCATAAATTCCACAGGGATTCATATAAAAAAGTAGGATGTACGAACTTTTCGGAAATCACATTTCCGTTTACTATGTATGTTATGCCCATGCGCCACGGCAGCGTTGTTGCAGAGCCGTACGCCTCGATATTTATGAAATTTCCCCATCGTCCTATAATCTGTCCCACAAGAACGCATGAAGCAAGAATATCCGTGAATTTAAAATAGCTTATTTTTTTGATTTTTGCCAAAACATACGATGAAATAAGGCCGCCGAGCACCCCGCCGTATATTGCGAGTCCGCCTTCCCATACTGCTATACAGTTGTATACGGTACCGATTATATTTTGCCAAACAGTACCGTCCGAGCAAACGTAATTTATATCATTCCATGAGAATATCACATAATAAGCGCGTGCCCCGATAACACCGAAAACAATAACCGTAAACGCAAGATCGATTATGTCATCCGATGAAATGCCTTCCCTTTTGCACAAATGAAGTCCGAGTCCGACGGCAAGCAGCATTCCTATCGTTATAAGTATCCCGTACCATGCAATACCGTGACCGAATACGGTAAACGCGATTTTGTCTATATGAAACTGTTCTATCCCCAGCCCCGGGAACGAAATATAATACATTGTTTATCCTTTCCGTATAACAAGCAGATGTACGATTACACAAGAAAACGTACGGTACAGTTTATAGTTGTTCTGATTATACCATATATGACTTTTTTTTGCAATGCATATCGAAACATACTTCTATGAATAAAAAAATCTCCTACATTTAAGGATGTAGGAGATATGCTCCATCGGAGAGTCGAACTCCGGACACCTTGATTAAAAGTCAAGTGCTCTACCTACTGAGCTAATGGGGCATCGCTTTCTGACAGCTTTTACATTATATCACTATATTTGAGATTTGTCAATACTTTTTTTGTATTTCACTTGCCTTTATTTACTCCGTATGATAGAATATTTCCATAAGGTGGTGACTGCATGAATATTATATCAAGAATTTTTTCCGCATCGGATAAAACCGACGGCGGTATCTACGACATAACGATTACCGATAAATACGATTTTATTTACGAAAATAAAATTCCCTTACCGAATGTACAATGGATTGAATTATGCGGCGGAAGATTGTGTGCCGCTTACCGAGATAAAACCGATGGTGACGGTTATGTCGAATTTCTCCCGTCAGGTGAACGTTTGACCGAAGTTATCCGTACAAGAGGCGTTAATGTATGTCATTTCTGCAAAGACGGAGACGACGTATACTTTGCGAACTATAACGACGGATGTATATCGAAAAGCAACGGAAAGGCCTTTATTCAGCCGGGAACCACCGGGCCGATGAAGGCAAGGCAATTATCCGCTCATGTCCACGAGTGCTTTTTCTCCCCCGACAAGAAATATGTCCTTGCATGCGACCTCGGTCTGGATGCGATAATAGTTTACGACAGAGATCTCGGCGAAGTTTCAAGGGCAAATGTTCTCCCCGGTCACGGTGTACGCCATGCGGTTTTTTCGCCTGACGGACGCACATTGTACGCGCTCACGGAGCTTGGAAGCAGTATATCCCGTTTTTCATGGAACAACGGGATACTCACATACGAAAAAACATACGAAATGCTCGAAAGTGAGGGCAAGGGCGACGGCGCGGAAATCGTTCTCTCATCGGACGGAAAGCATTTGTACGCGACAAACAGAGCTAATCATGAATTCGGAACCGAAAACCTGATATGTCACTTTGCCGTCGGAAGTGAGCTTTCGCTTTTATCCCGAGTATCATCCATGGGAGACCATCCGCGTCATTTTACTCTTATCTCAAACGAAAGATATGCCATCTCATCAAACACATTCGGTAATTCGTTAAGCTTATTCAAAGTAAACGACTGCGGCGACCTTGAATATATAAAATCCGAGCCCTTCCCCGCTCCGATGTGCATCCGTGAAATGACCGTCTGATTAACCCTCACGGCATCGCACGGTGACAATACTTTTCCGAATAAGAAAGAGCTGCGGCAAACCGTTTACCGCAGCTCTTGTTATTTACTTTGAATACTTTGAAGAATTACTTATCTTCTTCGTCGTCCTCATCACTGATGAGAGGCTTCTGACAAGCGGGACAGATAACGTCTTCGGGATTTACGGAATCATCGAAGTATACCTTGCCGCCGCAGTTGGGACACATAGCAACGTAGAATTCTTCTTCATCATCGTCATCGTCACAACCGCAGCAACCGCAGCCGCATTCGTCATCATCGTCATCGTCACAGTCACAGCAATCGCAGTCATCATCATCGCAGTTGTCATCGTCTACATCGTAAACAACTTCCTCAACAGCGCCGAGATCTTCATCAAGTTCCTCAATGTATTCGTTTGCTACATCAAGTTCATCGCGAAGTGATTCGATTTCGGATGCCATTTGATCGCAAAGCTCAACAAGAGCGCTTATGATTTTTCCCTCCGGAGTAGTCTTATCAAGGCTTGTACCGTCAACAAGACCTTTGATATAGGAGCTGTATTCCTTTGCCTTCATTTCAATGTACCATTCCTTTCGATTGATTTTGATTACCGTGTCATGATAAAGCCGTTAAGCTCTTTCAAGATACTCGGATGTACGTGTGTCAATTCTGATCTTATCGCCTGTATTGATAAACAGCGGTACTCTGATAGTAGCGCCTGTTTCAACCGTAGCTGTCTTGGATGCGCCTGTAGCCGTATCACCTCTTACACCGGGCTCACAGTCGGTTATCTCGAGTTCAACGAACATCGGAGGTTCAACTGCGAAGGGCTTATCCTGATATGAGTGAATCTTACAAATCATTTCTTCCTTTACGAACTTGAAGTTCTCGCCGATAAGATCCTTGCCGATCGGAACCTGTTCGTATGAATCGAGATCCATGAAGTAATAAAGATCGCCGTCATTGTAAAGATACTGCATATCCTTACGTTCGATTCTTGCGTCATTATACTTATCTGTGGGAGAGAATGTTTTTTCAACAACCGCACCTGTTATAACGTTTCTGAGCTTTGTACGAACAAAAGCAGCGCCCTTACCGGGTTTTACATGCTGGAACTCAATAACCTGCATGACCTGTCCGTCCATATCAAATGTAATACCGTTTTTGAAATCGCCTGCTACAACCATAGTAGTTATTATCCCCTGCGGAACGGGGATAAACTCCTTTCAACTTATAAATGATTAAAATTACAATACACTATATTTTACTATATTTTCTCGCCTATTTCAAGTAGGAAAGCTTATTTTTTTATCGGTTTTACAAAATATTTATTTTTGATGTCTTCTGATGAGCTTTACTATCTCAACTACCGGAATTACACAGAAACCGAGGATGATTGCTGTTGCATATTCGCGAATTCCGACCGAGGTAAAGTCGAATGCTCCTGCCAATACGGGAATTTCGCATACTGCGGTTGTCAGAATAAGGCTTGCGAGAGCCGCGATATTAAGTGTTTTGTTCATACCCTTTATCGCAAGCAGACTCTTTTCTCTGGAGCGCATATTAAAGCTGTGGAATATTTCGGCCATCGACAGCGTAAGGAAGGCCATTGTTGTGCCGTGAGCCGATGAACCGAAGCCGAATGAACCGAGCTCAAACATATGACCGAAGCCGTAGCTTACGATTACAAGTGCGGCAATCAATGCTCCCTGGTATGCGACATCAAATCCGAGACCGCCGGCAAAAACACCTTCGGACGCGCTTCTGGGCTTGCGTTTCATAATATCGGACTCGGCTTTTTCCATTCCGAGAGCGAGAGCGGGAAATGTGTCGGTAATCAGGTTGATCCAAAGAAGATGTACGGGTTCGAGAATATTGAATCCGATGAGTGTGGCGATAAAAATCGTAATAACCTCACTCATGTTCGAACCGAGCAGGAACTGTATTGCCTTTCTTATATTGTCGTATATTCTTCTGCCCTCTTCAACCGCCGATACAATCGTGGCGAAGTTATCATCGGCCAAAACCATATCGGCAACGTTTTTCGTAACATCCGTACCTGTGATGCCCATTCCGATGCCTATATCCGCGGATTTAATCGAAGGAGCGTCGTTGACACCGTCGCCTGTCATTGCCGTAACATATCCCGCGCTTCTCCACTGATTTACAATGCGCGTTTTATGTTCGGGCTGTACACGTGCGTAAACCGAAATATTCTTAAATTCTTTTCCGAATGTTTCGTCGTCCATCTTGGAAAGCTCTGCGCCTGTTATCGCATATTGTCCTTCCTCGATGATACCGAGCTCTCTCGCTATGGCAACCGCCGTATCCTTATGGTCGCCCGTTATCATAATAGGACGTATTCCCGCACTTCTGCATTCGTTTATCGCATCTTTAACCTCGGGTCGTACGGGGTCTATCATTCCGACAAGTCCGAGAAAGCACAAATCCGCTTCCATCTTATCGGGCTCATAGCTTTCGGGAGCAGACGAATATATTCTTCTGCCCGCCGCAAGAACTCTGAGAGCACGGTCTGCAAGCTTCTTGTTTTCGGCGAACAGTGTTTGTCTCAGCTCATCGGTCATTTCGACCTCTTTACCGTCAATAAGCGCGGATGTGCATTTGCCGATAACAACATCGGGAGCACCTGTAGTATATTGAATATATTTTGTGCCGCCGTCCGAATGAACGGTAGTCATAAGCTTACGCATCGAGTCAAACGGAATTTCTCCCACTCTCGGATATTCTTCTTCGAGCTTGTATTTCGGAAGACCGATTTTCGCGGCATAATCCACAACAGCGGTCTGCGTAGGGTCACCCGTCGATACAGTCTGCCCCACCGCAAGCTTGGCATCCGTACAAAGTGCAAACGATCGTGCAACCTCATCGGTATCGCTTCCGTATGACTGAACAACGGTCATTTTATTTTGAGTGAGCGTACCGGTTTTATCGGAGCAAATAACCTGGGCGCATCCTAAGGTTTCGACAGCGGTAAGATGACGGATTATCGCTTTTCTCTTTGACATAAGCGTTACGCCTATGGAAAGTACTACGGTAACAACCGCGGCAAGGCCTTCGGGTATTGCCGCAACCGCAAGAGAAACGGCTACCATGAACGTGTCGAGAATAGTATCGGCATTGACACCCGTCTTAATAAGCTGTACACCGAAAATAACAACACATATTCCGAGCACAAGCCATGTGAGAATTTTCGACAGCTGATTCAGCTTTTTCTGTAAAGGTGTGTCGCCGTCCTCCGCTTTGGTAAGTGCATCGGCGATTTTACCCATTTCGGTGTTCATTCCCGTTGCGGTAACAACGAGAGTTCCGCGTCCGTACGCAACCGAGCTGCCCATATATACCATATTCTTGCGGTCGCCCAGAGGAATATCGTCCTCACCGTTTTTTAAGTTAAGTGCATTTATGAGTTTATTAACGGGAACGCTTTCACCCGTAAGTGCGGATTCCTCGATTTTCAGGCTTGCGCAATCGATAAGTCTTCCGTCGGCGGGAACCGAATCTCCCGCATCAAGGAAAACTATATCACCGGGAACAATATCCTCGCTCTTTATGACAACCGTTTCGCCGTCACGCAAAACCTTCGAGGTCGCCGCCGACATCTCCTGCAGAGCTTCGATTGCGTTCTCGGCTTTACTTTCCTGATAAACACCTAAAACGGCATTTATCAAAACAACCGCCAATATTATGATTACATCCGCAAAGCTTTCGCCTTCGACAAGGGCAAGTATGCCGGAAACAACAGCGGCACAGATTAAAATAATCGTCATCGGGTCTCCGAGCTGCGACAGAAAACGAACAATAAGCGGCACCTTTTTGGCCGTTTTCAGCTTATTTTTGCCGTATTGCTCCGTTCTTTTCTCGGCTTCGGCCGAGGTCAATCCCGCCTCGGAAGAGTTTTCCGATTTCAGGACTTCACCGATATCGGTAAGATATTCCTTCATTACTACCTTATTCCTTCTGTATTTTTCAACAATTATTATGTTGTAGACATGAGTATATCATTTTAGATTTGAATTGTCAACTGCTTTTCGAGATGAATACGCAACTTTAATCGACGTTTAATCTTTACTTAATCCTTTTACATTTACGTTTGTAGATTACGGTAAAGACAACGATAAGAGTCGGGAAAATAATACCCGTAAGGAAGCCTGCCTTCAGATTGTCCCCAAAAGCTCCCGAAATGAGTCCCACAAGCGTAGGTCCTCCCGAGCAGCCCAAGTCACCCGCCAAAGCCAGATAGGCGAACATTGCGGTTCCGCCCTTCGGAAATCCCGATGACGCTATACTGAAAACACCCGGCCAGAAAATTCCGACGGACAAACCGCACAGTGCACATCCGACAAGAGACATAATGGGAGAGGGAGAAAGCGACGCTATAAGATAAGCCGCAATGCAAAGGATACCGCTGCCGGTAATGAAGCTCAACAAATTAATTTTTTCCGACATTTTTGCGTAAAATACTCTGGATGTACCCATAAGTATGGAGAACATACACGGCCCCGCAAGGTCACCGACAGTCTTCGATACACCGAGTCCGAGCTCGGCGAATGTTGACGCCCACTGACTCATCGCCTGTTCGCTTGCTCCCGATGCAACCATAAGAACAACGAATATCCAGAATAGGCCGCTTTTGAACAGCGCACCCGCTTTCATACTCTCCCCTTCATCGGTAAGAGATGCTATGGGAACCTGCGTGAAAAAGAAAGTATTCAAAAGAGGAAATACGGCCCAAAGCAAAGCGAGTATTCTCCAGTTTTCCTTGCCCGCAAGCGACAGAAACAATGTAGATAAAAGTATTACCGCCACTGTGCCCCAGCAGTAAAAAGAATGAAGCAGGCTCATGACCGATGCCTTATTGTCGGTCGGACATGCCTCGACAATGGGGCTTATAAGCACCTCGATAAGTCCGCCTCCTATAGCATACAGTACAACCGAAACAAGAAGTCCTGCGTACGGCGGCATAATATACGGCAGAACGGCGAGAGAACATAAACCGGCAACTGAAAAAATATGCGCGGCAACTATGCTCGTTCTGTAGCCTATCTTATCGACAAAGGATGCCGAAAAGCAGTCAATGCACAGCTGTATTAAGAAATTAACGGTAATCAGCAATGTGATTTTCGAAAGCGGTAAATCGAATGCGTCTCTGAATATCACAAAAAGCAGCGGAGCTAAATTGTTTACTATCGCCTGTGTTATATACCCTGCATAACACGCCAGTATTGTATGCTTGTAACCGAATTTATTTTTCATGGCAATACCTCAAAAAATTATTCAGATTATTCTTCCGGCAAAATAAAATTGTCCCGGGATCGACTTAATATAATTTTCGACATTTCCGCAGTACAGCTGCGTATCCGACAAATGAAGCACAGTTCCATCCAATGCCTCATGGTCTATTATCAATACCGTGGTTTTTTCGACTCTGTGTATCTTATCTATTTCCGCAAACATTTCGTCTTTAGACGGTGCGTCCAGCCCTCTCATCGGTTCATCGAGTATGAGAAGTCTCTTTTTACCGCACATGGCTCTCGCCAAAAGCACTCTTTGCTTCTGACCGCCCGACAAATCCGCATATCGCTTCTTGGCAAGATGTGTTATGCCGAGCCTTTCCATAGCCTCGTCGGCAAGATTTTTTTCTTTTTTTGTCACGAAAAAGCTTCTCATTGAACCGAGACACCCGGACAAAACAACATCTCTCACTGAAAGCGTCCCGTGTATCTCATCGCTTTGAGGTACATATCCGATGTCTTCTCTTTTCAGTGAATTTAAATATTCGACCTTACCCGAGACAGGCTGTACAAGCCCCATCAGTGTCAGCGCAAAGCACGTTTTGCCGATTCCGCTGTGACCTACGACACACATGTACTCACCCTCGGAAAGCGTAAAGTTAATTTCGGAACACAGTGCCGCACCGTCATAACCCACAGTCAGGTCTCGGCACGCGATTATATAATTATCCTTCATTTCATTATCCCGATTTTCAAACATATCAATATTATATTATGGTTACGGTAATTACAGGTAGTATTGTATAGGATTGGTTGTGAAATATCAATCAATAATATAAACAAACCTTCGATATAAATACCGAATGAAAATATAGAAAATATGAATTGACATTATTTTCTTTTTATGCTATTCTTTTATAGCTCAATTAAAGATTTTTTTTAGAACAGATAAGGATTCGATTAAACAATGAATAAGAAAAATGTCGCTATCAAACCTCTGTATGAATACGGAATTTTGACTTTCGCATCGTTTCTTATGGGATTCGGCATCTATTTTTTCCGCTTTCCCAATAACTTTTCCTTCGGCGGTGTCACGGGTATGGCAGTCATACTCGCAAGATTCATTCCCCTCTCTGCTTCGACTATAACGTTTATTCTGAACATACTTTTGCTGATTCTCGGTATAATAGTTCTCGGAAAATCATTCGGCATGAAAACGGCATATACCACCGTAATGCTTTCGATATCGATGTCGCTGTTTGAGTTTCTTTTTCCGTTGAGTGCTCCGCTCACGGATGAGCCTATTATCGAATGCTGCTACGCCGTAATTCTCCCCGCTCTCGCTTCCGCGATAATCTTCAACATGGATGCGTCAAGCGGCGGTACGGATATTATTGCGATGATTTTAAACAAATACGCCCCGATAAATATCGGAACGGCCCTGCTTCTCGCCGATTTTCTCGTCGCCGTCTCCGCGTTTTCATTCAGTATTAAGACAGGTTTGTTCTCCGTTCTCGGTTGGTTTGCGAAAAGCCTTGTAATCGACGGTGTTATCGAAAGCATTAACAAATGCAAGGTTTTCACTATTGTCTGCGGTAATCCCGATAAAATCACCGAATACATTATGAAGGAGCTTGACAGAAGCGCGACCATCAGCGAAGCTGTCGGTGCGTATACTCATGACAAAAGATACGTCATCACATCGATTGTCGGCCGTTCGCAAGCAGTACGCCTGCGTAACTTCATACGCCGTACCGAACCGGATTCATTCATAACCATATCAAACTCAAGCGAAATCATCGGAAACGGCTTCCGTTCCCATATATAACAAGCGGAATAATACCATTCAATCACCATCAAAAAACTGCGTTCGATTCGTATCAAACGCAGTTTTCTTTATCCGATAATTGATTTAAGGATACTCTGAATAAGTCGGATTTTTGCGATAAAAGACTGAAATATAGGGGTTTTATTGCAAAAACAGCCTTAAATCAGAAGCTCCTTAATTAAAATGCCCAGTTTCCGTCACGGAAGAGAGGTACTACGGTTCCGTCTGCTTTTACGGCATCAATAGAAAGGTCGGGAACACCGATCATAAAATCGACATGAATCATTGAATCGTTAATACCGAGAGCACGGCACTCTTCGAGCGTTTTTTCCTCGTATCCGCGGATGCAGTTTTCAAAGCCCGCACCGAGAGCTATATGGCAGCTTGCGTTTTCATCGAAAAGTGTTTCGAAGAATGTAATTCCCGTGTTCTGAATAGGTGAATCCTGAGGAATAAGGGCACATTCACCGAGGTAAGCAGCGCTTTCATCCATGGAAATCATCTTACGAAGCAATTCTTCGTTCTTTTCGGCTTTAACATCAACAACCTTACCGTTTTCGAATTTCATCGAGAAATTCTCGATAAGCTCGCCGCGATACGAAAGAGGTCTTGTTGCAACGACAGTACCTTCGGCTTTACCGCGCATAGGAGAAGTAAATACTTCTTCGGAAGGAATATTGGGGTTGAATTCAACACCGCCGATTGTATTTTCGGAACCACCGAGGAATAATGCTTCGGGAATAAGTCCTACCTTGAAGTCCGTACCGTTTGCGGAGTGATATCTCAACTCGGTTGCTCCGAGAGAGTTAATGTAATCACATCTCTCTTTGAGGTCGAGGTTGTGCTTGTTCCATGCGTCAATCGGATCGTCACCGTCGGCACGGGATGTGTAAAGGATGCTCTCCCAAAGCTTCTCGACCGCTGTGCTTGCTCTCAGCTCGGGGAATATCTTCTTCGCCCACTTTTTGCCCGGAACAGCCGCGATGCACCACTGATATTTATTGGACATTTTATCCTGAATCGGCTTCATAATAGGATATCTCTTCTGGGATACCTCACTTACCTTCTTCTGGTTGATGCCCTTCAAACCGTCGGGGTCTTCGGATATGATATATATCATAGCGGGAAGTGTGTCGGCAATATGCTCCATTTTCATCTTTTCCCATTCTTCTACCTTAGCAAGAGCAGCGACTTTCGCGTAACGGTATGTGCTCTTCGCAATGGGCTGATATGACCAATCGACGGTAACCTTGCGTGCTCCCGCTTTATAGCATTCATCAACGACCATCTGAATAAACTCAGGCTGCTCGATAGCGGTTTTTATTATGACATCCTGTCCTTTTTGTACATTCGCTCCTTTTCTCGCGATAAGGGCAGCATATTTTTGTATTACTGTTTTTTTCATTATCTCACTTTTCCTTTCGGGTTGTTTATAATCAACGCATATTATTATATTTCACATACATAGTTATGTCAAGCCGAAACATGTTAAATTTACATGCCGTTCCGCTCGAACAGTATCCGAATTCATTCAATATAAAACCGTAAACGATTTATTTGTCACCGATGTTTATTGATTATGCGGATTGATTTTACAGCACGTATATGGTATAATGACATATGTTGTTTATAATATACTTATAGAGGTTTTCACATGAAGGCTGTTGTTACTGTTGTAGGACTTGACAGAGTAGGTATTCTCGCAAAGGTCAGCGCTGTATGTGCGGAGCACAACGCAAACGTCATTGATGTTTCCCAGTCGGTTATGCAAAAGCTTTTCACTATGATAATGTTAATCGACATATCCGATATCAATTCGGATTTCTCGGATCTTCAAGCCTCATTCAACTCACTCGGCGAGCAGATCGGAATGAAGATACACGTCATGCATGAGGATATTTTCAATTCGATGCATCATATTTGAGTGAGGTAAACGATTTTATGCTGAACACAACAGATATTCTCGAAACCATCCGCATGATAGATGACGAAAATCTCGACATTCGCACGATTACCATGGGCATATCATTGCTCGATTGTGCCGATTCGGATATTCGCGTTTCGTGCGATAAAATTTACGAAAAAATATGTCGGCTCGCACAGCGTCTCGTTCCCGTCGGTGAAGAGCTCGAGCGTACATACGGAATTCCGATAATCAATAAAAGAATTTCGGTGACTCCCATAGCGATGCTCTGTGCCGCATCGGGCGGAAATCCCGTCGAATACGCAAAGACTCTCGAAAGAGCTCTCGGTACCATCGGAGTGAACTTTCTCGGAGGTTATTCCGCACTTGTTCACAAAGGCTTTTCGGCAGGCGACCGTATGCTTATCGAGTCGATTCCCGAAGCACTTGCGGAAACGGAACATGTATGTTCCTCGGTAAATATCGGTTCCACCAAAGCCGGTATAAACATGGATGCCGTTGCCATGATGGGCGGAATAATAAAAAAAGCCGCCGAATTAACCGCCGACAAGAACTGCATGGGTGCCGCTAAAATCGTCGTACTGTGCAATGCTCCCGAGGATAATCCGTTTATGGCAGGTGCCTTTCACGGTGTGGGCGAACCCGACTGTGAAATCAATGTAGGCGTATCGGGCCCGGGTGTAGTTCGCTCGGCGCTCTCGAGATGTCCCGACGGTAATCTGACTGAAGTTGCGGACATAATCAAGAAAACCGCTTTTAAAATAACGAGAATGGGACAGCTTATAGGAACCGCCGCTTCGGATAAGCTCGGTGTTCCTTTCGGAATAGTCGATCTGTCTCTCGCACCTACCCCCGCTGTCGGCGATTCGGTAGCACATATCATCGAAGAAATGGGAATCGAGGTCTGCGGTTCTCACGGCACCACAGCCGCTCTCGCGCTGTTGAATGATGCCGTTAAAAAAGGCGGTGTAATGGCGTCATCGCATGTAGGCGGTCTTTCGGGCGCGTTTATTCCCGTTTCCGAGGATGCCGGCATGATAGATGCCGCACGTTCGGGTGATTTGAGCATAGAAAAGCTTGAAGCTATGACTGCTGTATGCTCCGTAGGACTCGATATGATAGTAATTCCCGGTGATACATCTCCGTCAACCATATCTGCGATAATAGCCGATGAAGCCGCAATAGGTATGGTAAACAGTAAAACCACTGCCGTGCGCGTTATTCCCGCAATCGGAAAGCATGACGGTGAGGAGCTCGAATTCGGAGGCTTGTTCGGCTCCGGTCCCATTATGAAGCTGCACAACGACCGCAGCTCGGAAAAATTCATAAACAGAGGCGGAAGAATTCCCGCTCCCATGCAGGCTCTGAAAAACTGAAACCGACCTGCATTTAAACAACTTAATAAAAAAGTGAGTTCGTAACCATCCTCACTTAAAATAAAACTACGGATCAAGCTGTGACGCTTATTTTGTAGCGCACGGCTTTTTCCTTTCTTGAAAGGAAGAAAAAATTATGAAAACAAGCAAAAGCAAATTCATCGCACAATCCGCAATGATAGCGGCAGCATATGTCGCTCTCACAATGATTTCCGCGGCGTTCGGACTATCCTCCGGTGCAATCCAAATCAGAATATCGGAAGCCCTGTGCGTCCTGCCGATATTCACCGCCGCCGCAATCCCCGGCGTCACAATCGGGTGCTTTATAGCCAATATTCTCTGCGGCTCAACATTATACGACATTATATTCGGCACTCTCGCGACATTGATTGCCGTTTTAATCACATATTTCATAAAAAAACCGATACTTTCATCGATTCCGACGATAGTTTCGAACGCGATAATCATACCGATAGTTCTTATAATGTCGGGAGTAGGTGATATTACGATGTTTCCTTATTTCGCATTGACGGTAGGTCTGGGTGAGGTCATATCGTGCGGTATTCTCGGCACGGCTTTGGCTGTATATATAAAAAAGCATGAAAAGATATCAAAGCTGCTCTCTAACGCATAAATAATCACGGCAAAAAAACAACAGAGTCTGTACTATATTGTGCAGACTCTGTTTTATTACTCGTAATCTCCGCTCAGGAGCTTTTTGAAATACAGTGTTCCGTCTTCTCTTTTGATTATCAAAACAAAATACTCATTGTCCTCCGTGGCGGACTCGGAACAAACCTTAAATTTCACACGGTAAGTTTTATCGGTTTCGGCCAGATATGTTATTTCTATATCGGGCTTTAACGGCTCCGTAACCGCGATAGAAATGTATGCCTCCACCTTTGAAAGATATTTAAATCTTTCACTGTCACGATGGGTTATTTTAACATCCCCGCCGAAATATCTGTACATCATCGCTTCGAATTCTCCCGCGGGAATTATCTGCGAAACGGTGTACTCGGGATATTCCCTCTCGGCTTTTTCGATAAGCTCAGTGTTTCCCGAAAACTTCGCGTATCCATCCTCAAGCATATATAAGAGAACCGCATCCCTGTACTCACGTATGGCATCATTCATGTTTTCGAAATACGGGAGAACTTCTTTATCGGTCACAAGAAGCGCAAGCATTTTACTTATTCTCTCGGATACCTCATCGTTTGTGTCGTGAACAGAGGTTACGCTCTCACTCATATAATCATATGTATCGAATCCCAACTTATCTGTCAAAGAACATGAGGTAAGTAATGCGGTACAGCATAAAACAAGTGCGGTAATTTTTCTTCTCATCTATATTACTCAAGATATTATATCGATAATTTCATAACTACTTACTGATAAGCTCACATTGTGTCAGAACCGCTTTTTTGACATCCGCGTACATATATAATGAACCGAGACACACAAGCGGTCTTTTTTCACTTGCCGCACATTTCACTGCCTGTGCGACTCCGTCCTGTATTGTTTCGCACGCATGTGCGTCAACACCGTTTTCTTCGAACTCGAGCATTACCTTATCGCTGTCAAGGGAGCGCGCATTATCCGGAGTAACGGTGTAAGCGGTCAATGCCGACGAGGACAGCATTTCTATCATTTCCCGGTGATTTTTATCGGCCAATACTCCCATAAGCAGCACAACCTTACCGTCATCCGTAAGCGGCGAAAGATAACACCTGATATTTTCCACCGCGGATCTTATACCGTTCGGATTGTGTGCACCGTCATATATCACAAGGGGCTCATGTGAGAGAATTTCGAATCTCGCTTTCCAGTGTGCATTAAGCAGTCCTCTGTCAAGCGCTTCATCGGATATATCTATATCTATGCTCCGCATTATTTCAATAGCGGTTATAACCGTAGCGGCATTCCTCGTCTGGTACAATCCATGCAGAGAGAGGGTGACATCACGCCCTTTAAACTTAAAGCTTGTCGTGTTCAGATCTGTTTTCACGTCCGATATCGCCGTAAAATCGGTATGATAACAAGCCGAATGCTTTTCCGATGCCTTTGCTTTAATTACATCTGCCGCCGCATCATCGACTTCTCCGAAAAGCACAGGTATTCCTTCTTTGATTATGCCTGCTTTTTCCGCCGCGATTTCCGCTGTGGTATTGCCCAAAATCGCCGTATGGTCCAAATCTATTCCCGTAATCACGGACAATACGGGAGTCTTAATGACATTGGTGGAATCAAGCCTTCCTCCGAGTCCGCACTCAAAGACAACATAATCACACTTTTTCCTTTTGTAGTATGAAAGTGCGATGGCGGTTATCAGTTCGAACTCAGTGGGAGCATCTGTCATTGTTTCGGCGAACCGCTTTACACATTCCGTTTCCGCCGCAAGCTCGTCATCACTGATATTTTCACCGTTGTACATTATTCTTTCGTTGAATTCTTCAATGTACGGAGATGTGAAAAGACCCACCTTATACCCTGCGGACAATAATACGGACGAAAGCATTTCGCATGTAGAGCCCTTGCCGTTGGTTCCGGCGACATGTATAAAGCGCAGACTGTCCTCGGGATTACCGAGCTTACTCATGAGCTCCGTTATTCTTTCAAGCCCGGGACGACTGCCGCGCCACTTTACCGAATGTATATATTCAATAGCTTCTTCGTATGTCATAACTTTTAACCGATCGTTTTCTTAATTTTTTCGCAAAGCCTGATTATTATCGGAATAATTATTATCTTAACGGGAATCATAAGGGCATACTCGGGAAGGCGGTATAAAAACCATCCCCAGTATGTTTTCGAACCGTACAGGATACTTACCCAAACGGTATTGACAATAAGTCCGATCACTATTCCGTTTATCAACACAGCGGGAACGATATGACGAAACAAACCGACGTCCTTGCTTTTCAACGACAAACGGCCTCCTGCCGAATTGCCTCGGTACAGGAACACCCCGTACACGAGTCCGATTATCGCCGCACAAACGGTAAATCCGGGAAAGTACGGGCCGATCGGAAACAGTATCGCTCCGAGAAGATCGCCTAAGCCACCGACAACCGCACCCGCATACGGGCCGTACATAACAGCCGCCGCGACAACGGGAACAAAGCTGAAGCCGATTTTCCAACCGAGCGTATTGATTGAACAGAAGCGATTAAGCACTATCTCGAGTGCGACCAAAACAGCGGAAGAGGTGATAATTCTTATCGTCTGACTTCTGCTTCTCTTTTTGACATTATTGTTCATAAAATACCTCCCAAAATGTCATGCTTACGTTTTGCGTATACGGAATGTGAACAATGATCACACGCCTGGACATTTCCGAGAGGTATCGGCTCTTTTATTATGTACAGCGGGATGCGAAATTCGGACCGCAGCAGCCTACAGCTTCATCTGTATTTCGGATATGCCGAGTCAAAGTCGTCCGTTGAAAACAGCCTTAAATCGGTGAATCCTTAAGCTTTCGTCCGACAAACAACTCCCCGTTTTGTCGGCACTTTACGCCCGAAAATCTACTCTGTGAGAACTTTCCGTATGACAAAATTATATCACAGACACCGTTTAAATTCAATCCCGCGTAAATAGGTTAACATAAAATCTATTCTTTATACAGTTTTCACGATTACGTTTAAATACCGATTGCAATATATCACAAAAAAATCTCCGTCTCATATGACGAAGATTTTTTCGATGTGTTATTCCTCAATACCCATGCTTTGCATAAGCTTTTTATTGAATTCTTCGGCCGTATTGTATCCCATCTTTTTCTGTCGATTGTTCATAGCGGCTATCTCGAGAACTACGGCGAGGTTGCGTCCGGGCTTAACCGGTATCGTCGTCATGGGTATCTTTATACCCATGATATCCGTGAAATCGGTTTCAAGTCCGAGTCTGTCGTACATTTTACCCTGTACCCACGGCTCGAGATTTATCACCATATCGATTTTCTCCGTCGCTTTAACCGAACCCATACCGAACAGTCGTCTGACATCCACGATTCCTATGCCGCGCAGCTCGATATAGTATTTAAGTATTTCGGGAGCTGTTCCGACGATTGATTTAGCGGACACCTTTCTAAGCTCAACCGCATCATCCGCGATAAATCTGTGTCCTCTTTTGATAAGCTCTATCGCCGTCTCGCTTTTACCGACTCCGCTGTCGCCCGTTATGAATATTCCTTCACCGTAAACCTCGACAAGTACCCCATGACGTGTAATCTGCGGTGCCAGCTGTACATGCAGAAATGAAATGAGTGCCGCCATAAAATCACTCGTATTTTCATCTGTAGTACATACGGGAATTTCAAAGTATTCGGCTATCTCGACAAGTATGGGATCCGCTTCGTTCCCGTGAGATACGATAACCGCAACGGGATGACGCTTGAAATAATCCGTTATCCTCTCACGGCGCAATTCTTCCGACATCTGCTTTATGTACATAGACTCGGCATTGCCGATAATTTGTATTCTTTTCGGATCGAAATGCTCGAAAAATCCCGCAAGCACAAGTCCCGGGCGGTTTACATCGGATGATGCTATCATGATTTTCGACGGGTCTTCGGGAGTATATACCACTTTCAGCTCGTACTCGCTGATAATCTTCTGCAGGTCTACTCTGTTGATGAAATCTTCCATAATTATTAGCGTTGACTCCGATCATATCTGTTATCTTATAAGAATTATATCATATGTCGGCGGTTTTTGCAATCTTTTTTGCACATATTATAAACCATGCTTTGCTTAATGCAAATTAACCTTATGCTTTATCATCGTTCATGTTTCGTTAATATGAATTTGTTATAGTATAATAGAATATTTATTTAAACTTATATCAGTCGGTGTTTGTTATGAAAAATAAATCCAAAAAAATATTAGCATATTTGTCCCTTTCGGCTTTGCTTCTTACATTACCGTCGTGCGGCAATGATGAAAAGCTACTTGAAAGCTCGAAAGAAGACAAAACCGTTGTCATGACCGTAGGTGAGTACGAAGTACCGCTCGAATTATACAGATATGTCGCACTGAACACCAAAGCCGACTATGAAAGCGGCGGCGACAGCGGAATCTGGCTCGGAGCCGAGGGAGCCGAGCTTCTCGAAGAAATGCAGGAGACAATCGAGGAAACAATAGTACATTTATATACTACTCGGTATGTGTGTGAAGAATACGGTATATATCCCACCGACAGTTATGTCACTGATACTCTCGACATTCAGATGGATGCCGTTTACGAAGGCTATGAAGACGATTACGAGGCTTATGTCGACGACATGGCTAAGTATAATATGAACGATGCCGTCTACCGTTTTATACTCCAAAACGATATTCTCTCGGAAGAATTAATTCAAAAGATGATGACAGACGGAGTCATTCCTTCATCCGACGAAGAGCTTGAAGCAATACTCGCGAGTGCGGAATTCATACACGTCAAGCAAATACTTATATCAAACGATAACGGCAATACGGAAGAAGAAAATCTCGCTTTAGCCGAGGAAGTACTCGAAAAGCTCAACAACGGTGCCGATTTTGACGAGATGATTAAAGAATACGGCAACGATTTATACCTTTTCGGAACAGACAACGGTTACTATATCTCACGCGGAAGCTACTATGAAGAATTCGAGGAAGCCGCGTTCGCTCTCGAAATAGGAGAAATCAGCGGTATTGTCAAAACCGATTCGGGATTCAGCATAATCAAACGCTATCCCAAAGACGCGGAATATATGGCCGACAATTTCAACGAGCTTGCCGATGATTATATACGCGGCAGATATAATCTTATTCTCGCCGAAAAGCAGAATGAGCTTTCGGTATCCTACACGAGTGAGATGGAAAACTACCCAGTTTTAAGCTTGAAGTAAAAAAAACGTATTTAAACCGTGGTGATTGAATTTGAAATACTATAGCAGACGTTCCGAAAGCGGAAAAATGTCAAAAGTACTGTTCCGCATATTTTATGTTATATGTGCCGCACTTGTTATTATCATATTATCGGCAATACTCGGAAATCACCTGAAGAACAAAGTCGCCGCCGTGGATGAAACCATGCAGGCATCGGATGAAGCAACGGACTTGCAGTTCAGCCGCGAAACTTCGGATTCATATGACACATCCGCAGTATCGAGTCTTTCTCTGAAAGCCTGCGGTATTGATATCACATCATTTACGGAACAGGGTGAAATGTTGAATGCGGTTGACATTGCCGCAAGCTATTATGATACGCTCATTATTCCCGTGTGTTCCGATGACGGAAATCTCATTTATTCCTCCCCTGCACTCGAAAAAATTCTAAGACATGAAATCTCCTCGGAAAACACGTACTATGACACACTCGTTTCGTGCATTAACGAGGCGAAAAAAGTTAATCTCGACATATGTGTGCTTCTCACCCCTTCGGCTAATATAACATCCCCTTCGAATGCCGCATTCATTGACAGTACTGTTATTTCCGAGCTTTCCGACATAGGCGCAGACAGAGTGATTATAAAGCTGTCGAATTCTTTTGACGAAAGCTACATGAAGTGGGTAAGGAGCTATATCTCCTCGTTGGAATTCGAGAAAGACAAGGTGGGAATCGCATTTTCGCCCGACTACCTGCTTGACGCAAACGGTATTCGCCAATTACAGCTTTTCTCCTCAAAAGGTGCTTTCATCTGCGTTTATTTCGAGGGCTATACAGGCAGCTATGACTCGATTTACGACAATACAGCACATACTCTGAAATCCATGCTCGGTATTTTCGATTTATATACGGTAACGGCATTAATCGGGCAATCCGACAGCCTCGCCGCAGTTTACAACGCCTGTGCGGATGCCGAAATCGATAGTATCAGCTTCGTCGGATATACACTCCCCTCCGATCTCGCCAAAAAATTGACCGACACCGCCACGTCCGCGGACGAAGCGGAAAAGCAAACCGAAACCGAACAGCAAATAATCACGAACCCATACGCGGGAACCTCGTTGTCGAGTGATGCGAATACCGAAACCGAGGAATACGAAGAGGATTACGACGACTCGGGATATTACGATGAAAACTCGTGGTATTGATTTTCCGACAAGATATGTGAATTTAATAAACGGAGGTTTAAGTGAAATACCTTGTTTTTTCCGATTCTCACGGAAACATACAGCCGATGAGAAAAATTATTAAACTTAACCTGAATGCGGGAAAGCTCGACGGTGTGTTATTTCTCGGTGACGGAATCCGTGATATAATAGAATTATCACACGAATTCCCTTCACTGCATTTTGATTGCGTGCTCGGCAATTGCGATGCTCCGAGCGATGTCGCATCTGAGCTGTCAGATACATCGTATGAAAAAATCGTAACCGTAGGTGCTTGGAAATTTATGCTTATGCACGGTCACAAATACGATATTAAGTATACATATCAGGAAGCCGCGGATCATGCTATCGAGTGCGGAGTCGATTGTCTGTTCTTCGGTCACTCTCACCGTGCGGAGGATGTTCGGATTGACGGCTCCGTTAAAGGCTCCGTAAGAATGATAAATCCGGGTTCATGCGGTATGGGATTTCATAAATCTTTTGCGCTCATCGAAACCGTAAGCGGACAGCTTGTCTGCAGCATCAGTGAATGCTGACTTTGTTCGTTAAAAACAGCACAGCCCGACATGTGACGCATGTCGGGCTGTGCTGTTTAATTATTACTTATAAATCGAAAGACTCAAGCCCATGACATTGTGGTGGGTTTGGGATCGCTCATAATAGCTTCCTTAAGTACGCCGACTGCCTTTGTAAGTCCTTCGTCAATGGACATAAGGCTGTCTTCATGCTCAATGGAAATAGGTCCGTCGTATCCTACGAGTCTGAGATTGCTGATAAGGTCTCTCCACCATGCTACATCATGACCGTAACCGAGTGCTCTGAATACCCACGCACGATTGATTTCATCGCCGTAATGCTTTGTGTCGAGAACGCCGATGCGGGCTGTGTTGATTGCATCAATCTTGGTATCCTTGGCGTGAACATGGTATATAGCGTCTCCGAGCATACGAATAGCGGCTGACGGCTCCATGCCCTGCCATACAAGGTGTGAGGGGTCGAAGTTTGCACCGATTGTGTTGCCTACGGCCTTTCTCAGCTTGAGAAGGGTTTCGGTGTTGTAGCAGCAGAATCCGGGGTGAAGCTCGAGAGCGATCTTGTGTACGTGATGCTCTTCCGCGAACTTAACGGTTTCCTTCCAGTACGGAATCAGAACCTCATTCCACTGATAGTCGAGAATTGCAAGGAAATCATCCGGCCACGGGCATGTTACCCAGTTCGGATATTTTGCTCCGGGATGATCGCCGGGGCAGCCGGAAAATGTTACGACAGTATCAACACCTGCTTTTTCGGCGAGAAGAATAGCATTCTTAATATCTCTGTCATACATTTCGGCGGTAGCCTTGTCGGGATGTACGGGGTTGCCGTGAGCCGACAGAGCCGCGATTTCGATGCCGTATTTTTTGAATGTATTCATCCATTCTTCAAATGCTTTTTCATCGTTGAGAAGGATTTCGGGGTCGGCGTGGTCCTTTCCGGGATAGCCGCCGCAACCGATCTCGGCAGCCTCAACACCGTGACTCTTGAGAATTGCCAGAGCCTCATCGAGGGATTTCTTGGCATACAGATTAGCAAGAACACAAAGTTTCATATTGTTTTCCTTTCCGAGTAAATATTTTTACTGGGAAAATTATACCATATCTTAACGTCAATTACAAGTGATATTATATAAAAGTGTGCCGATTAATTTTCGAGCATATTCGCGAGAGCTTTATCCATGGTTTTCTTTGTAAGCTTCTCGTATTTCGCGTATATGGAAGCCAGCTGTACATCGGGAGATTTAAGTGCATTTGCCGCACCTCCCCAACCGTACACTACTCCTATATCATACATACGGTTGGTAAATATAATATCAAGTGACGCGGAGCTTTCCTCGTCTCTTGCTCCCTTGCTCTTAAGCGACACATCATAATAATCGGGCATTATCATTTCCTTACCCTTAGCGGCAAGAAGCTCGAGTATTTCTCCCGTACATTCCAAATTCGAGACAGAGGGATTGACAACCATGAGATCCGAGTTCACGGCTACATATGTGTAATATCTGTCCTGATTCTCATCGTACTTAGGCATAGGAAGTATACCGAATTCGCGGTCATTCGCGCGGTATGATCTTATAAACGCAACAACCTCGGTTGCGAACAATGCCTGTCCGTCACGCAAACCCGTGGAGATAAAATCAATATTATTTCCGTAAACGGCGTTGTCACCCATTATCTGTGTGATTTTATCCCAGACATTGCTGAATCTTTCACTTCCCCATGTAATCTGCGGAACATTGTTTTCGTCAAGTGTTATCAATGATTCGCCCGCGCTCATCCACATTCCCGCGTAATTTTCGCTGTGAGTCAGCAGACCGAATCTGTCCTTTATATTATATTTTCCGTTGCCGTCAAGATCGAAAAGCCCCATCTTTATCATATCATAGAACACATCGAACGTCCATTTACCCTCGGCGACCAATTCATACGGATTTTCAAGCTGTAAATCATCTATATACTGCTTATCGAAATACAATACCCACATAACGTCTTTATCGCCGATGGTAATATCAGACGCAATAAGATAATTTTTACCGTAAATCTTAAGCTGATTTCTCGAATCCCTGTCCCACCACGATTTATCGAGGTCGATATTCGGTACTGTATTTATATCTATGCAATATCCGCCGGTTGCGGTACCCGATGCGTCACTGAATGTCATAAAAGCACAGTCATACGCTCCGTCGTTGGAAATTACGGAATTTTTGAACGCACTTCTGTTTCCGCCGGATGCATTTACAACCGACGTGATTTTTATGTTCAGCTTATCCTCTACCCAAAGATTGCGGTTATAGAACGCATCGTTTATCGCTTCTCCCGTAAGCTCTTCAACTGTCAATTCACGCCAGTTGTATGTAACATTATCACCCGTCAATGCGTTGAAAACATAACCGTCGTAATCCGTAAACGGAATATCGATTGATTCCGTTTCGGCAGTTTCTTCGGTCTCCGTCTTCGTGTCCGCAGACACGGAGACGGTGCCGCCTGTTTCACTAACTGCTTTATCGGTGTTATCCTGAGATTTTTCGGAGCATGACAACATAGGAAGAAGTGTCAATGCCGCCAAAAGTATGGATATGGCTTTCTTTGTCATGATTTTCATCTCTTTCTATATGTGATTTGTTTACTTTAATTATACCATTTTATCGCTTTCGTGTCTATTGACCGTTTTTACTCTTTTCGGTGACATTATTTTTGTAGTTTGCACAAATTAAATCAAAAAAAGGCAAAAGCCTTTCCTTACGGGAAAACTCTTGCCTTTTATTACCGTATTTCGTTAAATCAGAACTTGAAGATATCGCCTGTCTTAGCGGATGTGTAAATACCTTCGAGAATTCTTGTAACTGTGTATGCCTGTTCGGGAAGAACTGTGGGCTTTTCTTTCTCACCGCGAACAGCCATAATCCACTGATATGCTTCCTTACCTGCGGGGTCGTTGTCGGATACGCCTTCATAGAAAGCGGCACCGCCTGCGCTGAAGCTGGGCGTGAATGTGTACTGTCTGTTCTGACGAATACCGTTGATATGAACGCCGCCGCCGAACATATCGCCGCCTGCCTTTGTACCGCAAACCATGCAGCATGCTTCACGAGGTTCGAGGGTATTGAGAGCCCAAGAAGCGTCGAGAGAAATTGTCGCACCGTTTTCCATTACGATGAAGCCGAATGCGGAGCTTTCAACCGTGAACTTCGCGGGATCCCAGTTGCCCCAGTCGTTGCCCTGTTCGGTATCATTGTTATGAGCGTGATATGTTGTACCAACGCAGTACTTCGGCTTATAGTTGTTCATAATCCAAAGTGTTACGTCAAGTGCGTGTGTACCGATATCGATAAGGGGACCGCCGCCCTGTTCATACTCATTGAGGAACACGCCCCATGTAGGAACAGCACGTCTTCTTACTGCGCATGCTCTTGCGAAGTAAATGTCACCGAATGTGCCCATTTCGGATTCGGTCTTAAGATACTGAGCCTGAGCGGTCTGTCTTGTCTGATAACCGATTGTAAGGAGCTTACCGGACTTTTCAGCTGCGTCAAGCATCTTCTTAGCTTCAACCGAGTTGATTGCCATAGGCTTCTCGCACATTACATGCTTGCCGGCTTCGAGAGCGTCAACCGTAATGAAGGAGTGAGCACGGTTAGGAGTAAGAACATGAACTACGTCGATTGTCTTATCCTCGAGAAGCTTTTTATAGTCTGTATAAACAGCCGCATCGGGTGTGCCGTAGTCTTTCTTAGCTTTCTGAGCTCTTTCTTCGATAATGTCGCAGAACGCTACCATCTGTACGCCGGGAACCTTCTTAAGGGAAGGCATATGCTTACCGTTTGCGATACCGCCGCAGCCGATAATACCTATTCTTACGATATCTGATGCACTTGTCATTTATTTATCCTCCAGATAAAATGATATCACTTTCATTCCGATGAAAAATGTAATTTTCACCGTCATCTTATAATATAATATTCATCCGATTTTTTCAAGTGATTATGTTTATTTTTTTATTGAAATTGTTTTTTCGTCTATTTCAACAATTATTCGCATCGATAATTGTCGACTATCACAAAGCGATGTTTTCCACATCAGTTTTTGCCTACGCGTTTTATTACCAATCCGAGCTGACCTTGAACCTCACCCGACCATATGATATTACGCGGACATTTGTCGGTGCATATATCACATCCGGTGCATTTGTCGTAATCAATCGATGCCACGAAATTATCGACGTTTATCGCTCCCGACGGACAGTTCTTCTGACATAGTTTACATGATATGCATCCGACATCGCAAACCTTACGGGTATTTTTTCCGTCGTCCACCGACATACAGCCGACCCAATGCTTTGCGTCAAACGGAATAAGCTTTATGATACCCTTCGGACATGCGGACACGCATATGCCGCAGCCCTTGCACTTCGAATAATCAACAGCCGCTACGCCGTTTTCGACGACTATCGCATCAAACGGACACGCCCGTACACAAGTACCGAGACCTATGCATCCGTTTTTGCACAATTTATCGCCGCCGCCTATTTTGGAAGCCGCAACACAGTCGTCTATGCCCTCGTAAATATACTTTTTCTTGGCGTATTCGCCGGTACCCGAGCACATTACCTGTGCTCTCATGCGAACCTGCTCCCCTGCCTCGACACCCATTATCAGAGCGATTTTAGCGGCACTTTCCGCTCCGCCTACCGAGCATTTATTTACGGGAGCCTCTCCTGCGGAGACCGCTGCCGCATATGCGTCACAGCCCGAATATCCGCAGCCGCCGCAGTTGGCTCCGGGAAGACATTCCTTTATCGCTTCGGCCTTCTCGTCCTTTTTAACTGCGAACAGCTTAGATGCAAGAGCCAACAGTGCACCCATGAGAAGTCCGAGTCCCATGAAAATAAGTACAGGGAGTATAATTTTCATTATCGTTTTCCTCCACTCAGAATTTCATTCCGGAAAAACCGGTGAACGCCATTGCCACGAGTCCCGCAGACACCAACAGCAGGGGGAAACCTCTGAATGCTTTCGGAGGATCCGCGAAATTCAGTCTTTCTCTGACGCCCGCGAAAATTACGATGGCCATCGTAAATCCGACTGCGGCGGAAAAACCGAATACTACGCTCTCAATGAAGTTATAGCCTTTTTCGATATTAACGAGAGCAGAGCCGAGAACGGCGCAGTTTGTCGTAATCAGCGGAAGGTATATTCCGAGTGCGGAATACAGTGACGGAATGTTCTTTTTGAGAAACATTTCTATGAACTGTACGAGTGCCGCTATAACAAGAATGAATGCTATGGTTTTGAGGTACTGAAGTCCGAACGGCTCAAGCAAAAATCTGTAAACCGCCCATGTTGCCGCTGACGAAAGAGTCATAACGAACGTTACCGCCATGCCCATTCCGAGTGCGGTTGACGGCTTGTCGGATACGCCCAGAAAAGGACAGCATCCGTAGAATCTGGAGAAGATAAAATTCTCGGTCAATATCGCGGTGAACATTATCATCAGTATATTCATTTTGTTATCTCCTCCTCTTTTGTTTCGATAATTTTACGTACGAGCTTGCCCGTCTCGGGATCTTTCATAATTGTCTGATGATATCCGTTTTCGATTGCGTCCGCTTCCAGAGATTTTTTACGCTGTCTTTCCTCCAGGCCGTATCTGATTTTCTGTACAAGAGCAATAAGAACACCGAGTGTGAGGAAAGCTCCTGTCGGCATGAGGAATATCGTCGCGGGAGAAAACCAATCGCCGAATATCTTGACTCCGCCTGTACCGTCGCTTGCGGCGAAAAGCATACCCGTGCCGAGAAGCTCACGTACAAACGCTATGCACAACAAAGCAAGAGTGAATCCTATACCAGTCGCCACACCGTCGCAAAAAGATTCGATCGGGCCGTTCTTCGAAGCGAAAGCTTCGGCACGTGCGAGAATAATGCAGTTTACCACGATAAGCGGTATGAAAAGTCCGAGGGATGCGTCTATCGCGGGGAAGTAAGCTTTGATAATCAGCTCAACCGCCGTTACAAAGCCCGAAATAATTACAATGTACGAGGCTATTCGAACTTCCTTCGGAATTATCTTTCTGAGCAGTGAAATGAACAAATTGGAAAACGCCAAAACGACTACTACAGACACTCCCATTCCCAGAGCATTCACAACAGATGTGGTTGTCGCAAGAGTCGGACACATTCCGAGCAGCTGTACAAACGTCGGATTGTTTGTGATAATTCCGTCTTTAAACACCTGAGGTATTGTTTTTTTCATTATCAATCCATCCCTTTCTCTTACGGTTTAACCCATTTGGTCTCGGTCTCGGTCTCCGTTTCCGTCTCAGTCTCCGTTTCTGTCTCCGTTTCGGGCTCTGTCTCGACTTCTACCTCGATTTCCGTATCGGTATCTGTTTCAGTTTCCGTATCTGTTTCAGTCTCGGGTGCCTGTGTTTCCGGAGGTACCGTTTCGGTCTCGGG
>CAVIJI010000026.1:0-5026 GCA_963642885.1 bacterium
ATATGATATACTGAAAATATCGATAACAATTGTTTATCAAATATGCTCGGAAGAATGGATTAAAAACTCTTTTAAATTTCAAGGAAACACCTGATAAATCGAGGTTTTCGCATCGAAAAGTACTTGATTTATGTACTTCTCGGTTTGAAATCAACCTCAGATCTGTGTTTTCTTAGATGAACTACGAAAGGAAATAATATGATACTCAGTGATTTTCAAATTATCCAGCGTGATTACGATGGATATGCACGATTAACCTGGGAAGGTGTGTTAAACGCACCTTTACAGGAGGCAAATCTCCACGTAGTTGTTCGGGTTGTCCGGGAGGACGATAACCTTTGTATAATCCCGTGGACTATTTGTGATATTTCATCCGATAAGCTACATTGGTCAGCGGAGCTTACCGTACCCGAGGGTGGACTGTACAGATTTGAAGCATCGCTTCAACAGGGAGAAAACCTATGGATTGATAAGATAAAGTGTATATATCACATAGGAGTAGGAGACATTTATGTGACAGTAGGTCAGAGTAATATGACAGGATACGGCAGAGATGCCGCATATGATCCTCCGTGTCTCGGTGTGCATATGTACAGAAATCGCGGTGATTGGTCCATAGCGGCACATCCGCTCGCCGATGCCCTCGGAAGTATCTACGGATATCAGGAAAACGGTACTGGTACATCTCCCGCTCTTTCCTTTGCTCGTCGTTTGCACGACAGACTCGGTGTACCGATAGGAATTATTCCAACAGCTGTCGGAGGCACACCGCTTTCCGAATGGAATCCTGCCGAAAAAGGCGGATGCTATCGTGAAATGGTAAAGCGACTTACGAAAACCGGAGCTTTCAAAGGATTTATATGGTTACAAGGGTGCAGTGACTGTAACGTAAACGAAGCACCGACTTACCTTGAACGTTTTTCGAGTATGGTTAGACTATGGAACGAAGAATTCGGAGTACATCCTGTTCTGACAGTACAGCTTAATCGTTGGATGGGCAATTCCGATCAGAACAATGATTGCTACTGGGGTATGGTTCGTGAAGCTCAACGCCGTGCAGCTCTTGAAATAGAAGGAGTTTATGTAGTTTCATCAATGGATTTACCTGTTACCGACGGAATTCACAATAGTTCGGGAGCAAATGTAATTATCGGCGAACGTCTTGCCAATGCAGCCCTTCATTATATTTACGGAAAAGCGGGACAGGAATCCGTATTCATTTTATCTGCCGAAGCAATTGATGATACGCACGTATTACTTAATTTAACACCGGGTCACAGAGTCCTTGCCATGGATAATCGAGCACTCGGAATGAATGTGGAAGACGGAGAGGGACTTATCGATTGCATCGATGCTGTCCCCGTAAAAGACGGAATGATCGTTTCAACGTCACGTCCGTATAATCTTCCTGCACATTTTCATTATTCATGGAAGACACATCCGCCTGTGTTTGTGGTTCGCGATTTTTATGATTTACCTTTACTCGCATGTTACGGAATGGAAATATCACCGAAGAATGATAACAAATAAGGAAGCAACGCTGCCCGACATCGGATGGTGATTCTATTTACACAGTCAAAGCCCCTTAAGGTACCTCGAACAGGTTAAGCATTTGTATTGCCGAACCGCTCCCCTTAAGGGGCTTTTGTTTATGTATTAGCGTCGAAATCGGAGAATACTCGGTTTGAGGTTATTCCCGCTCGGAAATCATATATTCGTGATTTCTTCTGAATTCAGTAAGCATATATCGTGCAGTTTCATCTTCATCCGTCATGTAATTCATTGTGATAAAGTGCAGTCCCGAAAGAATTACGGGTTCTCCGACATTACTTCTTATTATTTCTTTTAAATTGAAGTTTTTATCGTAGTGGTATAAATCCATTCCGCCGTTATAAACCAAATAATCTCCGCCGTCAGCTGTAAACTCAAATTTAAGATTTCTGAATTCGAGGTTTTGCATTTTGCCGTGCCCGGGTTCTCCAACTCGAATTCTGAAGCAGAAGGGTTCGCTGATATCGTCAATCGGCACATCAGTTACTACATTAGACGAATGATGACGCATGGACGGTACGTTTTCTTCCGATACATTGTGATCGATTTGTCCTGCTTCTGTTTTTATAACACGATCACAATAATCCAAGTCACGCGTGCGTACTGTCAGTGAGGTTAATTTCCATCCGCTCTCTTTCTTTTCAAGATGCCAATTGCTGTTTTCACGCTGCAGTTCGTTTCTTACTTCTTCGGAGAGCTTTGCTCTCATACGGAAATCTCCCCATAATTTCGCCATGTCAAGATATTCTCCGAACTTACCATGTGATCTGACAACACTTGAATCAACGCTGAGAGCAAGTCCCGCGTCAAATGCCGCAGAACGTGAAAGCATAAATTCCATATTTTCCGGAGTCGTAGCCTCATAACGTCCGCTGTTCAGATATATACAGTACCATCCCATCATAAGAGGAATCAAGTTGCGTTTAAAGTATGGTATATGTCCTGCTCTGAGATTGTACATACCGCCTCTGCGTACATCATCGTACCACGGCTCACCCCAATTGGCATATGAAAGCGCATGCCATAGGTAATGGCTGGTTATGCTGGCATCGCAAACTAAATCATTACCGTTTTTTTCATACACACGCCTTACAAAGTCCGATACCGCATATTCACCTTCTCCTGTATAATAACATCCTTCCAGACCGTCAAAGCTCAGGCGGCGTATTCCGCATTTCTTAATGGCATTTGCTATATTGTCGGCCATTTCGCTTTGAAGCTCGATATTGGGAAACAGTGTGTGATATCCGTGATCCCAAAGCCGTTCGACGACATCTCCCTGCTTGTGCTCGGCTTTCTCTGTTCCGTAAGCACCTCGTGTACATTCGGTTAAGCACCCGCGAACCGAATCGTATGACTTGAAATTAATCAATTCATTCCCTATTCGCAGTGCGTTGAGAGTATTGTTTTTACCGTAGTTGTTTTCGCTTGATATATATATTTCCCTGTCGCCTGTTCCGAGATCTTTTACAAGCGTTGTTTTATCCATAACAAGAAGCTTTTCATGTGGAATCGGTGTTACAAACGAGTCATGAGTTTGGATAAAATTACTGAGCGTATGTGCACCGACGGTTACGTCACACTCGGCGGCTTTGTCTGACAGCTTTTTCAAAGTCTGATAACCACCGGGATACGCGTGTTCATTCAACGTAAAATGCCCCCAGCTTCCGAATACATCCGAAAAATATACACAATTGATTCCCGCACGCTTAGCTAATTCAATGCGTTCATCATCAGTCATTCCCGCACCGCTGAATATCAAATAATAGGAAGAAACTCTACGGTCAATTTTAGCATAACAGCCTTTGTATGTCGGATGCGGCATTCCTTCCGCAATTTCCATGCCGCTTATGATTTCAAGCAATTCATCGGCACTATCGGCACCTATTAATGCAATGGCTGCTTCTTCTATCATTCCGTCGGCTCCGTGTACGGCACTGCGAATGGCGTTCTTCATTCCGTTAAAATCGAAAACGCCTTCTTCACTTAGGTTCAATACAGTACACTGCAGCGAAACAATACCCTGATAGGACGCTGCGGCTGTTTTAAGTCCTGTTAATGCTTTATCGGTATTATCATTTTGGATATTACTCTTAACTCCGCCTGCTACTTTAGGCATCAGTGACTGTATGCACGAAACCGCACCGTCATCATACCATCCCGCACCTAAAATTTCACCGAATGATGTCGCTTTCGTAGCATATGGTCCGAATATAAAGCTTTCGGAATCATCGGGAACGGAAATAACTTTAATCTTATAATATTTGCCGCACTCCTCTATCGATAAGGTACACTCTCCACATGCATACCGAACATTTGCCGTTTTTCCGTCAAATGATGCCGAGAGCGGAAGATAGGCACTGCCGTTCTTAGTCAATACACCTATAGGAGACGATTCAATAAATACATGCTTGTCGTCACCGAAATCTATCATTCCGGATGAATTCAGTTTAAAATACCGCATATTAATTTCCTTTCCTATATTTTGAATAAGGTTCATATTATAAATTCACAGGGATAATAACATAACATATCCATAAAGTCAAGAGTTGAATTAATTTTCTTACTTCAAAAAAACGAAATTCAGCTTGCTTTTTTTCTGAAATATATTGCATTTCAAATATGAAATACGATATAATGTTAACAAAACTAATATTCTAAAATAATACAGGAGAACAAACAAATGTCAAATAGATCCGACACTCTTCTTAAACAATTCCGAGATGCGGAAGATGAAATCGACAGCCGCCTTTCATACACAATTCGCTATAATCGAAAGGGACACGGTGAAATAACATTGGTTGATAAAGCAGGCAAACCTATAAATAACGCCAATGTTCATCTTGTATTGCGCGATCATGATTTCAAGCTCGGAGCAAACATCTTCATGCTCGATGAGTTTGAAACCGAAGAAAAAAACGCAATATATCGTAAAACATTCGCCCAAACATTCAATCTTGCAACTGTCCCCTTTTATTGGCACGATCTTGAACCGACGGAAGGTAAACCGAGATTCGCAAAAGATTCACCCCGTATATATCGCCGTCCCGCACCGGATTTATGCGTTGAATACTGTGAGGAAAAGGGAATCACGCCGAAATGTCATTGTCTCAATTATGACGTTTGTACACCGCTGTGGGTGCCGGATGATGTGGATGGTGTAAAGCGTGCTCTTGAAAAGAGAATCATGGAATGCGCAGAACGCTATCGCGATAAAATCCCGGGATGGGAAGTGACAAACGAACTGTTTTGCGGAAAGTACGACGTATTCGATCAAGGACGTAAAAGCACACAGTTTTTCACTTCTCCCGATGTAGTCGAATGGAGTTTTGACTGTGCACGCAGGTATCTGCCCAACAACGAGTTAATCATAAATGAAGCGCCACACGCATGGACGAGTGCATTCTGTTGGCAGCGCGGACAATATTACGCACAAATCGAGCGAGCACTTGACAGAGGTGCACCTATCGATGCA
>CAVIJI010000026.1:5036-9312 GCA_963642885.1 bacterium
GAATGCAGTTCCATATGTTTTCTCGTGCCGAGAACGAAGAACGTGAGACAAAACCTTTTTATAATCCATATCACCTTTGGAATGTTATGGAAACCTATGCAAAACTCGGATTACCTCAGCAGATTACCGAAATCACGATTCCCTGTTATACCGATAATTCGGATGCCGAAGAACTGCAAGCCGAAATACTCACTTACCTTATGAAAATATGGTTCGGTAATCCCTCAATGGAAGCATGTATTTACTGGAATGTAGTTGACGGCTATGCCGCATATGCTCCGATAGGTGATATGAACTCCGGAGAAAATTATTTCCGCGGAGGTCTCATGCGCTTCGATATGACACCTAAACCCGCATTTAAAGCATTGCACAAGCTATTTCACGAAACTTGGCACACCGATGTCACCAAGGATGCGCCGGATGGCCACGCATCATTTGATGGTTTCTACGGTAAATATGATTGCATAGTAGAGTATAACGGAGAAAAAACTATTGTTCCGCTTCATCTGACCAAGAAAAGCGGAAACAGATTCCGTATCGTTCTTGACTAAGTATATTTGTTAAAATGCATAAATAAGTTAACAGCAGTCGATTCAGAAAACAGCCGTGAGTTTTCGTTTCAATGCGGTTGAAGCAATCTTCCGACAACGTAATTTGCGGCTTATACTCGGCTTTGAATTTATGTTTTGCAGAGTTTTTTATCGGGAATCGTTATTGATTTGATTCTGTTATCGCTTGATTTTTCCATGTATAAACGGTATAATGTACAAAAAAGCTTATATTTCAGGAGGTATTTATGTATCTTACTCAATTGTACCCGACTCCGCGTTCATTCAGCGAGAATGAAGATGAAAAATTCTTTTTCGGCAGTCACGCAACAATATTTTTGTCATTTAATATAAGTGAAGAAATACGTAAGAGAATTACCTACTCATGGAAACGTTTCACCTGTAATGCTTCTTCCCTCTCCATTGTTATTACCAACGACACTGCACAGTACAGTGCATACATCGGCGAAAATCGCAGCTCCTTTCCCGCACTGCATGAAAATGCTTATCAACTGCATGTCGACCGAAACGGAATTGCGCTCTGCGGCGGTTCGCAGAAAGCTTTCGTTGACGGATTTATGATTCTTTTGCAGTTGATAGTACCTATCTCATTAAGCTGCGGCGGCGAATCATTTGCGGTTGCATCATGTGATATCATGGATGAACCTAAAGTTAACTTCAGAGCCATACACCTTTGTGTATTCCCCGAAAGTGAACGCCATACTATTGAAAAAGCCATCCATCTTGCGGGTTTTCTTCACCTTACTCATATTGTACTGGAATTTTGGGGTACATTTCCATATCAATCCTTGTCATCACTGCACTGGAAAGACAGTAAATGGTCTCGGGCCGACATCGAACATCTCATTAGACTCGCTCACAGCTACAAACTCGAGGTTATCCCGATGATTAACCACTTCGGTCATGCAACCTCTTCACGTTCCTGTTATGGACGTCATGTCGTTTTAGACAGTGATCCGCGTCTCTCATTACTTTTCGAGCCCGATGGTTGGACGTGGTGTTCATCCAATCCCGACACATATCGTCTCTTATCCGAAATGCGTGCGGAAATGATTGAACTCTGTGGTGAAGGATCTTATTTTCATCTCGGTTTCGATGAAGCATATTCATTCGCAACATGTCCTACATGCCGCAAACGCATACCGCATGAACTGCTTGCGGAATACACAAACCGTTTAACCGAAGATCTTTTGGCGTGCGGTCGACGTCCTATTATATGGCACGATATGTTTGTACGGCATGATTTAAGTGATCAATTATCCCCCGGAGACTATATAGTCGCAAACGGAGAATACCGTGATACATCGTTGGCGCTTCCTCTTCTCAACAAAAAAATAATTATGGCAGACTGGCAATACGGATATTTTTCAGGTAAAAATCCGACTGCGAAATACTTGCGCTCACTCGGTTTTGATGTACTTCTCTCTCCGTGGGACGATTTGCGCAATATATCCGCACTTTGTACTAATGCTCAAAATATGGATGTCATGGGAGTGATTCTGACCACATGGGATCATCTACCCGCATATCTCCAAAAAATCTTCATTTCCGCCGAGCATTTATGGCAAGATAAACACGTACTTGATTTACCGACTGAACGTGCTTGCATACTTCGTCGTGTCTACGATGCGGAAGGTGATTTCAATCGCGCAGGCTGGAATAAATTCGAGGTTGAAGGATAAAAGATAATTTATATGAAAATATCTATCGAAAGGATATCACATGAAAACAATCTGTAACGTCCGTGATTACGGTGCATTAGGTAACAGCGAGCACAACGATGCACCTGCTATCCAAAAAGCACTTGATTCCGGAAGCGATGTTGTATTTATTCCCGCCGGAGAATATCGCATCGGCGAAACGCTGCGAGTACATTCCGACACTCATATCCTCTGCGATGGCATGGCACGTTTATTTCTTTGTGAGCGAAAGCCGAAGAAACGCGGTGATTTTCTCTTAACAAATGCCGATACCGATACCGAAATCGGAAACCGCAATATTACAATAACCGGCGGAATATGGGACGGAAATTTCGATGGTAAAAACAATAACAAGCCTGCGGATTTATTCGCCGCGAATGCATGGTCGGGTTCTACACTCAATTTCTGCGGTGTTGAAAATCTCACATTATCGGGACTTGATATGCGCAACTCCACTGTGTATCACATTCGTATGGCAAGACTGCGACATTTCACAATTCGCGGTATTCGTTTTTCCGCATCACGACCTGCCTACAATCAAGACGGTCTCCATTTCGGCGGAGAGGTGTATGATGGTCTCATAGAAGATATAACCGCATCTAAAGGGCAAACAAATGACGATTTAATAGCTTTAAATGCGGATGATTCCATGTTGAGATTGGAAAATTTCGATTTATGCCGCGGCTCGATTGAGAATATAATTATCCGCAATGTATTTGCCGAAGATTGCTATACTGCTTTTAGAATGTGCAGTGTTAATTCTCCGATTCGCCATATCACTATTGAGAATGTCTATGCCGGATGCCGGCACTTCGCCGTGAATGCCGACGGTGCACGCTATTGCCGAACACCTCTTGTAACCGAAGCGGAATATCCGCGCGGAGCGGGATTGCTTGAAAACATCACTATTCGCAATATGCATGTATGGACAACGATGGATTCAAGTGAACGCGGATTGTTTGTGTGCGAATCAATTCCGAAAAACTTTTTAATCGAAGGATTCATACGCCATACGGAGAATGACAAAGTTCCAGACAAACCTTCCGTTTCGATTCGCAATCTGACAGACACCGTAGTAATATGTCGTACCGATAACGATTTGGAATCAATGTTACTGCGTGACAAATCCGATACACTAATCCGCGGCGGTTCGTTTGCTTCCCTATGGCTTGATTCCGCTGCCGAAAAAACTACTATTCCCGAAAAACAATGATAAACTATGTGACTGCATAATTTACCGAATACATAAAAAAGATGCACTGAGTAAATTTCGGTGCATCTTTTTTATTTTATGTGCTCAATAATCATCAAAAAAGTCTCCCCTGCAGAGGCAAGAGGAGACCATTAGTATATTAGTTATATTATGCCCACGGGTCGGCCGATTTAGGTGTTCTTACTCCCGTCAGAAGATACTGTTCCCATAAGAACCATTTACCGTCGCTGCCTCTTTGACGAAGTTTAACGGAACGGGGTGAATCAGCACCGCCACAGGGAATGAACAGCTTCATATATCCCGCTTCATCATCGGAAACATGGTTAGATTCGATTATTATTGTATACGGTTCCGCGGGAGTATAATCGTTTTCGGGTGTTGAACCTTTAAAATAAGTAAACGGCAAATATGTCTTTCCATCGCGGAAACGGTCGTTGAGGAAAGAAATCTCCTGACCGTTGAGCGGACGAGGTCCACGAAGCCAATTCAACATTTCCGTTCCGATTTGTTTATCTGCAGCATATGCACACAACGCGAGGACGGTAAGAGCCGCAGTTTTGAACGGTGTATCCATGCTTGCTTCGGGAAGAGCCTGCATTTCGGCGAGACTCTCCGGAAGAGATGTGAAAGTAAACGTTTCACTCTTGTTGCCTATTGATTGTGCAGCGGTACTTACAGCCTGTTTTGCTGTACTTTTCAGTTTGTCAAAAATACTCATATTAATTCTATCCTTCTTTTTTAATTATATTAAAATTCAGTCATTAAACGCCGCAAGTGCTTCGTCTGCTTTCTTG
>CAVIJI010000026.1:9322-30117 GCA_963642885.1 bacterium
GCTTTCTTGTTCCATTCGGTACGGTCGCCGTAAATCGCAGCATCAAGTGAATTAACTGCTTCCTCCGCTTTTTCTGTTGCATCAGCCTCGCCGTTTACAGCTGCGCTTATGCCTGAAGCGATGTTTTTAATTGCATTTGTTTGTGCTTTCCAATTGTTAGCGACATTTCCGAGGGTTTTCTGTATGCCGAACAGTGAATCGAAATACTTTTGAAGCTTCTCGAATTCTTTGGGGCCGTTAATCGGCAGAGCAACCACTGACATGCCGCTGGTGTTTATAAAACTGAGTACGGCAACAGGTTTTTTTTCGGTTTTACCGTTGGTTTCCACTGCCCTCTCTTCATAACTATAACCACGCAGATCGGCAATACGATACACACACGCACGTGTAGTTTTGCCGAAAACTATAAATTTATAATCATTCTGCGTATAAGCCATAAGGCCTATATCTGCGGCGACATATAAATCCGTGCCGAAACGCATCAACTTTTTACTTTTATCCTTTTCTTTCTTTCTGGGAATAAAGTAGTGATTCCAAAGCTTTGTTCCACGTTCAACCTGTGCAAGATGAGCATTCACGTACGGAAGACTTGCGTGAACAAAGTCAAAGTCTTTAAAGCCTTTACTTCTGCAATTTTTTCGGCATATGCAGTTACCGTCAGCCAGCTTTTGTGTTTGGAACAGATTAATATCAGCTCCGCAGATTGCACACTTGTTTGCCATAATAAACTCTCCTTTATATAGATTTAATATTTATTTATCATAGTCTGATTCGGCGTATTTATATTCTTCGGCAAGTTTATAAAAAATTTCTTTTAATTCTTTATCTGCCTCGACCGGAGCGCTAAAACAGCTTCCGTCTTTTAAAACAACAGAAGTACTGTACGTAGTTTCATCAAGCGCATATACTTCCGAATCGGTATCTTCGGACTCTTTATATTTTTGTACATTCTTAAACAGTTCTGATTTTTTGAGAATTGATTTAATTTCATCCGCAACCGAACTATCAATCAAACATCTGTATACTTCAACCCGTTCCCCTCCGTCAAGCGGATTCAAATCGCATTCAAACGTAAAACGCCATTCATCACCGTTTTGCTCTATGCTGAATGAATATGTTTGAGGGAAATACATACTGTTTGATGATATGGATACAGACACCAGATTATCTATATCTTCATATAATTTTTCCTGCGCAGCCACGGAATATTTCTCGGTTAAACTATAGAACAGTGCGATTAAACTTTCGTCCAATGTGGTTTTCTTACAGATGGACTCTCCGTCCTTGAATGTCAATGTCGAATAATACACCGTCTCGTCATCCGCTTGATGTTTAAACAGAGATTCTCTGTATTTTTTCAGGTTATTGATAATACCTTCGGTACTCAATAACTTCATAAGTTCTGCGGCATCATCGTGTTCGATTCTATACTCTGTAAACTCTGCTTGCTCTGTGTAACCGTTTATATAACACTCCGATGACAAAAACCAGTCGTCATCTCTTTTATCAAGTGAAAAATCGTATGAATGAGCATCGGATGTACTTACACAGTTTGTTTTTACAGATGTCAGATCATCGGGGGTATATTTATTGCCGGACGAACACGATAACAGTCCTGTCGTGCTGCACATCAGTAGCATAAGCAATACTGCCTTTCCTAACCTTTTCATTATCATAACAGTATAAACAACCTTCTTTACAACAAAAGTACCTACAACGATATGTATTCATCTATATAGCATACTCAGCCCATAGCGAGAGCACTCCATATGTCATTCACGGGATCATATTCGTATATCTGTTGAGCGTTAATGGCATATACAGCATAATATTTTTCCTGTACAAACCGGTCTTCGCTATCTGTACCTAATACAAACAATACACATGACTTTCCGTCGATTATCTGTTCCGAATTCGTATAACGAATAACCATACCGAGATCCAAGTAATATTTTACCTCATCGTTTTCACTCAAAAGCTGCATTGCCGCATTAATTTCGTCTTCATTGAAAAGAGAATCACCATACGATGAAAAATCGTAGCATCCTTCATACACATTCAAATGCCCGTCCATGAGTGATATATACGGTCTGTACTCATATGTATCACTACCATCGGTAAGCGCAATCAGCACATCGGGATATACTTCACTCACATTGCATCTGAGTATCAAAACATCATTAGCCTCGGTCACCTTTGGAGCTTCTGCCGTACTTACAAGCTCTCCTTCATCGGAAATTTCCACTGAGGTTACGGACATTGCATAATCCTGTGCGGGAACGATTAAATAAACCTGTTCCCCTCCGAAATCCATTAATGTATTTTTTTCATCCAGCAGATAAGAGTATTCTGGATTCAAGTTTGATTTTACATATTCCGTTATATCATCCGTTGTCGAATCGTATGATATATATCCGATAAAAGCAACTGCCACTTTACAGTTATTCTCACGAATGATTTCTTGCATCTTGTTTGGCTGTGATTCGATATTAGCTTCTGTATCCGTGTTCGATTCAGTCTCGCCTTCTGTTTCAACTGTTGTTTCCGATTCTTTTTGTGATACAACACCTATATCATCGAGTACGTTTAATACCGATTCCGTACACCCACTCAGTATCACAGAGCTCATAAGCAGACTTAATGCACATAAATTACAAATGCTTTTTATGTTTTTCATAGCAGTACAATCCTCCGTCGATAATATGCAGATATTTATTATATTCACTGATCAAAGTTATTATAAATAAATTTATCTCGGGTAAACCACTCGTGCAATTGTATTATATCATATGACATAGATTATGTCACTATCATTAATGTCAGTTGTTTATTTATCGTGTAAATTCGACTTCAAATAATCGTTCAGTTATCTTTGAGTGTGGTTATGACAAGTTTGTTTTCTATCGCGGTAGCTAACAGTTCTTCTTTATTGTTAAATCCGCCTTTATCTATCATATCCGCCATATTCCAGCGGACTCCGCTTACAGACAAGTTGAACTTATCGGCGATTTCTTTATACGTATAACCTCGTATATAACATCTCAGTATTTCTATTTGTATTGGTGAAATATTCTCGGAAAGCATATTTTTCATTTCAACAGACGGTGAGAAATCCGGAAACACTTCTTCTCCGTTCAATGTTCTGTCTATCACCTCCAGCAACTGTTCCGTACCGTGATCCTTATACCAAATACTGTCGGCGGCACCTCGTTTCGCTTCAGTAAGTATCATCGGATCTACAAGTGATGTTATAATAATTACTTTTATGTGCGGTGATCGGGTTTTGATTCGCTTACCCGCAGCCAACCCGGAATGCTTGTGTAATGTCAAAACATCCATCAGCACAAGGTCAATGTCCTGTCCACAGTATAATTCCGCTTCAAATGCATCTCTGATTACTTTTACGATTTCGAATCTGCCGTCTTCCGTAAGTATGCCCGAAAAGTATTTAGCCATATATGCATCATCTTCAACAAGTATCGTTTTTATCATACATCATTCTCCTCTGTGGGTAAATTCAACAGCAAAGCAAAACGCGGTTTATATGCGGTCAACATTTCCCCTCCGACTGCTTCAACGCTTCTTCTGAGGGATGACAGCCCGCTTCCCTCCTTAATCATTTCTTTCGGTTTTTCGCCGTCATTTGTTAATGTAATCGAATATAAGCGGTAAATCTTCTGTATGTTCACATTCAAATAATGTCCGTGCGCATGCTTTACGCAGTTTGTGGCACACTCGCGTATTGCCGTTACAATTAATTTCTCAACCACCGCATTATTCGGAATACGCCCGTCTATGTTCAATTTAATTCCCAATTTCTCGCAATTGTTTATCTCGTCGTAAACGCTGTCATATCCGTAATCGTCACTTTCGGAAAGCATGTTTACGGTTTTGCATAACACATCGAGTTTTTTTTCGGCTTCGTACGGATTTTTCATAAGATCCTGTATTGTAATCAAACTACGGCCCATTGTATCATGCACCCTGATTTTCATTTCCAAGCTTTCTTTTTCACGTACCGCATCGGTTATATGTTCGAACATTACGTTTAACTTTTGATTTGTTTGTGCGAGGCGTTTGTTTTCACGTTCCAGTTGTTCTTTAACACGGCACAAATCGGTCACATCTTTCGCTATGATCTGCCTCCACCCGCTCTCATCATTAACAACGATATGCTTAAAAACAAATTCTCTTATTCTTCCGTCGGGAAAATAGAATAATTCCGTTGACAGTTGTCTTTCTGTGGATTTATCGTAATAAAATGCCTCATCAATCTCGCTTATCGTCTGTGGATACGAACCTATCATTTCATATGTCAATTCACGCATCATTTTATTACATAATATAATTCTCCCGTTTGGATCCGAGAAGCAGACACCTGTGGAAATATTATTTATCGCTTCACGTATTGAATCGGGGTTAATATTAGCGGTCATTTTTTTTCGTTCATGCACAAGAGCGAACATCAGATGACAATAAGTCAGACATATCGTTATGACAGCACATATATACGGTATTCCGATAGGCGGAACTGTGGTGCTGTCGTGCGGAGGAAACAAAAACACAAAAGCAGTCAATATGGCTGCTAATGCTGTCGGAACCGAGCATTCACCTCGTTGTGCATGTCTGTTGATTCGGAATATGAGCAGTGCGGATTCGCTTAACAAACCTATAAATAGCATTATCAAGAGCACTACGCAATAAAACGGCTGTATTGAATATAAATCAGTCATCTTTACCTCAATCATCAAGCGGCAGCATAAGCAGCCATTCACTGTCAATGTTTTCGATTATTGCCTTCGGATAGATTTTCCCTAATTCATCCTGTTTTTCATTGCTTTCCAATGAAACGGTAATTCTGAGTTTTCCCTCAATCTCGGTAAGCCGCACATTCACGGCATCCAAATCCGACAATTTATTTTCGATACAATCCTCGAAAAAATCATATGCTGTTACAGCCGCATTTCCGTCAATCAAATTCTCGGCATCAACAAACACCGTACCTCTTACCGAAAGCAATTTCAGTATTCTGAGAGTTTCATTGAAAGCACTTTCTATATCGGAAACTGAAATATTAAAATTTCGATATTTCATAAGTTCAAGATGTTTTCGTCTTTTTATGTAACAGCAAAGCACCGCAATGTATGCGAGTATACTCTTCGCTTCATTACCGCTCTTGTCTATGGATTTATATTTTTTAACGAGTATGCTTATTTTATCGGTTTGTTTTTGCGTAACCCGCTTCAACATATCATATAAATAATTTTCTTCCTCTGTTTCTCTTCGCGATTTTTCACGATTATATTCATAACGAAGAAGCGAATTTCTTTCGGCAAGTTCTTCCCTTGTTTCTTCAAGTGTTTCGTTCAGCCTTATATACTCCGAGACATCCTCCGACCAAATCACATGCCCACCGTGTATGTCGATGTTATGTAAAATCAAGTTATTTTTTAACATCAGCGGTTTTTCCTCGGATCGTAACAGCTCATCGATATCAAAGCTTCTTGCGTCAAGCGCCGAATAACGTACTCTGTAATTACTGTCCGTAATCTGTGCCGAACATCCTTCCAATGCTCTGAATAATTCCGCATAGCGAGTATTCGAGGCAATAAGACCGAATTCTATACACACCTCGAAAAAAAACGCATACAGTAAACTCTGAGTGACCGTTAAATCTCCACAGAGCAATAATAAAAGCTTGGTTTTTCTCCAATAACCTATTGCGTACAGTACGGTAAATACACATGGTGCGATTATCACTGTCATAATGAACTTTCTGTTTTTTGAAATTCGGTACTTTTTTTGTAATACGGCAAATGTAAGAAAGCTGCAAAAGAAACGCCATACCACTATTATGTATGTTACAAAGGAATAACCGTATGAAAAATCATTCCATTCATAAAAAGAAGTTCCGTACGGAAAACAGAAAACCTTCTGATGTAAATCGTTTGTCATAACAAGAAAAAATAAAACCGCCGTAACCGCATGCATAATATATATAACCTTCGGGAATTTGTACGACACTGGCTTATCAAGTGCAACAGCCATACTTACACCTAACATCGGTATATATAAGAGAGGCAAATAATAAAGATACCATATGTATCTGTTTACAACATACGTATCGATAAAATAATACTTCAGCGTACGGATTATCAACCAGAAAATCATAAGTCCCGCAATAATCATGAGACGTTTTTGTATATCCGACTGAACAATTCTTTTTTTTAAAGTTATTTCCCATGAAATAAACAGACATATGTAAAGCAAAGAGCGAATAATGCCTATCGGACGTAACAAAGACTGCGGCAATATTCCGATTGCCGAAATTATACGAAGAAGAAAAGCGACGAATACGGTAAGACAAACGAACGAAATCGATTTAAATTTTTGTGATTTGATGATTTTACACTCCATATTAAGTTCCGACAAACATCGCATACGACATCCGTCTAAACTGATGTTATCCGCTTAATGCATAATAAATCTACATTCATTATATCAAAAAGCATATGATTTTACAATATATCCACAGAAAAACTTAGGGCAATACCGTACATGCTGAACGGCATTGCCCTAAGCTTTCATCAATCTCAGTTCATTTCTTCTATGTGATATACATATTCTAATGAGGCCATTGCCTCGATTATTTCACTGTGCGTTTTATATTTTTTCAGTTCATCGGATTGGATGGTCAATGAAATCGAATAAACACTCAAACCGGAGTTGAGGTATGCGGGATTTGATTCTATATCATCGATTACCAGTCCCAATCTGCGGATAGTAGTTACAAAGTCCTGAAGATTTGCTTTATTTTTCAGCTCGAGATGGATTTCGAAATGGTTTGATCTGTTTTTGAGCAGAGTTTCAAGCTGCGGAAAAAGTGCGAGGGAGCATAGCAATGCTATAAAAGCAATCAACGTAAGAGTATACAGTCCTGCTCCGACTGCCAGTCCTATGATTCCGCATGCCCATAATCCCGCCGATGTGGTCAATCCTTTGATTTGATTTCGTGAGCTGAATAAAATTGAATTTCCGCTGATCATTGCTATTCCTATGACAGCCGCGGGAGAAAGAAGCGAAATTGTCATGGGAGAATTCTCACAAAGAAAGATATCCGTAAGCATAGCGGAAGTTGAAGCAAGTGATACCAGTATAAATGTTCTTAAACCGGCCGAGTGGCGCTTGCTCGAACGCTCACAGCCGATTACAGATGCCAACACAACCGACATAATAATTCTCAATATTACGGAATATACATTAATTTCCGAAGACCAGACACCAAGTAAACTGCTTATCGGATCGTTCACAGTATTAAACATATCAAAACCTCTGCATTCATAAAATATATAGATGATTTACCATCTGTTGTGCAGCCTGTGCTGCATATGTAATTGTGTTGCGTACATCTCTTCGGCTCCGTCCAAAAAAGCCTGTTCTTCCTCTGACATTTCGCTATTGTGTATCGGAATTTCTTTCTGTATTTCGTTGATGCGGGCAATCAATCGTTCCGCTTCGGACATGGGCTGTACCTGTATTTCATTTTCGGCGTTTGCCAAAGGTTCATCAAGCGGATTGCCGTATGAGTGCGATAAATACAAGGATAATTTTGCACAAGCGGGACCGATAAGCTCATACAGAACGCTGGAAGCTAAAATTATTGTCAAAAGAGCCTCGCCCATTTCACCGCCTATTGTACGAGCGCCTAATTCCGCCAATCCTATTGCTACCCCCGCCTGAGGTATAAGTGCAAGTCCGAGGTAGTTTCTGATACGCATTTCCGCGTGTACCACTGCACTTCCGATAAATGCGCCTCCGTATTTTCCGATAATTCGAGTAATAAAATAAATTATTCCGATCACGAGCAGCGGCACACTGCCTATCGACTCCGATGAATTTACCAATACGTCAAGTCTGAAATTCAATCCCGATCTCACGAAAAATAATAGAAGTATCGGAGGTGAAAAATAGTTGAGCTGCTTGAACAGCTTATCGTCATCGGTTATATTGATATACACCGTTCCCATCGACATACAGCCGAGAAGCGGTGAAACATCAAGCAATGCGCATATACCGCAAAACGCAAATAATAACGATATCGATATAATCAAGCGGTTGTCTGTAGAACGCTTTTTGGGCATCAACAGCTTGAGCAGAACCCCGAATACGCCTCCGAGAATCAATATACCTATGTTTATCAGAATCGGTTTAATTACATCGACCGCGTTGAAGTGACCTGATTGTCCCGCAACCGCAATGGAAATCGCAACACTGTATGCGACAAGTCCTACTACGTCGTCAAGTGCGACTACTTGTAAAAGTGTTTCGACAAAGCTTCCCTTGGCTCCGAGCTGTCTGATTGTCATAACCGTCGAAGCTGGAGCCGTGGCTGCGGCAAGAGCGGAAATAACAACCGAAAACGCGAGATTAATCCCGAGTATGACATATGTCACTATGAAAACAACCAGTGTGGCAAATAAAGATTCCCAAACGGTTATGACAACCACTTTTAATCCGTTTTTCTTGAGAACCGATAAACGGAAAAATTCACCTGTGGAAAACGCTATGAACGCAAGTGCGATATCTGCCAAAAAAGACATTCCATCGATTATGGATGTGGGAATCAACTTGAGGCAGTATTGTCCCAGCAGAATTCCCGTCAAAATATACGCGGTAACATTCGGCAAACGCAATTTTTTCGTTATGCGCGTCACCGCAAATCCGCAAAACAGCATCAGTGCAATCGATATGATTATAATCGCCACATTCGATGCAGACTGCATTTTTTCATAAAATCCCGCAAGCATATACTACCTTCTCACTCGATTATTACGGTTACATATGAATTACATTGCAAACCGATAGATTATTTATTGTAATAAATCGTCTAACCGTATTCAAGCTTTTTTTGTATGTTTAATTTTAACAGTTTTTGAACGTGAATTAAAAAAGCATACGACAAAATGGAAAAGATGCACCTGAAAGTCATTGACCTTCGGATGCATCACCTTACTTATTCCGGTGTATCCGTACGTGCATTCGGATTTGATACATTCGATATGTTGTACGGCGTTGTTTGATATACAAAATAGTTTAACCAGTTTGAGAACAGCAGATTAGCCGCAGAGCGCCATGTAACCATCGGAGCTTGGGTATCGTCATCATCGGGATAGTAATTGACAGGTACTTCAATCGGCAGTCCCGCATTTTTGTCACGCCTGTACTCCGAATCAAGAGTCAACGGATCATACTCCGCATGACCGGTTACGAATATCTGTCTTCCGTGGTCCGCTATCATCGCATAAACTCCGGCAACCGGAGATGATGCGAGAATTTTCAAATGAGGACATGCCTCTATATCTTCCCTGCGGTTATACGTATGTCTCGAATGCGGTATCATAAAAGTATCGTCAAAACCGCGAAAGAGGATAGATTTTTTATACTCAACTGTATGCGGAAATACACCGAACAATTTCTGCCGCAGCGGATATTTATCAATACCGTAATGGTAATATAACCCAGCCTGAGCTCCCCAGCATATGTGGAATGTGCTTGTTACATGCGTTTTTGACCACTCCATAATTTCACACAGCTCATCCCAGTATTCGACATCCTCAAATGCCAGCTTTTCCACCGGTGCACCCGTGATGACCATTCCGTCAAAGCTTCTGCTCTTAATTTCATCGAATGTCTTGTAAAATGCAAGCATGTGCTCTTCGGACGTATTACGTGATTTATGAGTATCGGTTTTGACAAGTTCCATCTGAACCTGTATCGGAGTGTTTCCGAGTAAGCGTGCCAGCTGAGTTTCCGTAGTGATTTTTGTCGGCATAAGGTTAAGTATCACTATTTCAAGAGGACGTATATCCTGTGAAACCGCACGTTCTTCGGTAATAACGAATATGTTCTCGTCTCTGAGTGTTTTTGTCGCCGGAAGACCATTCGGAATTTTTATAGGCATATCGTATAGCTCCGTTTATATGAATTTTCTGTCGATTAAAGTTTACGCTTCAAGTGCCTGCTTAATATCTGCGATAATATCGTCTATTTGTTCGATTCCGACACTGAGTCTGACCATTTCGGGCAGAATGCCGCATGCCGTGAGCTGTTCGTCGGTGAGCTGACGGTGAGTTGTACTTGCGGGATGCAGTACGCTCGTACGCACATCCGCGACATGAACAACAATTCCCGCAAGCTTCAGTGAATCCATGAATTTCATTGCAGCATCACGTCCGCCTTTAACACCGAAGGAAATCACACCCGATGCTCCGTGAGGTAAATATTTTTCGGCAAGCTCATGCTCCTTGTCCCCCTCGAGTCCGGGATAATTTACCCATGCAACCGCCGGGTGCTCCGAAAGCATCTCAGCCACCGCGAGTGCATTTTCGGAATGACGCTCCATACGCAGCGCAAGTGTTTCCGTACCGAGATTCATAAGAAATACATTCATCGGAGCCGGAGTTGTACCGAGATCGCGCATTAATTGAACACGTGCTTTGGTGATGTAAGCGGCTTTGCCGAAATTTTCGGTATATACGACACCGTGATATGATTCATCGGGTTCCGTTAATTCTGGATATTTTCCGCTTGCTGTCCAATCGAATTTTCCGCTGTCTACAATTACTCCGCCTACGGCAACAGCATGTCCGTCGAGATATTTTGTGCTCGAGTGTACTACTATATCGGCACCGTACTCAAACGGACGGCAAAGTACGGGTGTCGCGAAAGTATTGTCTACTATGAGAGGAATTCCCGCCGAATGAGCGATAGCGGCAAAACGTTCGATATCCAATACTTTTAATGCGGGGTTTGCTATAGTCTCACCGAAAACCGCACGTGTTCTATCGTCTATCATTGCGTTAATCTCATCATCTGTCATGTCAGATGACGCAAATCTAACCTCAATGCCCAGTCTTTTCAGTGTAACGGCAAATAAATTAACCGTTCCGCCGTAAATCTCGGAAAGACTTATGAAATTATCTCCCGCGGAAGCTATATTGAGCAGAGCAATGAGATTCGCAGCCTGACCGGAAGATGTAATCATTGCACCCACACCACACTCCATTGAGGCAAGCTTCTTCTCGACAGCATCGAATGTAGGATTTGAAATACGTGTGTACATATGTCCGTCGGTTTTCAAATCGAAAAGGCCGCCGAGGGTCTCGGACGAATCGTATTTATATGTTGTGCTTTGATAAATAGGAAGAACTCGCGGTTGACCGTTTTCGGGCTTGTATCCTTCTTGAATACACTTGGTATTGATATGCATAGTAACCTCCGTTTAATTTACGGCATAATTCTGAAATGCCGATTCAATGTGCTGTGTTTAATTATACCATAAAAAGTATAAAAAATAAAGCAATATAATATTTTTACAACAGTAAATATTCAATATAAATTTCGCAATAACGCTATCAAAAACATATTAATACGTTAAATATACTTATTAAGTGGAATATTATGCGTTTTTCGCTTATGTGTATATGTATACATATGTGTATTTTTATACTCAATATCATCGTCATTGAGACAATGGCGTTGTTTTGTAATTTATCTCATTCGTACATTAACTTTATCTTTACTCCACCGCGATAAAGTGATATAATTATACTGTATTATTGTACCTGTGAATGTGAGGTATTACCATGGATATTGATGCAAAGCTCAGACCGCTTTATCTAACGCAAATACTTAAAGAACGTACAGATGAGGATCATTTTTTAACCACTCCTCAGCTTTGCGATATTCTGAAAAACGAGTACGGAATTGAAACACACCGTACGACGATAAAGAGCGATATCGAAATGCTGCAACAAGCCGGTATCGGTATACAATCTGTGCGTTCCACACAGAATAAATTTAACTTCATCGACCGTGAATTCGATATCGCCGAGCTTAAACTTCTGATTGATGCGGTTGAGTCATCCAAATTCATCACAAAAAACAAAAGCGAACAGCTTGCGGCTAAATTGGCAACTCTCGCCAGCTCTTTCAAGGGAAATGAGCTCAAACGCAACCTTACGGTAGACGGCAGAATCAAGCCGGAAAACGAACACATTTATTATATTATCGATGCTATAAACGAAGCTATAAACAAACACAGGAAAATATGTTTTCAGAAAATCGAATATAACATAAAAAAGGAAATTGTACTGCACAATAACGGAGAAAAATACACCTTCAGTCCGTATTCGCTCATTTGGGACGGGGATTTCTACTATGTAGTCGGTTATTCCGACAAGTACGATAGTATCGGCAGTCACAGAGTAGACCGTATTGCAAAGCAACCGGAAATTCTGAATGATGATTCAGTTCCGCAGCCGTCTGATTTCGACATCAACAAGTACATCAAAACAACATTCCGCATGTACAACGCACCACGTGTCGAAGTAGAGCTTCTGTGCGACAACAAAATTATGGATACGATAATAGATCACTTCGGCATCGATGTTCATACAAGTGAATACGATTCTCAAAACTTCATTGTAACCGAAGAGATTGCTATCGGCAAGGTATTCTTCAACTGGATTTTCGGCTTCGAAGGACTTGTTAAAATCATAGGTCCGGAAGACGTAAAAGAACAATACAAAAATATGGTACTCAAAGCGGCTGAAATGCTATAACCGAGCTTTTGATTTTCACGTATTAATCCGCTTCACGAAGCAAAAAAGCCGATATAAAGAAAACTCAATAAAAATCAATCTTTCAAACAGGAAAACGGAGACTATTATGGAACTGACAACAAAAATTTATCACGCGGATTTGTGCGTTGTCGGAGGCGGACTCGCGGGAATGTGCGCCGCCATTGCCGCTGCTCGAGGCGGTTCCAAGGTCGTACTCATCGGTGACCGTCCTGTACTCGGCGGCAATGCATCATCGGAAATACGCATGTGGGTTTGCGGTGCGGACGGCGAAAACAACCGCGAGACCGGTATCATTGAGGAAATATCTTTAAAATCGCTGTATCGCAATCCTGACAAGCTCTACCCGATCTGGGATGGTATTCTATATGAATTCGTAAAAAACGAACCGAATATCACCCTTATACTGAACTGCTCGGTATGTCAATGCACAATGGACGGAAAGCACATTGTCAGTGCAACAGGTTGGCAAACAACCACACAACGGTGGCACACCGTCTATGCGACATACTTTTCCGACTGTTCGGGCGACAGTATCCTTGCACCGTTGACAGGTGCGGATTATCGTATCGGCAGAGAAGCCGCTTCGGAATTCGGAGAAAAAACCTCTCAGGAGAAAGAAGACAGACAGACGATGGGTATGAGTTGTCTCATACAAATGCGAAAAACAGACCGTCCGACTAAATTCATCGCTCCCGACCGGATAATAAAAATGACTCCCGAGGTAATCAAGCTCCGCCGCCCTGATATGCGTGCAACCGGAGAAAATTTCTGGTACCTTGAACTTGGCGGCAATCGTGATTCCATCGGCGACACCGAAGAAGTACGTGATGAACTGATTGCATTGGCATATGGCATGGTGGACTACATTAAAAATAGCGGAGAGGTCGATGACGGCGATTACTGGACACTCGATTTTCTCGGATTTTTACCCGGCAAACGCGAATCACGTCGAATGATGGGAGAATATATTATGACCCAGAACGATGTTCTCTCAGGCGGTATTTTCAATGATACCGTTGCTTACGGCGGCTGGCCGTTGGACGACCACCATCCCGATGGTTTCTATCACGCAGGTAACCCGAACATTTGGGGCAAAACACCGTCGCCGTACGGTATTCCATACCGTTGTCTTTATTCACGCAACATTGACAACCTCTATTTCGCAGGCCGAAATATCTCTATGACACACGCCGCAATGAGCTCCGCCCGCGTGATGGCAACCTGTGCACTTCTCGGCGAGGCAGTCGGATGTGCCGCGAATATCGCAAGAGAATTTTCTCTCACACCACACGAGGTTTATACGAAAAAAATCAAACTGCTTCGGGAAAGGCTCATGGAGGAGGGTTGTTTTCTGCCCGGATTGCGCAGAACCATATCTGAAATCACACAAAAAGCAAAGCTTTCGGCGAATGTCGAAAATGCGGATAACCTCCGCAACGGTATGGATCGAAACAACCGCACCTATGGAACCGACGACAACGGAGTATACCTGCCGCTCGGCAAACCCGTAACATATACATTCGCAAATGCGACGGAAATTTCGAATATCCATATAGCTTTGGATTCGGACCTTAACCGCAAGACCATACCCGGAGATTGGTGTGAAAAACGCCACACTATGCGTGCCAATATTGTACCCGAAAGCCCGACAATGACCATGCCCCAAACCTTACTGCGTGCGTATAGAATAGAGGCTAAAACAGAAACGAATGAAGTAGCTGTTATCGCGGACGAGTGCTGTAATCTGCGGCAGTGCATCAATATACCTGTAAACGGCAGATTTACCGAAATTGCACTGATTCCGATTGCATCTTGGGCGGAAACGGAATGCGATACAGTGCATGTATTTTCCTTTGACATTAGATAATTCTCCGAAACATACACATTAACCGAAAAAGCGCCGATGTGCTGATTGAAAAAGCATCATCGGCGCTTATATTATCGAAAACGGATTACGAAATAATCAATCCCTCACACATCACAGTCTTCCTATGTTTTCGGTATGTATAACGGGAAATTCATATTCATGAACTTCGGTAAATTTTAATGTGTCGATATCGAATCCGGCTTCTTCACAGCTGTGATAAACATGATTTTCTCCGATCAAGCTGTATTTGTAAACCGAATTCGCTATTTGACCGAAACGAGCATCTTTATTGATTATAACATTATTTTTCACTACACTGTATGCCGGATTAATCGGAAAGTTCGGGTCATCGGGATTCTCGAAAGATGTCGTCACGCAAGAAAGCTTCGGATACTTTTCACTCCACACTTTACTTTTATACGGTACTTTTCCGAGATTTATCCAAGCTTTCGAATCGTGTTTATCAACAGCCTGTCGGAACCATCCTCCGTTCACGAATCCGTCTCGGCATCGATCATCATACATTATGGGCTGTATCGATTCACCGATTATAATATTGTCATAAACAGCATTTTCTCTGCCGCCGCCGATGAGAAACGCGTATTTCTTAACGTTGATAAGTATGTTTCCGTATGCGGTTTGTCCTGAAAGACCATCATCCCAATAAATACCATCCGGTGTGAATTCATTACTTCCGATATTACGCAGTAAATTATATCTTATTACTGTTCCGTGTCCTGCCCAATCGTAGCCTGCGTATATTGCACCCGCATCGCTCGAATGATAAACCACATCATGTATGTAATTGTATTCTATAGTATGTTCGTTTCCGTGGTAACCTATTGCCATGTGCGGAGAATTTGCGATTTCATTATGTGAACAAAGATTGCCGACTCCGTTCAATGTTACACCTGCCTGATACGTCTGATATACTTCGGAAAAATCATGTATGTAATTGGCATACGCCGTATTGTTACCGTGAGTTAATGTTTCACGATCTCCGCCGTTTAATATTATGCCTCCCTTTCCGGTGTGGGAAATATCGCAAAACCGTACACTGTTTCCGTTTCCGTTTAAAACAATCGCATTGCCACCGACGTTACGAATTGTCAGTTTATCAAGTATAACACCATTGCAATTTCCTTCGACAGCGTTAGAACGTGTACAAACCAACGTCATTCCCGAAACAGTCATGTTATCCGCACCATCGAAAGCAATCAGTGGTTTCTCGTTCAGTGAAACTGAAAAGCAGCTGTCCTCGCTTTGGGGATAGACATAAAGCAGGCCTTCTTTACGTTCGAGATACCATTCACCCGGTTCGTCTAATTCTTCGAGAACATTGTAGAGGTAATATAAAGCTCCGCTGCGGCAGCCGTATCTGCTTACATAACGCGGAGACACCGCACGGTTGTCCGTATCAACAACATCAAGCGGAGACGATGAATCCGCCCAGTCCCAATAAAGATATCCGAAAATCCAAGCCGTATCGGGATTTTCCCACTTTTTCATACGCTCATTGGTATCGCGATCTATAATGTATGTACCGCCTCTGTGGTTATATCTCTCATTCCAGTTTTTCCAGTAATTCTGTGGCGGAAACTCGGCGACATCCCCCACATCTTTCACCTGATCTATTTTCAGATAACCTTTATTGGGGTAACGTGCGAGTGTCATGCGTTTATCCGATTCGAAAACCTCGATGTTATCTCCCGTCGGAGCATTATCGTATTTCGAAGCCGTATTATAAGCTCCTATCGGATATAAGTTTTCGTACATTCCGCGATTCACATTATATTTCTTCAAATCTATTACTCTTACTTTTTCCGCAGCATCGGCTGATAAACGTTTTTTTATCGATTCATCGGGAATTTCCGTGTCGCAATACCGTACATCGATTCCTCCTGTCAGTACTGTTCCTTCCGCGGCGTGATACCTTACTCCGCTGTCCCTCTTATCGAATACAAGTCCATGTGTGTAATAGCTTCCGGCGGCTATCTCCACCGTCACCTTGCTGCCTGTGCCGATAATGTGACGTGCTTTTTCCATAGCTTCCTCGATAGTCTTATATGGTGAAGCGTTTGTCCCGCTACCGCTTTCGGAAACATTGCCGTCAACGTAAATATGAGTATTATCCATATTAATCTCCCTTCTCACCGATCGGTTCATAATAGCTTTCGATTTTCATCTACAGTATATCATTTATCGACATCATTTTCCACACTGTGCAATATTTTTTCCGCGAAGCCTCTGTAGAAAATCCATACCGCACGAATAAACAATATGACATCCGATAGCAGGTTTTCCGCCATGTTTACATTATAAGTACGGAAGCCTCTTTATGCGGACAACATAATTATCGGCTTGATTTTTCGTTTTCGCGGTGTTATAATAATTCAAACAGCAATTAAATTTTACGAAGGATAATTATATGCCCAACCACGAACTTACCGAAGTTGAAATCAATACCATAAAAAACGAGATTGAACATCGTCAAACCGTACTGACGCCTCAATATATAGCCGAGGTTCAGCGTACCCGTGCTTTCGGAGATTTATCCGAAAACGATGAATACAGAAGCGCAAAACGAGAATTAAACCGTAATTATTCCCGTATACGTTATCTTAAGGCTATGCTCGAGAATGCAGTTCTGGTAAATTACGAATCAGACGAAGACAAGGTCGGAATATTCGACCATGTCACACTATGGAATGAAGACGACGAAGAAGAACTCACCGTAACTATAGTTACACCTCTGCGACACGATATCCTGAACAATCGCATATCCAAGGATTCCCCTTTGGCCATGGCTATATTAGGTCATAAAGAAGGTGAGCGCGTACTCGTTAAGGTAAATGAAAAGTATTCCTATTACGTCGTTATACGTGATATCATTAAAGGCGAGGATGATGACTCCATCAGAATACATTAACGATTCGTTTTGTCATTTTCGCTATATAATCGCATTGGTGGTTGTAGATATTCACTAAATTCAAAGTGTTTTCCCATTAAATAAGTAACTATTTATCAATTATAACTTCTGTTACACTTGACAATATCCTATTTTTGTGATATTATTAAGTCATTGATAATGCACGTTTAATCGTTATCATCCAAAATTTTTTTAAATGGAGAGTTGTTATGGAAACCAAACGCAATCTCAAGTATTTTACAGCTCCGCCGATAAGCATTCCCGCACTTATCGGTTGGGCAATCACCGTAATAGGTGTTGTCCTCTTCTTCCTTCGTTATGTTCCTAAACTCTATGCAATTCTGGTACTTATTGTCGGCGTACTTGTTATTGCCTTCACTTCCGGCGGTAAGTCGACAGACAGCGACTTTGAATTCCAGATTTCAGAAAGAATCAAAAACCTTCAGGAACGTTCCGAAAAGAAATTCGAAGTTTACGACAAGAGCTTCCTTAAAATGCTCAAGCCCATTAACCTCAGAGGTTACGATTTCCTCGCTAAGGAAGAACCGCTTTATTATAAGAAAGGCAAGGACGGCGTAAACAGAACAAATTACTTCAAAGGATGTAACCTGATTTTCACAAACGAGAAGATGTTTGTATTCGCTCGCCGTTTCTCCTTAATCGATGAATCCATAGACGAAGTAATAACAGGTTCTTACTATTTCAATGAACTTGACAGAGCCGAAGTCGAAGAGAAAATTTTCGATTATACCATCAAGGATCGTCCCGTTCAGATTAAGTACTATGTATTCTCCATATATCAGGAAGACGGAAGCAAAGCCCTTGAAATGTGCGTAGACTACGGTGCCGATATCGATAAATACGCGGAACAGATTACCAGAGCTATAGCTACCCGTAAAAAGGAACTTGCTAAGCGTGCGGAAGAAACAGCACAGAGACGTGCGGCATTCAGAGCTAAAGTTGAAGCCGAAAAAGAAGCAATCGCACGCGGCGAAACCGTTGAAGAATAATTTTATAAATATCATCTTGAACGCTCTTGTGAGTTCAAGATGATATTTTTTCATAATTGACGAAATAATCACATAATGTTTTTTAAATTTATATAAAAAGTAAATTCTCAAAAATATATTCGAAAGCACTTGATTAATTCGCGTTGTTGCGGTAAAATATATCCTTGAGGGGAATAAAAATTTGTATCCCGTGAATTTAATTATATATTTCGGAGGAAACTCAAATGTCAGTAAAAGTTGCTATTAACGGTTTCGGTCGTATCGGTCGTCTTGCTTTCCGTCAGATGTTCGATGCTGAAGGTTATGAAGTTGTTGCTATCAATGACCTCACAAGCCCCGCAATGCTCGCTCACCTTCTCAAGTATGATACAGCTCAGGGTTCTTTCCTTGGCAAAATCGGTGAAAACAAGCACACTGTTGAATCCACAGAAGATTCCATTATAGTTGACGGCAAAGAAATCAAAATTTACGCTGAAAAGAACGCAGCTGATTGTCCTTGGGGCAAGCTTGATGTAGACGTTGTTCTTGAATGCACAGGTTTCTACACATCTAAGGAAAAGTCACAGGCTCACATCGCAGCAGGTGCTAAGAAGGTTGTTATTTCCGCTCCCGCAGGCAATGACCTTAAGACAATAGTATTCTCCGTAAACGAAAATACACTTACATCCGATGATCAGATCATCTCCGCTGCATCCTGCACAACAAACTGCCTCGCTCCTATGGCTAAGGCTCTTAACGATACATATCCGATCGTTTCCGGTATCATGACAACTGTTCATGCTTACACAGGCGACCAGATGATCCTCGACGGTCCTCAGAGAAAGGGTGACCTCAGAAGAGCTCGTGCCGGTGCCGCTAATATCGTTCCTAACTCAACAGGCGCTGCTAAGGCTATCGGTCTTGTTATTCCCGAACTCAACGGCAAGCTTATCGGTTCCGCTCAGAGAGTTCCCGTAACCACAGGCTCCACTACTATTCTTGTTGCAGTAGTAAAGGGTAAGGATGTTACAAAGGATTCTATCAATGCAGCTATGAAGGCTCAGGCTTCCGCTTCCTTCGGTTACAACGAAGAACAGATCGTTTCTTCTGACGTTGTCGGCATGAAGTACGGTTCACTGTTTGATGCTACACAGACAATGGTTACAAAGATTGACGACGATACATATCAGGTTCAGGTAGTTTCTTGGTACGATAACGAGAACTCCTACACAAGCCAGATGGTTCGTACAATCAAGTACTTCGCAGAACTCAACTAATCGGAAAATTTGTTGTAAAAGGTATCTCCTTAGGGGGATACCTTTTTTGCTTTTACACAAATTAAATGCTTTTTTTTATTACTTCGTTCAAATATTGATGATATAATCAATATAAAGAACCGGTATTTTCAAGAGGTATATTGTGGAAAACGATCTCAATATAATTATAAACAACGGAATCAGCACACAGCATATAGATGCCAAAGAATTGATTGCCGATTATAAGGAATTATCCGAACTCGAACATCTCTATAACTCGGCTATCAAGCAGCTTACAATTAAATTCGAAATTCTGAATGATGAATTTAAAGTTAAATATGAGCGCAGTCCCATCCATCATATAGAATCAAGACTTAAATCGCAAACAAGCATTGTAAAGAAGCTCCTTAAACGCGGTAAGGATCTATCGGTTGAATCCGCAAAGGAAAATATTAATGATATAGCGGGTGTGAGGGTTGTATGCTGTTACATCGATGATGTTTACTCGGTAGCCGATATGCTCTTGCGTCAATCGGATATTAAGCTTATCAAAGAACAGGATTATATAAAGAATCCCAATTACAACGGTTACAGAAGTCTTCATCTGGACATACAGATTCCCATATATCTCTCGGACAAAACAGAATTAGTTCGTGTAGAAGTTCAATTAAGGACCGTCGCAATGGATTTCTGGGCAAGTCTGGAACATGATTTACGTTATAAATCAGACAAAACCATTCCCGGTGATATTCAAAAACGCATGCTTGAATGTGCTAATGAAATATCCGATATTGATAACAGAATGCAGGATATTTATAAGAAAATACAAAACTTATAAAAAACACAGTAAAATCGTATTCCGAATATTGCCCTCTTCTTTTTGCTGTGTTATAATATTCTTAATTAAATAAGGCACTCGATACCTTTAGTTTGAATCATCATATCTTTAATATATATTAACGGAGAGTAATCATGGCAATTGTTACAATAATCGGTTCGGGAATGATGGGATCCGCACTCGCCTTCCCCGCTCGTGAAAACGGAAATGAAGTCAGACTTGTCGGCACACACCTCGACCGAGAAATAATCGACACATGCTTGAAAACAAAT
>CAVIJI010000027.1:0-29767 GCA_963642885.1 bacterium
TAGAGCGCAACCTTGCCAAGGTTGAGGTGGCGGGTCCGAGCCCCGTAATCCGCTTAAGGATGGTAGTGTAAAAACTCCATCCTTTTTTGTTTTCCGTGAGTAAAAAATCCGCCGCAGGGTGTTTTTTCGTTTCGGAAAATTTTATCTCGAAAGAAAGCTTCGGCAAACGATTCAACTAAAAGAAAAAGCGAAATCCGCGTCTCGGCACATACGCGAAAAACTATACATAATTTGATATGTCCGCCGCGAATACATGTTGCACTATAATTATATACTTTAATATCGGAGTATGGTATAATTATAAGCGATTTTTTATAAAAATACTCGGGATAAACCGAGTCATCGGAGTATAATATGAATCAAAAAGAAAACAAAATGGGGTATATGCCTATGTGGCGGCTGATAATATCGATGTCGCTGCCTATGGTTATATCCATGCTCGTGCAGGCTTGCTACAACATAGTAGACAGCATTTACATTTCACGCTACAGTGATGCGGCTCTTGCGGCGGTATCGTACGCGTTTCCGGCGCAGAATCTGATGATAGGCTGTGCCACCGGTATCGGAGTCGGCGTAAACGCGCTGCTGTCGCGTTCTCTCGGAGAGAAAAATTACAGGAGAGCAAACAGAAGTGCGGGCAACGGACTTCTTCTGTCGCTTGTCGGGTATATTATCTTTCTTATTTTCGGAATATTCTTTTCGCGTGCTTTTATAGCCTTTCAGACAAGCACGGAGGAGATTATCGAAAACGGTTACGAATATCTTTCGGTATGTTGTATTTTCTCCTTCGGTATTTTCGGAGAGGTTATGTTCGAGCGTCTGATGCAGGCGACGGGCAGGACGCTTCTTACGATGTACACGCAGGGAATAGGAGCCATTATAAACATTGTGCTTGACCCCGTATTTATTTTCGGATATTTCGGACTTCCCGCGATGGGAGCTAAGGGTGCGGCTATAGCGACTGTTATCGGACAGATAGCGGCGTTCATTGTAGCGGCAGTACTCAATCACCTAAAGAACCGTGAGGTACGGTTAAGCCGTGACGCGTTCTGTCCCGAGGGAGACATAATCGCAAGGATACTCGAGGTGGGAATACCGTCGATACTTATGGTAGGCATAGGCTCGCTCATGACAACGGGCATGAACAAGATTTTAAACAAATTCTCGGATCTTGCCGTTACGGTATTCGGAGTATACTACAAGCTGCAGAGCTTTGCTTTCATGCCCGTATTCGGACTGAACAACGGAGTAATACCCGTAATAGCGTTCAACTACGGTGCGGGTCACAGAAAGAGAATGGTATCCGCCATAAAGATAGCGTGCATTATCGCGACGTGCTTCATGGGTATAGGACTTATTATAATGCAGATATTCCCGTCTCAGGCGCTCGCCTTATTCGATGCAAGTGAGGAAATGCTTGCGATAGGAGTACCTGCGCTCCGCACGATAAGCATCAGCTTTATTTTCGCCGGCATATGCATAGCGCTTTCGTCGGCGTTCCAGGCGCTCGGTCACGGCACATACTCGACGATAGTATCGGGAGCGAGACAGCTTCTGATACTGCTTCCCGTAGCGTTTTTATTCTCTCTCACAGGCAGGCTTGAGCTTGTATGGTTATCGTTCCCGATTGCGGAGCTGATGTCGATAGCGGTGAGTGTGGCGCTGTACATTCGCATATACAACAAAGTAATAAAGAATGTAGCGGACTGATGTCGCAGGATATACTTTAGTTTGTAGGGTGGCGTCAACCGCCTGCTCCTCGAGAATACTTCGTACAACGAAGTATTCTCCGAAGTTTGTCGCAGGATATACTTTAGTTTGTAGGGTGGAGACAACCGCCTGCTCTGTCGCAGGATGAGCTTTACTCTGTATGGTGGCGTTAACCACCTGCTCCTCGAGAATACTTCGTACAACGAAGTATTCTCCGATGGTTGTCGCAGGATTAGCTTTAGTTTGTAGGGTGGCGTCAACCGCCTGCTCTGTCGCAGGATTAGCTTTAGTGTATGGTGGCGGCTTGGCGGGATGTGTAAATCGGAAAGGATGAGTCTATGGATTACGGTCAGAGGGCGGAGGAATTATTTCGCGAGGGATACAACTGTGCGCAGTCGGTTTTCCTTGCGTTTGCGCTTGAGAGAATGGATCGTGACGAGGCTGCTCGGCTTTCTTCGGCTTTCGGCGGAGGCTTATCGGGGCTGAGGACGGTATGCGGCACACTCAGCGGAGCGGCTATGGCGTACGGAATGCTATGCGGTTATTCAGACCCTACGGCGAAGGAAGCCAAGCGTGAGGAATACGAGGCTGTACGTGAGATGGCGGAGGAATTCGAGAGGATGAACGGTTCGATTATATGCCGCGAGCTGCTCGGTCTTGACAAAAACGTGAAGTTCGTTCCGCCGTCCGACCGAAGCGACGAATATTACAAAAAGCGTCCGTGTCCGAAGCTATGTGCCTGTGCGGCGAACATTCTCGCGTGCTATCTGCGGGAGCACGGTATAAAAATCGACGGGGAAAGTGAAATCGAATAAAAAAAGAGGGACTATGCAGTCCCTTTTTTTTATTTGGTTTCTTTAAATTCGGGCGGGAAGGATTCTTCTTCCTCGTAGAGCTGCATGAGTCTGTCCTCGATTACGAGCTTTCTGTCGTACAGCTCGGCGGCTTTGATGTATTCCGCCGCGGCCTCGTCGCCGGAGAGAAAATCGTCGATATCGATAAGCTCGTGCTCGAGCTTATTTATTTCTCTCATGACTTCCTTCATATGCTTTTCCTGCTTGCGTCTGTCGGAGTCCGATTTTTTCCGCTCGAGGTACTCGTCCTTGCGTGAGGCTTCGACCTGCACGAATTTCGTCAGATCGGCTTTATCCTCGTTCAGTCGTGCTTTATACTCGCAGTAAGAGTCGTATCCTCCGCGGTAGTCAAGGCCGTTCTCTCCGATATCGATGAAGCGTGTGGCTAGCTGACGTGTGAAATATCTGTCGTGGGAGACGCATATTATCGTTCCGTCGAACTCCTTGAGCGCGTTTTCGAGCGCCTCGCGTGATTCTATATCGAGGTGGTTTGTGGGCTCGTCGAGTATTAACAGGTTCATTCTCGAAAGTATAAGCTTCGCCAGCGTCAGGCGCGCTCTTTCGCCTCCCGAGAGCACCTCTACCTTCTTTTCTATATCGTCTCCGGTGAAGAGAAAGACGGCGAGAGTGCTTCTTATTTCGGTTTGGGTGAGGTTGGGATATGCGTCCCACAGTTCGTCGAGAATGGTGTTGTTTTCGTCGAGGTTCTGGTTTTCCTGATCGTAGTATCCGACCGTTACGTTATATCCGAACTCTATTTCACCCGAAAGAGATTCGAGCTTGCCGAGAAGGAGCTTTATAAGCGTGGATTTACCGCATCCGTTCGGCCCCGAGATGAACAGTCTGTCGTGCTTTTTCACGAGGAACGAGAGATTTTTAAACAGTATATGTTCTCCGAAGCCCATTGTGAGACGGCGCACCTCAAGCACGTCGTTTCCCGATTCGCCGGACGATTCGAGCGCGAAATGAATGGATTTCGGGAGAGCCTTCGGCTTTTCGACCTTTTCCATACGCGCTATGGCCTTTTCGCGTGATTCCGCCGCTATGATATTGCGTTCTCTGTTCCATCTTCTCTGCTGTTCTATGTAGGCCTCGAGCCGTGCGATTTCCTTTTGCTGAAGGTCGTATTTTTTCTGCATTTCACGGCGGTATGCTTCCTTTTCGGTTACATACCGAGAGTAATTGCACTTATAGAGCTTTGCGCCGCAGTTTTCGATGTCGAGAGTTTTATTTGTGACTCTGTCGAGGAAAAGACGGTCGTGAGACACGAGAATGATTGTCTTGTTCTTCGGATATGACGCGAGGTGACCTTCAAGCCACTCCATTGTTTCGGTGTCGAGGTGGTTTGTAGGCTCGTCGAGAATGAGTATATCGGGTTCGCGTGACAGCAGTCTTGCCAGGGCGAGGCGTGTGCGCTGTCCTCCGCTCATCTGCGATACGGGAGAGGCGAAATACTCCTCGCCGAAGCCGAGGTTTACGAGTATACTGCGGCAGCGGGACTTGTAGTGCAGTCCGCCGTCGCGGATGTATCTGTTGTTTACGGAATTGTATTCGTTTGACAGGCGGGTTATAAGCTCGGTTTCGTCCGCAGACGTGCTGTCGAGCTCGCGCTGAAGACGCTCGAGCTTGATTTCGGCTTCGACCAGCTCGGGAAAGACGGCGTACATCTGTCCGAGTACGGTTTCGTCAACGGGAGACGTGATTCCGTCGGGGTTTTCTCCCACCTTAATCACATTGAATGCGTCGTCCTGATGGAGCATTCCTATTTTTTTATCTTTTGCGATGAATATGTCGCCCTCGTCATGCTCGTATTCGCCGCACAGCATACGGAGAAGAGTGCTCTTTCCGCTTCCGTTAACGCCTACGATTGCGAGGTGGTCGCCGTCTTCTATCGCAAATGAGATGCCCTCGAGTATTACGCGTGTTCCTATACGGTATGCAAGGTTGTTTGTGCTGATGGATATCATGTGGTTAGTTTACCTTTTTATAGTGTAGTGTGTGTGCTTACATGTCGTTTCTGTTCTGCGGAATGCTGAACGCACGTGTTTCGGAGCCGTCCGAGTAGTTTCGGTTATTTTGGTTCTGTCCGCCGTACTGAGTATTCTGTGCACGGTCGTAACCGTTACGGTTACCGTTATAATTTTGTCCGCCGTTTACGTTATAGCCGTTGGGATTACGGCCGCCGTTACGGGCGTTACCGTTACGGACGTTACCGTTATAATTCTGTCCGCCGTTTACGTTATAGCCGTTGGGATTACGGTTGCCGTTACGGGCGTTACCGTTACGGACGTTACCGTTGTTGTTATAACCGTAACCACCGTTCTGTCTGCGGTCGGACGGAGCCTGAAGTCTTGCCTGAGCGGACGGTAAATTGCGCTGTCCGCCGTTTGAGCCGTTACGGGCGTAACCGTTGCGGTTGTTGCCGTTACGGGCGTTACCGTTACGGGCGTTACCGTTACGGGCGTTACCGTGGTTCTGACCGTAGAGGCGTTCATCATAGTAATCGGCGGGCAATTTGCTTCTGTCGGGTATGTGCATGATTTTGCGGTAAACCAATCCGAGCAATTCCGCTCCCGTGTCGTTGGTAAGACCGAATATAATGAACGCGATGATGAGAACGATAATAACGAGAAGTATTATAAGCAGTGTCTTGAAGAAGGCCGCAACCTTACTGCCGAAGGATGACGCGGAGTCCGTTTCGGTCGAGGCGTTTTCTTCCGCTTCCGCCGCGTCGGCCTTTTCCTTGAGTCCGACGGTGAGGACGTTTTTCAGCTTTGTCACGTACTTGTTTACGCCGCGGTCGATGTTGCCCGAGTTGAAATCCTCTTCAAGGTATTCGTCTCTGATTTCCTTGAGAATGTCGTTTGTGATTATGTCTTTGATTCCCTCGCTTTGAACGATGTAATAGTCTCCGTCCTCGCTGGCTATGACTATAAGAACGCCCTCGCCGAGTTTCCATGCCTTGTACACGGCGCGTCCGTATTTCGCCAGATCCACGCCCTCCGTGGTTTTAACCGTGCATACCGCTATGGTTACACCTACATCGAGCTTGAGAGTCTTGTTGGCTGTTTCGAGCGCGTTTATGGTTGATTCCGACAATACGCCCGCTTCGTCGGCTATGCAGTTCTGCGGTTTCGGATATGTGGCCGCGAAAACAGGGAGAGTGAAGAGAAGTGCGGCGATGAACAGAATAAATACACGCGCCGCGAGAGATAATCCGTGTCGTGATGTTTTCATGTTATACCGCGAGATTAAGAACGCATTCCGATGAGCTTTGTTTTGAGCTCGTTTTCGATTCTGCCGAGCTCCGCTTCCGCTGCCGTTCTCTTTTCGCGTCCCTCCTTCTGAATTTGTTGTACCTCATCGAGAGTCTGGATGAGCTGTTCGTTTGTGTGTGTGAGCGTTTCGATGTCGACAATGCCGCGTTCCGCTTCCTTCGTGATGTCCACCGTTGCCTGATGGAGAGCGGCGGAGTTTTTCTTAAGCAGCTCGTTTGTCATGTCGGTAACCATGCGGCCCGCTTCCATGGCTTGGCGTGAGTGCTCGATGCCGAGTGCTATTACCATCTGGCTCTTCCAGAGCGGGATTGTGTTCATGATGACGGTCTGGATTTTTTCGGTCATCATGGTGTCGTTGTTCTGTACGAGACGTATCTGCGGGGACATCTGAATGGAAACCATTCTCGTCAGCTCGAGGTCGTGCAGCTTTCTTTCGAAGCGTACACACTGCTCCTCGAAATCGTTGGCGGCCTGCGCGTCCTCGGGAAGACCGGATTTCACGGCCTTGTCCTTGAGCTCGACAAGCGTTTTTTCTCTTTCCTCGGCGAGCTTCTTCTTACCGGCCACTATGTACATCGACAGCTCCTTGAAGTACGAGAGGTTCATCTCGTAAAGATCGTCGAACATGGAAATATCCTTCATGAGCGTAATCTGGTGCTGTTCGAGTATGGCCACGATATTGTTTACGCTGTCCTCGCACTTGTCGTACTTCGTCTTGAGGTTTTCTATCTTACGCTTGGTGTTCTTGAATACTCCGAGAAAACCGCTTTTTTCCTCGGCCTCCTCGTTCATCGACTGCAGATTGGCTATGAGTCCCGTGATCATTGTGCCGACCTCGCCGAAATCCTTGTTCTTGACGCTTCCGAGAGCGGTGTCGCTGAAGTCGGAGATTTTTTTCTGAGCTACCGAGCCGTAGCCGAGAATCAAGGCGGAATTCGTTATATCTATCTGCTTGGAGAACTCGTTTATCGCGCGTCTTTCGGCTTCCGTGAACTGCGATTCGTCGAGCGGCGGCTGATTCGGTTTGCTTTCGGCTTCGGATGCCTGCGGAGCTTCCTGCGCGGCAGCGCCGAATGCGGCGTTCGGGTCGAGTGTCAGCTTGATTTCGTTGTCCATGTTAATAAGCTCCTTTATTTCTTTGTGTTGTTATGCCTGTATTTTAAACTATTCGCGGAACATATTTATCACTCGTCCGTGTCGGCGGATTGCGCTTCATCGGCGCCCGTGCTCTTTTCGCATTCCTTTATAGACCACAGACGTGCGAGAGCGGTGAGCGATATCGCGAAGAACATCGCGCACTGCGTGACGGAGGGGTTCGGATCGTTTATCAGAGGTGAGAACACTCTGTGTGCGAGCATTCCCGCGCTTATGCCCAGAGCCACACTCGACGACAGCAGCGACGAGAAGCAGGAGAGAGCGTATGACGCGCGGTTTTCGTCCTTTGCAAACGAGAGGCGTGCTTCACTCAGAACGAACAGCATGGAGCAGGAGTAAAGCACGATTATGTAATTTCTCACGGGGCTGTTGAGCGGAAGCGAGAAATCGAAATAGCATGAGAAAAGATAAAAGACAATGCAGAGCGCGGACAGCGTGCAGAACAGCGTGCGCACCCGTGTTTTCTTGGTTTTGGAAAAGAGCGAGAGAATATACGAGACGGCAACGGTCGGCGAGAGAATGATCGAGCAGAACTCGAGCTTGGCCTGAGTGGACAGTCCCGAGAGGGAGAACACACCGCCCATCGAGGTGAGGCGCATATCGTTTAAGCCGGTGAACAGAACGGAGACGGAGAGCGCCGAGGCGAACACCGCACCGAAAACATATACGAGCGAATAATCGTCGTCGGAAACGATGTCGTAATTTTTCGAGGGGAAGTACGACAAGGCGGCGAGGAGCGCCGAGATTACGGTGAAAATCACGCAGACGGCGAACGGAACGGAATGCGATGCGAAATGTCCTATATTCTCGTCGAAGTCGAGCTTCATCGCGGCGCAGTAAGAGACGCAGATTACGAGCGCGAGAAGGGGACAGATTATGCGGAGTATTTTATTTTTTGACGGGTCGAAAAAATTCATGTCAAAGCCTTCTTAACTGTATCGTTGATAATAATTACATTACATTATATAATACCACAAAAACATATCGATGGCAAGTGGAAATACTACATTTTAATGCGTAATAAACGTACTGCGGGGAAATTTTCCCGCGACTGCGGAACGAAAAATTTACGTACGGTGAGCGGGAGTACGGGGGAGTGTGCAAAACATACAAAAACGCAAGGGAAATCATGTGAAAATTTTTCGCGGCAGTATGAGAAAAAACTTGATTTAAGGCCGCAGATATGGTAAAATAGTACCGCTTGATGTGCGAAGAAGCGAAAGGTTGCCGTCGTGTCTCCTACTGCTTGACCGACGGGGAATTTTCGTGGAGTATGTCCGAGTAAATCGGGCGCTTGAATCCGTTTTCGGAGTTCGAGCCGACGCGGTTGTAACCGAGCCGTGACATGCGTGGGCGTGTACGCGGGTCGGATTAATTAGTGCCGGAACGGACACACCCGGGAGCGTGTTCACCGCCTCACATCATTATATCAAGGCTTTACAGGAGGCAAAACAATGGCAGTAAACGAAAAAATCAGAATCAAGCTCAGAAGCTATGAGCACACACTTGTCGACCAGGCAGCGGCTAAGGTTGTCGATGTTGCAAAGCGCAACGGCGCCGAGGTTTCCGGACCTATTCCGCTCCCGACCGAAAAGGAAGTAGTTACTATCCTTCGTGCGGTTCATAAGTACAAGGACAGCCGTGAGCAGTTCGAACAGAGAACTCACAAGAGACTCATCGAAATCAAGAAGCCTTCACAGAAGGTTGTCGAAGCTCTCATGTCCACCGAGCTTCCCGCAGGCGTAGACATCGACATCAAACTTTAAGTTCCGGCAGAAATGCTTTTGTCGAGTCGACATCGACATCAAACTTTAAGTTTAAACAGACTTAAACGTCTGAACAGACTTAAACGTCGATTACACCTCGGGTCGAAACCCACACCAAGCCCCAACCTAAGGCCGTACAGAGCGGAAGCGGCGGAGTACTCTCCGGTACGATGCGGCAGCTTGATGGCGGCGTAAGGTCACGTTGGATTTTCGTGCTTGGCTGACACGGCGTGCGGCGGCAAACCGATGCGCGCAGAGTGAATCCAACCAATAACCTAATATCAGGAGGAAGCAAAACGATGAAAAAAGGTATCATCGGAAAGAAGCTGGGCATGACGCAGATCTTCATGGAAGACGGCAGCGTTGTACCGGTAACTGTGATCGAAGCAGGTCCCTGCCCCGTTACACAGAAGAAGACAGCCGAGACTGACGGTTATGAAGCCGTACAGCTCGCATTCGAAGATATCCGCGAAAAGCTCGTAACAAAGCCGGCAGCGGGTCACTTCAAGAAGGCAGGCGTTTCCCCGAAGCGTCACCTTAAGGAATTCCGTCTCGAAAACACAGCGGAAATGAACGTTGGCGATGTAGTAGCCGCCGATACCTTCGCGTCAGGCGAAAAGGTCGACATTACCGGTATTACAAAGGGCCGCGGATATTCCGGTACGGTTAAGAGATGGAACACACATATTCTCAGAATGACTCACGGTACAGGTCCTATCCACCGTGAAGCAGGTTCAATGGGTGCGAACTCCACACCTTCGAGAATATACAAGAACAAGAAGATGCCTGGTCAGTACGGTAACGAACAGGTTACGGTACTTAACCTCGAAGTTGTTAAGGTTGATACAGAGAAGAACCTCATCGCTGTAAAGGGCGCAGTTCCCGGAGCGAAGGGCGGAATCGTATTCATCCGTGACAGCGTTAAAGCGTAACCGGAAGGAGGATATAAGAAATGCCCGAAATTAAAGTAGTAAATATGGCAGGCGAAAACGTCGGTACGATGAATCTTTCCGACGCGGTATTCGCAGCCGACATAAACGGCGCCGTCCTCCATGCGGCAGTAGTAAGATATCTCGGAAATCAGAGACAGGGTACACAGTCTACTCTGACCAGAACCGAAGTTTCCGGCGGCGGCAGAAAGCCGTGGAAGCAGAAGGGTACAGGCCGTGCAAGACAGGGTTCCACAAGATCTCCTCAGTGGACACACGGCGGTGTTGCTCTCGGACCGAAGCCCCGTCTTTATAAGACAAAGCTCAACAAGAAGGTTCGCCGTGCAGCTATGATCTCCGCTCTCTCCTCAAAGGTAGCGTCCGGAGACATGATTGTCATCGACAAGATCGAAACCTCCGAGTTCAAGACAAAGATCATGGTTAAGATGCTCGCCGCAGTCGGCGCAAAGAAGAAAGCTCTCGTAGTTCTCGATGAGAACGACCTCAAGGTACGCGAAAGCCTCTCCAACATTCCCGGCGTAAAGGTAGCTCTCTCCAATACGATCAACGTATACGACATCCTTAACTGCGATTCCTTCATCGTAGCAAAAGGCGCCGCAGAAAAAATTCAGGAGGTTTACGCATAATGAAGTTCGTAGAAGATATCATCATCAGACCTCTTATCACCGAAAAGTCCATGGATATGATCTCTCAGAAGAAGTACTCCTTCGAAGTTGCGAAGGACGCTACAAAGCCGGAGATCGCAAAGGCTGTCGAAAAGATGTTTGAAGGCACAAAGGTTGCCGCTGTAAACACCGTCAGCATGAAGGCGAAATCCAAGAGAGTTCGCTATGTTGAAGGCAAAACAGCTTCCTGGAAAAAAGCAATAGTTACGCTTACAGAGGACTCCGCAACAATCGAGTTCTTTGAAGGCATGAACTGATTAAAGGAGGAATACGATAATGCCTACAATTAAATACAAGCCGACTACCCCGGCGAGAAGACATATGTCCGTTCCTTCATTCGAGGAAATCACAAAATTCACCCCCGAAAAGAGCCTTCTTGCCACAAAGAAAAAGCACGCAGGCCGTAACTCCTACGGCAGAATCACCGTTCGCCATAAGGGCGGCGGAAACCGTCAGAAGTATCGTATAATCGACTTCAAGAGACAGAATACATCCGCTCAGACGGTTATCGGCGTTGAATACGACCCGAACAGAACCTCTTACATCGCGCTCGTTCAGGACGAGGCGGGAAAGAAGAGCTATATCCTCGCTCCCGTAGGCGTAACAAACGGTGCGGTTCTTTACTCCGGTGCCGACGCGGATATTATCCCGGGCAACACACTTCCCCTCGCTAATATTCCCGTAGGTACATTCATCCACAATATCGAGCTTTATCCCGGTAAGGGCGGTCAGCTCGTTCGTTCCGCAGGCGCGCAGGCTCAGCTGATGGGCCGTGAAGGCGACCTCACAATGGTACGTCTTCCTTCCGGCGAAATGAGATATATCCGTTCGGATTGCCTTGCCACAATCGGTCAGATCGGCAACATCGAGCATGACACGGTTAAAATCGGTAAAGCCGGTAAGACACGTCACCTCGGTATCCGTCCTACAGTACGCGGTTCCGTAATGAACCCGTGCGACCACCCTCACGGCGGTGGTGAAGGTAAGTCTCCTATCGGACGTCCGGGTCCTGTAACTCCTTGGGGTAAGCCCGCTCTCGGTTATAAGACACGTGCTAAGAAGGCTCGTACCGAAAAGATGATCGTTAAACGCAGAAACAGCAAGTAAGGAAGGAGGCAACTATAAATGAGCAGAAGTTTAAAGAAAGCGCCGTTCATCGAAGAAAAGCTCTACGAGAGAGTTTGCCAGATGAACGAAAAGGGCGAGAAGAAGGTGCTCAAGACATGGTCAAGAGCCTCTACGATATTCCCCGAATTCGTCGGACATACGGTAGCTGTACATGATGGCAGAAAGCACGTTCCGGTTTATGTAACCGAGGATATGGTCGGCCATAAGTTCGGTGAATTTGCTCCCACAAGAACCTTCAAGGGCCATGCGGGATCAAAGACATCCAATAACGGTAAATAATCGAGAGGGAGGATAAATAACATGGAAACAAAATCTACCCAGAAGCACATCCGCATCTCCCCTCGTAAGGTAAAGATTGTCCTCGACCTCATCAGAGGCAAGGATCTCGGAGTAGCGGTCGGCATTCTGAAGAACACACCGAAAGCCGCAAGCGAACACATACTGAAGCTTCTCACAAAGGTAGCAGCTGATGCGGAGAACAACTTCCACATGGATCCCGAAAAGCTCTACGTTTCCGAATGCTTCGTTTGCCCCGGCATGACAATGAAGAGAATGATGCCCAGAGGCAAAGGCTCCGCTGACAGGATTTTAAAGAGAACCAGCCACATCACAATCGGCGTGGCTGAAAAAGAATGAGGAGGCAGTCGATAAATGGGACAGAAAGTTAATCCGCACGGACTTCGTGTCGGCGTAATCAAAAACTGGGATTCCAGATGGTATGCTCCTGATGAAAAGTTCGGCGATATCCTCGTTCAGGATTACAAAATCAGAGAATACCTCAAGAAGACCCTGCTGCTCGCAGGTGTTCCCCAGATAGAAATCGAACGCGATAACACAGGTAAGGTTACCGTGTATATCCACTGCGCTAAGCCCGGTATGGTTATCGGCAGAGCAGGCACCGAAATCGAAAACCTCAAGGCAGCTGTTTCACAGATCGCAGGTCAGCCCGTTAACATCAATGTTATCGAGGTTAAGCCCGTAGATCTCTGCGCTCAGCTCGTTGCGGAAAACATCGCATCTCAGCTCGAGAGACGTGTTTCCTTCCGTCGTGCCATGAAGCAGTCCATCAGCCGCACAATGAGACTCGGCGCAAAGGGTATTAAGATCACAGTATCCGGCCGTCTCGGCGGTGCCGAAATCGCACGTACAGAGCATTACCATGAAGGTACTATTCCGCTTCAGACAATCCGTGCCGACATCGACTACGGTTTCTGGGAAGCTAATACCACATACGGTAAGATCGGCGTAAAGGTTTGGATTTACAAGGGTGAGGTTCTCTCCGAGGTTGCCCGCACAAAGACAGGCGCAGACGAAAGAAAGCCCAAGGACAACAGAAGAGACAACCGCGGTCCGAGAAGAGATCGCAGAGACGGCGCACCTCGCGGTGACAGACCTTTCCAGAAGAGAGACGGTCAGCAGAACAGAGCGCCCAGAGCACCCAGAAAGACAGAAGAAGGAGGAGCTAACTAATGTTACAGCCGAACGGTAAAATCAAATACAGACGCGTTCAGAGAGGCCGTATGAAAGGTAAAGCTTCTCGCGGTAATAAGATCACAAACGGTGATTACGGTCTTGTAGCTCTCGAGCCGGCATGGATTACATCCAACCAGATCGAAGCAGCCCGTATTGCGATGACACGTTACACAAAGCGTGGCGGTCAGGTATGGATCAAGATATTCCCCGATAAGCCGGTTACCGAAAAGCCCGCCGAAACTCGTATGGGTTCCGGTAAAGGTTCACCCGAATATTGGGTAGCGGTAGTTAAGCCCGGAAGAGTATTGTTCGAGATGAACGGTGTCTCCGAGGATATAGCAAAAGAAGCTATGCGTCTTGCAATGCATAAGCTCCCGATTAAGTGCCGTTTCGCAACGAAGGCACAGCTCGAAGAAGAAGTGGAGGGTTAAGCTGTGAAAGCAACAGAACTCAGAACAAAAACAAGCGAAGAGCTGGAAAAGATGCTGAAGGATCTCAAAGGAGAGCTTTTCACACTTCGCTTCCAGAACGCTATAAACCAGCTTGACAATCCCCATAAGATTTCCGACACAAAGAAAGAAATCGCTCGCGTGATGACCGTCATCGCAGAGAAGAAAAACGCATAAGGGGGTAAAGTAAAATGGAAGAACGCGCTCTCAGAAAGACCAGAGTGGGTAAGGTAGTCAGCAACAAGATGGACAAGACCATCACAGTTGCAATCGAAGACCACGTAAAGCACCCCGTATACGGTAAGATTATCAAGAGAACATCCAAGCTTCACGCTCATGACGCAAACAACGAATGCGGTATCGGCGATACAGTAGAAGTAATGGAAACAAGACCTCTCTCCAAGACAAAGAGATGGAGACTTGTCCGCATAGTAGAAAAAGCAAAATAAGTCTCTCGACCGAAACTTTTTCTTAAAAATATATAAACATTTGAGGGTGCGGCCCCGAGGTGATTCGGCGTAGTATTATGCGTCACCGAGGCGCGGATGCCGTGAACACGGCATAAGGATACCTTACCGCGGTATCGGCTGCACAGCCGGATGCGGCTCCTCGAATTGGCGTGCCGTAATAGCGCAGTGCGCGAATGAACACGCTCATAAATAAATTCAGGAGGAATCTACAGTGATTCAACAGCAATCATTAATGAAGGTTGCCGACAACACAGGTGCAAAGGAATTAATGTGCATCAGAGTTCTCGGCGGTACCGGCAGACGTTACGCCAACATCGGCGATATCGTAGTCTGCGCAGTTAAAAAGGCAAGCCCGGGCGGCGTTGTTAAAAAAGGCGACGTTGTTAAGGCCGTAATCGTAAGAAGCAGAAAGGGTCTCCGCAGAAATGACGGCTCTTACATCAAGTTCGACGAAAACGCTGCGGTTATCGTTGCTGAAGACAAGAACCCCAAGGGAACACGTATTTTTGGCCCTGTAGCTCGTGAGCTCAGAGAACATGAATTCACAAAGATACTCTCCCTTGCGCCGGAAGTTCTTTAATGGAGGGAAAGATAATGAGAAAAAAGCTTCATGTAAAGACTGGCGACCAGGTAATCGTAATTTCCGGTAATTCCAAGGGAACTATCGGTAAGGTCGTAGAAGTATCCCCCAAAGAAGGCAAAGTAATCGTTGAAGGCGCGAACATTGTAAAGAAGCACATCAAGGCAAGACCCCCGCAGGAACAGGGCGGCATCGTTGAAGCTCCCGCTGCTATGTACGCTTCAAAGGTTCAGCTTTACTGCGACAAATGCAAGAAGCCCACAAGAGCCGCTCACAAGATCGACGGCGACAAGAAAACTCGCGTTTGCACAAAGTGCGGCGCAGAGCTTTAATCCCGGAGGTAGACGATGGCTGCAAGACTTAAAGAAGTATACAAGAATGAAATCGCTCCCGCTCTCATGAAGAAATTCGAATATAAGAGCGTTATGCAGATCCCGAAATTCGACAAGATTGTTATTAACATCGGTGCAGGCGATGCCAAGGAAAACTCCAAGGTTATCGATTCCATTATCACCGACCTTACCGCAATCTCCGGCCAGAAGGCTGTTCCCACAGTTGCAAAGAAGTCCGTTGCTAACTTCAAGCTCCGTCAGGGCATGAAGATCGGCGCGAAGGTTACTCTCCGCGGCGATAGAATGTACGAGTTCATGGACAGACTCTTCAACTTCGCACTTCCCAGAGTTCGTGACTTCAAGGGTATCAATCCCGACGCATTCGACGGCAGAGGAAACTATGCCCTCGGTCTGAAGGAACAGCTCATATTCCCCGAAATCGAATACGATAAGGTAGATAAGATCCGCGGTATGGACATTTGCTTCGTAACCACGGCTACTACCGACGCAGAAGCTAAAGAGTTGCTCACACTTATGGGCGCTCCGTTCGCAAAGTAAGATAAGAGGGAGAATAAAAATGGCTAAGAAATCAATGATTTTAAAACAGCAGAAGACGCAGAAGTATTCCACAAGAGAATATAACCGCTGCAAGATCTGCGGACGTCCCCACGCCTATCTCCGCAAGTACGGTATTTGCCGTATCTGCTTCCGCGAACTCGCTTACAAAGGCCAGATTCCCGGTGTAAAGAAGGCATCCTGGTAATATCACTCCGCAAAAGAGCGTATTACCTAAATAAACAGAACTGAACCACGACGGCGGAGAAGCAATGCTTCTCTTCCGCGGGCAGTTATATAGTCAATACCGACAGGAACGCATCAAGCGGTGCAGTTTACCATCGGTAGCAGCCGGGCAAAGCTGGAATTAACCAGAACTGCGCGGCAGCAAGAAAAAAATTACTTGCATGACAGGAGGAAATTATTATGCAGATTTCAGACGTTATCGCCGATATGCTGACCAGAATCAGAAATGCGAATAACGCAAAGCACGAGACTGTTGATATTCCCGCATCCAACATGAAGAAGGCCATTGCAGACATTCTTCTCGCAGAAGGTTATATCAAGAGCGTGCAGGTTATCGAAGACGGCAAGCAGGGCGTGATCAGAATCACACTCAAGTACGGCCCCCAGAAGTCAAAGGTTATTCACGGTCTCCGCAGAGTTTCCAAGCCGGGTCTCCGTATTTACTCCAGCTGTGAAGATATGCCGAAGGTTATGAACGGTCTCGGTGTAGCTCTCGTATCTACATCCAAGGGCATCATGACCGATAAGACGGCAAGACATGAAAATGTCGGCGGCGAAATTCTCGCCTTCGTCTGGTAAGGGAAAGGGAGGTTAACAATGTCAAGAATTGGTAGAGCTCCGATCACGGTTCCCGCAGGCGTTACCGTAACAGTAGGAGAAAATAATCTTATCACAGTAAAGGGCGCTAAGGGTACCCTTACATACACAGCATCCCCCAAGATGACTGTTAAAGTCGACGGTGCCGTAGTTACCGTTTCCCGTCCCGATGACGAAGCCGAAAATCGTGCTCTTCACGGACTCACCCGTACTCTTATCAATAACATGATAATCGGTGTTTCCCAGGGCTACGAAAAGAAGCTTGAAATCGTAGGCGTAGGTTACAGAGCAGCTAAGGAAGGCAAGAAGCTCACTCTTAACCTCGGTCACTCTCACCCGATTTACTTCGAGGAATCCGACCTCGTAAAATTCGATGTTCCGGACGCAAACACAATCATCGTAAAGTCCTACGATAAGCAGGTTTGCGGACAGATCGCAGCGGAAATCCGTTCCAAGAGACCGCCTGAACCGTACCACGGCAAGGGTGTTAAGTACTCCGGAGAACATATCCGCCGTAAAGCCGGAAAGACCGGTAAATAATGAAAGGAGACGTAAACAATGGTTTCAAAGAAGGATAAAAACGCTCAGCGTCTTAAGAGACATACAAGAGTACGTGGCAAGATTTCCGGAACAACCGAACGTCCCCGTCTGGCTGTTTACCGTTCAAACGCTAACATCTACGCTCAGATCATCGATGATGTTAAGGGCGTAACACTTTGCTCCGCTTCTACCGTTGAAAAGGATTTCGACGGAATCGGCTCCAATAAGGAAGCTGCTAAGAAGGTAGGAAAGAAGCTTGCCGAAAAGGCACTCGCAGGCGGCATTACAGAAGTTGTATTCGACCGCGGCGGTTATATTTATCACGGACGTGTATCGGAGCTCGCTGCAGGTGCAAGAGAAGGCGGACTTAAGTTCTAAGCTATCTCCAAACAGCGCAGAAGGCCGGTTTGTACACTGTTTAATTAAAAATTAAACATCATATCTGTCGAAAAAGGCGGCAGTAGTCGGGTACATAAGCTTGTGCTCGGCTAAAGAAAGGATTAATAATGGCAAAGAGATTCAATCCCGAAGGGCTCGAACTTAAAGAAAAGCTCGTCGTAGTGAACCGTGTATCCAAAACCGTTAAAGGTGGTCGTGTAGCACGTTTCGCAGCTCTCATGATCGTCGGCGATGAAAACGGTCATGTAGGCTACGGTCTCGGTAAGGCTGCTGAAGTTTCCGAGGCAACAAGAAAAGCAATCGAAGACGCAAAGAAGAATATGATCGAAGTATCCCTCAAGGACGGCACAATTCCTCACGAAATCCTCGGCGAATTCGGAGCAGGCAGAGTGCTTCTTAAGCCGGCTGCAAAAGGTACCGGTATTATCGCAGGTAAAACAGTACGTGCGGTAGTTGAACTTGCGGGTATTAAGAATATTCGTTCCAAGTGTCTCCGTTCAAACAATCCTACAAACGTAGTTAAGGCTACATTTGAAGGCTTAAAGGCTCTCAGAACAGCCGAAGAGGTTGCAAAGACCCGCGGTATTTCAGTAGAGCAGGTAACAGACTAAGGGAGGTTTCAAGTAAATGAAAGTTAAAGTAACACTTACAAAGAGCCTCATCGCAGCTAAGCCGAACCAGAAGGCTACGGCAGCGTCCCTCGGACTCGTTAAGATCGGTGATTCCATCGTTCACGAAGCCGGTCCTGTAATAGACGGTAAAGTAAGAGTGCTCTCTCACCTTGTATCCGTGGAGAAGGCTTAACGCTCTCCGAAAATAGAATTAAAACTAATATTTCTTAAAAGGAGGATTAACCATGAAGCTCCATGAACTTTCACCGGCACCGGGATCTGTAAAAGAAAAGTTCCGTAAAGGAAGAGGTGCAGGCTCCGGCAACGGTAAAACAGCAGGTAAGGGTCATAAAGGACAGAATGCCCGTTCAGGCGGCGGCGTACGCCCCGGATTCGAAGGCGGTCAGCTTCCCCTTTACAGAAAGCTTCCTAAGAGAGGCTTTAAGAACCACTTCGCTACAAACTACGCTATAGTTAACGTATCCGTACTTGATAAGTTCAATGACGGTGATACAGTAAACTTCGAAACACTTAAGCAAGCTGGTATTATCAGCAAGCCCCTCGACGGTCTTAAGGTACTCGGCAACGGCAATGTAACTAAGAAGTTAACCGTTGAAGCATCTGTTTTCTCTGCATCAGCAAAAGAGAAAATCGAAGCAGCCGGTGGAAAGACCGAGGTGGTATAAGTGTTTGAAACACTGAGAAACGCTTGGAAAGTCGCCGACCTCAAGAAAAAGCTTATATATACAATGATCGTTATCGTTCTGTACCGCGTAGGTACCGCGATTCCGATTCCGTATGTTAACTCGGCTGCGCTCAGCTCATCAATGCTGGCGACGGGCGGCTCCATCTTCGCATACCTTAATATTTTAACGGGTTCCGCGTTTGCGAACGCAACTCTGTTCGCACTCGGTATCAACCCCTACATCACTGCGTCTATCGTACTTCAGCTTCTCTGTATCGCTATTCCTTATCTTGAGAATCTCTCAAAGGAAGGCGAAGAGGGCAGAAAGAAAATCGACCAGATTACCCGTTACGTAACAGTAGGTCTCGGCCTCATCACAGCTATCGGTTACTATCAGCTTCTGAAGTCTTACAATCTTCTTATCACTACAGGCTTCTTCGCAGCTCTCGTTATAGTAACATGCTACTGCGCAGGTTCGGCTCTCGTTATGTGGCTCTCCGAAAAGATTAATGAGAACGGCGTCGGAAACGGCATCTCCATCATACTTTTCGCCAACATCGTATCCCGTCTCCCTTCTTTCGTATCTCAGCTTTGGAATCTCATAACCGGCAAAACCGAGTTTACAATCGGTGGCAGCGAGGTTAAGGTTCCGATCTGGGCAGGTATTCTCCTTACCATCTTCGCTCTCGCTCTCGCGGTAGCTATGATAGGCTTCATCGTTTGGATGACAAACAGTGAAAGAAGAATTCCGATTCAGTACGCCAAGAAGGTCGTAGGAAGAAAGGTTTACGGCGGTCAGTCGTCCAACCTTCCTCTTAAGGTTAACATGACAGGCGTTATGCCTATCATCTTCGCATCGTCAATCTGCTCCATCATTCCTACAATCCAGATGTTTGCAAATCCCGCAAGCGGATCCTTCTGGGACAAGTTCTTCGATATCTTTGCCACAGACGGTGTCCTTTACGCGGTTCTTACATTTATACTCATCATAGCGTTCGCTTACTTCTATACATCGATTTCCTTTAATCCCATAGAAGTAGCCAACAACCTCAAGACAAACGGCGGCTCCATTCCCGGTATCCGTCCCGGTCGTCCCACGGCTGAGTATATTACAAAGATTTTGTCCCGCGTAACATTTATCGGTGCGCTTCTGCTTTCCGTAGTTGCCGTTCTTCCCTTGATCCTTAACCTGATCTCGGGCGGTAACCTGAGCGGTCTCGCATTCGGCGGTTCGTCAATCATCATTGTAGTTGGCGTAGTTCTCGAAACTATCCGTGAAATCGAAGCTCAGACTACTATGCGTCACTATAAGGGATTCCTCGAATAATAGACAATATTTAACGAAAATGAGCGGTTTTATGCCGCTCATTTTTTATTTTACGAAAAATTTATATTTATACCGCTAAATCATAAAATGTATATGGTATAATACATCGGTTAAAGAATTTAAAGATATCAGGAGGAGATATGGCGCGTAAAATCAATCTTATACTGCTCGGAGCTCCCGGCGCGGGCAAAGGAACGCAGGCCGAAATTATTTCCGAAAAATTCGGTATTCCGGCAATATCCACGGGACAGATGATTCGCGAGGAAATCGCATCAGGCAGCGAGCTCGGCGAAAAAGTAAAATCATACACATCAAAGGGCGAGCTTGTTCCAGATGCGGTTGTTATCGATATTATTAAAGGAAGACTCGCAAAGGACGACTGCAGCGGAGGATTTATCCTCGACGGATTCCCGAGAACGGTTCCGCAGGCTGAAGCTCTCGATAAAATGGGTGTCGAAATCACCGACGTAATTTCAATTGAGGTTCCCGACGAAAAGATAATGGACCGTATGAGCGGAAGACGCGTATGTAAGAAGTGCGGTTCGACATATCATACCGTATACAAACCTTCACCGAACGGCGAAAACTGCGAATGCAGCGAGCCTCTTACAAGACGCGCGGACGATGATCCCGAGGTTGTAAAATCACGTCTTGTTGTTTACCATGAACAGACCGAGCCCCTTAAGGATTTCTATAAATCAAAGGGTCTGCTTAAGATAGTCGTAGGACAAGAGGAGCTTAAGGACACAACAGCCCTCACATTAAAAGCCCTCGGTGAATAATTTTAAATCGAGTAGGAAATTATTCTCAAAGTAAATGAATTTTCCGATATATTATATAATGTATCGAGTAAAAAATTATACAGAAACAGAGATGGCATCATGATTATCGTAAAAACACCGGAACAAATCAAGCTTATGAGAATCGCGGGACGCATTACGGGAGAAGCACTTCTCCTCGGCGGCGAAATGGTTAAGCCGGGCGTATCCACAAAGCAAATCGACGACAAAATCAGACATTATATCGAAAAGTGCGGCGCTAAACCGTCATTCCTCGGTTACGGCGGATTCCCCGGTTCGGCGTGCATTTCGATTAACCAGGAGATTATTCACGGTATTCCCTCGGCTCACAGAATTATCGAAGAAGGCGATATCGTTAAAATCGACGTCGGAGCTTATATTCACGGATTCCACGGAGACAGCGCAAATACCTTCGGCTGCGGAAATATCTCGGACGAGGCGAAAAAGCTCATCGAGGTAACGAAAAGAAGCTGGGAGCTGGGTGCAGAAGCCGCAGGTAAGGAAGGAGCCCGCATAGGCGATATAGGAGCCGCTGTGGACGGTTATGTAGTTGCGAACGGTTTCAGTACCGTAAAGAAATACGTCGGCCACGGAGTCGGAGAAGCACTCCACGAGGATCCGAATGTTCCGAACTACGGCACCGCGGGACGCGGCGCGAGACTCTGCAGAGGTATGGTAATCGCGGTCGAGCCTATGGTTAATGTAGGTCGTCCTGAGGTTAAGGAGCTGTCCGATAACTGGACGGTTGTTACGAAGGACGGTTCGCTCTCCGCACATTACGAGCATACAATCGCCATTACGGCGGACGGAGTCGAGGTTCTCACGAAGGTCGACTGATGCCTCAGAATAAAAGAATCAAAATACCCTCGGCAGGAGATATAGTCCGCTCGACACAGGGCAGAGACCGATACAGATGCTTCCTCGTAACAGAGGTTGACGGTGCGGATAAAACAGCCCCGATAGTCATCGCGGACGGAAAACTGCATACCGTGACCGACAGAAAACATAAAAATCCACGCCATTTGCGGATAATAAAGCATAACGTCGAATTGCACGAAGGAACGGATTTAAACGCCTTGACAGATGTGCAGGTATACGAAATTTGCGAAAAATGCGAATTTTGAGCAAAAATATAAAAAATTATCTTGACAAATTGCGAGTAAAGAACATATAATATTAAGACGGTGTATTTTTCACCGAAATATTTCTGCGATCAGGGAGGAAAAACTGTTTGCCGAAGGATGACGTTATAGAATTTGAAGGGGTTGTGGTTGAAGCACTTCCGAACGCTACCTTCAAGGTCAAGCTGCCGAATGATATGATCGTTACAGCGCATATTTCGGGCAAGCTGAGGATGAATTATATCAGGATACTACCCGGCGATAAGGTCACAGTGGAAGTTTCGATATATGACCCGTCCAAGGGAAGAATCACTTGGCGTACCAAAAACTGAGCGGGTGCGTCGATATAAAAACGGATGCGGATTAAACCGCGTCTACGCTCGGTAAAATAAGAAAGGTGGTAAAATACTGTGAAAGTAAAGCCTTCCGTAAAGAAAATCTGCGAAAAGTGCAAGATAATCAAGCGTCATGGCCATGTTATGGTCATCTGCGAGAATCCCAAGCACAAGCAGAGACAGGGTTAAAACTTTTAAAGAGAGGTGGAAAACGTAAATGGCACGTATATCCGGTGTTGATATTCCGAATGGAAAGCGTGTGGAAGTCGCTCTGACCTATATCTACGGTATCGGTCTCAAGAGCGCGCAGGACATCCTCGCCGCAACAGGAATCAATCCTGACACAAGAGCAAAGGATCTTACCGAAGACGATATCGCTAAGCTCCGTGATGAAATCGAAAGCCACTACACAGTCGAAGGTGAACTTCGTCGTGAAGTAGCTCTCAACATCAAGAGACTTGTCGAAATCAACTGCTACCGCGGAATCAGACACAGAAAAGGTCTCCCTGTTCGCGGACAGAGAACAAAGACCAACGCGAGAACCAGAAAAGGTCCCGCTAAGACAATCGCAAATAAGAAGAAGTAAAGGAGTGAGAGGATTTAATGGCTAAAGCAGTAAAGAAGGTCATCAAAAAGCGCCGCGACCGTAAAAATATAGAAGCCGGTCATGCGCACATCCGCTCGACCTTCAACAACACAATCGTTACAATTACTGACGTACAGGGCAATACAGTAGCATGGTCATCTTCCGGCGGACAGGGCTTCAAGGGCTCCCGTAAGAATACTCCCTATGCAGCTCAGACAGCAGCTGAAGCAGCAGCTAAGGGCGCTATGGAACATGGCATGAAGACTGTAGAAGTATATGTAAAGGGTCCCGGCAACGGACGTGAAGCGGCTATCCGCGCTCTCCAGACAGCAGGACTTAACATTACTCTTATCAAAGACGTAACTCCGATTCCTCATAACGGATGCCGTCCGCCTAAGCGCAGAAGAGTATAATAAGGAGGATAAGAAAACATGGCAAGATATACAGGTCCTTCCTGCAAGCTCTGCCGCAGAGAAGGCAAAAAACTGTTCCTCAAGGGTGACCGTTGTCTCACCGATAAGTGCGCTGTAGCACGTCGTACAACAGTTCCCGGTCAGCATGGCGCAGGCCGTAAAAACGTAAAGGAATACGGACTCCAGCTCAGAGAGAAGCAGACAGCTCGCCGTTACTACGGTGTTCAGGAAAAGCAGTTCCTTAACTACTACGAAATGGCCGACAACAAGGAAGGCGTAGCAGGTGAAAACCTTCTCACAATTCTTGAACTCAGACTCGACAATATCGTATACAGAATGGGTCTCGCATCCAGCCGTAAGGAAGCTCGTCAGTTCGTTCGTCACGCACACTTCACACTCAACGGCAAGAAGGTTGACATTCCGTCCATCATCTGCAAGCAGGGTGACGTTATCGCGCTGAAGGATAAGAGCAAGGGTTCCGAAAAGTTCAAGGCTCTCGCAGAACAGATGGAAACAGCTGTTGTTCCGAAGTGGCTTGAAGCTAATACACAGGATCTCAGCGCAAAGGTTGTAGCTATTCCGAAGAGAGAAGACGTCGACTTCCCGTTCGAAGAACAGCTCATCATCGAACTTTACTCCAAGTAATAACCTGCAGTGGGAGAATTGCCGGATTAAAACGGAATTCCTCTGGGCAGTTATTACGATTCCGCGGAGGCAAAATCTCACAAATATTTTGCGAAAACCTATTATATTCCGAAAAAGAATACAACAATGTGGATTTGGCAAAAATCATAGACGGAGGGTTATTATTTAATGATAGAAATAGAAAAGCCGAATATTGCGACTATAAATTTAAGCGAAGACGGAAGAAACGGAAAGTTTATTATCGAGCCGCTTGAGAGAGGCTACGGTATTACCCTCGGAAATTCACTGCGGAGAGTGCTTCTCAGTTCACTGCCCGGTGTTGCCGTAACATCCATAAAGATTGACGGTGTTCTTCATGAAATGACAACCATTCCCGGTGTCAAGGAAGATGTTCCCGAAATCGTACTGAATGTTAAGGGCATAACAGCCAAGCTGCATACGGACGGACCGAAGACTGTTGTTATCGACACTACAGGCGCTTGTGATATTACCGCCGGAGATATCAAGCAGGATTCTGACATTGAAATTCTTAACCCTGATTTTCACATTGCGACCGTTGAAAATAATGTACGCTTTTACATGGAGCTGACATTCGATCACGGAAGAGGCTATGTTTCTCAGGAAAAGAACAAGCAGCTTTATCTGCAGAACAGCCAGGGTGTATCCGCGCCGATAGGCACTATATTTACAGATTCGATATACACTCCTGTTCATAATGTAAATTACACGGTAGAAAACACTCGTGTCGGAAGCAACACGGATTATGATAAACTCACACTCGAAGTGCTCACGAACGGTGTAATTCTGGCCAAGGAAGCGATTTCTTTAGGAGCCAAGATACTCAACGAACATCTCAATTTGTTTGTCGATTTATCCGACGAAGCAAAGAATGCGGAGATCATGGTTGAACGCGAGGAAACTGTAAAAGAAAGAGTCCTTGAGATGACCATTGAGGAGCTTGACATGTCGGTTCGCAGCTTTAACTGCCTGAAGCGTGCCGGCATCGATACCGTTGAAGATTTGATCAACAAAACCGAGGACGAAATGATGAAGGTCCGCAACCTCGGTAAGAAATCACTCGAAGAAGTTATTCAAAAGCTTCATTCTCTCGGTCTTGACCTTAAAAAGGATGACGAATAATAAAAGAGTGCCGACGGAAAGCCTTTGACAGGCAGCATAAAGAGCCGCTTGACAAACAGTCCGACACCGACAAAATTCGTTTAAGCCGCTGAATAACCCAATAAATTAAAATCCAACAAATTATTGATACATGTTGCCATGAACATGGCGACAACAGTTTTGCAAAAGGAGGACATGGATCATGCCCGGTACCAGAAAACTCGGCAGACCTACAGCGCACAGAAACGCTATGCTTCGCGGTATGGTGACATATCTCATTGAAAACGGTTCAATCGAGACAACAGTTACCAGAGCGAAGGAAGTACGCTCTCTTGCCGAAAAGATGATAACCCTTGGCAAAAAGAATACACTCGCAAGCCGCCGTCAGGCACTTGCGTTCATCACCAAGGAAGACGTAGTTAAAAAGCTCTTTGACGAGGTCGCTCCGGCTTACGCTGACAGAAACGGCGGATATACCCAGATTTTCAAGCTCGGCCCGCGCCGCGGTGACGCAGCTGAAATGGCTATTATCAAGCTCGTTGACACAGAAAAGAAAGCCGACTGAGTAATACAGTAACAGTAAGTGCCGAAGTTTTATAAGGCATTGTGATAAGACTTAATAGAACCAAGGCACCGCAATGATTGAAAAGGCTTTGACTGTAAAAGGTCAGAGCCTTTTTTTCTACCTTAAATTCTTCGCTTTACGTAAGCAGATGATTGCCATACCGAAGTGAAGACAGACATCGACCACGGAATAAATCGCGGTGTTGGTTTGACGTGGGTGCGGACGTGATAATATTATTATAAAACTCGGATGGATATGAGACATGGGGAAGAATGAGAAATACCGTTCAAATGCCTTTGGCAGTTTTTTCGGGCGAATCTTTAAGCGGTTTAAACCGCTCTTTCATATTGCGGTTGCCATGCTGGTGATTGCATTCATATTTACAATGGCATCATCCAACCTGATGCAGAATGTGGAAAGCCGTGCCATTGCGGAGGTGGACTCCACTGTAGACATGCAGGGATCTGCATTCAGGAATCATATGGATGAGCAATTTCAGGCACTGCGGCTTGTCGCGGATATGCTCGCAAACGGCAGACATTTTACGAGCGAGGAAATACAGCCTACTCTGTCCTCCATCGTGAACACTTTCCGACTATGTACACTTTGCATGGCCGACATGGACGGCAACGCCATTGACTTTCAGGGAAATGTACTCGGAAGCTGTGCGGACAGAGACTATTTTCTGGAAATCGCCGACGGAAGCCATACGCAGGTTTGCGAATATCTTGCCGCGGCAAAAGGGACGAATGAACCTCGTGTCATACTGTCCGTACCGGCGTATGACGAAAACGGCGAAATGCTCGGCGTGTTGTTTTGCAGCAAGGAAATTGACATTCTGGAGGACTCTCTTTTTGCACACGAAGCTCTTTTTGATTCCGCTGCCGCCATATTCATTTGCGACGAAGACGGTCTGGTCATTGCGGCGAACAAAAACGGATACAGTTTTTTCTCGAAGCATGATATCTCCGAGGACAGCATAATGAACATAAATGACTTAGGTGAAAGTGTGCGGTATTTGTACGAGGACAGCACCGCACGGCATATAGAAATTAACGGGACTCATTGCTTCGCGGGCTATACCGCAGTGGATGACTGCGGCTGGGGGCTGTACTGCCTTGTAGACGAGGCGGATGCCAATGAAACATACAGCGAAAATCAGAGGAGAACCGAAAACACCATTACATCCATTGTGCTGATATTTGCGGCCAGCATTGTATATATTTTGGTTCTGGGCGAATTTTACATGCGTCGGAAGAAACGGGAGGCGATACTCATTCAACAATATAACGAAAGCTATCGGCATATTCTGAGTGAAACGCATTGCGCGGTTGTGGAGTATGATACCGATACGAAAAGCATAACAACTATACAGGAAAACTTCGGCGACCTGAAGCTCGGGGGGCTGAACGGAACCATGGATGCCTATGATAATTTTAAGCATGTGCATCCGGAATTTGACTTTGAAGAACTGGAGTCCGAAATTGAAATCGCGAAAAAGAACGGAAGAACCTGCTCTTTTGAAACGATTCTGGCGCCTGACCCGACAAGATTTTATTGGCTGAAAACAAAGCTTATCCCGATTACGGATGAAAACGGTCAACTGACCAGAATTTACTGCGTGCTGTTCGATGTGTCCGATGTGCATCACGCCCAGGAAACCGCGCTGGATACTTATGCGCAAATTCCCGGAGCGGTGCACCGCCATATTCTCTCGGAACCCGTTCATGTGAATTACTACAGTGACGGTCTGTGTAAAATGCTTGGGTATTCTCATGCGGAAATCGATGATATCATCGGCTCGGAATATCACTATTCCATGCTGATTTGCGCGGAGGATAGACAAAGATTCATTGAATTTCTGGATAAATTATCAAAAAACGGAGGTGTGGGAAGCTGCGAATATCATCTGCAATGCAAGAACGGAGAGCTTCTCGAGGTTTCCGACACTATGGACGCCAAACGCAGTTCTTCCGGCATTATGTACGGATATTCGGTAGTAACGGATTTGCGTAAGTATCGTAAAAAACAGCGGCAGCTTGAACAGGAGCTGCAGCAAACCCGCGACCAGCTGGAACAGACCAGAGTCAAAAACGCAAGCAGTCAGATGCAGCCCCACTTCTTGTATAACGCGCTTTCCTCCATTCGTGAAATTGTGCTGGAAGATCCCGAATACGCCTCAGACCTGATTTACGATTTTACGACACATCTGCGTGCCTGTGTCCGTTCCATGTCCAGTGATGCACCCATACCGTTCACACAGGAACTGGAGAACGTTCGGGCTTATGTCAATATTGAAAAAATGCGTTTCGGCGATCGTCTCAACGTGGAATACAACTGCCCGGAAACCGACTTTAACATTATCCCGCTGAGCATTCAGCCGTTGGTAGAGAACGCAGTTCGCCACGGTGTATTTGACCGCGGTGCGGCGGGCGGAAAGGTCACGGTCAGCACGGCTCGCGGCGACGAATGTATCTATGTATATGTTGAAGATAACGGTGTCGGATTCGACTATCATAAGACCATGCGTGAGGTCGAGGACGGAACAAGGGATTCCAGCGGACTTGCGAATCTGATTTTCCGCTTCGCTACCCTGATGAGGGCGGAAGTCTCCGTTGACAGCGTCATCGGAAGCGGAACGAAGGTCACGATTACGATTCCGCTCGGCGATGAATATGAGGAAGAGGAGGTGCGGGCATGAGAGCGATATTAGTGGATGACGAGCCAATCATGCTGCGCAGCTTTGTGCGTAACAGCGCGGATATTACGGAGCTGAATGTAATCGCACAGTTTCAGAGTGCGGAAGAGGCAATTTCCTACGCACAGAAAAACACTTTCGAGCTGGCACTGCTGGACGTATGCCTGCCCGAAATGAACGGTATCGACCTTGCACTCAAGCTGCGGGAAATACATCCGGGACTGCTTGTGGTGTTTATTTCGGCATTTGATGATTATATCCGTAATTTCAATGAGATAGGCGGAGATTATTATATTCTCAAGCCATACAAGAAGGAAACGCTGCGGATGATGGCGGAGAAAATGTCACTGCTGGCGGGACGTCTCAGAAAGAATATATACATACAGATGTTCGGCAGATTTAATGTGCTCAAAGACGGCGTACCGATTAAAATCAGCGGTAAGACCAAGGAAATCCTTGCCCTTATTGCCGCACGATGCGGAAAAGAAATCAGCAACGAGGAAATTTACAGCACCGTATGGGAAAACCGCGAGTACAGCAACGAGAGCATGAAGGTCTATTATAACGCGCTTTCCCGCCTCAAGCATGCGCTTGCCGAAGTGGGCGCGAGTGAGCTGCTGCTTTCAACCCCACGTGGGCAGATGCTGAACACCGCTGTTTGCGATTGCGATTATTTCGCATGGCTGGACAAGAATGCGGGAAGCAGAGAACGATTCGAAGGCGAGTTCCTGTCGGAGTACTCCTGGGGTGAGCCGATTCTGGCGGGGCTTCTGAACGGCATAGACAAGTAAACAGCATATAGATGCGAAGACTGTCACAAAGCGAAGAGATTTCGTTTTGCGGCAGTCTTTTTTCGTTAAGTCTCGGCCGATTAAAAAAATTTTTTTCGAAAAGACATAGGATTTATAAAAAAACGGTCGAATTTGTGGGTTATGCGTTGGTGCTGATTTGATACTATATTATTGCTTTAGGGATAGGACTGCGTGCGGAAGGCAAGCACGACGGGTTCCGAGGCATTTTTTATGAGAAATTTTTAGCAATCGCAAATAAGGGCGCTAAGTCAAATGCAAAGCAGTGTTGTTAAAGGGGTTTCCGAATGGCAGGAAGATATTCTAAAGAAGAGCTGAAAGATAAACTTCGGCACTCTGTATTCAGTCTGGTGGCATCCGGCGGTATCGAGAGTGTGACCGTGCGAAAGGTAGCCACAGGCTGCGGACTTTCCGACCCGTATATTTATCAATGCTACAGCGACCTGACGGATCTGATGACCGATACCTTCATGGAAATAGACAGAGAAATTGCGTATTTAATCATGTCCGTTATCAGAAGTCAGGCACAAACGGAATCATACGACATGGAAGAAAAGTGCCGCCTTCTCTGGAACGCCTATTGGGATTTTTTAATGGATTATGCGGAAAGAACGATTTTCTATTGGCGTTTTTATCAGTCGGGGTACTACACAAAGGAACTGCTGGCAGAACGGCAGAAAAACTTCGCGGTGTTCATTAAGTTTGTTCGGAGCGTCGGAGCGGGACTCGGATTTTCGGATATCACCGCACTGGACAGCCTTATTTCAATGATTATTGATGATTCGGTTTCGGTGGCGGTAAAAATCCACCTCGGTTATATGCCGCAAAGCGCGGTTTCGGCAGAGGATATATATCACTCGGTTTTCTCCCTGCTGTTCCATAAGCTCGGCTTGAATATATGGGATA
>CAVIJI010000028.1:0-6565 GCA_963642885.1 bacterium
CCGTATGTGGGAAAAAACCCGCATATAATTATATAACAAACGAAATATTTTGTCAAGACACAGTAAATGTCGAATTGACGTTATCAAAATACAAGGGCGGTAAACCAACAAAAGCCGAAGAATCTTCTCCGGCTTTTTGTTATGCCCCAAACCCGCCCTTACATTACGTCAGTGTTCGGTAAAAAAATTAAAAATATAAAGATGCACATGTAAAACTAATGAGATAAGTGTAATATAGGGATTTAAACCCCGCACGTTCTCCGTTTGTGCCGTCAATAAATAATGCTTATAACCTCAAGCATCAAAGGGCAACACTCGCTCGTAAAGTTACTCACAAACTATGGCTTAATCAATCAAATCAGTATTCCAATTTAAACCCTGGATACGAGTGTCGAGTTCTCGGAGCTGTTTTGATATTGCATCTACTTGCTTTTGACATTCTGATACGGAAACAGTGCTTTTTACTATGATTTCGCTCCCTCTTCCGCGTATGCATTTTTGGCTGGCTATTCTCAGAAAGTCGCGAATTACATCATTCTTTTGAGCGAGACAATCACGTAGAGCAAGCATTTCGGTTATTGTCATTCCATGTGATTGCGTAACTGCGTTTGTAAGATTTATTTTTGAAATAAGCTCGCAAAGCCGTGTTTCAAGTTTGTCAAGTTCGGCAATAAGCTCTTCGGGTTTTTCTGATGGTTCTTCTCCCTCCTGAACTAACGCATTATTCGACAGTCTTTCACGCAGCTGCTCTATACGCTTCTGTATATCCGCTCTTTCGATAAGAGCTTCTGCTATTTTCATCTGTATACGCCGCCTATATCATAAAGTATATATCTCGTTGGTTTCGATATCGATCCATTTAAAATCACCGTTTTCGTAAATCAACGCGGAATGTTTTGTGAAATTTTTAGGTATTGATACCGAGCCCGGATTGATATATCTTACATTGTTATTCGTGAAATCGTGCGGGATATGAGTATGACCTGTGATATATACATCTCCCTCATGGAATTTCGGCTCGCTTCTGTGTCCGTGAGACAGGTAAATAGTCCTATTATCTGCAAATAATACTCCGTAATCAGAAGTTACGGTAAAGTCAAGCATCAAGCTGTCAACTTCCGCTTCGCAATTTCCACGTACGGCAATAATATCGGAAGAATAACGGTTGAGCATTTCCGCGACCTCTTTAGGCGCATATTCACGCGGTAAATCATTTCTGGGTCCGTGGTAAAGAATATCTCCGAGAAGTATTAACTTATCGGCTTTTGATTCATCGTACCTTTGAAGCATGATTTTCGCATAATAAGCCGAGCCGTGAATGTCCGAAGCAATAAATAATTTCATAAAATCAACCTAAATTATATTTCTGAATTTTCTCTTTAAGGAAATTAACAGCCAAAGCTATATCCTTTTCGGGAGTATCGCCAACTTCACGTTCGATTGTAAGGAATCCGTTATATCCGGTAGCGGCGAGAGCAGGGAGGTATATATCAAAGTTAACATCTCCCTCTCCGAGAGGAAGTTCAAGATACTTCATACCCATATCGGCAAGTGCCTGATGTTCTTTTGCTTCTTCACCGACACTGATTTTCTCGGCGATTTTCTTTTTAAGCATGATACCGTCTTTAGCATGTGTATGAACAACATACTTACCAATGTATTTGAGTGCATTTTCAGGTCTGTCATCAACACACATAACAAGGTTTGCGGGGTCGAAGTTAACTCTTACACCACCTGCACCGAGAGAATCAAGGAATTCACCGAGAACACAGCCGGGTTCGGGACCGGTCTCAACTGCGAAAGCCGCACCTACCGAGTCGGCATATTCGGCAAGCTCACGGCAAGCCTTACGCATGATCTCTTTTGTTTCGTTTTCTTCTACCGGAACTGTACCGATGTGGGTTGTTACGATATTGCATTCAAGCTTCTTTGCAAGATCGAGAACTCTTTTGGATTTTTCAACGTAGATTTTATTCTCTTCCGCATTCATAAATCCGTGTCCGAAGTCACCGCAAAGTGCAGAAAAAACAAGACCATTTGACTTTACTATGTCAAGAGCTTCCTTGATTTTTTCTTCTGTCATTTGTTCGGCACCGAGTTCACCGCCTGTTGCATATGCCTGAATACCTTCGATTCCGAGAGATGCCGCCTTTTCAACACCCTTTCTGAATCCTAATCTGAAAGATTCGACCATTGCTCCGATTTTCATTAGAAATCCTCCTGTTTGTAAATAGTTTTAAGTTATATTTTCAGGATGTGTCGGATAAACATCCCAATCCTTGATTTAATAGATTTTCACACAAAAACAGCGTAAATCAGCGATTTCTTAATTAATGCTTTGCCTAATTTTTTGCTCTCTGATATCAGATCCGCAAAATACCAAAGGTTTATAAACACCGAATATTCTGCTGATTATTCTATCCGAATAGCGTTTTCTGAGCTCGTCTTTTTGTAAATTAGTGCTTATAATAGTCGACTTATGCTGTATCAGCCGCATGTTTATTACGTTGTATAAGCAGGATATGATAAAAGCATTCGTCATCTCGCAACCGAGATCATCAATAAGCAACAAATCACATTCTATGTATTTATCAAATTCGTAATCCGAATCATTGGCACTGTTACGCCCGAATTTTTTTTCTTCATAGTCCGAAAACAATGTCAGAGCGGATTCGTATATGACATAGTATCCGTTTTCGATAACTTTCTGTGCCACGGCAGAGGAGAGATGAGTTTTACCGAGTCCAGTAGCACCCATAAAAATGAAATTGTCAAATTTATCGATTGAAAATTCATCTGCGAAATTTTCCAGTATATGTAAGTTTTTTTCGATGAATATACGGTCTTTACCTTTGTAATAGTCAAGCGAAAAAGTATCAAAGGTTTGCGTCGAAATAAGCGAATACAATCCGGAGTTTTTCAACGTTTCCGAAACTATTTCCTTTTTCAGACAATCGCAAATGTTTATTCCGACATATCCGGTATCGGAACACTTATCACAGTGATATTTTATATCACAATAATCATGAACGTATCCATGTTCAACAAGAAATTGTTTTTTTAGTGAAAAAAACTTCTCGTATTCGCGCCGTGTTTCATCGATACTTTCGCTTTCGAGCTTTTTACCGAGAGATGCCGCCATTATTCTCGGGCCGGTAAAAGCAAGCTGTTGAATAATTCCGTTAAACTCAGGATAAACGGAAGAAACCTCTTTTATATGCTTTTCATATAATAAAATACTGCTGTTTCTGTGAGCGGCAATTGTATCCTTTGCGCGCCTGATATTTTCTCGTCTTCCCATACAATCCTATTTTTTATCATTATAAGAACGTAGAAGAGCAGCTTCGTAAAAATCACTTGTCGAAAAGCTTGATTGTTGTGAAGATGCATCTTTTTTCTTTTGTCTTTCTGCTTCTGCTGCTTCAATATCATCAACAGTAGTATAACCTGCAGTGAACCAATTGTCAAGTATTGCATTGGCATATTTTAAACTCGGTTTTTCTGTTTGCGTAACCGTTCGTTCATATGCGGCTTTTATAATATCTTGGGAAAAATTATATTTGTCATGCCATTTTATAATAAATTCTTTTTCCTTCGGTACTAAAGCTCGTTTTCCTAATCCGAAAAGTTCACGTACATATGCTTCGAAGGGTACTCTCTCTTCGATAAGTTTCAACTCATTGTCCAGAGCTTCATAGGTAACAACATTATTGTCGTAAAAATGTATTGCCAACTGTTCAATATATCTCACAGAAGGCTTTTCAAGTTGTTTGGCATGTGTACACAGCAGGAGTATATACTCATCCGATAAAGACAGATGATCGGTAAGTCCTATGATAATCGCTGTTTCCTGAGCGTTGAATACTTTACCGAGTACCTGTTGACATGAATTGATTAATTCATATGTGTCGCTTCTTTTTTCGATAATATCGCTCATTTCATCAGAGGTATAGCTCGGCAGAGAAGAATGAATCGTAATTACACGTTCAGTTTTTTTAGAACCGCTTTTTTCGCTCTTTTTATTGGAATCGCTTTTTTCATCATCGGTTACGACAATACCTGCTTTTATCCATGTTTCAAGAGAACGTTTAAATGTGTTTTCGGTCATGTCCAGTTTGACGCACATGTCCGCAACATCGAACTGCGGTTCATTGATCACAGATATTAAAACCGAGAGTTCTTCTTTTGTAACTGTCGATAACTTTTGCAAAACCGCTTCCGCGGGAAGTGTTATCAGCTTATTTTTATATATTGGAGTTATTTTCATAAATTAAAATTTGTTCTATGTACCGGAAATTTACTGCTTTTTAATAGTGTTAAGATATTTTAACGCATCGTCGTCGGACGCATATGCGTCAAGATTAATATCCGCGAATATATTGTTGATGTACATATGATAAGCACGTGCACCTATCATTGCGGCATTGTCACCGCAAAGTGAATGGGATGGAACAACAAATTTGACGTTCATTTTGTCGCACATCGCAGCAACTGCACTGCGCAGATGAGAATTTGCCGCTACCCCACCTGCCATAACAAGTGTATTCATTCCCGTAGCTTGTAAAGCATCGGATAACTTTTTTGTAATTCCGGAGCAAACGGAATTGGTAAAAGCACCTGCCACATCGCACTTAACGCTGTGAGGTAAATCATCGCCATTAATCTTCTGCTTTTCATTGTGCACATAGTTAATAACGGCTGTTTTTAATCCGCTGAATGAAAAATCAAAGGTATTATCATTAACCGCAGGGGAGGGAAAAGTCAAAGCACCTTTTTGATTATAATCGAATAATTCGTACGCTTCGCCGGCAAGCTTGTCCATTGCCGCACCTCCTGGATAAGGTAATCCCATGACACGTCCTACTTTATCAAACGCTTCTCCGCAAGCATCATCGCGTGTGCTTCCGATTTCGATAAAATCAACATAGTCGAGCACTTTATAAAGTGATGTATGTCCTCCGGACACGGCTAAAGCGAGAAACGGCGGTTTCAGTGTAGGATTCTCTATGTATGCCGCAGACAAATGACCTTCAATATGTTGAACGGGAATAATCCTACAGTTTAATCGGGAACCTAACGCCTTTACAAAATTAACGCCAACCAGAAGCGGACCGATAAGTCCCGGAGCAAAAGTTACGGCAACCGCATTTATGTCGGCAAGAGAAATACCGGCTTTATTTACAGCTTCGTGGGAAATAGATGAAATAACCTCACAATGTGCTCTGCTGGCTATTTCGGGAACAACACCACCGTATACGGCATGAGTTGCGATTTGAGATGCAACTATATTTGATAAAACACTAATTTCGCCATCATGCGCATGTATTACAGCGGCAGACGTTTCATCGCAGGAACTTTCTATTGCAAAAATATACATATATACCTCTAATCAGGATCACAATGTTTTCAACATAAGTATCGCATCTTCAATCGGGCGACTGTAGTATCTTTTCCTAACACCGATCTTGGTGAATCCGAATTTCTCATATAAACCTCGAGCGGTAATATTGGATTCACGTACTTCAAGATAGATATTGTTTATTCTTTTTTCTTTTGCATACATAATTGCATGTGACAAAAGCATTTGCCCGTATCCGTTGTTTCTGTGTGACGGGGTTACCGCAATATTCAGTAATTCAGCCTCATCCTCTACGGTCATAAGACAATAAAATCCGTAAACAGTTTTTCCTTCCGACATAATATAGACGGCAATGTTTTTATTATTTAAAGCTTCGGTAAATGCTTTTTCTGACCACGGACAACTGAAGGAAGCATTTTCGATATTTATTATATCTTGAATCACCGTTTGTTCTGCTTTGAAAATATCCGCCATTACATTTAACCTATATAATCAATAAGTGCATCATCTATTCTTACGCTTCTTTTAGTGGTACGATCATATATGAATTTTCCTTCTTCGAATTCACCGTACGTTAAATTGAAATAAATGTGCGGATATTTTTCTTCTGAGTAGAATTTCAATTCATAGGTTTGAATGGAGTTTACAAGGGGCCATTCTTCATATGTGCCGTTCACGAACAAATCGACAAGATTTGCTATAACGTCAGCGTCTTCGACAGTCGCAACAGAATATGTAATAGTATCGCCGCCGCATATGTAAATTTTAGTAGGTTCGAGTTCGGACAGTGAAGGGAGCTCAAGTGATGTAGAATAAAAAATCGTAGTAGCACTTCCCGCATATTCCTGAGTCAACCATTCTTTCGGATCGGCGCCTTTTATTTCATATAATATCAAGTCTGTCTTCTTATAATAACCGAATGCTTCTCCTACGGCTACGGGTTCATAGTTGTTCGGCGCGGGATAGTATTCAAGCTTTTGACTTTTATTAATCATTTTACCGTCTTCATACTTAAAATTAACAAGTGATGCGGAACAAGAAGTGAGCGGCAAAAGGAATAGAACAAGCACAAGTATGGAACAAATTACTCTTTTCATCAATGTAAAACCTTCGAATTTATAATTAAATCTTTAATATCCGTATATACCGGATAAGCTGTCGTCATCGTCAATCCAATCCGTTACAGATATTTCACGAAATTCCTGT
>CAVIJI010000028.1:6575-12835 GCA_963642885.1 bacterium
CAATACCCGAGTTTATTATAAGCTTCTTACACATCATACATGAGTTAGTATTAGAAACGATTTCGCCTGTTTTTGGGTCCGTACAACACATGTACAATGAAGCGCCGAGCATGTTTTCTCTTGAAGCGGCAATTATTGCATTGGCTTCGCTGTGTACGGAACGACATAGCTCATAACGTTCGCCACGCGGAATACCGAGTCTTTCACGGGTACAACTACCAATATCGGAACAATTTTTACGCCCACGAGGAGCGCCGTTATAACCTGTAGCGATGATTATATCATTTTTTACGATTATAGCTCCGTAACGTTTACGCATGCATGTACTTCTTTCAGAGACAGTCTGCGCGATGTCAAGATAATAATTGTTTTTACTGACACGTTCCATATAAAGCTCTCCATGTACAATATAAACTTTATTTAATTATATCTATGTATTGTTAATAAATCAAGATGTATTGCGAATAAAAGCCGAGGTGTGCGATTTTTAATAAGAAAAACTCATCGATTCGGATTATATCCAAACCGATGAGAAATAAATCGTAATGAGAAATATTATACATCCATGTTAAATTCGACTTTGTACTCATCGAATGTAATAGAGAAACGGTAGTTACCCGGATCAATATCAAATGCAGGCTTAAAAGCTATACCGCAATAGTTATTATCGTCAATCTTCATATCAGGATAGGTGGTATAATCGATAGTTCCTTTGATTGTATACGCTTCATCTTCTGCTACAACACCGACATTAAGTACAGTATTTTCGTCATACCAAACATCTTGTTCGGTAAAGTAAAGTACGAAAACGCCGTTTTCATATACGGGATCTTTTGCTAAATTCAAAATTTCGAAATCGATGACTTCAACATCAACCGGTTCGGGTATAGTAGTTTCGGTTTCGGTTTCTGTCTCTGTCTCGACAATCTCGGTTTCAGTGCTTTCGGTACTTGTTTCCGTTTCGATTTCACTATCGCTCGAAGAACAAGCAGAAAGGGAAGCGATTGCCAACGCTACGGTCAAAAGCGAAATAATATATTTTTTCATAGTAACACTCCTGTTCGAAATCAAAATCTGTGCCTCATGAGTTTAAACATGTTTAGTATAGCACATAAAACGATAGACTTTTATATGATTTTATTAATTTTCGGTAACACCGCAAATCATACGCTTTTGACTCGTATACTAAGAAACGGGAGCTTATGCATAACACGGTGTAAATAATGAAAACAGAAAAACAAAAAGCACATCTTTCGTTAACCAAAGGATGTGCTTTGTTACCAGCGGTACAGGGATTCGAACCCCGACAAACAGAGTCAGAGTCTGGTGTGCTACCGTTACACAATACCGCTATATCAGTTAAAACCTCAACCTCAGTGACTGTTCTTTACCTGACGTCATATATTATAACTCTCCCGGCTAATTTTGTCAATAGGTTTTTTGAAAAAATAATATTTTTTTTGCACGAAAATGTTTTTCGATTTTACAAAAGAACGCTCGCGAATCACGGTTTGTTTTCCGTAATCACGAGCGTTTCCGAAAGCTATTGGTGTATCACATTTAAGAATTCATATTTCAATCAATTTAAAAGGATTTATCAGCCGAAAATGGAGAATGCAACAAACAACGATGACAGAAGCGACGCCACCAGCGAAACAACCGTAATCTGTGTATTTATCGACGGTCCCGCGGTATCCTTAAACGGATCGCCTATAGTATCACCTATAACGGCAGCTTTATGAGTCGGGCTTCCTTTACCGCCTTCGTTTCCGGCTTCGACATATTTTTTAGCGTTATCCCAAAGTCCGCCTGCGTTAGACATAAACAGAGAAATAAGTAATCCGCTCACTATATTACCCAGCAGGAAACCGCCGATTGCATACGATCCGCCTATAAATCCTACGACCAGTGTAGCGATGATTGTCATAAGTCCCGCGGGTACAAGCTCTTTAAGTGCACCTGACGTTGCTATATCAATGCATCGATCATATTCGGGTTTTGTTGTACCTTCGCGTAAACCGAGAATCTCACGGAATTGTCTGTGTATTTCGGCTACCATTCTCTGTGCGTTGCGGTCAACACCGAGTATTAACATGGCCGAAAATACTGCGGGAATTGCTGCACCGATGAGAATACCGAAGAATACAGTAGGCGACATAATATCAAAGCCTGTAATAAGTTCTTTGCCTGCTGCCTCGAGTGCAGTGTTTGTTTCGGACATAAATGCACCTAACAGGGAGATTACAGTAAGACCTGCCGCACCTATAGAGAATCCCTTGGTTACCGCTTTAACGGTATTACCGGCACTGTCAAGTTCGTCGGCAATACGAATTGTTTCTTCTCCGAGATCTCCCATCTCCGCGAGGCCTCTTGCGTTATCTACAATCGGACCATATGCGTCATTGGAGATAATCATGCCTACAATTGATAACATGCCGACCGCAGCCATTGAAATGCCGAAGATAGCATAGCCGTCGCCCATAGGTTCACAAAGTTTAAAAGCAATAAGTGCGGATACAGCAATACCTACCATTGCGGGAAGTGCGGAGATGAAACCATATGAGATACCGGACAATACCGTAAAGGCGGGCCCCGAACAGGATGCGTGAGCCACTTTTTTTACAATCGGTTTGGAATCATCGGTAAAATAGTCGGTCGTTATACCTATAATCACGCCAACAAGTAAGCCTGTTGTGGAAGCACCCCAGATTCTCCATGAAAATCCTTCGAAAAGAGCAGTTGTAATTGCCGAAAGAATAAGGAAAATAGCGGTTGTTACATAGGTTGAAGAATTAAGTGCGTGTGTCGGATTTCCGTTTTTACCGACACGTGCTGTAGCGATTCCGAGTATAGATGCAAGTAATCCTAATATAGCATAGCAGAAGACCATCGAGACATTTTCGTAGTTTCCTGTAAGAGATTGTGCGATAACCAATGCCGAGGCCATGGCAGCCACATTGGAATCAAACAAATCGGCACCCATACCGGCAACATCGCCGACATTATCACCTACATTATCCGCAATAACAGCGGGATTTCTAGGGTCATCTTCAGGTATACCGAGTTCAACCTTGCCCGTTAAATCCGCCGCAATGTCCGCGGTTTTAGTGAAAATTCCGCCTCCCGCCTTAGCGAACAGAGCGAGAGAGCTTGCACCGAAGGAGAATCCGAGCAAAATCGTAGAATCACCTGTTATCCAAAGGACTGCCGCAACACCGAGAAGGGAACAGCCTACTACGAGCAGGCCCATGACGGCACCCCCGCGGAAACCCATAAGAAATGCGGGTTTAATACCTTTTTGAGCTCCTTCGGCAGTTCTTGAATTGGATAAAGTAGCAACAATGATTCCTATTTTACCCGCAATGGCCGATAATACCGTACCTGCCAGATATGCAAATAAAATGGAAACATTTGATAAAATGTTGCCTTTCCAGATAGGCTGCGGTAAAAGAATAAAAATAACAATCGCCGCGATACCGGCAAAAACGGCAAGTACTTTGTATTCACGTCGAATAAAAGTATTGGCACCGGCTTTGATCAAATCCGCAACCTCGCTTATACGTGCATTTTGTACTTTATGTTTTCGCACCCATAAGTACAAATATGCGGCAAAAGCAAAGGCAATTACAGCTGTCAGAAAAGACAGGATGTAAAATGTTGAGAGACCTACATGCATAAAAAACACCTCGCATATATAAAATTTTTTTAGCCTAAATAATATATTCGAAGATCGGTGGTATTTTATATGTTCTTACCGTGTGGATATCATCGCATGATAACGATTCACGGTATGCTGTGGGCAATTGATTTAAACATAATCCGATAAATCATTTTTACCGAATATGTGTAATTATTAACTAAATTACCAGTATTTTATCATAAAATAAAAGAACTGTCAATATCTATTTTGGTTGTAATTACACTATACCGAAAAATATATCGCCAGCTTATGTACTTTGAATTTTATTACAAACAAAAAAAGCGAATATACTTATTAAGTATTTCGCTCTTTTGGAATTTAGAATATTATTTCTCCGTTGTACATTTTTAAAGTACAATCGGAAATTTTAGTTAACTCCGCTATCTCATGACTTACTATGATCGCTGTGGAACACGGATCCAAATTTTCACGTATCACACCGCATACATTTTCTTGAAGCTCATGATCAAGACCTGCAAGAGGTTCGTCAAATAAATACAACGATGACTTACGGCAAAGAGTACGAGCTACCGAAACACGGCGCTGCATTCCGCCTGATAATTCATGTGGGTATTTATTTTCATTATTACTGAGATTCAATGCATTGATAAGTTCCTGTGCACGCATTTTAGAACAATTTGTCGGTACGGTGATATTTTCTATAACGTTCAGCCACGGAAACAATCTTGCTTCCTGAAACATAATCGAAGGCGAACAGTCGGTTATCTCACCGCAGTCTGCCGAATCGAGTTTGCCGAGGATGCGCAAAAACGTTGTCTTTCCGCATCCTGAAGGACCCACCAGAAGATATATACCGTCATGCAGTTCAAGGTTGATATTGCGTAAAACAGGACTTCCGTTAAATGATTTCGATAAATTATGTATTGACAGATTCATTATTCCCGCAGTCCGATATCAGTCATAGTGTACTTTTTTGTGAGTTTTTTTAGCATACAGTACATTACTTTCTCGAGTATGATGCTTATAAAAATTACGGTTAATGTCCACGACATAAGATCAATCGATTCAAGGTATAGCTTAGAAAGATATACCTTTCCTCCGATTGAATTTTTTAATGAACAAAGAACCTCCGCGGCTATACCCGCTTTCCAAGCAAGACCGAGAGAAGTATTCGCACCCGATATGAATGAAGGAAAAGACGACGGTATATAAAGTATCCGTAATTTTTTAAACCATCCGAAATCGTATACATGCGATACTTCGACCAATTCTTTCTTTGTGGAACGCAATCCGCTTAAAACACTCGAATAAATAATCGGTATAACCATAATAATCGATGTGAATACCGGGACCGCTTCCTTGCCCATCCAGACCAATGCAAGAATAATAAAAGATGCAACGGGAGTGGATTTGATTACGGTCAGCAATGGTGAGAAGAGAATTTCGATTATCTTAAAAAGGAAAGAGAGATATGCCAACAATGAACCTACGAGTAAACCGATTGTGAATCCCAGAATTATTCTGAATAAAGAGAAAACGACGCAATAATAATATTCAGATGTTTTGAACAGCTCAACAAGCCTGAGAAACACCTTTCCGACAGACGGAACAAGAATATCTTTACCGACTATTACGGAGGCGATTTCCCAAACAGCTAACCAAAAAATAATTGATAGGACAACCTCGGCAACTCTTTTAAGTCTTGTCATTAATTTTATTTTTTAATATAGTACAGATCATCAGTCGGGAGAGCTCCGCCTACGGATGTGGGATCAAATCCGTACAGAACACTGTAAAATCCCGACAGACCTGTTTTCATTTCATTACCGGTTATGCAGACCATGTGTGCATCTGGAATGGCTTTTTTTGCGATTGCGGCTTTGGGCACAATACCGTAAGATTCAATCAACGTCGATGCATCATCGATATTTTCGTTTACATATTGAACTGATGCAGCATATTCTTCAAGAAAAGCATCTACTGTGGCGGGTGATTCCTCGATTAATTCGGGATTTATAATCACGCAGCCCATATACAGCGAACTTGAATCACCGTTTTTCTCTGCTGCCTTTTCCCATTCCGCGGTAAGGTCAATGGCTGTTCTTGCTTCGGTTTGTGCGAGAACCGTTGTTGCATTGGGAACGGGAAGCATTCCGAGTGTTACATCACCGGATATCATCTGTGTGGCAAGTTCGGAGTGCTCTGCCAGATAAATAACATTGCATTCTATATCGTTTGTCTCAAGTACATATCTGAGAATATATTCGGGAGTTGAACCTTGACCTGTGGCATACAAATCTTTTCCGCTGAGATCCGAAAGTGATTGTACGCTGTCACCGTTTTCGAGAACATAGAGCACACCGAGAGTGTTTACTGCGGCTACTCTGATATTGCCTTCTGTCTTGTTGTAAAGTACCGAAGCCAGATTCGTCGGAAGAGCGGCTATATCATAGTTGCCTTTGATTATCTCGGCTGTAACTTCATCGGGAGAAGATGCTATTGTGAAGTCATAGTTGTTCGATGCAGTACCCGCATCGTTTTCGGACATCAATTTAGCCATACCCATTCCGGTATGACCCTTTAATGCATACACTTTAAG
>CAVIJI010000028.1:12845-20138 GCA_963642885.1 bacterium
GAACAGGATACAAGTGCCGTGCAGGAAAGTACTGCAGCTAATGCCAATGTGATGGTTTTCTTTAGATTTTTCATAAAATACTCCTTAGAATAATTTTTTACATATTGATTTTATAAAAGTTTATGTCTGTCCAAGATCGTAAATTTTTTTCCGTCATAAGTAATTGCTTTGAGTGTCGTCAAATTGTCGACAGCACGATAAAGCGAAGCGCGACTGATGCCAAGCTGAGATGCAAGCGCAGACATAGAACCGACCGTGATATCCGCATTTGCCGAACTTAACGAATACAAATGCAGAGCAAGCTTGTCGTCCGCCGATCCCGCGGCGAGAATAGCTATTTCACGGTTAAGAAAAGATATTTTTTTTGATAAGAAGTTAAGGTAATTCAATGCTATTGTTCCGTTTTCGCTTATAAGCTTCAACACAAGTGAAGACGGAATGAGAATCACTTCGCTTTCACATTCGGCGGTTGAATCGGCGGGGGGCATATTATTCAACAATGACGCGGCACCGAAAACTTCACCGCAGCCCGCATATTTCAATATTACTTCTTTAAGTTTAATCTTCGCCGACAGCTTGATTTTCCCGTATTTTACAAGTGCCAGATATTTTTCCCCGAATTCGTTCATTAATATTATAGGATTACCTGCCTCATATTTCTTTATAAGGCAACATGACGTGATTTTGTAATCGGAATCGAGCGATTCGAATTCGAGTCCTTCGAAAATGAACAATGATTTCAGCAGAGAAGTGACGGTATCATTCATGTGACTGCTACCTCGCAAAGAAAGTGTCTCATATGAGACAAAAAGATTATAACATATTGTTTTATGAGTGTCAAGAGATTGAAAAATTAAATACACATAGATTTATACAAGATTTGGCGGATTTTGTTTATCTAATATGGGGGAAATATGACTTTATTTATGTTAGCTGCTGGAATGGGTTCACGTTACGGTGGACTCAAGCAAATCGATCCTTTTACGGAACATGGTGAATTTATAATCGACTTTTCGATCTACGATGCCGTTAAAGCGGGATTTAATAAGATAGTTTTCGTTATCAAAGAAGAAAACTATGATGCTTTTAAGGAAACCGTAGGCCACAGAATCGAAAAGAAAGTTGACGTCGAATATGTTTTCCAGAAGCTTGACAGCTTTGTTCCGGACGGAAAACTCAATCCCGAAAGAACCAAACCTTGGGGAACAACACAGGCTCTTCTTTGCGCTAAAGACGTAATCAAAGAAGGTTTTGCCGTAATTAACGCAGACGATTTCTACGGACGTGATGCTTTCTTAAAGGCTGCGGAGTTTATTAAGAATACCGATGAGAGCTCAGCTCACTATTGCATGGTCGGATATATGCTCGGCAATACATTGACCGATAACGGCAGTGTTGCGAGAGGTGTTTGCCATAAAAACGAAGAGGGTATGCTTGACAAGATAGTTGAAAGAACAAAACTCTTCAAGGAAGACGGAGGAGCGTACTTCGAAGAAGACGGTGAAAAAGTTCACCTTCCCAACGAAACAGTGGTTTCTATGAATTTCTGGGGCTTTAAGCCTTCCGTATTTGATTACCTTGAAAAAGACTTCAAGGAATTCGTCGAGGATCCCGCATCCGATAAGATGAAAGGCGAATGCCTGCTTCCGAATACTATCGGTAAGATGATCAATGAGAATAAGTGTGATGTAAAAGTTCTTACCACAACCGCTAAGTGGTTTGGTGTAACATACGCAGATGATAAGCCGGATGTTATCGCAAAGCTGAAGAAGTTAATTTCCGAGGGCGAGTATCCTGACGGACTTTGGAAGTAATCACTACTAAATTAAATTTTTGAGTATAAGCCGAAAGACGTTTGTAGTTTTCTCGGCTTATATTTTGAATGTCAGATAAAAATACAAATCAGTAATTTCAGAAAGGACAGTATTTATGGCAATTCTTGTAACAGGCGGTGCGGGATATATCGGTTCGCATACAGTAGTCGAACTGCAGAATTCCGGTTATGAAGTCGTAGTATGCGACAACCTTTGCAACTCGAGCCGCAAGTCTCTTGAAAGAGTCGAAAAAATAACAGGTAAGCCTGTAAAATTCTATTTAGCCGATATTCTTGATCGAGAGGCACTTGAGAATATTTTCAAAAACGAAAAAATCGATTCTGTTATACACTTTGCAGGTCTTAAGGCTGTCGGCGAATCGGTTGCTAAGCCGTGGGAATATTACAACAACAACATTACAGGTACACTTAACCTTGTCGATGTAATGAGAAAGAACGGATGCAAAAATATCATCTTTTCCTCATCTGCTACAGTGTACGGCAAGCCTGCTTTTATTCCGATAACCGAAGAGTGTCCGAAGGGTAATTGTACAAACCCGTACGGATGGACGAAATCCATGCTCGAACAAATTTTAACGGATATCCAGAAAGCCGATAACGAGTGGAATGTGGTTCTCCTCCGTTACTTCAATCCTATCGGAGCACATAAGAGCGGACTTATCGGAGAAAACCCGAACGGAACTCCGAATAACCTTATGCCTTACATTACACAGGTTGCTGTCGGCAAGCGTCCGGAACTCGGCGTGTTCGGAAATGATTACAACACTCATGATGGTACAGGCGTTCGTGACTACATCCACGTTGTTGACTTAGCTAAAGGACATGTATGCGCGATTAAAAAGCTTGCGGAAAACTGCGGACTAAAAACATATAACCTCGGTACAGGTATAGGCTACAGTGTTCTTGACATCGTTAAGAATTTCGAAAGTGCAACAGGAATTAAAATTCCTTATTCCATTAAACCCAGACGTCCCGGTGATATCGATACATGCTATTCAAGTGCCGAGCTTGCGGGAAAAGAACTCGGATGGAAAGCTGAAAACGGCATAAAGGAAATGTGCGAGGATTCATGGAGATGGCAGAAGATGAATCCCAACGGTTATGATGATTAATTAAGGAGATACACACATGATCAAAAAAGAACTTTTCGGAAAGCTCCCTTGCGGCTGTGAAGTATATTCATACACGCTTTCCAACAACTCGATAACCTCTGCGTGCATTCTTAATTACGGCGGTATAATTAAGAACATTTGGGTGGCCGATAAAAAGGGTGAAATAGCAGACGTTGTATGCGGCTTTGACAATATCAACGGATATCTCACATCCGGCGGATATCAGGGTGCACTTATCGGACGAATCGGCAATCGTATAGGCGGTGCTAAATTTACACTCGAAGGTAAGGAATACAATCTTTATAAAAACGACGGAAACAACTCCCTGCATGGCGGAAAAGACGGATTCAACGCAAAAATATGGAATGTAATCGAAGCCGATTCCGACACAGAACCGTCTCTCATTTTGACATATACCAGTCCCGACGGAGAAGAAAACTATCCGGGTACATTAACCGTTAAGGTTACGTACACACTTTCGAAGAACGGTGCACTTTCGATTCATTATGAAGCCGAAACAGACAAGACTACCATAGTAAGCCTTACGAATCACTCGTATTTTAACCTTGCAGGCTACGAGGCAGGCCCGGTTGACAATCTTGTTCTTCAGTTGGATTGTGACAAGATTAACAGTCTTGACAACGAACTTATCCCCGACGGAAAACTCATCGATGTTGATGGAACGCCTTATGATTTCAGAAAAGCTAAAAAAGTAGGCGATGGATTCGGAGCTGATTATCCTATGATGAAGGAATTCGGCGGATACGACAACAACTTTGTTTTTGCTGATCAGAATGGCAAATATATCAAGCGCGGTTCTCTTGAAGATACCAACAGCGGCAGAAAGTTAGATTTGTATACCGATCAGCCGTGTGTACAGATTTACACCGGCAACATGATTAATGTAAATGACCCTGCATTTAAAAACAATGTTAAACAGTATACTCACTGTGCTGTATGCCTTGAGACACAATCCATGCCTGATTCTATTAATCATCCCGGATTCACAAACACTGTTTTAAAACCCGGCGAGAAATACGACACAACAACAACATTTGCATTTTTCAACTGATTTGCCGAATATAGCGTAAATTAAAAGAGTATATTTCGAAGTAATTTTCGGGATATACTTCTTTTTTTATGTGTAATTTTCAACGCAATCGTACCAAAAATGGGAAAATCAAGTATTGACATGTATCGAGTGATATGATAGACTAATGACAGTATACAATTATGTTTAAAGAGGAGCGATATTAGATGCTTATAACAATAATCGGTCGTGGACATTCGGGCACGCGCTCGATATCACACACACTTTCGGCAAGTGGGGTATTTATGGGGGAACCGTTGAATGTATCCGGAGATCTCCTTCCACCCGAAAAAATGTATGACGCCTGCCGCGTATTTGCGCAATATGTAAAATACAACGGAAACAACACATGGGACTTTTCTGAAGTCAACTCATGTGAAATACCCAATGAATTCAAGGTTTTGATTGAAGAATATCTTCATACGGTATTTGAGTCGAAAAATGAATATAAAGGATGGAAAATACCCGAAACTACTCTGGTATATCCTTGGATAGCTCGTATGTTCCCCGAAATTAAGTATATTTTCTGGGTACGTGACCCACGTGACTGTATTTTGTCCGCTCATCTCACCGATGATCTTAATCAATTCGGAATATCTTATGATAAAACAGATGACGTCCGTAGAAATCGTGCGATAAGCTGGCTCTATCAGCGTGAAATTGTTCGTTCTGTTCCGACTCCGAAGAACCATCTTTCCGTAAGATTCGAGGATATGGTTTTCGATCAGGACAACACTTTGGCACGTATTTCCGACTATTTAGGCATACCGATGGCAAAGATAGAAATGCGGAAAGATTCAGTCGGAAGATATAAAACCGACGATGGAATCCATATGTTTGACTTCTTTAAAAACGACATGCAAGAATTAGGATACGAGTTAGAGTAATTTATTATAATAAATACTCGGCATTGTACATAGTTTTATATCTTTTTCAAAATAAAAATTCGGCATCCGACTGTTGTTAAAACAGCACAGATACCGAATTTTTTATATTATGTATTAAGCAGATCAGTTTTCTTTGCCAAAAAACTTAGAGGAATACAATGCCTTACCTAAGATAGGGCAGAGTATTACATTCAAAATAAGTTCAATAACGAAATTGATTCCCGCCAGACCGACGATAATAAAATAAATCAAATTACCGCCGATGAGTGAAGAATATGTTGAATCGGCAAGCATCGCGTTTCCGAAGAAGAGATACATACCGACACAAAATAAACCGGTGTTAATTACAGGACAGATAATTGCGTGTACTACAATATTCAGTGATCTATATTTGCTGACATTATTAATAAGCTTGTAAGCAAGTCCTGCGAGCAGTCCTGCGGCAGCTGTTTTGATTATACAAATCGCCGCGGTTGCCAAAGGATTGTTTGTCATCAAAAACAGATAGAAGGGATCAACCGAAGTAAAGACCTGAATAAAGGTTGTGATGCCCGCAAGTGTTCCAACCAATAAACCTGCAAGCGGACTGATAAATACTGCGGAGATAACGATTGGGACGAGTACAAAGTTAAGTGTAACAGGTCCGACTTTTACAGCCGAAAAAAACAACTGTAATACGATTACCAGTGCCGACAGCAATGCGAGCCGTACCATCTTTTGTACTTTAGCGTGATTTTTCGTGTTCATATTTTTCCTCCTTATTTAGTGTCGCTTCCTTCTGTAAACATGAAAAACGGTAAGGTGCGACAATGATAATTTATAATATAGCCTTAGCTGTATTATACAAAATTTACACCTCAAAGAAGCTTGACATTCTTTTCGAAAAGATACACAGCTCCGTCGAGTGTCAGATTTTTTTGATAAACAAACTTGTTTTTTGTATAGGGAATGATATGTTCGGATAGCCCTCCGGTTGCGATAAGCGATAATTTCATGTCGGAGCCTTTCGGTATAAGGTTCTCGCGTATATTGCGTATAAACCCGTCAATCATGAAAATCGTCCCATTAACAACGCCGGAATTAATTGCTTCATCCGAATCGCGTCCTATAAGAACATTCTCCCGTTGTAAACATATATCTCCGAGTAATGCTGCCGAGTTCGATAAAGCTTTCATGGAAACAGTTAATCCGGGTGTAATTATTGTTCCGAGAACATTTCCGTTTGCATCCACGGTAGTAATTGTGTTTGCGGTGCCCATATCGAGAATAACAAGCGGTGCTGAGGCAATGTGCAAAGCAGCAGCGACATTACAAACTATATCGGAACCGAGTTGTTCCGGATTTTTAATTTTGATTCCGAATCCGGTTTTTTTACCTTCGCCTATAATGAATGGATTTCTGCCGCACAATCTGAGTGCAACGGATTTTATAATATCCGTAAGCTCAGGTACAACAGATGATATCGTCGAATATTTAATCATACTGTCATCATCGCAATTATTTTCGTAAGGCTTAAATCCGTTTTCACGCAGAAATCCTTTTAAAAGCAAAGTATATTCGTCAACCGAGTACGGCTTATTTGAAATTTTAAACGATGATAAAATGGTGTGAGTACCGTTTTTTATTTCATAAACACCCACCGATACCGATGAATTGCCTATATCAAACGCTAAAAGCATGATTACTCCTAAAATCACTACCCTCAATTATACAAAATTTGCATTTTGTATAATTGAATCCGTAAACTCAAAACTCGATTTTCGTCTTTGTTCTTCCTAAAATCCTATATAGAACAAATGCCGATATGATGCCGAATATTCCCTGTATCAGATTTCCGGGAATACTTGCCGCTGCCGATAAACCATTGCCGAGGAACAAGGACGAATATATAAAATAACCGACTACCATTATCAATTCCGAAATAAGTGAAGAACATATAAAAGATAGACCGAACGAAAATTGTTTTTTCAAAATATTGTAAAAGAAGCTGAATACCAAAACCATAGCGGACTTTATTACCAACGTACCCGGCGCGTAATACATATAACCTGACAATATATCAGCAAGCATAGACCCCACACCTGCCGCAAACCAGCTCCATACCGGACTCAACAATATTCCGTCAGTTAATACCATACAATCTCCGAGATTTACGTAGCCGTTCATAGGTGACGGTATCTGTATCACCATGGTTGAAACACACGTTAATACCGACAACACCGAAGTAATAACGATTTTTTTAATTCGGAGATCGTTTAATACTCTTTTTTTCATGCGTGATATCTCTTAATAAAACTTTACTCTAATATTTTATCATTTATAAGTTCGTTCTACAATAGAACAATTAGACATATTTCCACGAGATGGGAG
>CAVIJI010000028.1:20148-29015 GCA_963642885.1 bacterium
ATTGCATTACACACTTAGTATAATCATATGGAAGAATTAAACAAATCAAGCATTGGCTTTTTGTATGAATAAACAAAAATCAAAAAAGTAAGAAAAAAAGCTCTTAATTACCGATTATTATGTTATAATAATCGGTGTCTAAATGTATTATACGGAGGTTATGCTCTATGAAAATGAGAGTAATGTATTCATCGAAAAAAGGAAAAGTTGCCACATACGCCGAAGCTATCGGTCAGGCGTGCGGATGTCTTACAAACGACATTCCCCCGGCATACCCTGCCGATAAGGAGAGACTTGTTATTATCGGCGTTACACTCAAAGGCGATCCCGAAGACAAGGTAAGACGTTTCTGCAGTGAGCTTATTCCTTCAAGAGCTCAAAACGTTGCATTATTTGTAGACGGTGAGAAGGATTCATCGGCCGAAAAGCAGCTTAAGGAAATCCTCAGAACAGCCGGCACCAATGTTATTGATGACACATACTATATAAAGTGTGGTATATTCGGTAAAAAGATAACTCTCGAAGAACGTCAGAAAATAGTTGACTGGGCAAGAAAAATTCAGAATATCGTTTCGGAATCCAAATAATTATAACTCAGACCTATTCCACTCATGCGAACAAATTGCGTGTGAGTGGAATTTGTTCGTATAAAGCCTTCTGTTAGTTTTTTAATTTAATGGCACTGTCTGTAAGTTGTTAGTCATTACACTTCCCTGTTGTCTGATTGAAAAATAAAAAATCTAAATTTTTGCGATATTTTTTTCGTAAAACTATTGCATTCTGTATTTTGTTGTGATATAATAACATCGTTCGATTGAGCAAGGCCTGTTGGTCAAGAGGCTAAGACGACGCCCTCTCACGGCGTAATCGGGGGTTCGATTCCCCCACGGGTCATAAAAGCTTTGTTGTCATTATGTTGACGCAAGGCTTTTTTGTTTGTTGTAACACACATTAACATTGATGTAAAATTTTCAAGAAAAAATCGCATTTTTATCTTGACAAACTGTGATTGGTATGATATACTCTGTAAAGTGAATTGCTTTACAGGAGTGCGAGTGCTATGTTTGAAAAGAATATGAGATTTCCGATTCTTCTTGACACGTACGGCTCGCTTCTGTCCGATAGAAAAAAAGAAATTCTCGATTATTATTACAACGAAGATTATTCACTTTCCGAAATCTCCGAATTGACCGGGATATCTCGTCAAGGCGTTCGCGACTCCGTCAAGAAAAGTGAGGACGAGCTGTTCGAGTTAGAGGAAAAACTCGGACTTGCAAAAAAGAATGAGTGTATTCTGTATGTGACGCAAATTCTGAATGAAGTTGTCAAAAAACCTTCACTTGATGACAATACGAGAAAACAGATTAATGATGTGTTAGATCAATTGAACGGAATTAACGTATAAATCTTATTCAACCGAAATGGGGTAATAAATGTTCTCCAGTTTATCCGAAAAACTCGAAAACGCTTTTAAGAAGTTTAAAAATAAAGGTAAGCTTACCGAAGCGGATGTCAAAGAGGGCATGCGTGAGGTTAAACTTGCACTTCTCGAAGCGAACGTAAACTATAAAGTCACCAGAGAGTTTATTAAATCGGTTACCGAGCGTGCGGTAGGTTCCGAAGTACTCGAAAGTCTTCTCCCTGCTCAACAGATTATCAAGATAGTACATGAAGAGCTTGTTAAACTGATGGGGGAGACGAACAATAAACTTCAAATTTCATCGCGTCCGCCCACTATAATCATGATGGTCGGTATTCAAGGTTCCGGTAAAACAACACAGACTGCCAAACTTGCTTTGATGTACAAAAAACAAGGAAAGCGTCCGCTTCTTGTTGCGTGTGATATATACCGTCCTGCTGCCATCGAACAGTTAAAAGTTGTCGGTTCGCAGGTTGATGTCCCCGTATTCGAGATGGGCACTGCAGATCCCGTGGAAATAGCACAAGCAGGCATTGAGCATGCTAAAAAGCATGGGCATGATATGGTGTTCATTGATACAGCAGGCCGTCTTAATGTCGATGAGGATATGATGCAGGAGCTTGAGAGAATGAAAGCTGTTGCAAATCCGACCGAAATACTCTTGGTTGTTGATGCAATGACGGGTCAGGATGCGGTTAATATTGCCGAGGCGTTTAACAACAGACTTGATATCACCGGCGTAATACTTTCAAAGCTCGACAGTGATACACGTGGTGGTGCTGCCCTGTCAATCAGATATGTAACCGGTAAACCGATAAAGTTTATAGGAATAGGCGAAAAGTTGGACGCGCTTGAACCGTTCTATCCCGAAAGAATGGCTTCCAGAATTCTCGGAATGGGTGACGTTTTAACGCTTATCGAAAAGGCTCAACAGACGTTTGATGACAAAAAGGCCGCAGAGCTTGAAAAGAAACTCAGAGAAAATACATTCACATTAAATGATTATCTCGAGCAGTTCAGACAAATCAAAAATATGGGTGATATCGAGCAAATAGCCGCAATGATACCCGGTATAAAACCCGGAATGCTCAAGGATGCCAAGGTTGATGAAAAAGCTATGACTCATACTGAGGCCATTATTCTTGCGATGACAGCGGAAGAACGAGAAAAGCCCAATATAATAAACGGATCACGGCGTAAACGCATTGCGAACGGCAGTGGTACGACTGTTGAAGAAGTTAATAAGCTTCTGAGACAATATGATCAGATGAATAAAATGATCAAGCAATTAACATCACAGTACGGCGGAAAAAAAGCCAAAAAGAGAATGAAAATCCCGTTTTCAATATGATTTACGGATTTTTATATAAAATTTCTATATTTATTTTCGGAGGAAAAAATGGTTAAGATCAGATTAAGAAGAATGGGTGCTAAGAAGGCTCCTTTCTATCGTATTATCGTTGCAGATTCTCGTTCACCTCGTGATGGCAGATTCATCGAAGAAGTAGGTTATTATAACCCCATGACCGAACCTGTTACACTCAAGGTAGAGGAAGAAAAAGTACAAAAGTGGCTTGCTTCAGGTGCTCAGCCCACAGAAACAGTTAAGTCTATTCTTACCAAGAGCGGTATCATTAAATAATTATGGATAATGCAACCGGCGCAAGCTATCGTGATATCAACTTAACACAAGTTTTAACTGACATGGCACGCGCTATTGTTGACGATCCGGATTCGGTAAGTGTAACTGAAGAAGAAAACGAATCAGGTACGGTATTGACTCTTAAAGTAGCGGAAGCTGATATGGGCATGATAATCGGCAAACACGGTAAGATTGCCCGAGCTATACGAACCGTCGCAAAAGCAGCTGCTAAAGTGACTGATAAAAAGGTAACGATAGAAATCAAATAAAAATTACTGCGAAAAATGATGTATTTCCTATTTAATCTATGATATAATAGGATATCCGATCATGATTCGCAGTTTTTTGATTTGTAATTAAAATATAAAGTTACTTAAGGAGTGGTATTATGACCGAAACAAGACAATATTGGATTGAAACAATGATTCGCATAGTTAAGCCGATTCTCGAGAACCTCAGTTACGGTAAATTGAAAGAACGTATGCCAATTGAGCACAAGGACGGTACGAATGACAGAGCCGAATACACTTATCTCGAAGCACTCGGAAGAACAGTTTGCGGTATTGCACCGTGGTTGGCACATCCTTCCGAAGATAGAGATGAAGAGAAGCTCCGCAGCTCTTTTGCTGAAATGACTAGGAAGGCCATTCGAGCAGCGGTTACCGACGATTCACCTGATTGCATGAATTTCGGATATGGATATCAACCGATTGTCGATGCAGCTTTTTTAGCCAACGGACTGCTGCGTGCTCCCGAAGAGTTGTATGATAAACTTGATTCAGATACAAAGTATAACTTAATCGGCAAACTGAAATGTACAAGAAACCGTAAACCTTTCGCAAGTAATTGGCTGCTCTTCTCCGCTATGATAGAGGCTTTTTTATGTTATGTTCATGAACCGGATTGGGATCCCATGCGGATCGATTATGCTCTACGTCAACACATGCAGTGGTATCACGGAGACGGTATATATGGCGATGGACCTGAATTTCATTTTGATTACTATAACAGCTTTGTTATTCAGCCCATGCTTGTTGATATTCTTACAACAAAGGGGGCTACAAACGGCGACTGGGATTACATGCGGGAAGATGTTATGAGGCGTTCCGCGCGTTATGCTGAAGTTTTGGAGCAGATTATTGCCCCAGACGGTTCATATCCTGTAATCGGTCGTTCATCATGCTATCGATTCGGAGCATTCCAATCACTCGCACAAATGGCTCTTCTTGACAATTGCGGCAAGATTTCAAAAGCACAAATACGTTGTGCATTGACCGCGGTAATTAATCGTGTGATGCAATACAGTGATATGTTTGACAGCAACGGATTCCTTACAATCGGTGTGTGCGGTCACCAGCCTGATATGGGCGAGTCATATATTTCCACAGGCAGTTTGTACCTTTGCTCTACTGTTTTTCTCCCACTCGGATTACCGGAATCGGATTCTTTCTGGCAAGACCCCGAGTGTGCATGGACTTCGAAAAAAATATGGGCGGGTGAAAATACAACTTGCGATCATTCACTGTAAAGACAATAAGTCAATCTGATTATAGTTTATCGACGTACAATAAAAAAAACAGATCTTTTTCCGATATATCGGTGAAGACCTGTTTTTTTATCAATTACGTACTAAATATACAAAGCATTTTTTATCGCCGAAATTTATAATACATAATCTTTTTCTTTTTTATATGTTACGACTTTATATGAAATATAAGCGAATGAAATGCCTAAGATAACCGCACTAATGACATCCAGTGGATAATGTACCATAAGATACAGTCTTGAGAATGCAATAACAATCGCCAGTAATATCGCACATATTCCGGCTTTTTTATGATATAAGAAAATCGAAACGGCACCCTCAAATGACGCAAGCGTATGACCTGATGGGAATGCATAATCTTTTTCAGGCGGAATGAGCAATACAATCGATGGATCGAAATCATATGGTCTGATTCTGGCAACGAGCGGTTTTAAAATCATATTGCCGAAAATCAATCCGAGAATCAATGCTATTGCCATTGTTACACCCGTACGACGTGTCTTCTTGAATAGGATAAGAATGACTGCGATTATTATCCATATGATTCCCGCATTCGCAAGTTTTGTGACAATCGGCATGAATTTGTCCAAAAAAGAACATTGTACAGCATTGTGCAGATTATGTAATATCTTAATTTCAAAAGAATTAAACAGATTCATTTGTACCTAAAATCGCTCGTAATGTGATATTTATATCATACGATTTCCCATTCTATTTCACTCGGAACGGTAATTTTTGCCTCTTCACCTTCTTTTTGGGTTATATGAATCTGTCCGTAAGGCGTCGGGAATGATATATCGGCATATTTCAGACCCCACAAACAAGGTGATAATGTGATCTTTTTGTATCCGGGTTCGATAATCGAAAGTCCTGTAAGAGCCAAAGGCAAATGATAAGCAGGTGTTCCTCCCCATGCGTGACTGTAGTCAAAATTATAGTTCGGGGGAGCAATCCATCCCTCTTGCAATCCCTTACTGCAGGTTTTAACGAGCGGTTTCCATAAATCAAGAATTTGCATTCCATAATCTTCGAACAGTCCCGATTTCCATACAGCATCGAGAACATAATTCATAAAATACGGCTGAACCTGTTGTAAGTCGGAATTAGGATCTGCGCATCTGCGAATAATCCGTTCACGTTCACTTTCGGGGCATAAACCGTACATAGCGGCAAGGACGTTTGCATGACGTGAAAAATGTCTGAGCGGAACGTTTTCGGGACGCCACGGTTTGTTTTCTTCTTCTGTATCTGATAAACCGTCAATATATAATCCTTCGTTTTCATCATAGAAAGCGTTGTTAAATGCTTGTTTGAATTGTTCCGCACGGGATGACCACAGTGCATTCTTTTCGTTCCACCATTCACTGTCGGGACTGTTCTTCATTATAGAACACAGAGCACAAGCGTCGGTTAATGCCTTATAGTAAAAATCACAAAGTACTGTTTGACCGAGTGATTTCGGCGGATGATGCATGTTGTAGCCTTCTATATTCAGCCAATCTATAAACATATAATCCGGAGGATTGTCTATGACTCCATGCTCACCTACATAGCTGTTAAATCTTTCAAACAGTGTGTCGAGTGCTGTTTTGCAATAATTCAAGATATCAATGTCACCGGTATAAATATAGACATTGCGAAGCCATTGTACCCACATCAGACTGTATGTTGTATGGAACATTCTTCCATCGTTTTCGCATAGCCAGTCAGCTGTTCTGCATATATCCTGCTTTGCCAAACGCATATCACCGAATGTGAAGAGAGTCATATTTGTTTCTACAAGATAATCACCGGTGCACGCCAAAAGTTCCTGATGCTTCGGACTGTCAAGATGTAAAGACTGACGACAGATGGACAGTGTCCACTTACACGTATCATAAACGCTATCCAGCTCTGAATCGGATGTGTGAAGATATCCTTCGGATGTTATCGGGTAGCGACTGTCGATAATATATGGTAAAATAGTGACTCCGTCAGCAGCTGAAATAACGTTTACCGAGAGATAACCGACAGAGTACATTATAACTCCCTTGTAGTTGCCGCCTTTTCTGCCGAATTTTACCTTTTCGCTATGTTGTACTCCTGTGCGCTCGGCGCATGCGATTTCAAGGGTGCATTCACCGCTTGCCACAACCGCAAGATAAGCGCAATGGATGCGAGGATAATTTATCTCGTATTTATCTCCGCTCTGTACAATATGAGGGTCCGTCCAATAATCACCGTATACAGATGTATAAACAAGATTTGAAATGTCCGGAACAGAAAGACGCACATTTACGTCGGTGGGCACGGCATTTGTCCATTCATCGGATTCGGCATCCTCGTCATACATGTCCGGTTCTGCGTAACATCTATCAACACGTCCCTGCCATGTTTCATCGGTTCCGATGACTTCGACTGTTCCGTCTTCATATTCAATTTTTCCCGAAAGAAGAAATACGCCCTTACCGGGGGTAAATTCCGTTACTACTACGCAATTCAAACGAACCTTAGCGTATATTTCGAGCTTATCTGAATCGGTGTGCCATTCGTACCGATTTACATATTGCCATGATAACGGTTTTACGGCAAGAAAATCTCCGCCTGCCGCTGCGGGACCTATACCGATAAATTGTTTGTTGCACCAAAGGAAATACTGAGCGGCACCTGTCACTTCAAATACAATCCGCTTAACCTTCCCTTTTAAGTCAATACTTTTTTTGAATTCGGCAACGCAAAAGACGTCGTTATTATCACGTGTAAACGACGTTTTTTGTACATTCGGATACTTTACCGGATTCAGCCATATGAATTTTCCGATACCTGAATATTCTTCTATGTTCATAGCACACTCCTAATGTGAATATTTTTTCTACATTCTATCACAACTTTTTATAAATTACAAGCAAAATATCAAAATACCGCTGCACATTAATTAGCACGCAACGGTATTTTAATCGTTTATACGTCAGATATTTTTTATATATTTCTTTAAGGAACGATTCATACTGTCGATGAATCGTGAACTACCGTATTAAAATTCCGTTATTCCATTGCATCAAACTTCGCTTGAGCTTCTTCCATTTTAGTTTGAACCTTACTTGCGATTTTCGCTATAGTTGATGCAACTTTACCGCTCTTTGACATTGCGGAGCTTACCGTTCCCTGACAACCTGCGAAATCGAAACCGAATGCCGGATCAATTACGATATTATTGAAAAGAATATCAAGCACTTCTACTGATTCATTGTCTCGTGTATATTTTCTCGCTAAAGCAACATCGTAGTATGCCGCACGAATGGTATCGGTTGAAAGTGAAGCGATATACTCAAGTGCGGCACCTGCCATTTCAACATCTGCACAGCATACGGGAATACAATACACACACTGTCCCCATTCCTGGGTTGACGAAAGATATTCCTGCTGTGCTTCGTCAAGCTTAGGAATCGGTAAAATTCCGTATTCTTCTTCCATTTCACGCATATAACCTGTTATGTTAACTGTATGTGTATAATAAAGTGCACGTCCGTCTGTAAATACTCCGCGTAATTCATCCCACGGGTCGTTGCCTGATTTAATTTGACTTGCTTCGAGGATGGTTGTTTCATAACCGGTGGATGCCATCGTTGAAATTCTTTCCATAACATCCAAAGATCTTTCACTGTCAAGATGGAAGGACATAACGCCGTCTTTATCGAGTTCGATTCCCTTCTGACCGCAGGAATTATAGAAACCGCAAAGTGTTTCGCGAATATTAAGTAAAGCGTATCTGTCCTTATCCCACTCCAATACTCCGTTGCCGTCAAGGTCCTGAGCAACATCATTTAACGCTGAACTGAAATAATCCAATGTCCATCTGCCTTCATCAAGTGCCTTATACGGACTTTCTTTACCGAGCTGTGCGTTCATATCTTTATTGAAATAAACACACCATATATTTGTGTTGTCGGTAATAGATATATCACCGGAGAATAAGAACGGTTTATTCGATACCGACAAGCTTTCGGTTACACCCTGTGCCCAATACGGTTTTGACAAATCGAGGTATGCAACATCGTTGGCGTTAATCAAACTTCCCTTAAGGGCATACTGTGTCATAAGTGTTATATGGGATACGGCAGAGGAATATGTCCGGTCTCCCGCTTTGATTGCCGTATCTAATTTATCGGCAGCATGTTCCTCTGAAACAACGATGTTTAGATAGTCTTCTGCCAAACGATTACGTTCGTAAACAGAGTCATTAACACCTTCACCGGTTAATTCCTCGGCATTAACAGACG
>CAVIJI010000029.1:0-28017 GCA_963642885.1 bacterium
ACTTTTTTTCATTGCTGTAAAGAGACATCGTTCCTACGATGTCTCTTTTTTATGCTTATGCCATCTACTTGCGGATGGCTGCATTTATAAAATTCTGCCGCGGTTTTAAACCGCGGCAGTGTCAACAAACTCAGAATAGAGAAGTAATTCCGATAAGTTCTCATGCTGTTAAAAGTATAGCTTTTTAACGTTAAAGTACAGTTATGCTATCACCGAATTACTTTCTGAAATTTATTCCTCAACAACGGAATTGATAAGTTTCTCGAAAGATTTTGTATAAACTTTATTGTTTTTCGCATAGTGTGATGCAAAATCAGCCGACTTATTTACACCTACAACATCACGAAGACTGGTTATGATTCCGCTAATCGCGTAATTGTAAACATAAGCAAAGTCGGTCGATATGCTGTTGTGAAGAATATCCATAATCTGCGAAGCTTTATCGGAACTGTCGCGACGGTATTTTGACTTTAAAATATCATTATAATATGTAGGAATAACATTATAATAATACTGCATTGACATTTCTTCCAATACTGCTGTTGTATCGGTAAAGTGCGTACTTTGTACCGGAATACAGAATAGCCAAGCATCGTCATGAACCAGTGCAGAGTAGTTCTCTATAGACTCGTCCAGCTTCGGCATGGGGATAATTGTATATGTCGTATCAATGTCACGGATTTTGTCAAGCCATGAGAATTTATCAAGCAGGAATAATACTCTATTTTCGGACAGCATTGTATCGGTCGGAATTCCTTCCTTATAGTAGCTGCCAGAATTGTTCCAAAACAGATTGCAGATTTTTTCAATGCAGGATATCGTCTTTTCATTGTTAAAATCAAGATATGGAAGACCGTTGTCATCTCTCGCACAAGCACGGATTCCGGAACCGATTATCATATGATCCACATCACTGCGTGTCCATGTGGCAAACCCGACAGTATCCTCCTCATCTTTTGTGCCGTCACCGTTTGAATCAATGTATACACTTTCAACCATAGAAGCAAAATTATCCCATATCCAATTTCCCGCAATGACATCATCATAAATTGATTCGATATCTCCGCCTACATTCTTTAGAAGATCAATGTTGCATATTATAACCGAAGCGCGACGCAGTACATTGATTGCAGCATCTCCCGCAAGTAAATATGTATGCTTGGCATCGATTTCGATTTCGTTCATGTATTGTGTATACCACCATGGCTTTGAAAAGTCAATGTAGCTTTCGGAAAGGCTGCCTTCCGGGTTGAGATTGGCAAGTAAATGCTTTGTAACCAACGGAGATAATTTCCATTGGTCTCCTATTACAAAGTCGTATGCATCTTCGCCCGCAGCGTAAGCATTTTCGATTTTCGCGGTTTCGATATCTCCGTTATCAATAAATGAAAAGCTGCAGTCAAGACGTTCCATAACCGACTGATGCGCCGTGAAGATCGCATCATTTAGGGCATCACCGGTTAACTCAGATATGTTGACCTGCATATTAGAGGATTCCGAAAATTGCAGTATAGGCACATCCCGTCCGCTCATGTTGTATGATTCGGGTACACCTGTCGTGAACAAAGGCTCGGTTTCTTCTGTTTCGCTTTCCGCATTTTCGCTTTCCGTGACTTCAGATGATGTAGCTTCGGTTGAGGTGTTATCTGACGGATTATTTGCGGAACATGCTGCCATTTCGAGTAAAAGAGCAAGAAGGCAAAGAATAGAAATAGTTCTTTTCATGATTTTTCTCCTATCAGTTAAATTTATCTCATATCGAATGATGAACCGTTGTTTATTGCTGTTTTGACTTTGAGTCCGACGTACCTTTAGGAAGCCTCTGATTTAAGGTTATTTTTGCGATAAAAGCCCCTATATTTCAGCTTTTTATCATAAAAAATCCGATTTATTCAGAGTATCCTTAGAATTATGTTTCGCACATCATGTTATCTTATAAAAAAACAGCACATGTCGGATCATAATCCGAATAATACGTCGGAATATGCACTGTGCTGTTTTGATGATACACCAATTAAAATTTTATCAGTGTATCATTTGATATTTTATTTTGCGTACACGGTGATGTCTCTCAACTGTACTGTATCACGTGCACCGGTAATGAAGAGTGTGAGCTTGTCGCCGGTTGTGTTAACCTTGCAAATCTTGTGGTGGCCTACGGTGTATCCGGTGTATACGCATCTGCTTCCGTTGTAAATACGGAAGTTTTCGATTCTCTGACCCTTTGTCAAATCTTCTCTGATGCTTACATAGCCTATTTCGTGCGCTTCGTTAAGTGTGATTTCAAACTTGCACTGTGTATCGCTTCCTGTATCGATACGCTTTACATCACACGGAATTACCTTCTTTTCGCCGAATGCGTTATCAATGGCTTCGCCTAATTCCTTAAGACGTGCGATATCACGGGGATCGAATCTTCCGGACGGCATAGGAGGAACGTTCAAATTAAAGGAAGTGTTTGAACCGCAGGAGTTAACATATGTATTGAAGAGACGCTCGAGTGAATGGGGTTCTTCGTTTTCGTGATAGAACCAACCCGGACGGATGGACATATCGATTTCGGAGCCCGCAAAGCCTAAGCTTTTCGCATACATTATATTATGAAGTTCACCGATGTTCTGGTCGGGGTTGTACATGAACGAGAGGTCTCCGTCAAGAGGGCCCTTACCTGTCTGAGGCTCACATCTGAAGCAAAGATCGGTAGGAACAACAGCCCATTCGGCACGGCGGGCCTGTCCTGCTTCGTTTCCGCACCAACGCACATCAGGACCGAAGTCGTTAAATATACAAGCATTGGGCTGGTACTTTCTAATCAGAGAAATGTAACGATCAAAATCGTAAACCTGCTTTTTGCCGTTAGGACCTTCACCGCATGCACCGTCGAACCATACCATGAATAACTCACCGTAACCCGTAAGAAGCTCTTCAAGCTGGTTGCAGTAATAGTCATTGTATTCATCGGTTCCGTAGTACTTCGAGTTTCTGTCCCAGGGGGAAAGATATACACCGAACTTTATGCCACCGCGGCGGCATGCCTCGGCGCATTCACGCACAACATCACCATGGCCGTTTTTCCAAGGGCTGTTCTTTACGCAATGGTCGGTATATTTGCTCGGCCACAGGCAGAAGCCGTCGTGATGCTTTGCCGTGAGTACAAGCCCCTTCATACCTGCGGATTTTACGGCTTCAACCCACTCGTCACAATTTAAGTCGTAGGGATTGAAAATCTTTTCGTCTTCGTTTCCGAGACCCCACTCGAGATTTGTGTAGGTGTTGACCGTGAAATGTATGAAGGCGTAGAATTCCGTATCAAACCAATTGAGCTGACGTTGTGACGGCACAACGGAAGCGGCTGACTTTAAAAATTCTTTAAATTCCATGTTTAACTTTACCTTTCAGTTTAATGTTGAAAACATTATATCATAGTATTTAGCGAAATACAACATAGAAATCAAAATCTGTCTAAAAAAAACGTGTGACGGTATATGTATTTTATATATATTGAAAGGTGATAAAAACAAAAAAGACATTCAATAAATGAATGTCTCGTTTGGCGCGCCATGCGGGATTCGAACCTGCGACCTACCGGTTCGTAGCCGGGCACTCTATCCACTGAGCTAATGGCGCATACGCTTTCTGAACGCTCATATATAATAACACATTCAAACGCGTTTGTCAATAGTATTTTCGAATTTTTTTGAATTAACTTTTTTATGTTGTCGGTGCATGCTTATTAGCCGATACTCCGCTGTCTTACGATTTCATAGCACATTATAGATGCGGCACACGCAACATTAAATGAGCTGGCGGATGACGTTTCAGCCATGGGAATCGTTACAAGCATATCACATATTTCTTTGAAGGCCGCACTCAGACCGTAGGTCTCGTTGCCAACCATCATAAGCGTCGGTTTGGTACAGTCAGCATCCCATATTGTGTGCTGCTTGTGTGCGGTTGAGCCGTAAACGTTGATTTTACCGTATTTGTCGCTCAGCTTGCCTATGAAGTCGAGAAGAGCATCGTTTTCGGCTATATGAAGGTGAGGCACACAGAAAAAAGATCCCATTGTGGATGTTACCGTTGCGGGTTCGTAAAGGTCAACCGAATGACCCGTTGTTATAAGCAGTTCGATTCCGAATGAGTCGCAGGTACGGATTATCGTACCCAGATTTCCGCAATTGGAGGGGCGGTCGAATAAGAGTATCGAAGGATTGTCCGACAGAACATCAAGGGCTTCATCGGGCTGAATATCCTTCATTTTGACTACGGCAAGCAGCTCGGAGGTATCGTCCTTTCCGCTGAGTTCGGCCATCAGTTCGTGAGACAGGCGGCAGTTGTACTTGACCGGTACATTATTTATGATATTTTTCGCCCAGTCCGAAAGAGCGGGCAAATCGGAATAAAGAAATGCGGTTATGTTCCAACCGCACTCGATTGCCTCGTTTATATTGCGCACACCCTCGACGAGAAATTCGCCGTAACGGTGTCGTTTGGTGCGGTTTGTCTTTAAAACCTCGAATTTTTGGTACATTGCGTTCTTTTTGGTAATTATAAATTCTTTCATTTGAGTCTCCGATTAATTATGCTTTCCGCCAAGGTAAAAAATATGTAAAATTCATTATATATTTTTCGATATTATAGCACGATTTTTATCTGTCCGCAACCGATAAATGCAAATTTGAACATTTTATTACAAAGTTAATCATATAGTTACTAAACGGTAAAAAAATGTTCATATATAGAATGTATAATGATGATGGCTTAAAGATGGTATAGTTGCACAACTACATTAGTAGTTACTACCTGTTAATCTGTATCATTTTTACGTGACCGGAAAATTATTATTTTATTCAAAGGAGAAAGTCATGAAAAAGTTATTCGCGATTGTTCTGGCAGTGTTGACTGTTTGTGCAACACTTACGATTTCCGTTTCCGCAACAAGGGATTTGGTTTACAGTGCACCTAAAGGTACGCCGAAAATCGACGGCGAAATGGAAGCACTTTGGGATGCGGCAGAATGGACCAACGTTGACCTTCCCTATGGTGCAGATGAAGATAATTACGGACACAGTGCACGTGTAAAGGTTATGTGGGACTCGCTGAACCTTTATTTCTTCGCTGAAGTAACATGTCCCAGCACAGAAGAATGGATAGACACATTCGAAATTTATATTGATGAGAACAACTGTAAAGAATCGGGCTACAACGGTGACGATACTCAGACCGCTTTCTGGACAGACGGCGTAAGAGAAGGCTACGGTACAAATACACGTGCCTTGTTCGTTGAAGATTGTGTCGTTAACGTAACACCCACATCGTTCACAGTAGAAACAGCTATTCCTTACTTCGAACTCGAACCCGTCGGCGGCGAAACATTGGGCCTTGAATTCATGCTCAATATAGCTGACGATGTAGAAACATTCGTACAGGCTCTTCGTTGGAATGCCGACACGGCAAACGGCGACGCCGCTCCTTGGCAGGGCACAATGTCCTTCGGTGATCTCGTTCTTTTAGCGGAAGCTCCCGAAACCGAACCCGAGACAGAACCTGAAACCGTTGCCGAGACAGAACCCGAAACCGTTGCCGAAACAGAAGCGGAAGTAGTCGAAGAAACAATAGTTGAAGAAACTGTTACAACAGCTGAAGTTGAAACAGCTCCTCAGACATTCGACGTAACGGTTATTTCCGTTGTATCCGCTATCGTATCCGCGTGCGGTTACGCAGTAACGAAGAGAAGAAAATAAGAATAATCCGAATAAGGTAGGAATTCTTAAACTTTGCTTCGTACGAAAATAGGGCAATTCAATTAGTATATTTAATTCAAAATTAAATATAAATTTAGATTATCTGGAGAAAACAAGATGAAAAAAGCATTATCCTTGATCCTCGCATCACTTCTCGCAGTTGCCGCGGCGGCATCTGCAAGCGCAACAGTATTCACCGATTTCGAAAGCTATTCAAGCTTTACAAAAGGTGAAAACGCTTCCTATACTTTAATCGATCCCGCCGACTATTGGGATGGAGCATGGAGCAGCGCAGACGATAACGGTGATGAGCTCACATGTGAAATTCAGGATGGAGTTGGTCTCAACGGTTCCAAGGGCTTGGTAGTAGGCTCAACCGGAACAAACAATGCAGGTCTTTACCTCTATGCTACAGCAGACAACAAGATCCCCACAGATTACACAGGCTCAGCTTACCTCCGTGTTTGGGCAGACTTTACCAATGTTGAATTCAGAAAAGGTAACTTCGGTGTAGTTGACAGTTCATACTCACTTTACACAACCGATGAAACCGACGGAGCATGGGAATGCAAATATTACTACTCTGCTGACGGTTCTACTTGGGAAGAATACCTCCACGGCGCTGACGGATGCTTCGGTGATGCACAGGATACATCAATTCTCGGCTTAAAGGGTTGGTTCGCTTTCCCCGTAGCTGACTTCACTATTCGTTCAAACGCTAACTGGGATGCTGTTGATGCTCTCTCAACACCCGATATGTCTAAGATCGTCGGCGTATACCTCTTCTGGGACTACTCCGATAACGGTGACTATGCAGGTCAGACATTCGTTCTTGACGACATCGAATTCGTAGCAGACTATACTGTACTCGATACAGCAACAGTTGCAGCAGAAGAAACAGAAGCAGCTGTTGAAGAAACAGTTACAGTTGACGAGACTACAACAGTTGAAGAAGCAGCTCCCGTTGAAACAGTTGAAGAAACAGTTGAGACAAAGGTTGAAACTGCTCCTCAGACCTTTGATGCGGCAGTAGTTGCAGCAGCAGCGGCACTTGTTTCCGCTTGCGGTTATGCTTTCACAAAGAAAAGAAAGTAATCTAAAGATTTTGCCTTAGTAAAAGCAAAAAAGGGATTCGGTAAACGAATCCCTTTTTTGCTGTGCTGTTCGAACCGATGAAAGAAAGCATAATCGGTTCGACATTAATTTTAGTGAGAATTATTTTTTCAGCTTAGCCGTAAGGTCGAGAAGCTCAAGCTCCTTCTCAAATGACGAAAGCTTTGTATTTTCATCAATAACGACAAGCTCACAATCAAGGAACTTAGCGAGAAGTCTGATGTCATCTGATGTGAGATAGGTCGAAACAACCGCATGATGAGCGCCTCCTGCGTAAATCCACGCAGCCGCACCGGTGGCGAAATCGGGTTTCAGCTTCCACATGAGTCTTGCAACGGGAAGATTCGGCATGGGTAAAGGCTGCTTAATAAGCTCAATGTCTGCACAAACAAGACGGAAGCGATCTCCGAGATCGATAAGAGATACTGCGATACCGTTTCCTTCGATACCGTCGAAAACAAGACGTGCGGGGTCTGCTTTGCCGCCGATACCGAGCGGATGAACTTGAATTTCGGGCTTTGAAGCCGCGAATACAGGAGAAACCTCAAGCATATGAGATGCAAGCTCGCACTCCTCGCCCGCGGTGAGATCGTATGTGTAGTCTTCGGTAAATCCTGTAGAGCCGTGACCGTCGGCCATTTTCATGAGAACCGCAGCAAGTGATGCTGTTTTGTAGTCACCTTCGGGACCGAATCCGATTCCCTTAGACATAAGATTCTGTGCGGCGAGACCGGGAAGCTGCTCGAGTCCGCATAAATCCTCGAATGTATCGGTGAAGGCTCCTATTCCATGCTCGGCGATAAACTTGTCGAGCGCAACCTCATATTTAGCCTGAACGCGTACTGACGCGATATTTGTTGTCGCCATAGTATATTTGGATTCGTATTCGGCCATTTTTTCATCAATTTCGTTATCGGTAACGCTGTTGATAATCGAAACAAGGTCGCCGATTCCATAGTAGTTAGTATTCCAACCGAATTTAATTTCGCTTTCGACACGGTCTCCGTCTGTTACGGCTACATCACGCATGTTGTTGCCGAACATAGCTGTTTTGAGGTGGTGAGAATAATCGACTGCAATAGCGGCACGTGCAAACTGCTTGAGCTTTTCGATTACGTCGGGATTTTCGTAATAGCCAACGATTATTTCACGTTTGATTCCGAGTCTGGTGCAGATGAAGCCGAATTCACGGTCTCCGTGGGCGGATTGGTTGAGGTTCATGAAATCCATATCGATGGTGTCATACGGAAGCTTTTCATTTGCCTGTGTATGGAGATGAGCAATCGGCTTTTTCAGGCATTCCAGAGCTTTAATCCACATTTTAGCGGGAGAGAATGTGTGCATCCACATGATAACGCCGACACATTCGCTGTCGTTTTCGGCAGCTCTGCAGATGCTCTCGGCTTCCTCATGGTTTCTGACAATGGGCATACACTCAATCGCAACAAGACCGTCCAACTTGGTATTGAGATGTGCTACAATACGGCAGCTGTCATTGTACGCGATTTTCAGCACGTCTTCACCGTACAGATCCTGACTTCCGGTGAGAAAATAGAGTTTTTTCATTTAATGTTCTCCTTTTGATTTATGTTATTTGATTTTCTTTGTTGTTCCTCTTTCAATGAGCTCGCAAGGTAAAAAGATATTGTTCTTTTTGTCCGACTTTATATAAGCAGACGGATTACCCTGCAGCTCGAGTATCATCCTTGCGGCTTCATATCCGAGCTTCTGCAAAGGAGGTCTGACGGTGGAAAGCGGAGGAAAAGTATATTCCGCGAGCTCCTTGTCGTCAAAGCCGATTATTTCAACCTCGTTCGGTATGCTGATTCCGTGCTGTGCAAATGCCTGACAGATACCCGCGGCCATTTCATCATTTTGAGAAAAAATAGCATCGGGAATTTTACCGTTTTTAATCAAATCATTTGCGAGCTTGTATCCGCTTTCAATGCTCCAATCCCCTATATAAAGTTGAGAAGGATCAAACGGGATTTTAGCGTCATTCAATGCAAGCTGATAACCGAACATGCGATTGCTCATCGGTATGGAATCGAGAATTCCGCTGAACATCGCGATATTTTTGGCTCCGTGTGATATAAGCGTTGAAGTGGCGAGACGAGCCCCCTGTCTGTCATTATAATTTACGGAGGGAGCTATACCCGAGTTTTGACAGTATACGTAAACAACGGGGCAGGACAGATTTTCGAATAGGTTCTCGAACCTTCTCGGAGTATCCGCTATGAAGATTATACCGGTAATATTGCGGCTTTTCAGTGTTGACAACAGCTTGTTGATTTCCTTTTTTATCGTTTCCTCATCGGGAAGAGAAATGCATCGCTCGAGCGTTCGGAGACTGTACACGGAAAAAGATTTATCGGTTCCGGTAGTATACGAGAAAACACCGCCGACTATGTCCGCACAGAATGAGACTGATATATCCTCCGCGATTACGATTATATTTTCGAGAACAGGCAGGCGAACATTTCCCTGAGGAGTATATCCTATTTCGGCGGCAGCGGCTATGATTTCATTTCTGAGATCTTCACGCATTCTGCCTTTGCCGGTGAGAGCATTCGAAACGGTTGCGACGGAAACTCCGAGTTGTTTTGATATGTCGCTCAGTGTTGCCATGGATAGTCTCCTTCATAATTTTAATTCACTTGAATTTTACCACGCGGCGCATGATAAATCAAGTGTATTTAATCATTTTTACCGATTAAAAAACGATTAAATTATCGGTTTAATCAATTCAATCGGATTCGGACGGAATATTTCTTTGTTTTACTTGGTAAAATGGTAAAAAAGGATTGACAGCCATACGGGAAGATGATAAAATCAAAACGAATAAAAAAATCCTGTTATCTGAAAGGAGTCTTAAAATGAAAAAGGCAAAAATTATTCTCGATAAGGATTATGTAATTTCGCAGATTGACAAGAGAATTTACGGTTCCTTTGTCGAACAGCTCGGACGCGGAGTTTATACGGGTATTTACGAGCCCGGTCACCCGACCGCAGACGAAAGCGGATTCAGAGGCGACGTAATCGACCTTGTTAAAAAGCTGAACGTTCCCGTAACTCGTTACCCGGGCGGAAACTTTGTTTCGGGATTCAATTGGGAAGATTCCATCGGTCCTAAAGATAAGCGTCCCGCACGACTTGACCTTGCATGGAAAACAACCGAGACAAACGAATTCGGTCTCCACGAATTCTGCGAATGGGCTAAGAAAGCTCAGACCGAGGTAATGTACGCGGTAAACCTCGGAACAAAAGCACCCATGGATGCCAGAAACGTAGTGGAATACGCTAACCATAAGAGCGGAACATACTATTCCGATTTGAGAATAGCCAACGGAGCGACTGATCCTCTCGGAATTAAGCTTTGGTGTCTCGGCAACGAAATGGACGGAAGCTGGCAGATGGGCGCAAAGACGGCTGTGGAATACGGCAGAACCGCTAATGAAGCCGCTAAGCTTATGAAGTGGACAGACCCGTCGATCGAGCTCGTTGCGTGCGGTTCTTCATCATCCGGTATGCCTACATTCGGAAGCTGGGAATGGACAGTCCTCGAGGAAGCATACCATAATATCGACTACCTCTCACTTCACAGATATTACGGCAATCCCCACAACGACACTCCCGACTTCCTCGCAAGCACAATGGACCTCGATGACTTTATCAAATCCGTAGCCGCAATTTCACGCGGTATGAAGGGTAAGATGCACTCCCGTCACACTGTAAATCTTTCGCTTGATGAGTGGAATGTTTGGTATCACTCGGGAGCTAAGGACGCTAAGGTTTATCGTGAAGAGCCTTGGGGCAGAGCACTTCCGCTTCTCGAAGATGAATACAACTTTGAGGACGCACTTCTTGTAGGACTTATGCTGATCACGATTCTGAAGAATGCCGACACCGTAAAGATCGCATGTATGGCACAGCTTGTTAATGTAATAGCTCCTATTATGACCAGAGCGGGCGGCGGAGCATGGGCTCAGACCATATACTATCCTCTTATGCAGGCAAGCAAGTACGGCAGAGGCAAGAGCCTTCTCCCGCAGATAATCTGCGAGAAGTCCGATACAAAGCATTATTCGGATGTTCCCGTAGTCGACGCCGCAGCTGTTCTCGGAGACGACGAAACGGTTACAGTGTTTGCGGTTAACCGTGACCTTGATGAAGCGGCTGAGCTTGAATGCGACTTCCGTTCATTCGAGGGCTATACTCTCGAATCACACAGTGTTCTTCATCACGATGATGTTAAGGCCGAGAATACGGAAGAAAATCCCTTCAACGTTATTCCTCATGACGTAAAACCCGAGATGACAGACGGTAAGGTTATGCTTCCCGCAGCATCATGGAATGTACTCAGACTCGTAAAGAGATAAATTAAGGCAGTAAAAATATGCTCGAAGAACTGAAAAAACAGGTTTATGATGCGTGCATGGAGCTGTATCACAGAAACCTTGCGATATTTACATGGGGTAACGTATCCGGCATTGACAGAGAAAAATCTCTTATTGTAATCAAGCCGTCGGGAGTAGAATACGAGCAGCTTGAACCGAAAATGCTTCCTGTTGTTGATTTGTACACAGGTAAAGTGGTTGAGGGAGAACTGAATCCCTCGTCCGATACTCCGACTCACCTTGAATTATACAGACGATTCGACAAAATAGGCGGTGTAACACATACTCATTCGAAATGGGCCACGGTTTATTCTCAATGCGGACGTGATATTGCCTGCTATGGTACGACACATGCCGATTACTTTGACGGGAATATTCCGTGTACACGGAAAATGACTCCCGCGGAGATTGCCGGTGAATATGAGCTTGAAACGGGTAAGGTTATCGCGGAATGCTTTGAAGAAAACCATATCGATCCGATGAGAGTACCCGCGGTGCTTGTTCATTCTCATGCGCCGTTCACCTGGGGTAATACGCCGATGGCATCCGTTAATTGTGCGGTAACGCTTGAATATGTTGCGGAAATGGCATATAATACCGAAATGCTGCAGAATGCGCTTAACGGAGGAATCGAAAAGATTCAGGAAGAGCTGTTAAGAAAGCATTTCGACCGCAAACACGGTCCCGGAGCTTATTACGGCCAAAAAAAGAGATAATAAATGATAAATGCACTTTGTTCGCATGAGGCACGGACGAAGTGCATTTTTCTTTTTTGATATAGAAAAAGCAGATATCATGTTGTGTGTAATGCACATATTGGTGTGGAAATGCTCTATAAAAGATGTTAATAACATAGAATGATGACGGAACACCGTATTACGCTTGACAATCGATATCGGGTGTACTATAATATAGTTGAGCAATCGCTCAACTATATTGCGGGGGGAGGGATACGGATGACAGATAACGAAACAAAATGTCAGTGCGATTTTATTCACGAGGATATTGTGTGTGACGTGCAGGGAAAGCTGTCGGATAAAGACGAATATATCGAGTTGGCTTCACTGTTTAAAATGTTCGGCGACGGCACAAGAGTACAGATTCTTCATGCACTTGAGCTTCATGAGATGTGCGTATGCGATCTCGCATCGCTTCTCGGAATAACAAAATCGGCGGTATCGCATCAGCTTAAGGCATTAAAACTGTCTAACCTCGTAAAATTTCGCAGAGAGGGACAGGTTGTCTTTTACTCATTAGCTGATGATCATGTAAAAACCTTAATAGACATGGGCTTTGAACATATTCGCGAAGAATGATGTTTTTAGTCTTGATTTGTGATAAAGGTTATTTCTACGCCATATAGTTGAATAATTGCGCAACAATTTGCGGCACCCCTAAATGAACATTTATAAAAGGAGTACTATTATGGATAAGAGCATAGACACGGAAAGAAACAGAACGGAAGAATGTGAATGCTGTCATCATCACGAACATGAAGAGCATGAACATACTCATTCACATGAACACAGCCATGAGCATAGCCACGGTTGTGCCTGCTGTTGCCATGACGAAGAGGAGGAAGAAGCAAAATTTATCGTTCCGCGTTTGATTGCGGGAGCGGTGATTTTTGCCGTGGCTTTTGTTCTCTCGAAAATCGATTCCGTTCCGTCGTTAATCGTTCTCGCGGTGTCGGCGGCGGCATATCTTATTGTCGGCTATGACATTTTGTGGAAGGCAGCGAAGAATATTATCCACGGTGATGTTTTCGATGAGTGCTTCCTTATGTCGATTTCATCGCTCGGCGCCTTTGCCTTAGGTGAATACGTCGAGGGTGTTGCCGTTATGCTTTTATACCAGTTCGGTGAATGGCTCAGCGATCTTGCGGTTGACCGCTCCAGAGATTCTATCAGCAGTCTTATGAATATAAGACCCGACACGGCGCATTTGGTTGTAAACGGAGAGACAACGGATGTTGATCCGTATGAGGTGCACAGAGGTGATGTTCTCGTTGTAAAAGCGGGAGAGAGAATACCGGTAGACGGCATTGTACGCGATGGCTTCAGCACACTTGATCTTTCGTCTCTCACAGGCGAATCGATACCTGCCGCGGTTAAAGCGGGTGATACCGTTCTGTCCGGTTCGGTTAACCGTGACGGTGTAATATATATCGAAGCTTCCGCAACGGCGGAAAATTCAACTGCCGAAAAAATTATGGATCTCGTTGAAAATGCAGCTGAAAATAAAGCAAAATCGGAATCGTTTATAACTAAATTCGCACGCAAATATACACCTACAGTCGTTGTCATCGCTGCTCTTGTAGCGGTAATTCCCCCGCTCTTTATGCACAAAGCTTGGAGCGAATGGTTGATTCGCGGATTGGTGACACTTGTCATATCCTGCCCGTGTGCACTTGTGATATCGGTTCCGCTTACGTTTTTCGGCGGTTTGGGAAAGGCGTCCCGTTCCGGTATTCTGATAAAGGGAAGCAATTACCTTGAAGCTCTCGCAAAAGCCGATACGGCTGTTTTCGATAAGACGGGAACTCTGACAAAGGGTAAATTCACACTTACAGACATCAAAGCCGAAAACGGTGATACGGATGCCGTTTTGGAGCTTGCCGCGGCTGCGGAGGTTATGTCCAATCATCCGATTGCGGTATCGGTTACCGAGGCGTACAACAACAAAGGCAAATATATTGACAGAAACCGTGTTGTCGACGTAAAAGAAATACCAGGACGCGGAATCAAAGCAACGTACAACGGAACCGTTATTTCCGCGGGAAATTATAAGATGATCAAAGAAGAATGCGGTAATGTAAACGAAATAAAAAACAATATCGGTACGAATCTTTATATTGCCGCAGACGGAAAATATCTCGGATACATTACGGTTACGGACACTCTTAAGCCCGACAGCAAGGATGGTATCGAAAAGCTGAAAACTCTCGGTGTAAACAAAACCGTAATGCTCACAGGCGACAGAGAAGAAGTAGCCGAGAAAATATCGAGCGAGCTCGGACTTGACTCATATTCCGCGGGACTTTTACCCGACGGAAAGCTTAAAGAGTTCAATGAAATAAAAAAGCAATCGAAAGGAACCACGGTATACGTCGGAGACGGTATAAACGATTCACCTGTTCTTGCGGCGGCTGATGTAGGTATCGCTATGGGCGGTGTCGGTTCGGATGCGGCTATAGAAGCATCGGATATAGTAATCATGACCGATGAGGTTTCGAAGCTTGCCGACGGAATACAGATAGCACGTAAAACAAGACGTATCGTTATCGAAAACATAGTATTTTCATTGCTTGTCAAGACGGCATTTATGGTGCTCGGAGCCATGGGTTATGCGGATATGTGGGTAGCGGTTGTTGGAGACGTCGGAGTTATGATGCTCGCTGTTCTCAATTCGCTGAGAATAATGAGATAAATTATTTTATCGAGAGAGTTGCCCAGAATGTCGGCAGATTAAGCTCGCGGAGAAATCCCGAGTCGTTCGTATCACCGTACAAAGCCGAGAGGGTAAATCCCGCTTCAAGCTGACCTCCGATTTGTTCCTCTATCGTGTGTGAAAATTGAATACCGTAGTCGTTTTCCATTGCGGTTTCGTATTGCTTGGGATTGGACAGCGGATTATAGGGAAGGGCGTTAACCATTTTCGTCTCATCGTCATCGAACAGAAAATTAATTCCGTTATCGAGACCGGAGAGAAGACGCCCTCCCTTTTTCAATATACGGAAGCATTCATGCCACAGCGGATATACATCGCGTATATAGCAATTGGAAACAGGGTGAAAAATGATATCGAATTCTTCGTCATTAAAGGGCAGAGGCTTTGTCATGTCGGCACGAACTATTGTCACGTCGTAACCCTCTCGAAACGCAACTGCTTTTTCGCTCTCGAGCTGCTTTTCCGAGTAATCGAGCACAGTGCATTCGGCACCTAAAGCGGAGAATATCGGTATTTGTTGTCCCCCCCCAGAGGCCAAACCGAGCAGTTTTTTACCTTTTAAGTTACCGAACCATTCGTGGGGGACAGGCTTTACGGGCGTTAAAAGGACATCCCACTCTCCTGCCGAAGCTTTTATGTATGTTTCGTGACTGATGGGCTTACCCCATTCCCAGCCTTCATCCACCCAACGGTCAATCGTTTTGGAATTAATATCGGTATAATTCAAGCTTTTGTCTGTCACAACAATTACCTCCGAGTAATTATAATATGACGCATTATAACATTAGGCGTACCTTAAATCAATATTAATGCGACATTAAAAAATGTCAAATCTCGTTTTTTCGATAAAAAATTAACAAATTTTCGTCTAATTACGAATGATTATGTATTATAATAAACACGAGCTTTGCAGTAAATAAACTTTTCGGAGAGATAGTTCATGAGTGTTTTTGTCAGATATTTGTGTCTGCTCGGAATAGCGGCGTTGCCGATATTGGAGCTGAGAGGCGCAATACCGTATGGTGTGGCAAACGGCCTGCCGTACTACGGCGTTCTTATAGTGAGTGTTATCGGCAATATGCTTCCCGTACCGTTTATTATATTATTCGCACGTAAAATATTCGCATGGATGAAAAAGAAAAGCAAATTTCTGGCATCGATTGCGGATAAGATGGAAAAACGAGCGGAAAATAAAATGGATATAATCGTAAAATACGAATTGCTCGGACTGTTTATTTTAGTTGCGATACCTCTGCCGGGAACAGGTGCGTGGACCGGTTCTCTTATATCGGCATTATTGAATCTGCGCCTGAAAAACGCGTTGCCCGCCATTTTTTTCGGAGTATTGACGGCCGGAGTCATAATGATGATAATTTCGTACGGAGTCGGCGCTCTTTTCGGATGACAAAGAGAATATTTAAGATAAATGCGTGTATTTCGATGCTTATATCCCGATGCTTATGTGTCGGGATTTTTTGATTTGTATATTCTTAGCGGTTATATCAAAATTGATATAACGATATATCAAAAACGTGTTGAAAGAAGCGAAAAAATATCAAAATAGACAGAAAAAACGTATTTAATGCTAAGAAAACTGTTGACTGAAAATACAAAAAAAACCTTGCCGGCATTGAAATCACATCGTATTTTTGGTATAATTATTAAAGCGAAAATCTATAAAAAACAGCTCTGCCATATAATCGGTTTATTTTAAAGAAAATTTTTTATCGGAGGCATTCTAATGACAAAAGTTACCATTATTGGCGCGGGAAGCGTCGGCTCGACAATAGCATATACTCTTGCCGTAGGCGGTATTGCAACCGAGATTGTTATGATTGATATCAACGAGGAGAAGGCTCTCGGCGAAGCGCTTGACATACGTCAGAGAACACCGTTCTGCCCTCCTGTATCTATTTATGCGGGAACATATCGTGACGCATGCGATTCCGATATCGTTATTCTTACATCAGGTGTTGCCAGAAAGCCCGGTCAGTCCAGACTCGATCTCGCGCAGACTAATGTCAATATCATTAAATCCATAATCCCTCAGATCACGAAGCACGCTCCCGACGCAACATACGTTATCGTAAGCAACCCCGTTGATATACTCACATATACGTGGTGCAAGTGTTCCGACATTCCCGAAAACAAAATCATCGGCTCGGGTACTATCCTCGATACGGCAAGACTGCGTGCGCGTATTTCGGAGTACTATAATATCAACCGTCAAAATGTTCACGCATATGTTTTCGGCGAACACGGTGATTCTTCATTCGTTCCGTGGTCCATTGCCAACATTTCCAATGTTCCCGTTGACGAATACCACAACGTAATAACAAGCAAGGATAACATATACACTCCTATCGAACACAATGAAATCGAGACATACATAAGAAAATCCGGCGGAAGAATCATACAGCGCAAGGGTGCCACATTCTATGCCATCGCACTTTCCACATGCCACATCTGCAAGTGCATAATCGGCGGAATGGATACAACATTGACAGTATCCTCCATGATGCACGGCGAGTACGGAATCGAAGATATATGCCTCAGCACACTGAATATTGTCGGCCGTGACGGTCTGCGCGGAAAGATTCTTACTCCCCTCACAGACGAAGAGGTTGCTCTTCTTCACAAGAGTGCGGACAGCCTCAGAGCCGTAATCGAAAACGTAAATATATAAACCGCATAAATTATCGCTTAGAAGGATAGTAAATATAATTATGGAATATCGTATCGAACACGATTCAATGGGTGAGGTAAAGGTTCCCGCCGACAAGTATTGGGCAGCTCAGACGGAACGCAGCCATGAGAACTTCAAAATCGGAGTAGGCATAGAGACAATGCCCCGTGAAATCACGCGTGCTTTCGGCATTTTGAAAAAAGCAGCCGCACAGGCTAACCATGAACTCAAACCCGAGAAAATGACGGATGAGAAGCTTTGCGCTATTTCCGAGGCATGTGACGAGGTAATGTCCGGTTCACTCAACGAGCACTTCCCGCTTGTTGTTTGGCAGACAGGCAGCGGAACACAGTCCAACATGAATGCGAATGAAGTTATCGCAAACCGTGCAAACGAGATTGCCGGCAAGAAACTTTGCCACCCGAATGACGACATCAACATGAGCCAGTCGTCCAATGACACATTCCCGACCGCAATGCACATTGCGGCTGTATGTGCACTTGAAGATAAATTAATTCCCGCCGTGGAAAAGCTTATCACAACTTTCCGTAAGCTCGAGCATGTACATGAGGGAATCACAAAGAGCGGCAGAACACACCTTCAGGATGCAACCCCGATTAAATTTTCTCAGGAAATTTCAGGCTGGCGTTCATCTCTCGAAAAGGATGTTGAACTTATAGAACGCGCTCTTCCCGCTTTGAAAACGCTTGCTCTCGGCGGTACAGCCGTAGGAACAGGCTTGAATGCTCCTCGCGGATTTGATGTTAAGGTTGCCGAAAATGTATCCGCTATCACTGGTAAGCATTTCGAGACTGCCGAGAACAAATTCCATGCACTTACAAGCAAAGATGAAATCGTTTTTGCTCACGGTGCCGTAAAAGCACTTGCGTGCGATATGATGAAGATAGCCAATGACGTCAGATGGCTTGCATCCGGCCCCAGACTCGGCCTCGGTGAAATAACGATTCCCGAAAACGAACCCGGTTCATCTATAATGCCCGGCAAGGTTAATCCGACACAGTGTGAGGCTGTTACAATGGTGGCGGTTCAGGTAATAGGCAACGATGTCGCCGTTTCCATGGCAGCATCACAAGGCAACTTCGAACTTAATGTGTTTATGCCTGTGTGCATTTATAATTTCCTTCAGTCCGTACGCCTTCTCGCCGAAGCAATCGTTTCCTTCAATGATAATTGCGCTGTCGGCATTCGTGCCAAGGAAGATAAGATGCATGACAATCTTTACAATTCTCTGATGCTCGTAACGGCACTTAATCCGTATATCGGTTATGAAAACGCGGCAAAGACAGCTAAAAAAGCGTTTAAAGAGAATATTTCTCTGAAGGAAGCATGCGTTGCGCTCGGATTCCTTACAGCCGAACGCTTCGACGAAGTATTCAAGCCTGAAAGCATGGCATAAATAACGCAAAGAAATTGATTTGGAGTAATAAATTATGAAGATTTCGTATTATCCAGGCTGTACGCTGAAAAATAAAGCCCGCAGCCTTGACAGATATGCGAGAGAGTCGGCGGCTGTCCTCGGCTATGAGCTGGAGGAGATTGAAGACTGGCAGTGCTGCGGCGGCGCATATACATCCGCAAAGGATGAAATCGCCACCAAGCTGCCGTCTGTAAGAGCGCTTGCAAACGGATATAAAAGCACGGGACGTGTATTAACGGTATGCTCCGCCTGCTATAATGTCCTTGCTCAGACAAACCATGAATTTTCTGTTAATCCCGATTTCGACATGAGAGTGAATAATTACCTTGCTCCCGATTATGAGTATCACGGTGAAGGAAAGGTTATTCATTTTCTCGAGCTGCTCAGAGACGAAATCGGTTTCGACGAACTGAAAAAGAAGGTTGTGAAACCGCTCACGGGCAAGAAAATTGCGGCTTATTACGGCTGTCTCCTTCTTCGTCCGTCGACTGTTTTGAAGTTTGATAATCCGGAAAGTCCCGAGATTATGGAAAATCTGATACGTGCTCTCGGAGCGGAACCGGTTATGTATCCCATGAGAAACGAATGCTGCGGCGGATATATAGTTCTTGAGGATAAAGCTCAAGCCGAAAAGAGAAGCGGTACAGTTGCTTTATCTGCCAAAGAAATGGGCGCGGATTTCATGATTACCGCATGCCCGCTATGTATGTACAACATAAAAAAGCATTCCGGAACGGATTTGGAAGTTAAGTATTTTACCGAGGTACTCGCAGAGGCACTCGGCATTGCAGATTAAATAGGAGGACTTAAAAATGAACACGGATTTAAAAGCTCAGGTTCTCCGTATAAGCGGATCGGATGTAAGGAAATGTATGCGGTGCGGCAAATGCTCGGCTACATGTCCTTCTTATGGTGAGATGGAATATCATCCTCATCATTTCGTTTACCTTGTCGAACGCGGTGATATAGAAAGACTCATGGAATCGGAATCGATTTACAAATGTCTTACTTGCTTCGCCTGCGTAGAGAGATGTCCTCGCGGCGTTGAACCCGCCAAGGTGGTAGAAGCTATCAGAGTCGAAGCGATACGCCGTCAGGGAATGAATCATATGAAAGCGGATGATATTCCGAGCAAGCTCGACGATGATATGCCCGGACAGGCTCTGATGACCGCTATGAGAAAATATTCCAAGTAATACGGTAACCTTTTTAAAGAAAGGCAAGAAGAATAATGCAGAGAATTGGTGTATTTGTATGTCACTGCGGAACTAATATCGCAGGAACAGTTGACACAAAAGTCGTAGCGGAGACCTTAGGACGGGAACAATGCGTCGTATTCGCTACCGACTATACATATATGTGCTCCGAATCGGGTCAGAATCTGATTAAGGACACAATCAAAAACGAAAAACTGACAGGTGTTGTAGTATGTTCATGTTCACCCAGAATGCATGAGGCTACATTCCGCAAGGCTGCGGCATCTGTCGGACTCAACCCTTATATGGTTGAAATCGCAAACATTCGCGAACAGTGTTCGTGGATACACAAGGACAGAAAAGAAGCAACCGAAAAAGCAATCATTCTCGGACGTGCCGCTATCGCTAAGGTACTTCTGAATACTCCTCTTATCGCGGGAGAAAGCCCCGTTGTGAAGAGAGCGCTCGTTATAGGCGGCGGTATTGCCGGTATTCAGACTGCACTTGATATCGCAGAAGCGGGATTTGAGGTTGATATAGTCGAGAAGAAGCCCACTATCGGAGGAAAAATGACTCAGATAGATAAGACGTTCCCGACACTTGACTGCGCGGCATGTATCCTCACTCCTAAGATGGTTGATTGTTCTCAGAATGAGAAAATTAAAATTTATTCATACAGCGAAGTCGACTCGGTTTCCGGATTTGTCGGCAACTTCACTGTAAAGATAAAGAGAAAAGCAAGATTCGTTGACGAAACCAAGTGTACGGGATGCGGTCTGTGTACCGAAAAATGTCCGATGAAGAAGGTTCCCAACGAATTTAACCTCGGCATGGATAACCGCCATGCTATATACATTCCGTTTGCACAGGCTGTTCCGAAGGTAGCTACAATCGATCCCGACTATTGCAATATGCTGAAAAACGGCAAGTGCGGTGTCTGCGCGAAGGTATGCTCGGCAGGTGCTATTGATTATAAGCAGACTGACACTATTGTAGAAGAAAAGTACGGCGCAATAGTAGTCGCAACGGGATTTAACCCCATCGATGTATCGAAGTACGGCGAATACGCATACGACCAGTCAAAGGATGTTATCACATCTCTTGAATTCGAAAGACTTACCAATGCCGCAGGTCCCACATCGGGTACTCTTCTCAGACCGTCTGACGGCAAGCATCCGCACACAATAGTGTTTGTTCAGTGCGTAGGCTCGAGATGCACTCCCGAGCGCGGCAAGCAGTACTGCTCGAAGATATGCTGTATGTATACTGCAAAGCACGCTATGCTTACACGTGAGAAATATCCCGATACGGATGTCTATGTGTTCTACATAGATGTAAGAACTCCCGGTAAGAACTTCGATGAATTCTATCGCAGAGCCGTTGAGGATTACGGTGTTCATTATATTAAGGGCGCTGTCGGAAAGGTATCTCCGCAGGCCGACGGAACCCTCGATGTACAGGCATCGGATCTTATCATGAACGAACAGCTTCATATTAAAGCAGACCTCGTAGTTCTCGCTGCCGCTATCGAGCCCGATAAGAGTGCTCGTCCTCTTGCCACAAAGCTCACGGCATCTATGGATACCAATGACTTCTTTACAGAGGCTCACCCGAAGCTCAGACCTGTGGAATCTCCTACAGCAGGTATATTCCTGTCCGGTGTATGCCAAGGCCCGAAGGATATCCCCGAGACAGTATCACAGGCAAGTGCTTGTGCCGCAAAGGTTATCGGACTCCTTGTAAAAGATAAGCTCACATGTAACCCGTGTGTAGCACATTCCAACGAGATGATGTGCAACGGATGCTCACAGTGTGCTAATGTCTGCCCGTACGGCGCTATCACTTATATTGAAAAAGAATTCAGAATGCCCGACAGAACAACTAAAGTAAGACGTGTGGCAAGCGTAAATCCCGCGGTTTGCCAGGGATGCGGCGCATGTACCGTTACTTGCCCGTCGGGAGCAATGGATCTCTTCGGATTCTCTAACAACCAGATTATGGCGGAGGTAGACGCGATATGCAAATGAATGAAAACGAACAATTCGTACCTACCATAGTGGCTTTTTGCTGCAACTGGTGTTCATATGCGGGCGCTGATTTGTCCGGTACCAACCGTTTACAGTACCCATCCAATGTAAAAATCATCAGAGTTCCGTGCTCATGCCGTGTAAATCCGATGTTTATTCTCCGTGCGTTTCAGAGAGGCGCCGACGGCGTTATTCTGTGCGGATGCCACCCGGGAGACTGCCATTATACATCGGGAAACTATTTCGCACGCCGTCGTATGACTCTGCTGTTCAGTATGCTTGACTATCTCGGTATCGAAAGAAACAGAACAAGAGTAGAATGGGTTTCCGCAGCCGAAGGAGCTAAATTCGCGGCTACAATGAACAGCTTTGCAGAAGAGATTACGAAGCTCGGACCTAACCGCAGACTGGAGGACCTGAGATGCAAGAAATAAATGTAAAAGAAACAATGATTAACAAAGCGAAAGAGCTTCTCGCGAACGGTACCGTTTCTCGTGTTATAGGCTGGAAAAACGGCGAGTTTTCGTATGACTCCACTCCTGCGGTATTCGAAAGTGCCGATGAAATAGATAAAGAATTCGTTTATGACGATTTCTGTGCCGCCAACGTTTCGAAGTATCTTATCAAAGAAGCGGCAAAAGAGGGAAAGGTACTTGCGTTCTTAAAACCGTGCGACACCTTCTCTCTCAACCAGCTTACTGCGGAGCATAGAGTCAACAGGGATAATATCTATGTTGTCGGTATTCCGTGTGAAGGAAAAGCAGACGTAAATAAGATAAAAGCATGCGGTATAGACGGTATAATCGGTATCGAAGAGGACGGCGACGATTATGTTGTTAAAACGATTTACGGTGACTCCAAGGTATCGAAATCAGATGCGATGTCCGATCGCTGCATAACATGTAAGAGTAAGCATCATGTTGTATATGATGAGCTTATAGGTGAAGACGGTGAGGACAGAAACGATTGCGGACGCTTTGATTTGGTAAAAAAGCTTGAGGAGATGACCTCACAAGAACGCTTTGATTTCTGGAGAGGCGAGCTTTCGAGATGTATCCGCTGCAATGCGTGCCGAAATGTATGTCCCGCATGTACCTGCGAGCAGTGTGTTTTCGATAACCCGAATTCCGGCGTTGCACAAAAGGCTGCCGCAGATTCATTTGAAGAAAAGCACTTCCATATAATCCGTGCATTCCACGTTGCCGGAAGATGTACCGACTGCGGAGAATGCTCGAGAGTATGCCCCGAACATATTCCGCTGCACCTTCTCAACCGTAAATTTATTAAAGATATCGATGAATTGTACGGAGACTACACCGCAGGTACAGACACTGAATCACGCCATCCGCTTACATCGTATACCACAGATGATGCCGAACCCTCGGTTGTACATGAAAGAGGTGTGGAATAATGAAGTTTATAGCTAAGTCCGACCTTAATAATTTCCTTGCATCTGCCGCAAAAGTAATGAAGGTCTATGTTCCCGTAGACAATAATTCGGGAAAAGCCGATTATAAGCTGTGGAGTGATGGCGTAACGGTATCGAACGCTCTTCATACTACGAGAAGCGCAAAGGACTTTTTCTTCCCGCAGACGGAAAATCTTGTTGAGTTCAAGATTGATCACAAAAAGATAGATATAATAGATCCCAGAGAAGAAAGAGAAGACTTTGCGATATTCGGAGTTCGTGCATGTGATGTACGCAGCTTTGATGTGCTTGACAGAGTATTTCTTTCCGAACCCATAGATACATATTATAAAAATCGCCGTGAGCATTCGCTTATTATATCTATGTCATGCTCTCATCCTCACGAAACATGCTTCTGTTCGGCTTTCGGAATAGATTCATCCGAACCTAATGGAGATGTTGTGTTTACCACGGCTGATGACGGATATTATGTTGAAGCCAAAACCGACAAGGGTGCAGACTTTTTGAATAATACAGGCTACGATTTCACAGAAAAAGATGAGACAGGCGCTGCCGAGGCAAAGGCTAAGACTAAGGAAATAATGTCTCGTCTCCCGCTTGCCAAGCTTGACACTTCCGCTTTCGGAGCAGGTAAAACAAAGGAATTGTTCGACAGACCCGAATGGAGTGAGCTTTCCGAGGCTTGTCTCGGCTGCGGAACATGTACGTTTGTCTGCCCGACGTGTCAGTGCTATGATATTCGCGATTTCAAGACAAACACAGGTGTACGCCGTTTCAGATGCTGGGACAGCTGTATGTATTCCGATTTCACAAAAATGGCGGGCGGAAACCCGAGACTTACTCAAAAGGAACGTTTCCGTCAGAGATTTATGCACAAGCTCGTTTATTACCCCGAGAACAATGAAGGTATTTTCGGTTGTGTCGGATGCGGAAGATGCCTTGCTTCATGCCCGATTCATATGAATATCGTTAAAGTCATGAAAAAACTTACGGAGGAATCGAAATAATGAATGAAACATTAATTCCTCATATAGGTGTTGTCACAGATATAAGAATTGATACCCCCGATGTTAAAACATTCCGCGTACTTACCCCGGACGGAAATAAACCGTTCGACCATATGCCCGGTCAGTGTGCTATGCTCTCGATACCCGGTGTAGGCGAAGCAATGTTTTCGATAACATCTTCTCCGACAAATAAGGAGTATATGGAGTTCTCCATTAAAAAATGCGGTTGTCTTACCGAGTGGCTCCATATGATGGATGTAGGACAGGAAATTACGATTCGCGGACCGTACGGCAAACCGTTCCCCGTGGAAACCGATTTGAAGGGTAAAGATTTACTCTTTATCGCCGGCGGTATCGGACTTGCACCTCTGCGTTCTGTAATCAATTATGTAAGATATAACAGACAGAATTACGGAAGCATTCAGATTGTATACGGTGCGAGATCTAAGGATGACCTTGTGGACTATCATGAAATCCTTGATGAGTGGATGAATGATGACGGTGTGGAGGTCAACCTCACCATTGACCGCGAACAGGAAGGCTGGGACGGTCATGTAGGATTCATTCCGAATTATGTAAAAGAGCTCAAACCGGACCTTAAGAAAACGGTGCTTATGTGCGGACCTCCGGTAATGATTAAATTCACACTCGCGGGCTTGACAGAACTCGGATTCCAAAAGACACAGATATATACAACAATGGAATTAAGAATGAAATGCGGTGTCGGCAAATGCGGAAGATGCAATATCGGTGCGAAATATGTTTGCAAGGATGGCCCCGTATTCCGTTTTGATGAACTCGGAGAACTTCCGGACGAGTATTGATAAGCGTCCCATGATTTCATGAAATTTTGGAGATAGAATAATGGAAAATATGGTTCATGTATTTATTATGGGCAAGCAGTACGAGGTTCCGTCAAACCTTACAATAATGGGTGCGATGGAATACGCCGGTTATCAGCTTGTCCGCGGATGCGGCTGCCGTAATGGATTCTGCGGAGCATGTGCTACTATCTACAGAGTCAAGGGTGACCGTGAACTGAAGGTTTGTCTTGCCTGCCAAACAAAGGTTATAGACAATATGTATATAGCTACTTTGCCTTTCTTCCCGCTTGTAAAACAGATTTACGACATAGAAAAGGTAAAGCCTACGGAAGCTATTATGATGCAGCTGTATCCCGAAATATACTGCTGTATCGGTTGTAATGCCTGCACGAAGTCATGTACACAGGGCTTGAATGTCATGCAGTACATAGCATATGCCCAGAGAGGCGACTTTGCTAAATGTGCGGAGCTGTCATTTGACTGCGTTATGTGCGGTGTTTGCTCGTCAAGATGCCCTGCGGGTATCTCACATCCTCAGGTAGCGATGCTTGCAAGACGTCTTAACGGAAAGTATCTCGCTCCTGAATCAAAGCATCTCGAGGACAGAGTAAAAGAAATTAAAGACGGCACATTCGAAGAACTCCTCGAATCGCTTATGCAGAAGCCCATTGAGGAAATGAAAGAACTTTACAACAACAGAGAAATCGAGAAATAAGGAAGGAGCGAACCACTATGTATACGGGACAGATGTATGAATCCATGAAAAAGGTGGAAGCTGCCAGAGAAGCCAATACCGTCCTTGAGCCTCGCAGAATGACTGCCGAGGAGAAGGACACGCTCCTTCAGACTTTCCATCCCGACTATAAGCAGTCGGAATTTGAAAACCTTAAGGTTGGTGTCAACACAGGCGACAAGGTCCCTCATGAACTTGCGTCTCTGCTTGAAGCGCATTCGAGAATAAGCGCTGCCGACGTTGACCTTAATAAGGTTGATTATGACGTTGATGTACTTATCATCGGCGGCGGCGGAGCAGGTGCATCTGCTGCCATCGAAGCCGATAATAACGGTGCAAAGACCATGATTGTTACAAAGCTTCGTATAGGCGACGCAAATACAATGATGGCCGAAGGCGGAATTCAGGCAGCCGACAAACCGAACGACAGCCCTGCAATTCATTATGTCGACGCGTTCGGCGGCGGTCACTTTGCCGCTAAACCCGAGCTTCTGTATAAGCTTGTGAATGAAGCGCCCGACGCAATCAAGTGGCTGTCGGATCTCGGAGTTGAATTTGACAAGGCTCCCGACGGAACTATGATTACAACACACGGCGGTGGTACATCCAGAAAAAGAATGCATGCCGCGAAGGACTACTCCGGAGCCGAGATTATGAGAACTCTGAGAGATGAAGTACTGAATCGCGGTATTCCCGTAGTTGATTTCACATCTGCGGTTGAACTTATTCTTGATGAAAACGGCAAGTGTGCCGGAGCGGTTCTCATGAATATGGAAACGAGAGAATTGCTCGTAGCACGTGCTAAAACCGTTATACTCGCCACCGGCGGTGCAGGAAGACTTCACTATCAGGGCTTCCCGACATCAAACCATTATGGTGCAACGGCTGACGGACTTATTTTGGGCTACAGAGTCGGTGCCAAGCTGTTATATGCCGACACACTCCAGTACCATCCTACGGGAGCGGCATATCCCGAGCAGATTTTCGGTGCTCTCGTTACGGAAAAAGTACGTTCGCTTGGTGCAAAGCTTGTAAATGTAAACGGCGAAGTATTTATGCATCCGCTTGAGACACGTGACGTATCTGCGGCATCCATTATTCGTGAATGCACCGCAAGAGGAAACGGCGTACACACTGCAGACGGTGTAGGCGTATGGCTTGACACACCGATGATTGAGATTAAAGGCGGAGAGGGAACAATAGAGGCGAGAATACCCGCTATGATGAGAATGTTCGGCAAGTACGGTATCGATATCAGAAAAGAGCCGATACTTGTATACCCGACACTCCATTATCAGAACGGAGGATTGGATATAACATCCGACGGAATGACAGGTGTTGAGAACCTTTATGCCGCAGGCGAGGTTGTCGGCGGTATCCACGGCAGAAACAGACTTATGGGCAATTCTCTGCTTGACGTAATCGTTTTCGGAAGAAATGCCGGCAAGTATGCATCCGAGAAATCGAAATCCGTTGTTACCGGAAAGCTCACATTAGAGCATATCGAGAAGTTCTCAAAGGAACTCAGTAATGCGGGAATTGAAACATCGGTACAGTCACCCAAGCTGCTTCCGACATACACACACGGTAATCCGAATATCGAAAAAGCAGCGTTCTAATGAGCGGGGATACGCAACAGCTTGATAGTTAAGAGATACGCCCCGCTCCCGAGAATTTCACAGACGTGAAATTCTCCTACGTAAAGCCGAGCAATAGAGCGGGGATACGCAACAGCTTGATAGTTAAGAGATACGCCCCGCTCCCGAGAATTTCACAGACGTGAAATTCTCCTACGTAAAGCCGAGCAATAGAGCGGGGATACGCAACAGCTTGATAGTTAAGAGATACGCCCCGCTCCCGAGAATTTCACAGACGTGAAATTCTCCTACGTAAAGCCGAGCAATAGAGCGGGGATACGCAACAGCTTGATAGTTAAGAGATACGCCCCGCTCCCGAGAATTTCACCGACGTGA
>CAVIJI010000030.1:0-20507 GCA_963642885.1 bacterium
ATGCTCAGGCATCCTGTAAGGCTCTCGGTAAGGCTCTCGCATAAACAATTAACTCAGTACAGTAATAAAAAAAGCGGTTTGTTCGGAATTCTTTAAATGAATCCGATAAACCGCTTTTTTGTTCGTTTTTTGCGGGAACTTTAAGGCTGCTTATGCTTTAATATCTGTGTCAAAACCGTATCTGACAAATGCATATCTATCCACATATCCTTTGCATTCTCTGCCGTGCCATTCTTTTTCATACGAGAATGTGTTCGGTCCGACACCGTAAGGTTCGGGATCATGACGGTGATGAGGTCCCATGAGGTTTCTGTTGGAGTTGCACATATCAAGGACTATTTCGTTCTTACCTTCCTTAATATAAGATGTGAGGTCAAGATAATCGGAGAACATGAGAGTGCCGGCGGGATTTCCGTTTACTGTTACGTCGCATACGGCATATCTGCCCGAGAGTTTGAGCAATGTGGGCATTCCCGCGGTATAATCATATGTAAATGAGGACTTAAAGTGGCCCGCATAGAACGGATAGCCGTCTTTGACTATATCGGTAATATTAATTACATCATGTTGAGGTTCGAGAGAGAACTTGCCGTCAAAGAGGTCGCTTCTTTTTTCACCATCTGTAAATGTACCGTCGCAATTAACGTAGAAATCACCGATAAGGTAAATATCCTCGATTTCACAATCGAAAACAAGGCAGTTGCGCAATGATTCCGAAACACCGCCATAGAGAACATAGTATACATAGTCTCTTTGCCAATGATGGAGTTTTATCGTGATTTCATTGTCACCGACTATTGTGTAACGTAAAATATCATATACCTTGAAGGATTTGTCAAACCACCATTCATCGGGGAGAGCTTCAACCGCGTTGCCGTTAACGGCGATTTCCTTCACATTCATCGGCTCGACCGAAATGCGCAGATTTTCACTTGCTTTCAAATAAGCATCGGATGCATTGAAATGGAATTTCAGCCAAATATCTCCGTCGTATTTTTGTCTGAGTAAATTATCCTTGATTCCCATTACGGAAAGCGATTCCTCGAAAGTTTTACCGTCGTACGATAATTCGGCTGTGTCAAGCTTAATCATGTTGGCGGGCTTTTCGGCAATGTTCATGACTGACGGAAGAGGGATAGTCGGGAGAGCATCGGGGATAATATTTTCCGAATAGAACGGTATTTCGGAAGGAACTATAAGATAGCTCTGACCTTCTTCGAAGTTGAGTGTCAGCTCGACTCCGTCAGATGCTAGCTTTCCGCAGAGAGGCTTTAATTCGAGAGTCTCGGGGTTTAATTCCGCAAGGCCTCCGTGTGCAAGATATGATTTATCAAGTTTGACCTTAACTCCGTTAAGTTTTTCGCTTGTTATGTTTGTTATATATATGATTTTACCGTCATCCGTAGTGCGTGTCATTTTTCTGAGCTCGGGAGCGTTGCTTCCGTCCGAATGAGTAATTACGGCATCACGAAGGCCGAAAATATATTCCTTTGAGCATGTGTCGTGGAGCCATGTCATATCGGTTTTAACACCGTTTATACACTCCGGATGGCCGAAGCACCAAACCTTACCGCCTTCCACGATAAACTTTTTAAGAAGTACCGCAGTGCTTTCGTCAAGCGTATATGTGAACGGAATTATAACGGCATCATATGTGCAATTTCCGACTTTGATTTTTCCGTTTTCGACTGATGCGTGTACTTTCATCATGTTCTCGTCACCGTAGTGATAGGGAACCTGATTATGGCCGAGAAGACGCGAGAGTTCGAAAAGCTTACCGTCGATTTCACTGAGAGAGCCGGGCTTTTTCTTGTATTTCATATAAGCACCGTGCATGGGATGTATAACGAGAATAGGAGCGTACTCTTTTCCCTCTGTCAGTGCGGTACCTAAATTGCGGAAGTATTCATCAAATTGAGCTAAATGGCTTTGCCAGGGATTGTGATATGAGTAGTGGTTCGGGTAATCTCTTTTTCTCTGACCTCTTTCGGAGTAGGGAGCAAGGTGAGCACACATAAGGTTAACACCGCCGACATATTGTACATCTGCTATGCGTTTAAGCTCTACCGGCGTTACATCCCATCCGCAGCAGGCGAACATTTCCGAAATTGCTTTCTTTTTGCCGAGCTGTGCGCATACGGAGCCGAGCTGTTTGGGAGCAATGTCGTCTGAAATTCCGCGTCCGAGGTAATCCATTCCGGGAATATGCTCGTATTCGTAGAACGGCATTACACCGCCGCAGCACATCATCTGTCCGTCGAGAGAGGTTTCTTCAACGGCATGACCCGTAAGCTGCATACCGTGTGCATCACACCAGTCGTAGATTTTTTTGACAAAATTATTGATGAAAAGCTCATGCATGAGCTTATAGTAGTCATAGCGGAATTTTTCGGCACCGTCGAAATCGAAGAAAACAGCGGGAAGAAGAGGGTAGATATCGTAACCGTAAGCTTTTTTAAATTCATACGGAAGAGTATTCGAGTAAGGATTGTCCCAACGATAATATTGCGGCTCGTCGGTAAAGAATCCGGGCATCACAGTTCCTGCATCCTCTTTGGCTATCTTTTTCAGATAAACCTCATGTGTTTCAGCTATGAATTTATCGGTGATGGAAGCGTCGAGAGTATCGACATAGCTTGAATCATAGCCTTTGTACAGCTTGAGATATTCCTTTGCTCCGCAATCATGGTCGACAATGGTGAAAGAACCGTCTTCGTTCTTTGTGTATATGCTTATTGTGTCCGAATCCGTATCGGGATATTTGTCGCTTATTTCATAACGTATGCATACGGCGTGATTTGCTTTATCCTCGAGAAGCTTTCCGCCCGCAAAACCGCTCGGCCATCCGTTTTCATCGTATGACCATGCTTCCATTCCGAGTTTTTTTGCTTCGTCGATACAAGCATTGATACAGTTGAACCAGTCATCGGAAAGATATTCTGTTTCCAGACCACTGCGGGCGTGCATGAAAAAGCCTCCCATATTAAGCTTTTTCATGGTGCGTATTTGTTCACGTAGTTCGTTTTCCTCCAGCTTATCATTCCAGCTCCAAAACGGTATCGGACTGTATTCGGAGCGGCGTTGTTTGATGTCTTTAATCAGCTTTTCCATATGATAATCCCTTCTGATATATTGATATTTAATCCACTGTAATTATATAACTATTTTATCGGAAATACAATACCGCGCGGTAACTGCCACGGATAATATTTGACTTTTCTCGCAACGATAATCAAAAACCAATCGCCTTTATATTCCGCTTAAAGCACGATGTATTTTTCGAGAATTCTTTTGTCTATGGCTTCGAAATCGCTTGTGTGCGGATATTCCGCCATATCGGGATGATGGCGGAAAGCATTGTCGGCATTAGCATCATTTAACGATATGGTAGCGAGCAAGCATCCGCTTTCGCGTATTTCGGCAATGTTTTTGTCGGAAAAATCAGAGGTATAAACGAAACATTTTTCAGTGTAATCTTTGACATCGGCAAGCTTTTCACGTGTATAATTTGCTTTTGTATCGATAAATCTTGCCTTTGGATCGATATTCAGTATTTCGTTAATCGTGCGTGAGCCTGAACCGTTTGTAGCATATACTGTTCTTCCGCGCATACCGTATTCGGCAACAAGCTTTGCAACATCGATTGCGTGAGCATATCCTTCCTTAAGATCGATATTGATGCACATTCCCGTGAAATATGTAAGATGTAATACTTCACCGAGCGTGGGAACTCTGTTGCGTTTATCTCCGTCGGAGGTCAGTGTGAGTGCGGCGATATCCGAATAATCGGTATCGGCGATAATGTACTCTGCAGGTGAGCCGTTTTTATCAAAGCCCTTAACAGAGGCATCGTGATTTGCGATAAGTATACCGTCACGAGTAGTCCGTGCATCCGTTTCGATCATATCCGCACCTTTTTCAGCCGCAAGCATGTATGCGGTGAGTGTATTCGAATGAATATTGTCTACTACATAACCTTGATGAGCGGAGGAAATCCAAGTTTTATAATGTCTGTTCATAATATTATCTCCGATAATAAATACTGTTCTAAAGAAAAAAGGTGTACACAAAACCGCATACACCTTTTCTTCTACTGGGGTAGTAGGATTCGAACCTGCGAATGCAGCAGTCAAAGTGCTGTGTCTTACCGCTTGACGATACCCCAATCCGACCGATATTATATCACATTTTACGTTTGTTTGTCAAGGGTTTCACACGACATAATGTATTTTATCGTATTAATTGACATATTTGTGATATTTATGCTATAATTGAAAAAAAGTGTGTTAAGGAGAAACATATGGCAATAATTACAACTACAAAGCCGCAGGAGAGTGGTATTGCTCTCGGAGGTATCGGATGCGGTTCGGTAGAGCTTTTCCCCGATGGAGAATTTCACCGTTGGCAAATAGCAAACGAGGCGAGATGGGCGGCTGTAAGCAACGACCGTCATGTCGATGACGGAGAGGGAAGCACAGGAGCTCTTTCGTTTTGGGTTCGCACAGAGGACAAAGGTAATATAATCGTACGGAAATTGGGTATGAAGACAGATTCCGATGATTTCACATATCGTATGTTTACATGGAACAAGCCTGTCGAAAAAATCACGTTTGACGGCAGATTTCCGGTTTGCGATCTGAAATACGAGGATTCCGCACTGCCGATAGAGGCCGCTATGCATGCAGTGTCGCCCTTTGTTCCTCATAAAACAGACGACAGCTCGGTACCGGGTTTTTATATCGATATAAACATCACAAATCCGACAGAACGTGAAATTACGGTAAGCGTTCTCTCATCGCTTGAACCGAATTTCTGCAACGAAGGCGGATGTATTAATAACAAATTCGAAGAACAAAACGCAACGGGAATATTCATAAACACGCCACAGCTTCAGCCATGGGAAAAAGGATACAATGATGTAAATCGCGGTTCATTGTGCTATTCCGCAGAGGGTGGAGAAATATCGTATATCACAGCCGATAATTTCCGTTTTCTTCGCGAATATGTAGCGGGTTCTGATCTCGGAGTATCGCAGGAATCGTTTTTATTCGGTTTCAGAAAAAACGGCTCGTTACCTAACACTGATGCCGGAAGAAAACCGCGTGGAATACCTGCCAATGTATCAGAGCTGAAGGATGAGGCTGTTGATAACTACATAAAGGAAATAACATGCTATCCGTTTGCCCTTTCTTTACTGAATCGTGTACGCCATCTTAAGCCGAATTATCCGCAAACTCGCTCGGAGAAGGAGGAATTTTTGACTGCATGCCGTTATTCTCTGAACAGAATGGGCAATGATTTCGGTTCATGCGCTCTTTGCAGTAAATTTACTCTTGCCGCAGGCGAAAGCAAAAAGGTCAGATATATTCTTACATGGTATTTTCCGAATCATTTCGGTGAGTATCATAACAGACTCGGTCACTATTACGAAAATCTCTTTAAAGACGCGAAGGAAGCTAATATATATCTCTTGAACCGTAAATTCGAAATTAAGAACAAAGCCGAGGAATTTGCTTCTCTTTTGTATGATACTGATTTGCCTTCTGTTTATCCCGATGCGTGGTCGTCTCATTTGTCGACAATAGTTAAATGCTCTTGGTACTTAAAGGATGGTAAATTCGGATTATGGGAAGGCTTAGGATACTGCGGTTTCCATACTACGGATATAACCTATCACGCCTCATTCGGATTACTTGCTTTATTCCCCGAGCTTCAGAAAAAGCAGATGATGATGGGCTTGAAATTCCAGCGTGAAGACGGAAGAGTTCATCACTTTTTCACGCCGGATCTTGAGCATGTGGATAACGGTTACAGCAGAGTCGATATGAATAATCAGTTCGTTCTGATGGTTTGTAGAGACTACCTGTATACGGGAGACAGAGATTATCTGAATATAATGTGGAATCCCGTAAAACGTGCTATGGATTCGATACATGAGCTTGATAGAGACGGCGACGGATTGCCTGACACCGATACAACACGAAACACTTATGATGCATGGAATTTCTCGGGCTCTCCCACATATATTTGCGTTTTATGGCTTTCGGCATTAAAGGCGGGTATCAGGCTTGCGGAGATCGTCGAAGATGAAGAAATAAGAGACAGCTGGCAAAAAATACTCGATAAAGGTCTTATTTCGCTCGAAAAACGTCTCTGGAACGGCGAATATTATGATTTATGGAGACGTGACGACGAAAACGGAACATTTGTCGACGGTTCTCTCATGACAGACCAGATAGACGGAGAATGGTTTTTGAGAATGTCGGGTGTGGGCGGAAACCTAACCGACGAAAGAGTGAGAAAAGTTCTTACGAAAATATATGAGAGCAACTACACCTCCGAGACAGGGCTTGTCAATGTTTCGTGCCCGACGAATAAAACGGTAAGTCTCGATACATACGAAAACTGTCAGGCTGAAGCAGGATGGACGGGTATAGGATATATCATCGCGGCTCTTGCCATGGATGTCGGACTTTCCGATATATCGGATAACATTGTCGGAACAATACACAATAACCAAATGCGTTTCGGTAAGTTCTGGGAACACTGGGAATGCGGATTCAGATACACTCGCCCACTCTCGTCTTGGACAACATTGATAGCAGCGGAAGGTCTTAAAGTCAACGCTAACGATAAAACCATCATAATAACTCCCGTATTTAAAAATCTGACAGCGCCGCTTTGCACGTCCGATATCATCGGAAAGCTGTCCGTTAACGGAGAAAGATGCGATATAACCCTGACAGACGGTTCGCTTGACGACTGGACAATAACTTTACCTGATTATATAAAATATATTTATGTCAACGGCGTACCGTACAATAAGTAAACATAGCATTAAAAACGATTGCACTGTCATGGAGATTGTGATATAATCAGAACGGTATACAATTTCAACATACTTGAATGTTTTCATGTTTTATTTCCGTACGAATAAAACCAACAAATAAAAAATCTACAAATACAACGGAGGAAAGAAAATGTTATTTGCAAGCGGAGACCGTATAGTTTTTACGGGTGACAGCGTAACAGATGCGGGACGCGGAAGACCTGTCGGAGAGGGACTTTGGCAGGGAGTCGGTGACGGATACGTAAGAACAATCGATAATATTCTGAACGTAGTGTATCCCGATTGGAAGCTCTGGGTAAGCAATACGGGCTCAAGTGGCGACACCAGCAGAAGCTTGAAAAAACGCTGGCAGGAAGATGTTATGAACCTTAAACCCGACTGGGTAAGCGTGATGATCGGTATCAATGACATTTGGCGTCAATTTGATACACCGACTATTCCCGAACAGCATGTTTATCCCACAGAATATCGTGATAATCTTTGCGAAATGCTCGAGCGTACACTGCCTGTTGTAAAAGGCGTAATAATACTCTCACCGTATTACATGGAACCGAACAGAGATGACCCCATGAGAAAAGTGACCGATGAGTATATAAAAATATGCGAGGATGTGGCTAAAAAATACAATTGTCACTATGTCAATATTCAGCAGGCGTTTGATGATTATCTTATTTATCGTTATCCGGCATATATTTCATGGGACAGAGTCCACCCCGGGGAAATCGGTTCACTGATAATCGCAAGAGAATTTCTTAAGGCTGTGGGAATGAACAGAAATCTCATATAGGAGGTCTGTATGATAAAGTTGGCGTGTTGTATTCCGGGCGGTTCTCTCATGCCCGAAGGGGTAGCTGAGATACCAAAGTCTCCCGCCGAAAATATCATTGATAAATGCAGGTACCTTTTATCGATAGGTTATGACTGTACGGAGTGCGGTGCGTGGATGCTGCTCGGACTGTCTGAGACAGAGCTTGAATTTATCCGAAAAGAGAACGACAGAGAGTCACTGAGAATAGTCGCGGTAAACAGTCTTTATCCCGGTGACTGGAAATTGGCTGGTCCGCTGACAGACAAAACGGAATACCTCGATTATTCGGAAAGATTATTTACCATTCTGGAGAGTCTTGACATTCATTATGCGGTTTTGGGAAGCGGAGCAGCGAGATCGATTCCCGTAAACGACGGTATGGAATATGATGACGGAGTCGATGAACTGTACGGATTCATTTTGTCACTCGCACATAAAGCACAGGCTCACGGAGTTACCGTACTTATCGAGCCGCTGAGAAAAAGAGAATCCAATATATTCAACACAGTCGAAGAGACAGGTGACTTTGTACGCAGTGCGGACTGCGGAGGCATAAAGCTGTTATTCGATTCATTCCACATGGCAGAAGAAAAATCAGATGTGAAGTGTGTTCGAGGTTATTTTGACATCGTTAAGCATTGTCATATATCGGAATCACCTAAAAGATCCATTCCGGGAGCTGCGGACAGCAACGATCTCGATTACAACAAAAAGTTTATCGGGGAATTGAAAAACGGAGGCTATGACGGAGTGCTGTCGGTTGAGAGCGGTTTTTCCGATTTTATGAAAGATGCGGACAGCGCACTGAAATATTTGAAAAGCTTGATTTGAAAGAGGTAATATATGGAAAAAGCAAAATTCAAATATAAGCCTATAAGAAATCATAGATGTGAACCTGTTTATCTTGTTCCCGAAAGCGGTATTGCGGACGAAAATATCACATCATTGACAGACGGAATTAATGTTTTTCCTGCATCCAAATACAAGGACGGAGTAATTGCCGTTATAACCGCAGAAGAAGGGGACGAACTCGAACTCGAAGCCGGTTATGATAATGTAGGCGGATGTGCGGTTAAACGGGATAAAGACAAGGTTGATATTTCGATAAACGGAAAGCATTTTTCTGATTATGTGTTCGAAGGTTATAATAAACCTTTCATGGGACAGATTGTCGATGAGGACGGTATTCCGTTTACACGGCTTGACTTTGAAACAAAAGAACACCCACATCAGAGATCACTGTTTATTGCGGTGGGTGATGTAAACGGTATCGACTGTTGGAACGAATACGGCAATTACGGTACAGTTAAAAACGAAGCCGTCACAGATATGTGTTCGACATCGGCCTACGCAACATTTACGGCAAAAAATCGTTGGTGTGACGGTGCTGATAACTCGCTTTTGACCGAAACAACATCATATACGGTATATAATCAAGCATCCGATGTTAAAATCCTCGATATCGAGACAAAATTTACAGCCGATTACGGTGATGTGAAATTCGGAGCGACAAAGGAAGCGGGCCCTCTCGGAATACGAGTAAGAGACGACATGAGATGCGACAGCGGAAGCGGACATATACTCAATTCTTGGGGCGGACGCGGAGAGCATGAATGCTGGGGAAGAAGTGCGGAATGGTGTGACTACAGTGCCGATATCGATAATCTCGGTAGGATGGGTATAACGGTTTTCGACAGTGAAGATAACGAACGCCATCCGACCGCATGGCACGTCAGAGCATACGGTTTATTTGCCGCAAATAATCTGTTCTTTAAGGGTGGATTTACTATTCAGTCGGGAAGCAGTATCACGTATCGATATCGTGTTTTGTTTTACAGAAGGGAAATGGCTGTCGGTGAATTAAGCGACAGATACGTTATTTACACATTGGGAAAACACTGACTGCAGTGTATGCCGCTATCGGCGGTAAAATAAAAATACAGGGAAGACAAAGCTTATGTTCGGTCTTCCCTGTGTTTATTCGGCGTGATTCTATCAGTCGGCGGTGTTTTGATTTGTAAGAGTTACGTCTGCGTAATCTACAACCTTCTCGTGAACCTTTTCGTACATTAACGTCTGACGAATAGTCTTTTTGTCATATATAGCTTCAAGAGCCGCAACTGAGTCGAGACTGTATACATCGGTAGCATATTCCTCGGCACCCTCTTGATATTCTTCATCGGTGAGAGTTATTCCCTCGGCTCTGGCTATGGCGTACTTAACCATTTCGTCTTTAACGTAATCCTCGGCCTGTTCTTTGAGACTTGCGTAAAATTCATCCTCGGTCATTTTATAAACGGCTTCGACATAGCTTGAGAACTGAACACCCGCATTAGTAGCGTATGCCTGAACGGAGGTTACCATATCGTCGTATATCTGATCGAGTTCCTTTTCGGGATATTTTTTTACCGTTGTATTTTCAATGACAGTATCCCAGATTTGCGAATCTATGCTCTGGTAGTATATTTCCATATAATGCTCTTCCATGAGAGTTTTTATATGTTCTTCATATTCCGCTGTGGAATTGTATCCGAGATAAGCTTGCGCAAATTCGTCATTATATTCGGGAAGCTCTTGCTCACAGACATTATTTACGGTTACCTCAAAGTGAACATTATCACCCGAAAGATCGGGGTACTGAAGATAAGGGTCGGGAAATGTAATGTCAAATGAAAGAGTATCTCCCACTACTGAGCCTATGAGATTGTTCTCGAAATCATCCGGCATCGAACCCGCGCCGATTGTTATCTCGGCATCGCTTTCTGATGCTTCGGAAATGATTTCACCGTCGACGGAGCCTGTATAATCTACGAAAAGCGTATCACCGTATTCGGCACCTCTGTCGGTAATATCGGTCAGCTTCGAATAGTACGAGCGAGTCGAAAGTATCTGCTGTTCTATATCTTCCTCAGTGATATTGATTGTATATCCCTCGGCGGGAAGTCCTTTATAGTCGGCGAGATCAATGTACTCAGACAGATCATAATTGTATCTGTAAGTTAAAAGGTCGTCCGATGAACCACAGGAGTTGAATGCAGAGGCAACAAGGACGGCTGCGATAATTAGCGAAACAGCTTTTTTCATTTTTTAGATTCCTTGGTTATAAAATATTTGTAAATCAACCACTTACCATATTAACACATATAGCTCATGAATGCAAGAGCAAACGGTAAAATTATATGTTGAGAGAGCCGATATCTTTGCTTTTTGCGGATGTCAAAATCGGGAGCATAATATAAGCGGCTAAATATGATATCCCGCCGTATATTACGATTATTTTCAGAAAAGAACCCACAATTGATGCGATTTCGGTATTGGTTATGTTCACATAGGACAAAAGAAAATCTATTAAGTAGATTAATTCGAAGGCAAGACGTGATATACAGTACAATACGACCGAATACAGCAAAGCCTTCTCGGAAGAAAACTTATTTTTCTTCCGACGATCATCCGCAGACATAAATTTTAATTGAACCAATCGTGACAGGATGCAGGCCAGAATTATAAATATGACCTCGTACAAAAAGTCGGCTCCGAGCCAGAGTGCAGCCACGATTTCCGTACCCGATATGGCATTACCGAAATAATCGATAAAAAATCTGACGGCAAGATCAGATAATGTGAGAAGAGACACCGAGACGGTGGTTATGATTCCGGAGCCCGTATAAACGGCACAGACTACGGCTGCATAAGAAACCGCACGGCGGACAGCATCAAGTATTTCCGACAGATATGACGTTACGGTTTCAACCCATTCCGGAAATGTGATATCTGTGGAGCTGAGCGTACACAAATAAGATATCGCTCTTGCCGCACATATGAGAACCAATATAACCGAAAAGTATACAACAAAAAAACGATGCCCCGTTTTGTGCTTATTTGATACGGATTTTACTTTTGAATCCATGACAGTCCCGCATAATATTCGATAAGATGTTACCTAATATGATAACATACTGTCGTGATTATTTCCATAAAGTTTTGTGAATTTTAAGTGAAAGTCACGGCTTTATACTAAGCGTTTTCCGAGGAATAATTCAGTGCTTGGCGGGATGGGCAATGGTTTGTTCTGCTTTAACGACCGTAAGAAGCATTTTAAACTGTGTAATTGCTTTAACGGCATGGGGAATACCCGCGGGCATTACAATCGCACTGCCGCCGCTGACATGATGTACAATACCGTCGATTGTGATTTGTGCTTTTCCCTCGAGAATATATGCCATTGCATCACCGGGAGCGGCGTGTGTGCTGATGCCTTCACCTGCGTCGAATGCAAAGAGAGACATGGCGACGCCCGGACGCTGAGCAAGCGACAGACTTACGACTTTTCCGGGTTCGTATGAAACCTGCTCTGCAAGTGCGAAAGTTTTTGCGTGTTCTAAGTTTTTGATTAACTTTTCCATAAGTAAATCCTCCGATAATTCATTGTAATGTTATTTGAAGTAATTTAAAAGGAGTCGTTCCTCCGACTGCATGAAGCACACCTGACGGGACAGCCATGCAGTCACCCGAATGCAGGAGATACTCCTTGTCTCCTATGACCAAAGGCATTTCACCATCCAGTACGTAATATAAGGTATCTCCGAAATATTGCTCTTGGCTGACGCTCTCACCGTCGGCGAAAGCCAAAAGCGTCATTTGGCAGTGCTCGTTTTTCGATAAAGCCATACTGACAACACGGTTCGGCCTGATTTCTATCATTTCAGACAGGCTTTCTATATGATCGATGGGAAGATTGCGAAGATGATCCATAAATTAACTCCGATAATAAATAATAAAGGAAATACCGATTTACTTGTCTTTCGAAAAATACGGTTTATCCCCGAGACTCGCTGCGGTGTGATATGTATTGAATTTGCACGTTATTTATCACAGTAAAAAAAGACGGCAAATCATTAGTGCTTTGTGATTTACAGTCTTTCTCATCGGAATGACAGGATTTGAACCTGCGACATCGTGGTCCCAAACCACGCGCGCTACCAACTGCGCTACATCCCGGTCTCTTAATTATAACTCAAAAAGTGAAAAAAGTCAATACAAATAAACGACATTCATGCATTCGGTAATTTGTAAAACCGATTGATTTTCACGCCGTGTAGTGTTATAATAACAGAAGAAATCATCGCAAACAGGAGATAAAATGGCACAGAAAAACAGAGTTACATTCACAGTACGTATTGACGAGGAACTGTATAAGAAAATGCTTGTTACGGCTGAGAACGAAGGAAGAGATATCAATAACCATATTCTTCACTTAATCAGAACCAATGTGGCATATGAAGAAAGAATACACGGTAAAATCGATATAACAAACGTTAAACTGCCTGATGATACTCAGGAACAATAAAATCAACATAAAGGAGAAAATGTATGGCAGAAGAAAAGAAAAAAAGCACGTTTTGGAGTGAGTTTAAAACCTTCATCGCACGCGGAAACGTGATGGATATGGCAGTCGGTGTAGTTGTAGGTTCGGCATTCACCGCTATTGTCAACTCACTCGTACAGCAGATAATCAACCCCGTTATAGGTAAGCTTATGGGCGGGCTTGATTTGTCTCAGTATAAGGTTGTACTTACCGAAGCTACGGAAGATACTGCGGAGTGTGCTATTATGTACGGCTCACTTATACAGTCCATTATCAATTTCCTTATTGTCGCTCTATGTGTATTCTGTGTGGTCAGAGTGCTGAACAAGACAAAGGATGCTTTCGAAAAGAAAAAGAAGGTTGAAGAAGAGGCTGCTGTCGAGGAAGAACCCGCACCCGAAGAGCCGTCCGAAGAAATTCTTCTTCTCCGTGAAATCAGAGATTCATTAAAGAAAGACTGAGAAAACAGATTAGCGTACAAACTCGACATATCTATATAATATTCGGAGGTTATTATGACAAATATTTTCGACATAACAGCTTTCGGAGCTGTATCGGACGGAGTGACTGACTGCACTTTTGCTATTCAAAGTGCTCTCGACGCAGCGGGAGAGGTTCGCGGATGTGTGATAGTTCCGCCGGGAACATATCTGACAGGTGAGCTTCACATGAGATCTCATACGAGAATCGAAGGCTACTCGGCATGGAGCTTCCGTGATGACGGAGTATCGATTCTGAAGCTGTGTGATCCTGCGGCAAAATGTATGCTTGATATAACGGGAGCGTTCGGATGCTCGATTTCGGGAATATCCATGAACGGTGCAAATCTGGGAGACAATATACACGGTGTTCGTTTGTATTGGGATAAATACAACGGAGGAAGCGAAGAGGATACTCCTACAATCGACGACTGCAGAATAGGATGCTTTTCCGGAGACGGAGTCAGACTTGAGCATATATGGTGTTTTTCTATCCGCCATTCAATGCTTCATCGAAACGGCGGTGCGGGTCTGTATATTGACGGTTGGGATGGATTTATTATCGACAACTGGTTTTCCGCAAACAGAAATTGCGGAATACAGGGCGGCCCGTGTACCGCATCTGTCACATTAACCGGTAACCGTGTCGAATGGAATCGCAAGGCAGGCTTTAAATTCCCCTCGGGAAGTGCGGCAAATATCACCGGAAACTATTTCGACAGAACATTCGGCCCCGCATTGTGGCTGGGCGACGAAAACGGAGCCCGGTTTGCCGACTGTGCCGTTACGGGTAATTTCTTCTATCGCGGAGGATGTCCCGACGGTATGAATTTCGGCAGTAAATATGAAGGCTCCCATGTATTGCTTGACAGCGTTAAGAATCTTACGCTTACGGGCAACACATTCAGAATCGGAGAAAACGACGGCGGTGGCGGTACGAAATCACCTGATTACGGTATTGTCGTCAGAAATTCGGAAGCCACGGTTGTTCAATCCAATGTTTTGGGAAACGGATATCTCCGTGAGAAAATCATTTGGGATGAAAAAGGCGATTGTCTTATAAAGGACAATCTCGGATAAACATCGGATATTTTGAGGTTCAGTAAAACAAAAAAGGAATGATGCCAAACGGCACATTCCTTTTTATTTTATCAGAACAAAAACAAAAATGTTGCGGCAAACGACAAAATAAGACCCATAAGTGAGGTTTTGTCCGGTTTTTCACGGAAGAAAACAAATCCCGCGACAGCGGTAAGAACAACGGAGCCGCCTGTCATCATCGGATACATGACCGATGCGGGTACCATACCCGCACTGACAAGCTGCAGTGTATACGATACACCGTTGAAGAGCGCATATGCTGCGATAACCGCGGCAACCTTAAGCAGTTTGTTCCTGCCTGTGTGCTTAGTAGGTGTATTTTCGGTTGATACCGTACTATCTACATTTTGTTTTAAGCTTTTGTTTTTTAAGTGTGTTATTGTCAGAAATATACCTGAGAGGATTCCGTTAGCCATGTTCGAGAAAAACGAAAACGATGCCGTGCCGCTTTTCGGAAAAGTATCGGACACCTGATGCAGCTTAGAAACTATACCGACACCGCCGTTTAGAATGAATACCGAAAGGCACAGAATTATGAATAAGGTACCTGATTTGTCACTTTCCTTACGTGCCGCAACAGGAAATGTCAGTGATAAAATAAGAAGAATAATACCGATTACCCTTGCGACAGATACGGATTCTTTGAGCCAAATTATGCCGAAGAGATAGGGAAGAAGCATACCACCGAGCATTAAAAACATTGTATATACCGAAAGGCTTCCGAGTTCCATTATTTTAAAGCCTATTACCGTATATGTACAGCTGAACAATCCGATGAGAAAAGCCATTATCAACGAATATGGGGTAGCGGTGATTCCTTCGTGAGATACCACTGCGTAGATGAGAGGGATTACGGCGGACGCAAATCCCGCATAGGTAGTAAATACTATGGATGACTCGGCGGAGGTACCGCAAAGAACGCCGTATTCCTTGTTTGCCGCAAATTGCAACGACAACAGAACAAGTGCTGTAAAAATAAAGAGATAATAAATCATAATCGGCCTCACATTAAGTTTTCTGTGGATGACGATTAAATAATAACAAATCTGACATACAAAGTCAATGGAAAACAAAAAAAGAGCCGCATTAATGCGGCTCTTTTTTTTATCTGATCAGATCAGTTCCATTCAGCAGAGAAGCCTGCGTCGAAGTTTCTTCCGCCCCAAGCATCTTTAATTGTTACTACAAAGTAGTTTTCGCCTTCCTTGAGAAGATCAAGAATCTGAGTCTTATCAAGAGCGAACTTACCATCCTGCCAGTCCTGATTTACGCATTCGCCGTCATCGGTATAAACTTCGGTACCGTTAAGATAAGCGTGAATAGCGTTATCATATGCACAGTCCCAAACGAATTCATCGCAATCATTAACTGCTGCGAGATCGCTTACTGTAAATGACTTATAAAGAATAAGGCCATGGTTGGAGCCTGTCCAGCCTGTTTCTTCCATTATGTTGCCGAAAGGACCGTTGGCTGTGGGCCATGCGGAGAGAGTAGCTGTATCTGTTGTGAAATTCGGATTTTCGCTGATGAATTTAGCCATTTCATCGGTAGATTCATCGAAGTAACCGCCGGAAACACCACCGTCGATTGTGCCTTCACCATCGGTGTAGGGGCAAGCGTATACACTGTAGTGCCAATCGGAACCGCGAGTGAAGTAGCTTACGGATTTCTTTGTGGAGTTCTTTTCGTAGGAAACGAACATATCGAATTCACGTCCGCCCCAGCAGTTCTTAATGGAAACTGCGATGTAGTTTTCGCCTTCGTGGAGGAAATCTTTGAGTGTCTTGTCTTCTGCCGTGTTGCACTTGATTTCGTCGTAACCGCCGTTCCAGTCGCCTGTACCGCAGTTAGCGTCAGCAATGTAGAATGCTTCGCCGTTTACGTAAATATAAACGGTGTTGTCATAGAAGCAGTACATTGTGTAGAGAGTGTCTTCGCTTACGTCATCGATAGTGAATGATTTGTAAGTCATAAGACCGTTCGTGTTAGCGGGATCGAGAACGAAGTCTGTCTGAGCGGCGAGCATAGAGTTGATGCAGTCACCGAAAGGAGCTTCAACAACATCCCACTTTTCCATCATAGCGGTATCCTTATACCATTCGGGGTTTTCCTTGATGAAAGCAGCCATTTCATCGTCTGCTTCTTCAAAGTGACCGTTAGCTTCACCGCCGGCTACAACACCCGCACCGTCTGTGTAGGGGCAAACAAATGTTGTATAGTGCCATTCGGACATCTGATCGAAAACAGTACCTTCGTTTGTTTCTTCGGGGGCTGTTGTTTCAGCCTCTGTCTCGGGTTCTGTTTCAGCCTCTGTTTCGGCCTCTGTCTCGGCTTCCGTTTCAGCCTCTGTTTCGGCCTCTGTTTCGGCTTCTGTTTCCGCTACTGTTTCGGCAGTTGTTTCGGTGGTTGTATCAGCAGTTGTTTCGTTTTCGCTGCTGCCTGAACAAGCTGTAAGAGCAAAAGCAGAAGAAAGCATAAGTGCCGCGAGGATAATGCTTAAAGCTTTTTTCATTTTCGTTTCTCCTTGTGAAAATTTAAAAAATATTTATTTAACTGTGATACAAATCTTTCCGAAAAATCGTATATGAATGTTTGTATATCTTTAAACACGGTCATATACAAATGAGAAAGTATTGGGTTATCACGGTAAATACGAATTAATATCTCCGCAGAATCATCCGATAATTACGGAATCAAGCTCCGACAGATAACGTACACTCGCGCCTTCGTTGTATGCGCTGTTTTCAATTAAATCGTCAAGCGTAATATCAGATGTCTGCTTTTTAACATATCTGTAAAGCTCGGTGCATGAGCGGTTTTGCGACAGTATATCCATGAGTTCTGTTTTCTTTACATATCTGACGCCGTCTTTTTCGGTAAAGCAATCGTCGAAATCGTACGCACGACCGCATATAAGGACATACGGCTCAAATGCGTCGGAACCGAATGTGCTTTTGTCATCTTTAATATGGTTCGCATCGCCCGGCGTAGCCTCATCACGGGACAGTTCAACCATATCGCCACCGTCAGGCATTCGTCCCAGGTGAACCGTTTTCGACGGTGAGCTGAGTACAACACTGTCTACAACGTTTTTATCCGAGTCAAACAGGTAAAGCTCATCGTCGTTTCCGAATGAAAGCGCAATGCTCAAGCCTTCGATACCTTTGCTGTTTGAATAATCGGTCGAGCATATTAAAGCGTATGAATGAGCCGATATCACTGTGGTGTCGAACTGAACAGCTTTATCGGGATTTGTCTTCTTTCCGATTGACCAACCGGAAAGTGTGATTTCGCTGTCCGTTGTATTGTAGAGTTCAATCCATTTATAATCAGTTCCGCGGAATATGACTTCGTTTATGACAACCGCTTTCGTTTCCGACTCGGAAACTTCATCTTGTTTTGTTTCGACGAAAGAAACACTTACAGCGGCGTTGTTTTCGGTGATAATCAAATATCCTTCATCATCGAGATAGCAGTTATCGTATTTGATTTCACCGATTTCGTATCCGTCGCTCGGACTCAGCTCGAGCGGTATACGTCTTCCCTGAAGGTATGATCGACTGTCTCCCGACTCGATTGCGTACCAACCGAGTCTTACATTGCCTTCTCCTTCAATCGATACTGTAACATCACCGAGTCTGCTTTTTGATGTGTTTTTTGTCATCGAAAGTACATTTGCGGCGCGACTTATCGAATATTTTCTCAAGACATCAAAGCCCGAGTTCCAGCTTCCGCGCGATCCTCCGCCGACACCGAGTGAGCTTATGGACACCGCGGTTTCTTTGCCGTTATATACCTGCATCAGATCGAAAACATGCTCACATCTCTCGGGAGTTACAACCGCACCTGCGAGAGTACACATGTAGTTATAATACAAATCGGAAAACTCTGAGTTTTTCATGAGTGAGGTATAGACATTTTTCAGAAGAAGACTCGACGAGCCTGCCATATACATATACGGATTTCCCGAAGAATCATACGAGCCGTAGCCGAAGGAAAGGTCGAGGTCTTTCGTAAGGAAGCGCCATCTTCCGTCGAACACCCCCTCCGCATCGGGGTCGTATCCGTTTTTATTATATCTCCATGCACGAAGGTTATTGTCGGGCCAGTCTGTATTGCCTATAAACGATTCGAATGCGATATACTCGATATAGTTTTGTATATCTATCATTTCGGTCGCTTTTTTATAGCATTCGGGATCGGTCATGTCGTTTCTGCTTATGTACTTAAGAGCACTGATAAGCTCTTCGGCTTCGCCATCCGGTCCGTCATCAAGATACCATCCCGTCGAGCGTAAAAGCTCCGGTGCCGTTCCCTTGATTGTGCTCAGATATTCCTCCTCAACGCCGTAGTTTGCGAGGAAATAGTCGGCATCATAATCCTCGAGCTGCATTACTATGCCATAGTATCGTCCGTTAATATACTCGACTATGGGAGTCATTGCGGGCCTGTCCAAATCGGTACCCTCAAGAAGCATCAGAAGGGAAGGAGTTGTGAAAATAGCGTTTCCTTCATTGTTAGAGCCACCGCGAAGCAGAACGGTATCACTGAACGCGACGGGTGTGTCGGTATGTGAGCCGCGTAAGCCGTCCCAGAACGAATACTCGAATACTCCGCTGTCAGGGGTATAAATTTTTCTCGCATAAAGACGCAGAGATTTTTGTTTGTTGACTCTCGTGTATCCTCCGGAAACTCTGATTCCGCAGTTAACATTGATGCCCGCGGTACCGTCTTCGCGGAATACCGTGAGTCCGATGGGGCGTTCCCACTCTATTCCACGTCCGTAATAGTTTGCGTTATTGTACCATGGCATCCATCCCGTCGGGTTCGGCTGACCGCCGAGTTTACCCGATACAAGAATGCCGGTTTCGTTGCTGTAGAAATTCTTTTTGTCGGATATAATCGAATAGACCTGCATTTCGAATCGGTCCTTCGGAGCACTCATATATACAAAATTACAGACTTCGGATATTTGTTCGTCGTCTTTAAAAAGCGCACATCTCAGTATAGCCTGTGTTGTCGTTCCGTCGCCGGTATCTCTGTAATTAAGCTCCAAAGAGGTACCTGCTTCATATAAGTTCGAATCTTTTGTCGGAGCGGAGCAATTTGTGGTATAGCGAAGCACGACACCTTCCGTGGTATCGTATTCGAATGTTATATCCGATGGCTGCTCACCGTCCGTATATATAGCCGGAGACGAGCTTGCGGTAATCGAAGAGGTTATTTTCGTTTCATCCGCGACAATTGTCTCGACATCCGCCTCATTCACCGCGGGAGTGCTTATCGAGGCTGTACAGCCCGCAAGGCACAGTGCTATGACAATTATTTTAAAAAAGGTTAAGGTTCTTTTAAAGATTCGATTCATATATGCGAGAAAAGCCGCCTGATTTATCTGTAAATAATTTATATCGAAAAGCAATTCCGGACTAACGGAATGTGCTTTTATTTGTGCATCAAAAAAATTGTGAAAACAGTCACGAAGATAATCGGCAGATCTGTAACCTCCTACAATTATACGACTGACGTTACCGTATATAAGATAAAACTCGTTACAGAGGAATTATATACTAAGCAAACGTAAAAGTCAATAGCGCATTCCGCTTTATAAGCTGAGTATTCATAAAATTAACATTTTCCGAGAATGATAAATTTCCTCTTGTTATTTCATCGGAATTATAGTATAATATGTTAGATAGCTATAGAATTTTCCGAGAATGCGCCGAATAATCAGGGTGCCGCATGTTCTTTTATGCCATACATTTACTTTCATGTTTCGGCTTTTTCATGCGAAAGACTTCCCGAATCGGCGTTTCAGTAAAATACGGTGGGATAATATGCCAGAAATAATTGAAGAAAAATTAGATACTTCCGATATAAGCTTACTTTATCCGGATTCCGATACGC
>CAVIJI010000030.1:20559-27884 GCA_963642885.1 bacterium
CGCTCAGACGTCACATGCTGGGCGAAGAAAACGCAAAGCTTTCTCGTATTACAACGGAACAGCTTGAGCTGGATTACCTTATGGATTTGAAAACATGTGACTTCGGCAGCTTTTATACCTGCGATCCTGATGTGATTTTATACAGACAGGATACATTCGAGGACATGGTTGACAATCCCGAACTGTCGCATATTCTCTTGAAAATGATACCGCTGCTTAACGATATTACCGAGCTCAGACGAATGGGCAGTGATTCAGCGGCATCTACCGAGGCGTATCTGTACAGTATAACCGAGGTTGAGCTGTACACAAGTCTTCTCGATCTTTTAAGAGACAATCTGATTCCGCTTGCGGGTAAATTCAAGAGTGTTGCATTCAGACGGTTTGCGGAAAGAATCAATACTCTTACGGGAAGCGAATACTACAAAAATTTAAATAATCAGCTCAAGGAGCTCACCTCACGGGTACGTGAGATAAAGAGCGTTACCATAGGTGTAAATTTCGATTCACAGCTGAGAGCGAGCAAAGCAGGCGTTCTTTCGATCAACAATGAGTACTTTAAATCGGGTGAGCTGCTCGATAAAATGCTCCGCCTTGATTTCAAGAACGACGAAATGACCTGCATAGCACCGCTTATTCCGTTTAAAAAGGGACAGTCAGATAATCAGCAGAATGCACTTGCGAATGCGTTTAACGGAGCGATAAACGATGTTTTCCGTCAGTCCATACGTTCATGGAAAAAGGTTATTCAGCACTATGTTCTCGAGAATACGGATTTCCTGATTAGGTTAATGCCCGAGATTGAATTTGTTACAAAGGCAACGGAGCTTCTCATGAAGCTGAAGGACAGAGGCTGTCCGCTTTGCCATCCCGTTATCAAACCGATGTCGGAGAAAGCGTTTGACGCCAAAGGCTTATGCAATCCGATTGTGGCTATGAAGCTTGACGCACCTGTTGTTCCGAATGATTTCACATTTGATGAAAACGGTATGATATACGTCCTCACGGGCCCCAACAGAGGCGGTAAATCGGTAATTACCTGTGCGGTGGGAATTGCGTTTGTTATGGCACAGCTCGGATTGCCTGTTTGTGCCGACTCGTGCGTAATCAGTCCTTGTGATGAAATATTCACTCACTTCCCGACAGGCAGCGAGGATACGATAGATAAAGGAAGACTCGGTGAGGAATGTTCACGTCTCAGCACGATTTTCGAAGAAGTAAGCGAGGACAGTCTTGTCCTTTGCGACGAATCTCTTTCATCCACGGGTTCATTTGAAGCGGCGTATATAGCCTCCGAGGTTTTACAGGGCTTCTCTATGGCACGGTGCCGCGGAATATTCTCAACACATTTACATGATCTTGCGGCATCGGTGGATACAATAAACGCATCCTGTGTTCCGAATGGCGGAGTGAAAATAGACAACCTTGTCGCGGCAATAGAAAAAGGCTCACGCAGCTTTAAAATATTACGTGAAAAGCCCGACGGAAAGAGCTATGCTCGTGATATAGCGGAAAAATACGGATTGTCACTTGACAAAATAATGACAAAAATAAAGAAGTAGGGAAAACAATATGATTGACTTATTGAAAATACTCGAAAACGATGCAAGACTTACTCCCGAAACCATTGCGCTTATGCTGGATAAAGAAGTCGGCGATATCAAGAAAATGATTGACGATTATGAGCGTGAGGGAGTTATTCTCGGATACAGAACGGAGATAGACTGGGATAAAACGGATAGAGAGTATGTATCCGCAATGATAGAGTTGAAGATAACGCCTCAGCGCGACCGCGGATATGATCACGTTGCTCAGAAAATATATAACTACCCCGAGGTCGAATCTCTTTTCCTCATGTCGGGCAGCTTTGACCTTGCGGTATTTATAAAAGGTAAGACCATGCGCGAGGTTGCGTTCTTTGTCGCACAGAAGCTTGCGACAATAGAGGATGTTATTTCAACTTCTACGCATTTTGTGTTGAGAAAGTACAAGGATAACAACATCATATACGGTTCGGTTCCCGTTGATGAGAGAGGAAACGAATTCTGATGCTTGATTATTCGAAAATTATGTCAAACACGGTGCAGGAGATAAAGCCGTCGGGAATAAGAAAATTTTTCGATTTGCTCGACGGAAGAAACGATGTCATATCCCTCACCGTCGGTCAGCCTGACTTTATTACACCGTGGCATATTCGTGTCGCTGCGATAGAGTCGCTTGAAAACGGTAAAACCTACTATACATCCAACGCCGGTACAATTGAGCTGCGCAGTGAAATATCCGATTACATGCGCCGCAGATTTCACCTTGAGTATAATCCGAAGAATGAAATAATCGTAACCGTAGGCGGCAGTGAAGCTATCGATTTATGTGTTCGTACACTCGTGAATCCCGGTGACGAGGTAATAATTCCCCAGCCGTCTTTCGTGTGCTACGGGCCGATAACCGCGCTTGCGGGCGGCGTTCCCGTGTACATCGAAACAAAAGAAGAAAACAACTTCAAGCTTACGGCAGAAGAATTGCAGGCAGCTATTACGCCGAAAACGAAGCTGTTGGTTCTTCCTTACCCGAACAATCCCACCGGAGCAATCATGACGGCACAGGATCTCGAGAAAATAGCGGAAGTATTGCGTGATACGGATATTATGGTTCTTTCTGATGAAATATACTGTGAGCTCACATATGGCAGAGAACATGTTTCCGTGGCATCCATCGACGGTATGCGTGAAAGATGTGTTGTCGCAAGCGGTTTTTCGAAAACCTACGCAATGACGGGGTGGAGACTCGGTTACACTCTCGCACCGCCTGAAATCACCAAACAGATGCTGAAAGTACATCAGTATGCGATAATGTGTGCACCTACATCATCTCAGTATGCCGCCGTTGAAGCTATGCGAAACGGAGACGGTGATGTTGATATGATGAGAAGCGAGTATAACCGCAGAAGAAGATATATTGTATCCGGACTCAGAAGCATAGGACTTGAGTGCTTTGATCCCGAAGGTGCTTTTTACGTGTATCCGAATATTTCATGTACGGGGCTGTCATCGGAAACATTTGCTAAAAGACTTTTGGACGAAGCAGGAGTAGCAGTTGTCCCCGGAACGGCTTTCGGAGAATGCGGAGAGGGCTTTGTTCGAATATCATATGCGTATTCGGTAGAGCATATCGCATCCGCTCTTGACAGAATAGAAAAATTTATAAAATCGCTTTGAAAAAAAGCGTAAAATTAGATATAAAAAAATAAAATCTCCTATTGCATTTTGAAATAAAGTGTGTTATAATAACATCGTTGACGTTTTGTTTAATGAATCCATTAATGGAGGTGTAACTTATTATGGCAAAGTGCTGCATCTGCGGAAAAGGCGTTACATTCGGTTGCAACGTTTCTCACTCACATCGTAGAACAAACAGAGCTTGGAAACCGAACATCAGAAAGGTTAAAGCTGTTGTTAACGGCGAACATACAACAGTAAACGTATGCTCTCGTTGCCTGCGTTCCGGTAAAATAGAGCGCGCGTGAACAAATTAAACATTATTTGAGAACTCTCCTACAGTAGATTTATATTGAGGAGAGTTTTTAATTACACTGAAGTATTAAGCTATGAAAAAATCAATTGCACTTGTTTCGTCGATCGCACCTGTCGGCGGTGATTTTTGTTCCGAATTCGAAGTGATTAAACTCCCGTGTGATGATGAAATAGATATTCCGGTAGCCTCACATCCCGATATGATATGCACCGTGCTCGGAAACAATATATTCTTTCCGAGACACTACGCGGAAAAATACAATGATATTGTAACGAACATATCGATGCTCAGCGGATATAACGTTATAGCTTCCGATGCTTACCGTGATAGGATATACCCAAATGATACGGCATTCAATACCGCATTTATCGAAAACACGGCTGTCGGTGATGTTCTGCTTTGCAGGAGAGAATCTACGGCGGCGGAAATACTCGGGTATGCCGATAGAGCGGGAATTACGGTGCTTAACACAAAACAGGGGTACGCAGGCTGTTCTTGTCTTGTTTGCGGAGAGCATGTATATACAAGTGATATCGGAATAAACAGACTGCTTGCTAAAAACGGAATTAAGAGTTCTTTGATTACCGAAATGATTACACTGGACGGGTACAATTGCGGTTTTTTCGGAGGCTGCGGCGGCTATTACGATGGTAAGGCATACATATACGGAAGGATTCACGGTGATTCTTTGTGCTGTGATACTGTATGCTTAGCCGACGGAACGCTGAAGGACTATGGGGGAATTAAATTTATTCCGCTTGCCGAGAGGCATAATTAACCGAAAAGGATTAAGTTTATCATGTACGAGATTATAGAGAGTATCATGCGAAAAGCAGGAGAAATAATTCTCAAGGCCGAGGATATTACATCTAAGGTAAGTGCGAAACCGGGAGACGCGAATTTTGTCACCGCATACGATGTGGAGGTCGAAAAATATCTTACGGGAGAGCTCGGAGAAAAATTTCCAGAGGCAAAGATTGTGGGTGAAGAAGAATCCGGAGATAACATGAAAACCATAAATTCGGGTTTGAATTTTATCATAGATCCGATTGACGGTACGACGAATTTTATACACGGCAGACGCTACAGTGCGATTTCGGTCGGTTTATGCGATAACGGAAAGATGATATACGGAGCGGTATTCAATCCGTACGCCGATAGATTCTACAGTGCGGAGTCAGGGAAGGGTGCATACATGAAGGTTAAAGGCACCGATATCGTAAAGCTCTGCGTAGAAGATAAGCCTCTGTCACAGTGTCTGGCAGCGTTCGGAACATCCCCTTATGCGAGAGACCGTTACGGATATGCCACATTCGATACAGCCTATAAGATGTTTACGCGTACTCTTGATATAAGACGTTCCGGAACGGCATCGCTTGATATAGTATCAGTCGCATCGGGAACTCTCGATATTTATTTCGAGTACACATTGCTTCCATGGGATTATGCAGCCGGATCGATAATTGTAGAGGAAGCGGGCGGCATCATTACGGATATGAAAGGTCAAAAGCTTGATTTTTCACGTCCGACGTCTGTTTTATGTGCAAATCATAGGGCACACGAGGAATGGCTGAACGAAATACGTGATATGTAACATTGTAATAAATGAAAAAAACTGCTCACGGAAATTTATTCCGTCGGGCAGTTTTTTTCGATTAATTCGTGTTTTTTTCGTTATAGAACAAAATCGGTATCCAAAAGATTACTTCAGTTTTTCTATACCGTCGTTGACGTCGTCTTCGCCCTCGATATCGCAAATAAAGCCGTCAAAGTACTTTCTGCTTTTCTTGTTGATATCCGATGTGTCGTTTGTTCCCCACGCAACAGTGGTGGCACCTAAGAAATGATTAAGTCTCAGCGCGATTTTCCTGTAGTCGGTTATTTGATATGCGATAAAATCGGGTTTTGCGACAAAATTCCACATGAGATTTTCAAGCGTTACCGCGAGAATCTTTTGATGTCTCTTGCGGTTCTTTTTGAGCTCTCCGAAATGCATTGACAGCATTCCGCGTGCGATATGCTTGTCGAACTTTTTGTACTTTCTCAAGAACATGGGGTTGAATGATTCAATGGCATACACGCCGGTATAATCTTTCATAACCGAATACAGTGCGCGCGGAAGCTCCCACACCACGTTAAGAGCGTTTTTCATTTCTATGAGAAGCGGAACTCTTCCGTTTACGACTGCGAGTACCTCGGAGAGAAGCGGTATTTTTTCGTCTGTGTTTAGCAGACGCATTTGCGACAGCTCATCGTAAGTAACGTCGAGTACAAGACGGCTGTCTCCACACATACGCAAGAGGTCATCATCATGGAATACAACAAGCTGTCTGTCCTTGGTGAACTGTACGTCAAGCTCGATGCCGCATCCTGCTTCCGCAGCGGCGTTAAACGCGGCGAGTGAGTTTTCCGGAATCGTTTTATTGTCATGAATGCCTCTGTGCGCTATCGGTGAAGTACAGAATAAATCCATGTTGTTGCGATGACGTATCTTGGGACATATCATAAACAGGTACAAACCGATAACAGCGACAATATATTTAAACATTATTTATCCTTAATCTGTAGAATTCGCTCACTGAATACACGTTGTGAGCATTGCGTGAGGTAGGCGGCAGGATATTCGGAAATCAATCAAGTCCTATTGATTTAAGATATTCGTAACTCTTTTTCATACAATCAAACGGATTTTCACCGTTGCAGTTATCCTGTTCTATGTATGCGTATTTTGTTCCTGCAGCAATAAATGCCTCCGTGATTTTTTCGAAGTCCATTGTATTGCCGCCGCCTACCCATGACATGAGCTGTTTATCACCGTCAATAAGCATATCCTTATAGTGGACAACGGGAATTCTGCCGGAGAGGCGTTTGATTTCGTCAATTACATCGTATCCGCCTGCTTTTACCCAGTATGTGTCAAGCGTGAAGCACATTTCCTCGGGTGTAAAGTCTTCTGACATATGGTGCATGAGAGGTCTTCCGTCGTCGAGCTTTGTGAGATACTCGAAATTGTGGTTGTGATATGAGAAGCGAAGTCCCGCATCGTATATCTTTTTTGCGGGTACTTTAACTTCGGATTTGAGCTTTTCGTATCCTGCGAAACCGCCGGGCATACTTCCCAATCCGATTACGGGGCAGGAGAATGTTTTGTGAGCTTTAATTGTGTTTTCCGTGTCGTTTACGATTCTGTCGTAATTGAAATGGGTGATTCCGCATGTCAGAGAATTTTTCTTCAACTCTTCGGCAAGCCATTCGGGTTCATATGCGCATGTTCCGGACACCTGAACAGTTGTGTAACCGATATCGGCGACTTTTTTCAGCGTTTCGGAAAAGTCTTCGAGGTTTGTGCAATAGTCTCGTAAGGTAAATAATTGAGCTCCGATTTTCATTGTTTTCCTCCGATATATATGATTATTCAGAATAAATCTGTGTTTTGTAAGTATTTAATTTACACATATTATTATCTGCTTTTTTACGTGATTTGTCAAGTGTACGAATCATATTTTTATGTAATTTTTATGTATAAACAGTAATTTTCACTGAATATTAATCTTAATCGGAATTAAGACAGATGCTTAACCGAACAGACCCGCAAGATACAGCATATCGGCACCGCCGCGGACAGCCTCGTATCCGATACCGTTGATTATAATTTCCGTCTCAGATATGACGTTTACGGTAAAGCTGTCACTCTCCGTGTTGAAGGTTACGGTGTATGCACAGCTTTTTTCGGTTAAGGATTCTTCTTTTACGCATTTTATCCCTTCGAATTTCATGTGAATTGTGTCTATATC
>CAVIJI010000031.1:0-13678 GCA_963642885.1 bacterium
GAATATTCGTGCGGTAAGCTCCGAAGTCTGCGTGTTTATTTTTTTTATCAAAGTACTCTCCCCGTTATGCAAGCAAATTAGTTTAAGCTAAAATATAAAATTTTCGGAGAATTTCCGATTCTCGAAATTCCCGCGAGCCGAATACAAACAGTTTACTATCTTATATTTTATCACACACACATGCTATAATTCCATAGTTTTATAAAAAATTATCCGTAAGTTTTCATTATTCGGCGTTTTTCCATCGCAGCAAAACACGATTCCACTGAAATATACCGATTCGGTCGGTGTTATTATCAGCAAAAGAAGGCATATATACGTTATATTTTCGCTTTTGTCAATAAGTTTCACGTGAAGTCTTGATTTTTGTCTCAATCTTCTATATAATAATAGTTGTAAGTTATTATGGGGTAGTTTGTGTTGTACTCGTATCGCATAATAATTTTCCGAAAAAACGTTGTAATAAAGTGAGTTGATATTAATTTCGAAATGAGTAGTAAAATCGAAACCGAAAAGTATTGTAAGTACTGTGAAAAAGCAAGCTCCTTACACGATCCCGATATCATGCTGTGCAAAAAGAAGGGGATTGTCAACTCAGGTCAGAAGTGCCGTTCTTTTCGATATGATCCGCTTAAAAGAGATCCGAAGCTCAGACAGCTGTCGGAAACGCTCGAGTATGTTGAAATTTGAGAAAAATTTAATTTTGAAATATGGTTTTGGAGGAACAAACCCTTGATACTTGCACTTGAAGAAGCTAAATACAAATTGGAAAATTTCAGAAAAGATGTAGCCGAGCTCGGCTCTGCTCTTCGAATCGACGAACTGAAAAATAAAGCTGCGGAGCTTGAAAAAGTTACGGCAGACCCGGAATTCTGGAATAATCAGGAAAACTCGGGAAAGGTACTGAAGGAAGTTAAGAGAATCAAAGAAAAAATCAGCAAGTACGAAGCTTTGTCAAATAAGCTCGAGGATACCATCACTCTCGCCGAGCTTGCAATTGAAGAAAACGACGAATCACTTGTCGGAGAAGTAGAAGCCGATGTTCGTGCCATTGAGGATGAAGAAGAAAAGCAGCGTATCGAAATACTTCTGTCCGGAGAGTACGACCAGAACAACGCGATTGTCTCCTTCCATCCGGGTGCGGGCGGTACGGAGGCTCAGGACTGGGCTCAAATGTTATACCGTATGTATACACGTTGGGGTGAAAGACACGGCTATAACGTAAAGCTCATCGACTGGCTTGACGGTGAAGAAGCAGGTTTAAAATCCGCTACGATACTTATAGAGGGCGAGAACGCTTACGGATACCTCAAAGGCGAAAACGGTGTTCACCGTCTTGTAAGAGTATCTCCCTTCGATGCATCGGGAAGACGCCATACATCATTCGCTTCGGTTGAGGTTATGCCCGAATTCGACGATGACAACAGCATCGAGATAAAGGACGAAGACCTTGAAATTACCGCTCACCGTTCATCGGGAGCAGGCGGTCAGCATATCAACAAAACAGACTCCGCTATCAGAATCACTCACATTCCTACAGGCATAGTTGTCGGATGCCAGACAGAGCGCAGCCAGCTTCAGAACAAGGAAACCGCCATGAAGATGCTTAAATCGAAGCTCATGGAAATTAAGCAGCGCGAAAAACTCGAGAAGATAGAAGACATCAAGGGCATAAAAACGAATATCGAATGGGGTGCGCAGATTCGTTCCTATGTATTTATGCCGTACACTCTCGCGAAGGATACACGCACAGGATACGAGGACGGCAACATTCAGGCTGTTATGGACGGCGAAATCGACGGATTTATAAATGCTTACCTCAAGCTGAATGCAGCACGTGACTGACGATACCGATTTTTTATGAAAAAAGAGGAATCGCGCTTCATAGAGTCAACTGTTTTCGAGGGAATGACATCGATACGAGCAGTAATTACAGCTGCCGAAAACGGTATAAGCAACAGAAAAATCGAAACACTGCTTATAGATGAGCAAAGAAAGAAAAATAAGTTCAAAGAAATCTCCTGGCTGAACTTCAAAGCGGGCGAAATGAACTTTCAAATCGAATATGTTTCGACGGATATCCTCGAAAAATACACGACGGGAAGTACCCACGGCGGCATTATCGCTCTTTGCTCGGATAGATTCATTCCGAGCTTAGGCGAAAGCGAATTAAAAAAAGACGGCTTTTACGCCATGTTGGAAGGTATCGAGGACCCATATAATTTCGGGTATGCCGTACGTGCTCTGTATGTATGCGGTGTGGACGGTATTGTGCTTTCACCGCGAAATTGGATGAGTGCGTCCGGCGTGGTATGCCGTTCTTCGGCGGGTACCTCTGAATTACTACCCTGCTACATCGGCGACGGTACGGCAGCTGCTAAACAATTTAAGGAACATGGCTATAAAGTAATATGCGCGGGAATCAGAGATTCTGTCTCTTCATTTGAGTGCGACATGAAAAAGCCGATATTTTTGGTTGTAGGCGGTGAAAAAAGAGGTATTTCTTCTTCACTTCTCGCAGAGGCGGATCAAATCGTAAGAATCGACTATGACAGACAATTCGGAGGTTCCCTCTCGACGGCATCGGCTGCTTCAATGCTCGCATACGAAATAATGAGACAAAACAAGGATATTACCTGATATCTCACTATCTGTTAGGTGCTCGTTCCGACTCAATCTGACAAAAAACGGTAGAATCATTGAATCCTACCGTTTTTTATTAAAATATAAGTTTGTTCGCTGTTACATTACCGAAAGTATAAATCAAATAAGAAAGGAATATATGTATGAATATAACGGTTTATCTCGGTGCCTGCGAAGGAAATGATCCGTCCTTCGCCAATGCGGTTAAAGAATTGGGAACATGGATCGGCAAAAGCGGCAACTCACTCGTATACGGCGGTTCGAAAAGCGGATTGATGGGTATACTTGCCGAAAGTGTAATCAACTCGGGCGGGCTTGTCACAGGTATCGAACCTCAGTTTTTTATCGATGCCGTGGTTCAATACGATAAGCTTACAAAGCTGATTGTCACCAAGGACATGACCGAAAGAAAAACCAAAATGATCGAAATGGGAGATGCTTTTATCGCATTCCCTGGCGGAACGGGTACGCTTGAGGAAATAGCCGAGGTTATGTCAAAGGTTTCACTCAAACAGCTCGATAAACCCTGCATTATCTACAATCTTAACGGATACTACGACCATCTGAAAGCTCTTCTCAGTCACATGACTGAAACGGGTTTATCCTCCGCCGATAAACAGGAAGGCATCTACTTTGTCGAAAATCTCGATGAAATAATCGCGGTTCTGCTTAAAACCGAATAAGGTCGGTTGCTTGCCTCATGCGTCCGTTTATGTAACGTTCATGCATTTAAATGGTCAGGCTGTCATAACCGGTCTCATGTACAAGAGCCGCGGCACACAGATAATAGTTAGATGTCTCCGCCATTTTAAACACCTCTGAAGTTATGTCGGATAATTCTTCAAAGCTGCCGGATTCCATACAGGTTACGGCTATAATCAGCCACATATCATATAATGCGGCAAGAGATAATGCCGCCAATCTGCAGTCGATGACAGCTCCGTTACCTACTATATACGGAAATCCCATGTAAAATACGTGATTTACGAATAACTGCTCCGCGATAATGTCCATATCCGTGTGGACTTCATTAAATCTCTTCAGCTTTTCTTCATATCCCGCATATGTCGTATTATTTATATGCTCCATATAGCAGTCAAGCGGAAATCTTTCGCACAAGCGGGCAATTATACGCTTTACGGTATCAAACACCCGAGCATCGTAAGTCGTGCAAATCTCACTCTCTTTCAACGATCGGCACTCTGCCAGCAGTTCATCGAATCTGTCGGCAGACTGGCTGTCAAGTGATGCGGCGATAATTTCCGATGCTTTTACAACGGTTTGCATACGTTTATAAAACGAGACTGTCCTGTTCTGAAGGATACCGATGTACATTTTTCTGACTCTTTCATATGTGAAGGTTATGAAATCATCAAGTTTCGGCGGCAAATAGTATTTAAATTCAAGCTCGACTCTTTTGAATTCTATCGGAGTCTTACGCTTCATTAAGAGCTCGCATACTCCCTCGCACGAGGCTGACATGGAGCATTCGTCTCCGTGCAATGTTTTCGGACTGCGAGGATAATATCTGCACACAGACGGCAGGCAATCCTCTCCACACTCACACTGCACCGTACACAACCCGTCATCTCCGTGCATTTTGCAATCGCCTATATAATTTTTCGCAAATTCGGCGTATCGTTCGTTGGTAGGCATTTCAAGCATGTATATTCCGCCGTCAAGTCTGCGTCTCAACTCGGGTGAACAGTCCAAGCCTATCAGTCTGTAGTACTCCTGCATCGTTAATGTAATATGCCAACCGTGACAGCATGTCTTGCGGCAGTCTCCCGCTTTACATATGAATTCCGTATATATGTCGGGGACAGTAAACCATTTCTTACACATACCAATACCTTCCGTCGTTAAACAAAGCAATAACGGAGGAATTATACACCTATTTTTTACCGATGTCAACCATATATTTATTTAGGTTCGGTACTGAAAAAAGCAATCCTTTCGGATTGCTTTTTTCTGCTTGAATATCAAAGTTTAATTTTCAGCCCGAGCATTTCATGCATGTCACGCTTGCCCGTATGTTTTCTTCTTTAAGCCAAATTTTCCTTAACCTGTCCGATTATTTCTCTCATATGTGCCGCTCTTGCGATATCTCTGCCGTGAGGCTCTTTAACATCCGCACCGCTTGTTGTGAGCATATCGGGCATTGCTTCGATTAACATTTCATCGATAAGATTTATCGGAATGTTTATATATCCGAGTGCGGCGCTAAGTCTTATTTCGGAATACATCGTCAGAAATTCTCCAAACGTCAAATGACCTGCGTACATAATTATTCCTATATCACGTCTTGCTTTCTCGGTAAGGTAGTCACGCTTATCCTCGAAAATCGTTTTTCTCAATTCTCTTTCCTTGGAAATAATCTGTTTAACGACTTCTTCCAGTTTCGAAATTGTTTCTTCCTCATTCATACCCAGAGTAGCTTCATTTGCTATCTGATATATATTCGCAACCGTATCGGAACCTTCTCCGCCTATACCGCATACGGTATATCCCATTCTCGCAAGTTCATATGACAGGCGGCTCATATATCCTGCTCTTACATATGCGGGAAGATACAGCATGACGGACACACGCATTCCCGTACCGAGATTTGAAGGACAGTGTGTTATATAACCGAGCTTCTCACTGAATGCTATTTCCGCTTCTTTGTCGAGTTTATCATCGGCAGCATATGCTGCGTCCGCCGCTTTCTTGAGATCTAATCCGGCCGTTACAGCTTGAATACGGAAATGGTCTTCCTCAAGAACCATTATATATACTTCCTGCTCGGCGTTCTCGATGTAGCATGCCGGGCCTTTTTTCTTCGCGAATTCCGCACTGATCAGATGCTTATCAAACAAAGCACCTCTTCCCGCTTCATCGAGCGACTCCATGTCGGTTGCCGTCCAACCTTCGTTTTCGTTGAATATGGTTTTTGCTTTATTTATGATTTCCTCTGCCTGTTCCTTTGTTAATTTTTCCGCAAAAGGATATGCACTGAGGTTTCTTGCCAATCTGACTCTTGAACTGAGCACAACATCATTATCGTTACCGTTATTCTTATACCACATAATATTTACCTCATTTCGTATATTCTATAGCCGCAGTTTTGTATTTTATTAAAGTACAATTATCTTTTCGCTTATTTCAAAATACTTAAAGCGAATTCCTGAGTTCCTTTAATTCGTCTCTGATTTGTGCGGCTTTCTCATAGTCCTCGTTCTTCACTGCCTCTTTTTGCTCCTCTTCGAGCTCGGCTATATGCTTCTTTGTGTCGAGTCTTTCTCTGAACTTTGCAGGTGCTCTGCCGATATGTGAGGTATGACCGTGAACCCTTCCGATGGTCGGCTTAAGTTCATCGGCGAATGTTTCGTAACATGTGGGGCAACCTGCCATACCGTTTTCCGCAAATTCTCTGAATGTTGTTCCGCAAACAGGGCATTTCTTTTCGTTATTATTATTCGCGTCGGAAGACTTAAGCTGTTTGGTATTGTTGTCTCCGAACATGCCCGCGAGCATGTTGTGTACTTCGCCAAACGGATTTTCGAAAAACGAATCGAATCCTTCGAACATTTTGCCTGCGTCGAATTCTTTCAGCTCTCCGTTCTTTTCGAGCTCTGCTTCGCAGTCTCCGCAAAGTCTGTATGTCTTCTGCTTACCGTTTATATTTTCATGGTAATAATATGTAGCTTCATTCTTTTTACATCTTTCACACAACATAATAAATTCCTCCGTGTATCTGTAATATTATAATTTACATCATTAACAGCATCGCCATGTGTCTGAGCATATCGGCGCGTACCGTATTTCTTTTATCATCGGGACATTTTTCAAGTGCGGCATCAGACATCGCCGCAATCGCTATTCTTGCTTCACGTTCCTCGATAATACCTCGTTCGTGAAGATTTCTGACGTATATTTTCGCAGTTTTTTCATCTATCTCATCTCCGATTGACTGAAAGAAATGCATCAGATAATCGCTCTTCGTCATTTGAACACGAATTATTTTGATATATCCTCCGCCTCCCCGTCTGCTTTCGATTATGTATCCTTTCTCCGGAGTAAACCGTGATGTGATAACATAATTTATCTGGCTCGGCACACATCCGAGCTTTGCGGCAAGATCGTTTCTTTTCACCTCTGCGCTTCCGCCGCCTTGCTTCAGCATCTCATCTATAAGCGAAGCAATGTGGTCTGACAATATCATTTGCTTTGCACCTCCTTTCGCGGACTTTTTGTCTTTGACTTTCCTTGTCCTTCATTGTGCCTATATTATACACCGTAGGTCAGTGTAAGTCAAAGTCAAATAAAGTCAAAATTCGGCTTTTGTTCGGATTTACGACGATTTATACCGATATTTTCTCTTTTTTTCTCACTGTTTTAACTTTTTTCGACTATTTAATTCTTTTTTTATCGATAAAACAAGATTGATATGTTTACTTCATGTTTTATCATATACGTTGTTTTGTTCTTTATTTTGTGGTATAATTCAGCTGTAAAATATTTAATCAGGAGAATAAGTATGTCAAGAATAGAGCTTGTTAACATCAAACAGGGTACAAAATCGGTTCCCCGCTTTTCACAAGGCAATACTCTGCCATTAATCCAGCGTCCCTTCGGAATGGCTGCGTTTGCTCCTCAGACCGAAAGAAACGGCAGCTGGTATTTTCATCCGGAATCACACAGCATAGAAGGCATTCGCCTGACTCATCAGCCAAGCCCGTGGATTGATGATTACGGTACTTTCCTCATGACCCCTCAGAACGATATCGTCGCATCAAGCGCAGGCGGTGCGTGGGGCGGATACAGACCCAAAGAAACCGTTATGACACCCTCATATCTCAAGTTGAAATTTTTACGTTCGATGTGTAACTTTGAGCTCACACCTACCGAGCGTGGAGCTGTTTGCCGTCTCTCATTTGAATGCGACAGATCGTCTTATCTTTCCGTTCTTCCATTGAAAGGTAAATACGGATACACTCTTGTTCCCGCGAAAAACGAAATCATCGGTTGGACCGACGGTCATTCACAGGACATAGCGAAGGATTTCAAAATGTATTTCGTTCTTCGTTTCGAGGACGGCTGTGTTGATTTCGAAAACACGGTGATAGGCGAAAACAATACCGACAGAGCCTATATCCACATTGCACTCACAAAGTCCGATGTCGAATACGCCGTTGGTACGTCTTATATATCCGATGAAATCGCGGAAGCGGTTATCGACCGAGAAATCGGTTCGTCGACTTTCGATGATATCAAAGTGCAAAACGATACCATATGGGAAGAACATCTTAACCGCATCGATGCCGAATTCGATGACGAAAAAACAACTAAAACCTTCTATACCTGTCTCTGGCGCACATTCCTGTTCCCGCATAAATGCTATGAATACGATATCAGCGGCAAAATCATCCACTATACTCCTATCGACGGAAGCATCCACGAAGGTTACCGCTACACAGACAACGGTTTCTGGGATACCTATCGTACCGTATACCCTCTCTTCACACTGACAGCACGTGATGAATTCGCCGAAATGCTCGAAGGTTTTGTAGGTGACTACCGCGAGTGCGGCTGGCTTCCGAGATGGATATCCATCGGTGAAGTAGGCTGTATGCCGTCAACCCTTATCGATGCGGTTATTGCCACGGCGGTTGTTAACAATATAGGTTCCGAAAAGACATGGAGTGATGCACTTGAGGGAATGCTCAATCACGCAAATCACAACGGTCCCCTGCCTCGTTTCGGAAGAAACGGAGCTGATCTTTATTGCAAATACGGTTATGTGCCCCGTGATGAATTCGGTGAAAGTGTAAACCTTACCCTTGATGCCGCATACGGCGACTGGTGCATTGCGGTTGTAGCAAAAGCTCTCGGCAGAAACGACATTGTTCCCGAATATGAGAAGCGCGCCAAGAATTACGCCAACCTCTTCGATAAAGAAACGGGATTTATGAGAGGCCGTGACAAAAACGGTGCCATGGCCGACGATTTCGATCCCATAAAATGGGGCGGAGAGTACACGGAAGCCGCAGCATGGCAGTCTTCGTTTGCCGTTCCCCATGACATTGACGGACTGGCTGAGCTTATGGGCGGAAAAGACAAGTTAGTGAAGAAGCTTGATGAATTTTTCGCAACCGCCCCCAACTACAGAGTTCACGGTTACGGCGGTGAAATCCACGAAATGACGGAAATGGCTGCGGTAGACTACGGTCAGTGTGCTATTTCGAACCAGCCTTCCTTCCATATTCCGTATATATATGCATATCTCGGCGAGACCGAAAAGGCTCGCTATTGGGTGCATAAAATGGCTCTCGAAGCGTTCTCTTCCGATGACGACGGATTCCCAGGTGACGAAGACAACGGCACCATGGCCGCATGGTACATCTTCTCCTGCCTCGGAATGTATCCGCTTTGCCCCGGCAAAAAAGAATTCGTGACCATTCCCGCTATAGCTAAAAAATGGTCTGTTAAGTAAAAGACGATTATCCGCTCTTTACACTCCCGTCGAAAATGAATGTTCGACGGGAGTTATTGTTGCTTTTATATTCTTTTCTTTCAATGAATATTTTGTACTTTTTGACTATATAATATCTTTGTGTTTTAGTATATAATAACATATACGAATTTCCGATTATTTATAAGGTCTGATTAAATTAATGTCCGAAAACAAAAGTACTCTCGCATATTCCGATATAGTATACATATCGATAACATGCGTTCTGTTTTTTCTGAAAACACTCTCTTTTTACAACCATGTATCGCTTGCGTCCTTTCCGCCTCTTTTCGCCGTAATTTCAACGGGAATTATCCTTGCGATATTCACACTCATATCGCTTGTTTCCGTAAAAGCGGCAAAAGCAGTCACTATGGTAATATACTGCATAATGTCGGTTTTCATGGCAGTCGATGCAGTATATTTTTCGTATGCATCTAAAATGCCGTCTGCTTCACTGCTTTCGATGGCATGGCAAATCGGCAAAATCGAAGATACGGTCAACAGTCTCGTGAAGGTTCGTCATGTGATGCTGATATTCGATTTACCGTTCTGGCTTATTTATCGTATTAATCGAGAGGATTTGAAATCACGTCTGCCTGCTCTCACAGAAAAATTATCTCATAAATCCGAAAAGAAAAAATATTGTGCTTTATTTGCGATAATAGCTGTTTGCATAACAGTTCTAACAATTGTTTATCCTGATTTCGAAGCGAAATACATGATAAACGAATTATTCTGCTATCATACAAGCGATTTCTATACCACCTTGAGCAATTCAACAACAGACTATGTCGTTGACAAGGCTTCATATACGTCACCCGACTACTCCGACAGCGAATACTACGGTATAGCAGAAGGAAGAAATGTTTTCATAATACAGGTTGAGGCACTTCAGAATTTCGTAATCGGCTCCTCATATGAGGGACAGGTTATAATGCCGAACTTGAACTCGCTCATAGCCGAGGATACCATTTACTTCAGTAATTATTACTACCAGATAGGCGGCGGAAACACATCCGATGCCGAGTTTGCGGTAAACAATTCCCTTTTCGCACCCGAATCCGAAGCTGCGTACGTTAAATATACCGATAATGATTATTATGGTCTGCCGTACCTGTTGAAGGCAAACGGATACAGCGGAGCCCATGCGTTTCACGGATATGAAGGCTCGTTCTGGAACAGAAGAGAAGCATACGTTAAGCAGGGCTTCGATGACTATACCGCTCTTGAGGATTTCGAGAAAACCGACATGTTCCCGATGGGTCTTTCGGATAAAGAAATGTTCCGACAGGCTCTGGAAAAAATCAAATGCTACGAAGAACCGTTCTATTCTTTTTTGATTACGGTATCATCACATTATCCATACGGAATACCGCTCAAGGACAGAGAAATAGAAGTAAAAGAAAGCGATGTCGGAACACTTTTCGGCTGCTACGTTCAGGCTGTCAATTATACCGACCGTGCAATCGGCGAATTCATTGACGGACTTAAGGAATGCGGATTGTATGATAACTCGATAATTATCATATACGGGGATCATTACGCACTTTCAAATACGGATTCGAACAACACAACGAGATTCAAAGAAACTTTCGGACGTGACTACAACATTTACGATGTATTTAATGTTCCGCTGATTATCCATATTCCCGGTTCCGGAATCACCGAAACGAAAACGATAGCAGGCGGGCATATCGATGTCCTTCCGACTCTCCTCTGTCTGCTCGGAATAACCAACGATAAATCCGTTATGTTCGGTCAAAATCTTCTCGAAGCCGAGCACGGATTCGTTTGCGAACAAACCCATCTCGCTATCGGCTCGTTTATCTCAGATGATGTGTTTTTCTCCAAACCTCATAATAATATCAAATCCAACTATGATTCCTATGAGCGAGATACCATGCGGCAGCTTGATCCGGATTTGTTCGCCGAACAATCCACTATGGCTGCACAGCGAATTAACGACTGCGCGGTGCTTCTCGAGCATAACGACATAAAAATAAACGCATCCGATTAATTTAAGCGGTGCGGCACAATTCCGAAACAACATCGAATCGTGCCGTGCCGCTTTAACGTATCTGTTTATCAAACCTGTTGTCGAGATTTAAATGATATGTTTTTTTAAATAAAATTAATGCTTTTACAGAATCAATTTATTTTACCCGCATGAAATGCGTTAAATTTTAACTATTGACATTCAACCAATTTATTAGTAAAATAATACAGTATAAACACAACGGAGGTAATATATGTTAAAACGACTGCTTAAAGGCATCGGAGAATACAAAACACCGACTCTTCTGACACCTGCATTTATGGTCGGAGAAGCTGTTATCGAATCGCTGATGCCTTTTATCATAGCCAATTTGATTAATAACATCAAAGACGGCTGCAATATGTCAGACATCGCCAAAAACGGTGTCATATTATTTATAATGGCCGTTATCTCGCTTACCTGCGGCGGTATGGCAGGATATACCGCATCTAAAGCATCGGCAGGCTTTGCCAAAAACCTGAGAAGAAGAATATTCTACAAGGTACAGGAATTTTCGTTTGAAAACATCGACAAATTCTCATCCGCATCTCTTGTTACGCGTATGACTACCGACGTATCTAACGTACAAATGTCATTCATGATGATAATACGTACTGCGATTCGCTCCCCGCTTATGTTCCTGTTTTCAATCATCATGTCATTCTACATGGGCGGTGCGCTTGCCGTAACATTTGTAATCGTAATTCCCGTTCTTGCGTTCGGATTGATTATGGTTGCAAAACGTGCAATGCCCGCTTTCCGTGCCGTATTCCAAAAATACGACAAGCTGAATGAATCCATCGAAGAAAATGTCATGGCTATGCGAACGGTAAAAGGATTTGTCCGCGAAGGCTATGAGAAGGAAAAGTTCGGCAATGCAGCGGAAAACATAAGAAAAGACTTTACGCACGCCGAAAGAATCGTTGCTCTTAACGACCCTCTTATGCAGATATGCCTGTACTTTAACATGGCTGTGATAATGCTTATCGGTTCGAGAATTGTTGTCACGACCAAGGGTGCTAATCTTGATGTAGGTCAGTTATCCGCACTTATTACATACGGTGTATCGATACTCATGTCGTTAATGATGATATCGATGATATACGTAATGGTCACAATGTCAATCGAATCCGCACGGCGTATAGATGAGGTTCTCTGCGAAGAATCATCACTTAAAAGCCCAGAGTATCCCGTCGAAAATGTTAAAGACGGCTCTGTTGATTTCGAAAATGTAAGCTTCAAATATTCCGCGGAAGCTAAAAAATATGCTCTTGAGAACATAAATATCCACATTGCATCGGGAGAGACAATCGGTATTATCGGCGGAACAGGTTCAAGTAAATCCACCCTCGTTCAGCTTATCCCGAGACTTTACGATGTAACCGTCGGTAACATTAAAATCGGCGGTGTAAATGTTAAGGATTACGATTTGACAGTTCTTCGTGACTCTGTAGCAATGGTTCTGCAGAAAAATGTGCTTTTCGCCGGAACCATAAAAGAAAACCTCCGTTGGGGTAATGCGGGTGCGACCGACAGCGAAATCGAAGAAGCATGCAAGCTTGCTCAGGCTCATGAATTCGTATCCGCTTTTCCAAGCGGATACGACACTATGATAGAACAAGGCGGAACCAATGTATCAGGCGGACAGAAACAAAGATTATGTATCGCACGCGCACTTCTGAAGAAACCGAAAATACTGATTCTCGATGACTCCACCAGCGCGGTAGATACTAAAACCGATAAGCTTATACGTATGGGCTTCGAAAAGTACATACCCGAAACCACAAAGATTATTATCGCCCAGCGTCTTTCATCAGTCGAAAATGCCGACAGAATTATCGTGCTGGATAACGGTAAAATCGCCGACATCGGAACACATAATGAACTTCTGAAATCTTCACCGATTTACCGTGAAGTATACGAACAGCAAACGAGAGGAGGTAATGAGAATGAATAACGAAAAAAAGAAACCTAAAATCAAGATTAAATCCCTGGGCCGCACAATAAAAATGTTGTACGAATTCTCACCTGCGCTCGTTATCATAACCGCCGTATGTATAATTTTTTCGGCAGCTGTTTCCTCTATACCCGCTGTTTTCCAGCAAAAAATACTTAACATTATAGAAAACTGGTACAAATCCGGTGACTGGGAAAACGCGAGCCGCGAGATTGTTCCGCTTGTGATAATTCTCGTTGTACTTTATTTGATTTCAATCGCCGCAATGGTGCTGTATACCCAGTTAATGGCTTACATCACTCAGGGCTTTCTCTGCAAGCTCAGAGTGAAGATGTTCGATAATATGCAGGATTTACCTATCAAGTACTTCGACACACACCGCCACGGTGATATCATGAGTTATTATACAAATGATATCGACGCACTCCGTCAGTTGGTATCTCAATCTTTCCCGGCATTTCTGCGTTCGGGTGCAATAGTTCTCGTAGTCCTCGGAATAATGATTTATTACTGCGGATGGCTCACTATTCTCGTTCTTCTCGGTGTC
>CAVIJI010000031.1:13700-20656 GCA_963642885.1 bacterium
AGCGGTTCATCGAAATTCTTTGTACGTCAGCAAATAGCCGTAGGTAAAGTCGAAGGCTTTGCTCAGGAAATGATGAGCGGTCAAAAGGTTGTAAAGGTATTCAACCATGAAGAAAAAGCCAAAGAGGATTTCGACAAATTAAATGAAACTCTGTATGAGGACGGATTCCGTGCAAACGCGTACGCTAACATACTCGGACCTATAATCAATAATATAGGAAACATTCTTTATGTACTCATCGCTCTTTTCGGAGGTGCTCTGTTCGTATACAATGTTCCGAACTTCAGTATATCTGGTTTGCCAATCAGCATAAGCATTATAGTTACATTCCTTAACATGACAAAACAGTTCTCGGGCAACGTCAATAATCTTTCTCAACAGGTAAACTCGGTTGCCATGGCAACTGCGGGAGCCGAAAGAATATTCTCTCTCATGGACGAAGAACCCGAAAAAGACGACGGCTATGTTACCCTTGTTAATGCGGAAATCTCTCCCGACGGAACGGTAACCGAAACAACAGACAGAACACACAACTGGGCGTGGAAGCACCCTCACAGCGACGGAAGCGTTACATATACGCCTCTTAAAGGTGATGTACGTTTATCCGATGTCGATTTCTCATATGACGGAGAAAAGCAGGTTCTTACCGACGTTACCGTATATGCCGAACCCGGTCAAAAGGTTGCCTTTGTCGGTGCCACAGGTGCCGGTAAAACTACCATTACCAACCTAATTAACAGATTCTATGATATAGCCGACGGTAAAATCAGATACGACGGTATAAATATCAATAAAATCAGAAAATCAGACCTTCGCCGTTCACTCGGTATTGTGCTGCAGGACACTAACCTGTTTACAGGAACCGTTATGGAAAATATCAAATATGGCAGACTCGATGCTTCCGATGACGAATGTATTGCGGCTGCTAAGCTTGCGGGCGCGGATGACTTTATTACGCGTCTGCCCAACGGTTACAATACCCTGCTCAGCGGAAACGGCTCCAATCTCTCACAAGGTCAGCGTCAGCTGATTGCCATTGCTCGAGCCGCCGTTGCGGATCCGCCCGTTATGATTCTCGATGAAGCTACATCATCAATCGATACACGAACGGAAGCAATAGTATCAAAAGGCATGGATAAACTTATGGAAGGAAGAACGGTTTTCGTAATTGCTCACAGACTGTCAACCGTAATGAATTCTGATGTTATTATGGTACTCGATCACGGTCGTATTATAGAACGCGGCAATCACGAAAAGCTTATTGCCGAAAAAGGTGTTTATTACCAGCTTTACACAGGTGCGTTTGAGCTTGAATAATAAATCATAATAAATCATTCTGTTTCCGAAAGCATGAAAAAACTCCTCTGCGGTTTGAATAATCATCGCAGGGGAGTTTTTTGATTTGTTACAGGTTCAATTACATAAACATCGATATCTGATTGGTTTGTGACATATTCCGCAGTGCTCCGTTCTTTTCGAGTAATTCCATTACCGACTTTGATACCTTCGCCTTAGCTCTGAGTTCATCTATCGAAAAAACAGTTCCGGAATTCATCGCATTCATTATGCTTTCCGCAGCAGCCGAGCCGAGGCCTGGGAGACATGAGAACGGCAGTCTTATTTTTCCGTTTTCGGGAACGAATTTAGTCGCATGTGATTTGTTTATATCAATCGGAAGAAAATCGAAACCGCGCTCATAATATTCGTTTATAAGCATCAGGGCATTTGCAACCTCGGCCTCGGTCGCAGATATTTCATTGCTGCGCTTATTATAATCCCTCAAAACTTCTTTGCAATGTGCTTTTCCGCCCATTACTATTTCACCGTTAAAGCCATCGGGAGCAGCCGTAAAATACGCCGCGTAAAACTCTACCGGATAATAAATCTTATACCACATAAGTCTTATCGCATCTATTACATATGCCGCCGCATGAGCCTTCGGAAACATGTATCTTATTTTCTGCAATGAATCGACATACCATTGCGGAACACCGTGTTCGAACATCGCATCCTGCATTTCCTTCGGAATTACCAAACCTTTTTTATTTTTTCGAACAAATTCCATGATTTTAAAGGAAAGGCTTTTTTCCATTCCGTATTTATGAATCAAAGTCATCATAATATCGTCACGACATCCGATAACATCAGAAATCGTACAGATTTTGTTGTTAATCAGTTCTTCTGCGTTTCCGAGCCAACAGCCTGTTCCGTGAGTAAGACCCGATATCTGAAGTAAATCCGTAAAATTCTTCGGCTGGGCTTCCATAAGAACACCGCGGATAAATTTTGTACCCATCTCGGGTAATCCCAATGTTGCGGTTTTGGAGTCAATCTGCTCAGGTGTTACACCTATAGGTTCTGTTGAAGTGAAGCTCTTATACACTGCGGGGTCGCTCATCGGAACATCAAGCACACTTGTATGTGAGTATTCTTCGAGTCTCTTATATTTTGTCGGAATATCGTGTCCCAATATATCGAGCTTCAATATCGTATCATGAAGATATTTAAACTCAAAGTGAGTTGTTATAATGTCGGAATTAGGGTCTTCTGCGGGATGCTGTACCGGAGAGAAATCGTAGATTTCATATTCACGCGGAACAACGATTATTCCGCCGGGATGCTGTCCCGTAGTTCTTTTTGTACCGAGACAACCGTTCACAAGTCGATCCATTTCGGCACGATTTACAGATATTCCCTTTCCCTCAAGAAATTTCGCGGCGAATCCCCATGCTGTTTTATCTGCAAGTGTACCGATAGTTCCTGCCTTAAAAGCTTTACCCTGTCCGAACAAAACCTCGGTAAATTTATGCGCGTCACCTTGTACATCTCCCGAAAAGTTCAGGTCTATATCGGGAGTTTTATCGCCCTTAAATCCCAAAAACGTCTCAAACGGTATATCATGTCCGTCCTGCTCGCATCTTGTGCCGCAATTCGGGCAGTTTTTGGGAGGTAAATCAAATCCGGAACCGACCTCACCGTGAGTAAAGAACTCCGACCATGCGCATTTCGGACATCTATAGTGTGGCGGGAGAGGATTAACCCTTGTTATTCCCGCCATTGTTGCCGCGAACGATGATCCGACCGAGCCTCTTGATCCCACCTGATATCCTTTTGATTCGCTGTTTTCAACAAGCTTACGCGCGATTATGTACATAATCGCAAAGCCGTTTTTAATAATAGAATCGAGTTCTCTCTCAAGTCTTGCCGAAACAACCTCAGGCAACGGGTCACCGTACATTTTTTTAGCGAGAGTATGGCATTTTTCGGTTAATTCTTCCTCTGCTCCGTCAATGTGAGGAGGATAGTTTCCCTTCGGTATCGGCCGTACAACATCTATCATATCCGCTATTTTGTTCGGATTGTCTATGACAACCTCTCTTGCCATATCTTCTCCGAGATAAGCAAATTCCTCAAGCATCTCTTCGGTTGTTCTGTAGAACAGCTTTGTTTCACGGTCCGCATCCTTAAATCCCAAACCTGTCAATATAATTCTGCGGTATATCTCATCCTCGGGATTTTTATAGTGAGCATCGCACGTGGCACAAACAGGTCTTCCCGCCTTACGTCCAATTTCGACTATCCTTTTATTAAGATTTCTCAGTGCATCCTCATCGGGAACCCTTCCCTCCGCAATCATAAAGGAGTTATTGGCGATAGGCTGTATTTCGAGATAATCATAAAACTTGGCTATTTCGATTAGCTCGTTTTCGGATTTGCCTTCCATCATAGCCGTGAACAATTCACCTGCTTCGCACGCAGAACCTAAAATAAGTCCGTCCCTGAGTTCCTCAAGTCGTGTTCTCGGAATTCTCGGATGACGATAATAGTATTTCAGATATGAATCCGAAACCAGCTTGTAGAGATTTTTCATACCGTTCTGATTTTTGACAAGAATAATCTGATGGTATGATTTGAGCTTCTTTACGTCGGATTTCTCAGCCATAGAGAAATTCATTCGCGAGATAGTATCGATACCTTCCTCTTTCAGCCTGCTTGCCATGCAATTGAATATCGCCGCAAGCATTTCGGCATCATCAGACGCTCTGTGGTGGTTGAAATCACCGAGCTTATAAAACTTCGCAAGTGTATCGAGCTTATGGTTTTTCAAATCGGGATTCATATTTCTTGACATCGCAACAGTGTCAAGATAAGGATTATCGAATTTTATTCCGTTTTCTTCTGCCGCAAAACGTATAAATCCCGTATCGAACGACGCATTATGCGCAACAAGCATTCTGTTTCCGACAAACTCGAGAAACTCCGGCAATACTTCGGAAATAGGTCTAGCATCCGCTACCATCTCGTCTGTAATTCCCGTTAGCTCTGTTATATTCTGAGGTATCGGAATGCCCGGGTTAACAAAAGTATTGTATTTTGCTTTTACCACACCGTTCTGTACGATTACGGCGCCTATTTCTGTTATCTTACATGTTGCCGCGGAAAGTCCTGTCGTTTCAATATCGAAAACACAAAATTCGTCATCAAAGGTAATATCATCCCCTTTATACGCCGCACGTGATGTATCATCGACATAGTACGCCTCTACTCCGTACAGTACTTTAATCTCGTCATTAAGTCCGTCTGCGGCCAACATTGCAACGGGAAAGCTTTGCAAGTTTCCGTGGTCGGTAATCGCTACCGCTTTATGTCCCCACTTATGAGCGGTTTTGACTATATCATCGGCTTTAATGGTAGCATCCATAGCCGACATACACGTATGCAGATGAAGCTCCACCCTTTTTTCGGGTGAATTGTCCATTCGTATGTATTCCGATATCTTTATAATATCGGTATACTGTATATAAAGCTCATTATCGTAGGTATCGCGTTTAATATTGCCTCTTACCGCATACTGCTTTCCCTTGGAAAACATTGTTTCCGTTTCGGCCGCCGCTTCAATCGGGACAGTCATCTTTATGTATATGGAAGCTTCACGGTCGGTGACGGCTACGGTAAACATAACCTTGTCACCCTTGCGCGTCTCCTTTTGCTGTACGTCAAACACTTCGCAAAGTATTATTACGCCTTTACCTGTATTTGTTATCGAACGGAGCGGAAGCGGATTTTCTATTTCAAATAATTCGCCATATACAAGCTCTGCATTTGATGTATTAAATATTATCTTGCCTGATTTTATCTTACCGTCTTCAAGACGCTGAGCTGTATCCTCTCCATCGAAAAGAGAAGCTACTCTCGGAAGTACGGGCTTCTCTTCGGCTTCCTCCTGACGTGATTCACTGTTTTTCGCCATCTCTTCAAGCTTATCATGTTCGGCAATTATATGTTCGGTTTCGCTGTTAAGCTTTACCAATTGTTGTGCGACAAACTCCGCGTATTGTTCTTCCGCATCGCTGCTTTGTTTTATTTTGACGGTTATATTAATACCGAATTCGCTTGATATTATCCCTTCTATCACATGAGCTGTTTTCGCAAGATCAAGTAATGTTATTCCGCCGTGGGAAAACGGTATATAAATATTCATGACATCATTCTCAAGCTCGATATCATATTTATCGAAAAAACCGTTTATGATAATACCTACTCTTGCGGCTTCGACGAACACCTCACTCATATACGAAATCGAAAATAAATCACTTGAATAATGAGTGAGTATCATTATACTTTTTAACTCATACTTTTCTTTGATTATGTTCTCAAGTGAATATATATCGTGCTTCTTATAAATCTCGGGCAGTGTGATCGACACTTCCGCAATTCTTTTTTCACGGTCAATCTTGACTTTAACATCGGTAGCCTTATCGAATATTTCTTTATGACGTCCTGTAAGTGAAGGAGCGACTTTTTTGAAAATATCGGAAAGCGATCTTTCAGCCATCATTTTCTCCTTTGTTTAATGTCTTAATGAATTAACGGTACACCGCCCGAGGTATTATTTAAAGAGCCTTTCGGGTTTCGTCAACCAAAAACTCCAAGGCTTCGTTTTCTTCCAATCTTTTTATCAACTGACCGTTTTTAAAGAATATATAAAAACCGTCTCCGCCCGCTATGCCGAAATCGGCTTCCTTTGCTTCTCCGGGCCCGTTTACCGCACATCCCATTACGGCAACATTCAAAAGTTTACCGTGTGTATCGATATCGGAAACACGTTTCTTGTATTCCTTCATCAATCCGATAAGATCTATTTGGGTTCTTCCGCAAGTCGGACACGATATAACATTTACTCTTCCGCGTTTATTCATTCCTATAGCGGATAATATTTCTATACCCGCACGAACTTCCTCAATCGGATCGGCAGTCAATGATACTCTTATCGTGTCTCCGATACCGTTAAGCAGCAGCGAGCCTATTCCGATGGAATTCTTCACGAGTCCCGAATAGTCGTCTCCTGCCTCCGTTACTCCGAGGTGAATCGGATAGTGTGCACTTTCACGAACTATGGAAGAAGCCCTTACCATTTCCGAAACATCTGAGGATTTAATCGAAATCACGATATCCGAAAAACCGCAGTCCTCAAGGCATTCCGCCTCAGATAAAGCAGATTCCGCCAATGCCTCGGCACACGGATGCGAATATTTATCGAGCAGTTTTTTATTCAGTGATCCACTGTTTACACCGATTCTGATCGGTATTCCTTTACACTTGCACGCCTCGACAACTTCTTTTACTTTCCATCTTTCGCCGATATTTCCGGGATTAATACGTATTTTGTCCACGTCATGACGTGTGCATTCGATTGCGATTCTATAATCAAAATGAATATCCGCGACAAGGGGACACTTTACCCCCGCCTTCTTTGCCAAAGTAAATACTTCCGCATATTCCGCTTTCGGCACCGCCAAACGAACTATATCGCATCCGGCTTTTTCAAGACGTAAAATCTGTTTTATCGAATTATCGTAATCCGCCGCGGGAACATTGGTCATCGACTGAACACTTATCGGATTATCTCCTCCGACAAGTATATTTCCCACACGAACCGTTTTTGTTTCGCTTCT
>CAVIJI010000031.1:20666-27492 GCA_963642885.1 bacterium
CTTCTATTATACATTTTTAGAATAACCCTATTATATCCTTTACTCCTATAACAACCATCAATATCATCAGCATGACAAGACCCGCGAAATGGATGTAGCCTTCAATCTCACGTTTTATCGGCTTACGTCTGACAAGCTCGATAAGTTCAAACAGCAGTCTTCCCCCGTCAAGCGCTGGAAGAGGCAGAAGATTCATAACGCCCAGATTCATGCTAATCACAACCGCAAGATACATCAGGTCGTCAAATCCTTGCTCCGCCGCTTCTCCCAATGCTTTAGTCACACCGATAGGTCCTGAAACGCTTTCGACGCCGTATCTTCCGGTTATCAGGTCATACAGTGATTCCCATATCATCTTGATAGTCGAGGTTGAACGGTAAAAAGCATGTTTTAATACCGAGAGCGGCGTTTTCTCTTCAGGAAGAACCTTGAAATCCATATTACCGTACTTTGTGCCTCCTTCTACTATTGTCGGAAACACGCAATCTTCAAGCGTAACGGTTTCTCCGTCTCTTATTACGGTAATATCTATGGGATTCACACCCTTGCGCATAATCTCGTATATGGTTTCGTTGGCTATATGCACTCTTGTTCCGTCAACACGAACGATTTCGTCACCGAGTCTGAGCCCCGCGGAATAAGCATAATTGTATCCGTTTTCATCCTCGACGAACGCACCGATTACATTTGACGGAAGAGTATTCTGTGACGCTACGATAAGCGCCATCACAATAATTCCAATGAAAATATTCATGAATGCACCGGCACATGTTATTATTATTCTCTGCCATACGGGTTTATTGGTGAACGCGTTTCTGTCTTCGGATTCGGAATCCTCTCCTTCCATGCTTACAAAACCGCCGATAGGCAGCAGCCGCAGAGAATAATCGATTCCGGTTTTTTTCGATTTTCTCGACAAAACCTTCGGTCCCATACCGATTGAAAACTCTTCAATGGTCACCTTAAAGAGTCTTGCCATAGTGAAATGACCGAATTCATGAATAAATATAAGAAATCCGAAAATAAGCAGTGCCAGTATGATATACCAAATATTAATAAGCTCACACCCTTTATCGCATATACTTACGGATAGTTTCACGGCTGATTGTTCTTGCTTCCTCAACCGCAGTGAATATACTATCGGTACTTATGTTAAATGATACACTTATTTCATCGAGAGTTTCAAGCACTACTGATGAAATATCTGTAAATCCTATTTTTGCGTTCAAAAAAGCATCCACAGCCTCTTCATCAGCCGCGATTAACGATGCGGGGCATGTACCACCTATTCTGATAGCTTGTCTTGCCGCATTCATAAGCGGGAAAGTCGCATTATCGGGATCGAAAAAACTAAGACTTGCGAGCTTGGCGAAATCCAGCTCCTCACCATTCACCTTGACGCTGTGTGGGGCTGTTGCCGCGTATCTTATGCAATCACGCATATCGGGTCTGCCCATCTGAGCGGTTATCGTATTGTCATTAAATTCAACCATTGAATGGATTATACTTTGCGGATGAATAATAACCGAAATCCTGTCTTCCGTGAATCCGAACAGTCTGACTGCTTCTATTATCTCGAAGCCTTTATTCATAAGTGTTGCGGAATCTATGGTTATTTTTCTGCCCATTTTCCATGTGGGATGTGCGAGGGCAGTTTCTGCCTTAACGTTTTTTAAATCATTAATGCTTTTTCCGAGAAAAGGCCCGCCTGATGCCGTCAGTATTATCCGCTTTATATCGCTTTTATCATGATTTTCGAGAAGGCGGTAAACGGCACTGTGCTCGCTGTCAACGGGAACAAGCTCACCGCCGCTCTTGTTTAATTTATCGAATATAATGTCTCCCGCGGCTATTATGGCCTCTTTATTAGCCATTCCTATGCGTTTGCCCGATTCTGCGGCAGCATATGCGTAATCAAGCCCTGCGAGTCCTCCTACTGAGTGAAAAATAATATCGGCATCGGTCTCACGTATTGCAGATAAAACCTCATCCCTCTTATACAGTATTTTGATATTATTTAATTCATCACCGACTTTATTTTTAAGCTGTACGGCAGTTTTTTCATCCGCAACCGTGACTACATCCGGTGAATATTTTCTTATCTGCTCCGCCAACAGTTCGATATTTTTACCTGCCGCAAGCATTTTTATTTTCAAGCCGAGTTCATCGGCTACATCGAGTGTTTGCACACCGACAGATCCTGTGGAACCGAGAACAACAGCCGTTGTAATTTTCTTCATTCGTTACCTCAGATTAACAAGCCTGCTGTCATCGGCAACCTTGAAATAATATATAATATGGGCGCGGTCATTATTACGCTGTCAAAGCGATCCATGACTCCTCCGTGTCCCGGGAAAATAAATCCGTAATCCTTAATACCGAAGCGGCGTTTTACCGCGGATGCCGACAAATCTCCGATTTGGGAAACTATCGAAACAAGTGCTCCTGATACAGCCATGACTATATAGTTCGGTGTTGCCGAGCTGTCAAAGTTATGACTTATAATATAGGCATAAAGCACATATGCGGCGGATGCGAAAATAATGCCGGCTATACTTCCCTCTATCGTCTTTTTAGGCGATATTTCCGGATTAAGCTTATGTTTTCCCAAAAGTCTCCCGAATATATACGCGAACGTATCACTGACCCACGGACCTATGAAAACGAGAAGATACGCGTACTCACTGCCTTCTCTCAAAAGAACTATCGAGGTAAACGAAACCGCTATATAAAACACTCCCATATAAGCCGACGCCGATATAGTATAATCGATTTTTCCCTTTGAGAAAACATCAATAGCATATACGACAATCAAAAAAACAACACTGACAGCCGATATTATCTCGGTTGCATTGTCTCCCGCGAAAAACGGGATTAACGGCAAAGCACCGAACACAATACAAACAGCAGACAAAACATAGTGTTTTTTCACACCGATACAGCCTAACATTTCATAAACTCCGATAACGGAAAGAAAAGCCATCACAGCGGGAAATATCAAAGTATCCGAGAAAATACAAACGGGTATGAATAATGCTATTGCCACAATGGCGGTTATTGTTCTTTTTAACATAATTATAATTGCCTCTTTATCATACATTGCCCCAACGACGTGTACGTGCGGCGAAATCATATATTGCCTCATTCACATCATCCGATGTAAAATCAGGCCACATTTTATCCGAAAAATAGAATTCCGAATAAGCACTCTGCCAGAGCAAAAAGTTCGATATACGTTCTTCTTTACCGGTTCTGACAACCAAATCCGGATCGGGACAACCGTGGGTATACATCGCTTTATTTAAATCTTTTTCCGATACACTGTCGACACCTGACGCGAGAAGCTCATTGACAGCGTGAACGATTTCAGCTCTACCGCCGTAATTCATTGCTATGTTAAGTCTGTACGGTCTTCCCGCAGTTTCTTTTTCAAGTACCGCAATACTCTTTCCGATGTTTTCGCTGAGTTTCTCCGGTTCGCCGATAAACTTAAATTCAATATCCTTTTCCTCAGCCGCTTCTTTGATATAGTCGATAAACAGCTTAAATATCGCGTCAACCTCATGCTGCGGACGGTTTATATTCTCCGTGGAAAATGCGTAAACCGTACAGTATCTTATACCGATACTCTTGCAATAGCGAACTATTTTTTTAAATGTTTCGGCTCCGACTTTATGTCCCGCTTCTCTCGGCAGCCCTTTACTTTGTGCCCACCTGCCATTACCGTCCATAATAAATGCAATATGAACTAATCGACTTGCCGCAACTGCTTCGGTGGGAGTGAGTAATTCTTTGAGTCTGTCTTTTCTCATATGTTACCTTTTATGCATTAAATTTAACCAATATTAAACGCCCGGATTGATTCGTCTCACAATACCGGGCGCTTGATGTTTTTAGGAAAAGTTAGGGAATCGCTGATTTAAGGTTGTTTCCCCACCAAAGCCCACAAATCAAAGCTCTTATCAAACACCATCGATTTGTCTCGATTATGTCTCAAGCTCAGATTTATTCGGCGTATCATCAGATCTCCATGATCTCTTTGTCTTTTGCTTCCGTGATGGTGTCGATCTCTTTGATATATTTATCCGTCAGATCCTGAACCAGCTTATCCGACTGTTTCTGTTCATCCTCAGTCATCTCACTGTTCTTTTTCATCAGCTTACTCTTTTCGTTTGCATCACGTCTGATGTTGCGGATAGAAATCTTCGCTTCTTCTCCCATCTTTGCGATGTTCTTCTTTATTTCTTTACGCCTCTCCTCTGTAAGCTTCGGGAATACCAATCTGAGAACCTTACCGTCGTTCATAGGTGTAATGCCTATATCGGATGCAAGTATAGCTTTCTCTATGCTCTTTAACGTTGTAGCATCCCAGGGAGAAATAACAAGAGTCTTAGGGTCGGTTACCTTTACCTCAGCCATCTGTGTTATAGCTGTAGGTGATCCGTAATAATCAACATTTATATGGGATATTGTTGCTGTATTTGCTCTGCCGGCACGTATAACAGAAAGCGCATCCTTATACGTATCGATGCTTTTTTTCATTTTCGTTTCGAATTCTTTAACGTCAAGCTTCATTTTTAATCTCCTTTATTTTGAATTTATGTTAATACAGTATTGACTCTGTTTTTTTGTATGTTACCAGCGTACCTATTTCTTCTCCGCCTACTGCTTTTATAATGTTTTCGGGTTCTTTTAATGCGAACACATACATATCGATCTTCTGCTCTTTAGCGATAACAGACGCCGAAATATCCGTAGCGTGTAATCCTTTTTCGATGGATTCATCATATGTGACTACCTTATATCTCTTTACACTTCTGTCAATAACGCCGTCTTTGCCGACAGGATCTTTTTCATATACACCGTCAATATTCTTTGCCATGAGGATAACATCCGCATCGATTTCAGCCGCTCTCACTACAACGGTCGTATCGGTAGTAACAAACGGAATTCCCGTACCAGCACCGAACAAGACCACCGTACCCTCGTTTAAATACTCGATTGCTTTTCTGAAGTCGTACTGTTCCGCAAAGCTGTTCATACCCACGGGCGACATAACTCTTGCTTTGCAGCCTGCTTTTTCGATGGCATCTTCCATTCTGAGACAGTTTATCACGGTACCGAGCATACCCATCTGATCAGCTCTTGCACGCTTTACACCGACACCGTAAGCACCTCTCCAGATATTACCCGCACCTATAACAATTCCGACCTGCACACCGTCATCAGTCAGCTTTTTAATAACCTGAGCTATTTCGGTTATTGTTTCATTATCGAATATTTCATGAGAATCCTTGTTTGCAAGTGCTTCTCCCGAGAGCTTCAACAACACTCGTTTGTACTTATTTTCCATAACAGCACATCTCCTCACTCATATAATGTTTTCATTATATTTTACATTATTTTCCGTGTTTTGTAAATAGTATTTTTTATAATTACCGGTAAAAAAATTAATCGAACAGCATATTTACCGAAAAATCGCATGTGTATAAAAAACAAAAAAGAGATACAAGGATGTATCTCTTTTGTTTTTTATTCAATAATTACTGAGCTTTGCCTGTTAATCTTGCGATTTCATCCGCAAAGTCGTCTTCTCTCTTTTCAAGGCCTTCACCCTTCTCATAGAGAACGAATGAATCAATCTTGATGGAAGCACCGAGTTCCTTGGAAACCTGTGCTACATACTTGCTGATTGTAAGCGAGTCATCCTTAACGTAGATCTGCTCATTGAGACAAGCTCTTTCATAGAAGCTGCCGATTCTGCCTTCGACAATCTTATGAAGAATTGCATCGGGCTTATTGGCGTTCTTTTCGTCATTCTTGAGCTGAGCAACGAGGATTTCTTTTTCTTCTGCGAGAACGGATTCGGGAACATCTTCCTTGGATACATATGTCGGAGGTGTACCTGCTGCGATCTGGAGACAGATATTCTTAGCGAATTCCGCAAATTCAGCCTTAGCTGCTGTTTCATCGTCGGTTGTGAATTTTACGATAACGCCTGCAACTCCGCCGCCGTGAATATATGTAGATGTAATACCGTCAACGATAACGAAACGACGGATGTTCATGTTTTCACCGATAGTGAAAATCATATCCTTGAGCTTAGCTTCAACAGTTTCGAAATCATCGTCATAACGCATTGCCTTTAATTCGTCAACACTTGCGGGCTTGTTGGCAACTATAACCTTAAGAATATTTCTTACGAATGTCTTAAATGTTTCGTTCTTTGCAACGAAGTCTGTTTCTGCGTTAACTTCTATCATTGCAGCGGTCTTGCCATCAACAAGAATATCAACAACACCTTCTGCCGCAATTCTTCCCGCCTTCTTGTCGGCTTTGCCGAGACCCTTTTCGCGGAGAACCTTTATAGCTTCATCAAAATTGCCTTCGGTTTCAACGAGAGCCTTTTTACAGTCCATCATGCCCGCGCCGGTCTTGCTTCTGAGCTCATTTACCATTTTAGCTGTGATTGCTGCCATATTATCAAACTCCTGTATTAAATTTACTCTGTTTACTCAGTTTTTAGCGTCTTCAGCATCCTGCTCTTCTTCAGCTGCAGTGATTTCGGGTTCAGCTGCTGCGAGCTGTTCGCCCTGCTTGCCTTCGAGAACAGCATCTGCGATTACGGAAGTAATAAGTCTGATACCGCGAATAGCATCGTCGTTTCCGGGGATGATGTAATCTGCATCGTCAGGGTCACAGTTTGTATCAACGATTGCAACTACCGGAATACCGAGCTTCTTGCATTCGAGAACGCAGTTATGTTCTTTTCTGGGGTCAACAATGAACACTGCGGAAGGAAGACCCTTCATGTTCTTGATACCGC
>CAVIJI010000032.1:0-25966 GCA_963642885.1 bacterium
TCCTGTCTGCGGGAATGTGCGTATTGACAACGTGAAATGATAATTGTATAATATCCGAAGATGTTCGTTCGTTTATTTGCACAAATAACAAACCCGCGAAAACGGCCTTCACAAGCGGTCGTTTTCACAAACAGGAGGATTTTATGGATATAATGAAAAAAGTATCGGAGCATTCGCTCGTTTTCGATGCTCCGCCGAAACACATGCCTACCACAGGCGTTCCCGACGGCCCTCTCCAGGGAAACGGTGACTTAGGCGGCTCGTGGTGCACTGCCGCGGATACGCTCGTATGCTACATCGGCAAAAACGACATGTGGCTTTCAAAGCCCTCTCAGCGCGGCGGCGGTATTAAGAATCTTGCTGTCGCCACCTTCGGCGTAGAAGGATTGGATGAGAATGTATTCCACGCAATCTGCAAGCTCACGGATGCGGAAACCGAAATCGATTTATCCGCGGATAGCGGCAAGCTTCATGTCGGCTCCGTTATGCCGCGCGGCAAGTCCATGCTCATCGTAAAGCTGACATGCACATCGGGAAACGTAAAGGTATCGGCTGACCTGAAAACTCTCGATGACAGCGCGGCTGTATGCACACGCAGTCAGGACGGAAACAAAGTATCCGTTACCAAAAACTATGAAGGTGCGGATTTGGACTGGCCTACACGTGCGTGTGCTTCCCTTGTTGTGCTCGGCAGGAATAATCTTTGTGCGGAGCTGACCGAGGGTCAAAGCGTTACTGTCGCCGTTTCGGCTTACACAAATCACGACACGGACACACCCGCTCAGGCGGTTTCGGATGAGCTTGACGGTCTGACGGAAAAATCAGCCGAACAGTATATAGAGGAAAACCGCGTATGGTGGAATAATTTCTGGGAAAAATCATATGTTTCCCTGCCCGATGAAGCCGATATCGAAAAATGCTGGTATGCCTCCAATTACCTGCTTGCGTGCTGCTGTGCTCCCGGAAAATTCCCGCCCGGTATATTCGGAAACTTCATAACCACCGACAAAGCCGACTGGGGCGGTGACTACCACCTCAATTACAACTATGAAGCTCCGTGGTGGGGAGCGTTCTCGTCAAATCACATAGAGCTTTCGGAGCCGTATGACAAGCCTCTTCTCGACTATATTCCGCAGGGCAGAAAGAACGCACGTGATTTTCTCGACTGCGGCGGCATTTACGCTGTTGTCGGCATAGGTCCTATGGGAAATGAATGCGCTTATATGTACAACAACGACGGAACGCCGAACCATGAAGCTCCTTTCTGGGGCCAGAAGAGCAATGCCGCATATGCCGCCGTAAATATGGTTATGCGCTTCTACAGTGAGTACGATATCGATTATGTACGGAACAGTGCCTATCCCTTCATCAGCGAAGTACTTGCGTTCTGGGAAGATTATCTTTCATGGGAAGACGGACGTTATGTGATTCACAGAGACTGCATACACGAAAACAGTGCTCTCGGCCGCACGATGCGCGGCGAACCGCTCGAAGGCCCCGATGATCGTTCCGAAGACACAAACCCGCTCGTTTCGCTCGGACTTATTCATGTTTTGATTAAATGTGCCCTCGATATGAGTGCTCTTCTCGGCGAGGACGGCCCTCGTCAGGAAAAATGGAAATTCATCGAATCCCATCTGAGCAAATATCCTCTCCAAACCCGAAACGGTAAAACGGTATTCCGCTATACGGAATACGGATACGATTGGTGCGACGGCAACAGCCTGGGTATTCAGCATATATATCCCTGCAGTGCAATCGGTCTTTCGTCCGATCCCGAACTGTTGACAATCGCGCGCAACACTCTTGTCGAAATGAGTCGTTGGGATGACTTCAACGCTCTGCCGACATTCTATACCGCTGCCGCACGCCTCGGATATGATCCCGACGAAATACTCCGCCACCTGAACGAGGTTATGAAAATACGCGGATTCGCGAACGGCTTTATCTACTGCGGAGGCGGCGGAGTCGAATGCCTCAGCGTCGTCCCGGGTTGCGTAAACGAAATGCTTATGCAGAGCTACGAAGGCGTTATTCGTTTGTTCCCCGTTTGGAATCATGCCCGCAATGCGGAATTCGCACATCTCCGTGCTTACGGCGCATTCCTTGTGTCGGCATCCGTAAACAACGGTGATATAGAATCTGCCGAAATCTACAGTGAAAAGGGTAACAGCTGTGTATTGCTCAAGCCGTGGGATAATGTTCGTATTACCTGTGACGGAGAAGACGTTCCTATGACGGAAGTCTCCGAAAATTACGGCACAACAGTACACTTCGACACAAAGCCCGACTGCACTTACCATATAGAGCGTGCTCTGTAATTCCCGTCGGCGATACATTCGAAAATTAATATGCGGGTTTTATAAATAATCCGCATTTCATCAAAAAAACCGTATGAAATATCATACGGTTTTTGATTTATTATTGTCGGTAATTAATCTGCGTTTGCGGGAATATGCACCGTGCTGCCCGACGGTACGCTTATTCTCTTGAACATATCCTGCCAGTATGCACCGAGCTGACGCTTCATCTTTTCGTCATCCTCGATAAGCACCTTAACACACGCGTCGAAATCGGTAGTGTTTTGAATATACAATTCTCCGTTTTCGAGCCATGCGTTTACATGATCGGATGCGCATACGACACCGCGTGACGGTACCGCATATACACCGGGAATATCAAGCCATGTAAGCATCATTGTGATTTCGGGCCATACAGACGAACCTCCGATGTTGCCGCCGATTTCACTGCGTCCTTCCCAGTCGGAAAGGTTAACACGTTCGCAGATTTCGCTCGGAGGAAGAGGCTTTCCCGAATTTGTAAGCATAGGACGTTCGGGATAGGAGGCAACCTGAGGAATGAAGTGGGCAATGTCACGCATAATCATGAGGAAGTTTGTATCTCCCGTGTAACGGTACAGCTTGAGATAAGCTATGGGAGAAATCGTGCATAAGCCCGGTGCGGAGTGCTTGTTCTGAACGCTTGCCCAAACACTTCCCGTTGCGAGAATTCCCATTTTTCCGAATTTGCTGTCCTTCGGGAAATGATAATCATAGGAAACCACCCATGTGGAAAGCTGATATGCGGCTTCCTTTGCGCGGCTGAGCCACTTTTCGTCTCCGTTCATTTCGTAAAGTTCAAGGTAGCTTACGGGCAATGCGGCGGAGCTTTCGGAATCGGGTGCCTGTAAAATCTCACCCGGGCCGCCGGTCGTTACGCCCACCTGCGTTGCCGTACGATACAGCAGTTCTCCCGCGGCCTCAGCTACACAAGCGTAGCGCTTGTCACCGGTATAGCGGGCGGCAAGGCAAAGTGCGGCGGGAACTATTCCGCCTGCGGTAGAGCCGCCGACTACGATTTCACCTGTTTCGGCATTAATAAACTGACCGAACTGACCGTATTTCTCCCATACTGTAACCATTGCGTCCGCGGCACGGCGAGCACTGTTCTTGACAAATTCGGGAACCTCGTAACCCATTGCCTCGAGCGATTCCATCTGGCGATACATATAGTATGTCAGATCGGCGTGCTTACGAAGCATTGTTATGCTGTATTTTTCTCCGTAATATTCGAAATCATCGTAGTAAACCTTGCCTTCGGCCCAAATGCCGTAGAACCATCCGGCTTTGCTTTGAGTACGTCCGGCGAATTCGAGAGTATCGACAGAACGCTTGCGTGATAACTCGGAGCCTTCTACCATTAACGGAAGAGTGCTGATACCTCCGCCTACCCAGCCGGCCTGCCAGTTGCTGAATCGTGAGAATCTGTCGTCGGCAGCTTTGATTGCGTAATATCCGTCTTTTTCTATATAGTGGTCCTGCATACGCGTTTCGGCAAGCTCCCAATAACGTGAGAACGGAAGGTTAGCCTGTGCCCCGCCGTGATACATAACCTGACGCTTTTCGAAGAACAGTCTGTACAGCTCTGTTATGCTCTCGCAATGAAGAGTAAACACGCGATGTTCGATCACGATTTCATCGCCTGCTTTAACGCTCATCGGCGGATCTGCCTCCGGTTCTACGCTCATTCTTGCCATGTGATAAACCAAACGGCGCTTTGACGGAGCACGAAGACGTATAAGCAGCTTATCTCCCGTCTGTTCGAGTGTTACACCGTGATTTAATTCATGCGACTCCTGATTGAAGAAAACGAAGAACGCCTGCTTCAGTGATTTGCGGAGAACGCACACGCACGGCGTTGCCATGTCGCCCGTTGTGACATCCATAAATGAATCTCCTTCGGGGGCAAGATGCGGAAGCTGTGCCATGCGTACGGGTACATCGGCACCCATCTCGCTTTCCAAAAACATCGGAGGATATCTGCGTTCCACAGCTTCATATCTGTTGCCGTTGTACGCGCACGCGGGAATCATAATAAAGGAATCCGCAATCGGCGCATCGAGTTCAAAATCAACCCAGTACGAGGCATCGTCGGAATCCACGAGGGATGTGAAGCGTGTCTCGTCTTCATTCCATACGATTTTCGTGTTGTTTTCGGCTCCGCTCGAGCCGCGCTTAATTTCGTATTTCATAAGCTTCTCCTTATATCTGCTTAATTACTTACGGATTACGGGTGAAACACATATAAGCTTCTCTATGACAGCTTCGCCGCCGTACAGCTTCGGTATTTCAATGTCCGACATCTCGGACAGCGGAACAACAACCGTACCGGAGGTAATGTCGTATTCACGTGTTTCGTTCGCATTTTTAAGAGTCATTATATATCTTTCGCTCGGAACGAATCCGGGCTTATTCATATCTTTAAGTTCGAAACGTACTTCGTTGTTTTCTATTGTCCAAAGAAGAAGTATTCCGTTTGACACCCATGTACGCTGACAACCCATCGCGGCACGCAGTTCGGCGGTGCAATCCCCGCCTTCCTCTCCTTCAATGTATGTCGCATAGTTCATTGCCATACTGCGTTTATCGTGGAGGTCCATTCCCGCGCCTGCGGCAATTCTTTCCCCGCTTAACACAAGACTTTCCCACCATGCGGTACCGGGTTCGTTTACATCGTGCAGCGGTTCGGGGTTGTTTATGATTTCGATATAATCAACATCGGAAAAGTCCGTTATCTTCATATCGAAGCGGCATCCGCGTGCATACGGTGCACCGTCCGAAAAAGGATGTGCGACACCCGTTACGGCATCTGCCTTTTTGCATGCTCTGAAGAGTTCCTCGGGGTTATGACGATTAATCGAATCCCACGGCACGTAGGTTTCCAATACAGGGCACACAATATTTCCGTAATATGTGGTATACTCCATACCGTACGCGCATTGTATGGGAAGTTTTTCTTCGGATAAAATCTTTTTTATTATAGTCTGACCGGATGTGGTGTTGTGGTCTGTTATCGCAAAGCAATCAACACCCTCGGCGAGCATAACGTCGATTAACTCACGACAGGTAATGCCTCCGTCGGATTCTATGGTATGATTATGTAATTCAAAACGTTTGAACATTATGTTGCCTCCTCATTCACCGCTGACCGTAAGTGTATAGTGAGTGTTGTCCTTGATTACATTGAACACAAGCACCGTTACCTTGAGAACTCCGTCGAACTTTTTCTGCGGTATACAGCCGGGAGTCGCGTTGTCTCCGTCGTAAAGCATATGACGGTCTGTCATCTGACGGTGAATACAGCCTATGAATTCATCATTCAATGTTGCAAGAGTATGGATTTCGGTTTTCATGTCGCAAAGGATTATATGACGGCATCTTTCCTCGTCGATTACTCTTCCGTATTTTTCTAAAACCTCGTCCGCTGTGCTTTTTATAAGCTCATCCGTTACATCCTCGGCTTTGAATTTGCGTTTGTCGTCGTCAAAGCAAAAATGTATATCGAGCTTTTCGCAAGGCTTCTCCAGGCAGACGGTATAGGTGATCTGACCGACAAATTCATGATTCAGAACACCCTCCACGTGATACAGCGATTGCATATTATAATTCCTCCGTTTCGGGATTCGTAAGTATATTATAAGTTTACTGTTGTTATTATAATCTCGCATTATGAATATTTCAAGACCTTTGTTCGGCAGAGCCGTTTATGCCGCTTATTTCTTTTCGCGCAGCTTCTTTAATATTTTCTCTATTTCGGCGTCGTTCGCCAGAACCTCCTCGCGGAACTCTCTTGCCGACATTCTGAGCACTCCGGAACGAAGAGCCTGAAGCTGAATCAATCCGTCTGATGTCACGACTCGTACCGAATAATCTTCTCCGATTTCGTAAACAAGCTTTTCGATATATGTATCTCCGAGCTCTCCCTCTTTTGTATAAACTACGGTAACTCCTTTATAGTCCGTTTTTCTTCTGACCGCGCCTTTGACGTTGTATGCATCGAAAACGAGTATTATATCCCGTCCCGTAAATGCTTTGTAGTTGGCAAGAATCGAACAAAGCTGTAATCTCGAGTTTTCAAGGTCGTATTTTGCTATTGCGGACAGCTCATCCCATGCGAAAATTATATTATAGCCGTCGATAATGTAAAGCTGCTCTTTTTTCTTTTTGGGACGTTCGTTGACTATAATCGGTTTTTTCGCGTCCGAATAAATCGGGCGGCGAATCGGCCCGAATTCACGTTCCATTATTTTTTCAAGTTCGTCTTCGTCTATCTCGTTTTTTTCGGTAACCATACGCGGAGCGGATACATATGTGTCTTCTGCATTATCCGTCGTCTTTTGCATCTCGATATGCATATACGACGGTGCCGAATTCCACGGAACGATAAAGCCCGCACCATGAGAGCAGAACACACTGTCGGGGGTATTATCGATATCGGCACAGGGATCGTAATTATATTCGCTCACTACCTCATCGGTATTGTGACACGGATAATACCCGTCCACTATGACGGATAGCTTTCCTTTTCCGTGTGTATATGACGCCACATCATTGGAATAATCCCCGAATTCCGACACGGGTACACTTCCGTGCAGGACAGACGAGCTCTCATACGCCTCATGCGAATCCACCGTACCGTACTTCGATGTGATATCCGAAATGGCACGTCCGACATACTCGCTCGGAAGCTCCATTCTGAATGAATAATACGGCTCGAGAAGTATGGTTTTGCCGTGTTCACGCAGATTCATGAGTCCCTGTCTGAGTGCGCGGTATGTTGCCTCACGGAAATCTCCGCCCTGTGTATGTTTTAGATGGGCTCGCCCGCCGATAAGCGTTACCTTCATATCGGTAAGCGGAGAGCCTGTCATAACCCCGATATGAGTCTTTTCTTCAAGATGCGTCAGTATAAGTCTCTGCCAATTCGTATCGAGTAAATTTTCACCGCAGTCAGCTGTAAACACCATCCCGCTTCCCCGCTCGCCCGGTTCAAGCTTGAGATGCACCTCCGCATAATGCTTCAACGGTTCGAAATGCCCCACGCCTTCCACACAGTCCGATATGGTTTCGAGATACATTATTCTGCCGTCGGCAAATTCAACGTCAATACCGAAACGGTCTGCGATGAGACGTGTGAGAACCTCTGTCTGTACCTGTCCCATAATATGCGCGTCGATTTCGCCGAAGCGCTCGTTCCAGACTATACCGAGCATCGGTTCTTCTTCCTCAAGCTCACGCAGCTTAGGTAGAACAGTCACGGGAGATACATCGGCAGGCAGTTTAATACGGTAACTCAATACCGGATACAGACTCGGTCTTATATCCGACGCGGCGTCTCCCAAGCCCTCTCCCGCATATGTTTTGCTCAGTCCCGTCACGGCACATATTTCGCCTGCCGATGCAGAATCAACCGTATCGTATTTCGCACCCGAATACAGCCTTATACCGTTGATTTTTTCCGTCAGTTCTTCTTCGTTGACGGTATATGTTATGTTTTGACGGTTTGTCAGCACACCGCCTGTAATCTTGAGATATGTAAGTCGGTTTCCGTTTGCGTCATGAGCTATCTTATAAACCTTAGCCGCAAAAGCGTCACCGTATTTCTTTTCGATATTAAGTGTATCGAGAGCCGCGAGAAGTTCAACCACACCGTCGAGCTTAAGTCCGCTTCCGAAAAAGCACGGGAATAATTTCGATCGGCTCACCAGCTCGGCGCAGTCCCGTGTCCTCAGATTGCCTTCGGAAAGGTAGTATTCAAGCATGTCGTCATCGAGCATTGCAATACGCTCATCGCGATCTGCCGCCGTGTAATCCACGGCACCGCTGCCGAATGACGATACAATGTCACCGAGAACATTCTGTCTGTCGCTGCCGGCAAGGTCCATTTTCGTAACGAAAATAAACGTCGGTATATTGTGCTTTCTGAGAAGAGACCACATCGTAACGGTATGCGCTTGTACGCCCTCGCTTCCGCTGATTACAAGTACGGCACAGTCGAGTACGGACAGCGTTCTCTCCGTTTCGGCTGAGAAATCCACATGTCCGGGCGTGTCGAGAAGTATAATGTCGCTCTCACCGTAATTCAGTCTGGCACTTTTTGAAAAAATAGTTATACCGCGCTCTTTTTCAAGCTCATGTGTATCGAGAAATGTATTTCTTTTATCAACTCTGCCCTGAGATTTGATTCTGCCTGCCAGATATAGCATAGCCTCAGACAGGGTAGTCTTACCGGCATCAACATGAGCAATTATCCCGACAACCATCTTCTTCATCGATTTCTCCCGTACATCTGTATACTTACGATTATTGTATCATTATAACGTTTTCATCGCTGTTTTATCGGATACGGCACTGATATTTAACCGTATCATCTGAAAAAAATACTCCCCGCCGAGCAACAGCAGAGCACAGGTGGGAAGTACTTATATCGTTTACGGATATGTCCGATAAATCGATTAAGCCGACTTATTATCCGAAACACTTTTATTTTTACGGCCGATCACGGCTTTATAAATCAAACATGATACCGACAGTATCAGTGCCGGAACAAACGCAAACAGCGCACTTACTCCCGCCGCATCCGTACCGCTCGAGCAAATACGTGCTCCTATTTCGGTAAGCATAAGCACCGATGCCAGTACCGCGGACGACAAGATGAACAGCAAGTCCGAATTATTGTATGCGGACAGCTTGATTTTCGGCTTTAACGCAAGCTCCGTGAGCGCAAGTCCCGCGAGAATTATCGCTCCCGCCAGCACTGCCGCACTCTCGGACGACGATTTCGTAAACAGCATCACGCCGTAATCGGTAAATGCCAAAACAATTCCGAGCAACGCTCCGAACAATGCCGATACAGCTCCGTTTGCTTTGATTTCGGCAAAGCTGTCGCCGAATGCCATGACAAGCACTGCCGCAAAATCGAACAGCAATCCCCAGACAAGAATAAATACGGGTGAAAGCGTTCCTACGCCGAACAATACCGATGTTACCATCAGCACCACTCTGACCGTGTTCGATGCGGTAAAATAGAACTCAGCCGATGCAATATCGGACAGCACACGCTTTGATGTTTTAAACACACGAACAATACCGTCCAAACCGCCGTAAGAATTTTTCGATTCGGAATAAACTACTGCATCGGAATTTTTTGCCAAAGTTTCCGGAATGTTCTTCATTCCCGAAACAACCGTAATTCCGTATTCGCTCTCGGCCATCGCGCCCGAATCCCATACCTTTTTACCGATTGTTATCGTCTTATCTCCGAGCTTTTTCATTACCGCCGCCGCACATGAAGCGTACTCGCGCTCACTCAAGCCATCGAACGATACAACCATGCTGTCTGTAATATTTTCTTCCGTTAAGTCACCGTATCTCACTATCTTTGTATGCTTGTCAAATAACCCGAGCTTTCTCAGGTAGTAATAATCCTCCTGCGTGTTCTCCGTAAACAGAACATGCGGCATACCCGTATTTTTTATATACGCTATATTTTCACGTGCGCAATCTTCTTCTTTTTCGGAAACGACAAAATATCCGACAAACGTCATATACTGTATGAGAACAGGCAGGTGAACGAGACTCGGAAACTGTGATTGTCTTTTAGCCACCGCAAGTACTCTGCCGCCGCTGATTTGCAGTTTCGCGCATTCGGTGAATATTTTTTTCTTCAGTTCATTGTCAAGCGGCAGAACTCCGTTTTCGTCCTCTATCATCGTACAGCATTTCATGACATCGTCGATATTTCCGCATGAAACGGCATACAAATCATTGTCAAGCAAAACGAGCGAGGTCTCCATGCCCATCGAATCGTCGGTTTCGCGTCCTCTGTGATCCGCAAGTACACACTCGGATGTAATATTTTTCCCACTCAGCTTCACATATGCGTCATTCGCAAGCCCGACAAGCTTTTCGGAATTCGTTATGCTTTTTTCACTTCCGCTGTCTGTCAAACCATTATTCATCTTCAAGGATGCCGCTCCGGCATAGTCGATAAGTCGTTCAACCTCCGCCTTACCTGCGATTTCATTTCCTTCAAAATATTTTCCGCCCGCTCTGCACGCGGAAATAACGGCTTCACCCGATTTGAAAAAGGATGATGTGCAGAACACTATTCTTTTCGCCGAGCTTAATCCTCCGAGCTTTTCCACGTTTCTGATTACCGCACGTGAATGTTTTTTATTTTTGTGAGACATATGCGAGGCATCACCGCAGTCACGTATCGCAACGGAAAAAATTATATATCCTATGACTATGAGGAATTCGCTCATAGCAGCCACGGCCATCGACAGCGATGAAAGAAACACACTCGGAAGACTTGTGTTTTTGTTTATCAGCATCGACAGAAAAGTAAGCAGCATGACAAAGCCCAACATGACAAGCGAAACCGTACGGCTTCTTTCCCTCAGTCTTTCGATTTCGGGAGCCGTCTCCGTTTTAATTTCGATTCCGCCCTGCTTCATAACCGCAAGAGTTTCATCTCCCGTGGCTACGGCAAGCATTCTTATTCTGCCGTACAACACCGTGGAACCTGCAAACAACATATTCGAGCGAAATTCGCACGGAACATCATGGCTTCCCTCGGCAAGCTTTATATGCGAATTAAACTTTTTCAGCGGTGTTTTGTTTTCGGTTATACCTTTTTCCGTAACCGTGGCAGTAGCATCGGCTATGACTCTTCCGTCACACGGTACGGTATCACCCGCCTCGAGAAAAATTATATCTCCCGGCACGACTTCATCCGCCGATATAATTTTCAATTTTCCGTTTCTGATAACCGAAACAGAGGGTATCTTCGTTCGTGCGGCATTGTAAAGTATGTTTTCGGCACGCACAAACGTAATAGTACGCACGCATGCTCCCGCAACAAGTATTGCGGCAAGCCAGCCGGCTTCGTAATTCTTATCGAACACAGCTGCGCATATTATACTTACAACAAGAAGCAATGTGGCAATATCGAACACCGCAGCGAATATATCGCGAAGGGTATACCGCTTCGGAACTTTCCATATGGAGTTTCTGCCGTATATGCCGCGTCTTTTTCTGACCTCACGCTCGTCGAGACCTCGATACATATCAACCGACAGCTTTTCGAGAGCCTCACTGTCGGTAAGCAGATGCCAGTCGTTTTTCGCTTTCATTTCTGCCTTACCTTAATTTGATTTTATTTTACCGTAATTCCGCTCTCATCCGCGTCAACCGTGATATGATTTATCTGACCGCGGTCGCGTACGATAAGCTCCGCAACTTTATCCTCGATTTCCGTTTGGATAAGACGGCGCATATTTCTCGCTCCGAACTTAACCGAATACGATTTTTCGGCAATGTAATCGCGTGCCGCCTGTGTGAATTCCGACACGATTCCCTTCTTATCCAATACCTGTGCGAGGTCGGCAAGCATTATATCGGCAATTGCGGCGAAGTTTTCCTTCGTAAGAGGATTAAATGTTATTATCTCGTCGACTCTGTTTATAAATTCGGGTCTCAAAAACTCCTCAAGCGCGCGTCTTGTTTTATCCTCGACCACAGTCTTCTGTGAATCGGAGAAGCCCGCTCGGTTATGCGAGTATGTACTGCCCGCGTTTGTCGTCATTATTATCACCGTATTGGTAAAATCAACCTGTTTTCCGTGTGAATCGGTTATGATTCCGTCATCGAGTATCTGAAGAAGAATATTCATAACATCGGGATGCGCCTTTTCGATTTCATCGAAAAGAATTACGGAATACGGTCTGCGGCGTATTTTTTCGGTAAGCTGACCCGCATCGTCATATCCGACATATCCCGGAGGGGAGCCTATTATTCTCGATACGGAGAACTTATCCATAAATTCACTCATATCAAGTCTGATAAGGGTTTCGGGAGATGTAAAAAGATCTGCGGCGAGCACTTTGACAAGCTCGGTTTTACCCACACCCGTAGGGCCTGCGAAAATAAACGATACAGGTTTTTTCTTATAGGTTACACCGGTTCTGGAACGTCTTATGGCTCTCGCTACCGCGTCTACCGCCTCGTCCTGACCGACTATTCTCTTTTTCAGACGCTCGTCAAGCTTTTCGAGCTTTTCGTATTCGCTTTCGGCTATTGCGGATGCGGGCACTCCTGTCCATATTTCTATGACATCGCAAAGGTCGTTTTCACGCATCCGAACATTTCCGCAGATTTCGTCAAGCTCGGAAAGTCTGTTTTCTATACGGATTTCTTCCGCTTTGAGGTCTGCCAGCTTTCTGTATCTCGACTCCGTCTCATCCTCGGATTCGGGAGATGCGTCGCTGTTAATCAATGTCTCGAGCTCTCCTCTGTCATGCTCCACCTTTAATCTTCTGTCGGCAAGCTCATGTCTCTCGTTGATTTCCGGTGTATGAACCGATATATGCGACGCCGCTTCGTCAATCAAATCTATAGCCTTGTCGGGCAGGAAACGGTCGGTGATATATCTTTCCGACAGCTGTGCGGCAGACGCAAGCAGCGTGTCGGCTATCTTCACGCCGTGATATTCCTCGTAATATTTTTTTATACCGCGAAGAATTTCCACGGTTTCCGACACAGACGGCTCATTAACCATAACGGGCTGGAATCTTCTCTCAAGTGCTGTATCCTTTTCGATATATTTTCTGTACTCAGTCAGAGTTGTCGCTCCGATAACCTGTATCTCGCCTCTTGAAAGCGCGGGCTTAAGAATATTCGCCGCATTCATGCTTCCCTCGGCATCACCGACACCGACGATATTATGCACCTCGTCGATTACGAGAATAACATTGCCCTTGCTTTTCACATCGTTCAAGAGTCCGAGAACTCTGGACTCGAACTGTCCTCTGAACTGAGTGCCTGCTACAAGCGCAGTCAGGTCGAGCAAACATACATCGTGATTTTTGAGTCTGTACGGAACATCTCCCGCTGCGATTTTCTCGGCAAGAGCCTCTGCTATTGCCGTCTTACCTACACCGGGCTCACCTATAAGGCACGGATTATTCTTCTGACGGCGGCACAATATCTGAACAACTCTTTCAAGCTCACGGTCTCGTCCGATTATTCTGTCGAGTTTTCCCTCTTTTGCTCTTTCCGTCAGATTTGTCGTATAACCCGAGAGGAATTTATATTCCTTCTCGCCGTTTTCTTTACCGCGTGTACCGTTGTTTTTATCTTGTTTTTTCGTTTTTTCGTCTGATTTGCCCTCTCCCATGAGCTTCGAGAAATTAAATAACGGCGCGGCACTGCTTGTCTCCTCGGGAGTAATTTCACCGCTGTCGATAAGCTCCTGCACATCGTTATTGAGCTTTTCTATTGTATCGTCATCTAAGCCTGACTGTGCAATAATATCGTCAACGGGCTTGATTCCGAGCTCTCTCGCGCACTTGACGCAAAAGCCCTCCGGCTTATTTCCCATTTGAGGATTATGCAGAAATATCACTGCGGCTCTTTTGTGGCATCTTGAACACATTATCATATATATTACCTTAAAATCCTTATATTACCAATTGATTATCGAGCTTATCTCTTTTATCGGATTGTGTTCGATCAGATATTTACATATACGTGTATTTTCGACTATGCTCTTTCCGAACAAATCGGTATCAATCGCTCCGAGTGACGATACCAATGACGAGAGAACCACTGCCAAAACGAACGCAAACAACACAGCCTCCACAGCTCCCAGAGCCATTCCGAGTACGGAGTTTGCCTGGCTGAGCAGAGGCAGTTTGAAAATAAGATTAAGTATTGCCGTAAGTATCGATAAAACAATAAAAGCGGCGAAAAATATCAAAATGAATGATATGCAATTCGCGATAATCTGTGATGTGGGCTTTGCTATTTCCTCGGAAAAGGCACGTACCGTATTTTCTCCGCAGCCCGTAATGCCTTTTATCTTTTCGGTAAACACCGATATATTTACATTATATCTCTCGAGTATCGAGGTGAACGGCTCCGGCATATCGGCGGCGAGTCTGTCAAGATTATATAAATCAGTATCCGTATCAAACGCAAGGGATTTCAGAGTCTCGAAAATTCCGTCGGTTATCTTATCGGAAAGATATTTTTCTCTTATAATCTCCGCGAGAACCGGTGTGTATGCGTATGCGGCGATGAACGATACAACCGCCGTAACGAGTCCCATCACCGATTTCACGAATCCTCTTCCCGCACCGCGCCAAATTATAATTACCGCGGAAAGTAAAATTATCGCGTCAATCGCCAAACTCATATTAAGCACCCCTCCTATATTATATAATTAAATTCAATTGAAAGCCTGTACCGCAGAGGAGCGTGAGCACAAAAGCGCTCCTTTGCTCAGCGGTACTATTGTCAAAACTTCATCCTCTGGTGAGTATTCCTCGCTTGTTCCGTCGGGATTAATCTTTATTACACTGTCGGAGACGGTCAGGTATGCATATGCATCGCCGTAATTCACCGACGAATACGCTCCCGTGATTCTTCTGTCGATTACCTCCGTATATACGGTTTGTCCGTTTCCGTCAAATACAACACAGCGGTTTTCACTGCCGAGTGCGTTCACACTGCCGAGCACTACGGCTCCGTACGGTGACATATCCGCGTAACGCAGATTCATTCCGCTGAAGCTGTAGGATGAAATCATCTCTCCGCTGTAGTCGAAACAGTAGAATCCGTTGTCGCAAAGCAGCATGAATCCTTCGCTCACAGTTTCAATCTCAAGCGGCATTGTATGTGTATATGACGTGGTATATAACGGCTTATCGGATCCCTTTTTGATTATCGAAAGCTCGCATCCGATATCCGTATCCGAAGGAACGCCAGATGCGATAACTATGTATTCTCCGTCGGGTGAGATAGCCGCGCCGAGCACATAATTCTCCTTGTATATGCTCATTGATTTATTGAAAGCCGAGTTATACAGCTCTACGACATATTTGGTTTCCCGTGACCGCGTTACTATAATCAGCGAGCCGTCATCCGCTATGTCGCCCGTCACTATCTTTTGTGACGAATTGCGTTCTATTATTTTTGTGAGCTGGTTATACACCGAATATGTGTCTCCTCCCACATCATAAAGCAGGAGGTATTTTGCGCTCGACGATATATCCGGAGAAGAATACGAACACGAGTCCTCTACGAGAAGACTTCCGCTTGAGTCATAGTAAAGGTACGAATCAACCGTACATATAGCGGTTCCTCCGCGGAACGAATGTGTGAGAAGCTCATCGCTTCCGTTATAAACTATGCTCGAGTATTCTCCTTCACCCGAAATCGACAAGGCGCTTATATCTCTGATCAGAAATTTTATATTATCGTATGTAACATACTGACCGAGAAAAAGCACCACAACCATAACATACAAAATCAGCATGAGCATTAACACAATGCCTACCGCCGCATATTTACGGGAAACTCCGAGATAATATCTGTTTACTCTCGGCCCCATTCCGTCAAGAACGGAAAATTTTTCATTATCGCTGTTCTTGCTCATTTTATCTCCCATATCGGATAAGAGAATGCCGTTTTTCGGTCATCCTCAATCTGTTTTCCAATCGATTATTTCGGGGTATTCCACCTCGGTCAGATATAGACCGTCGGGAGGAGCTGTTTTTCCCGCCTTTGTTCTGTCTTTGCTTTCGAGAACAAACGCAATATCCTGCGGCGTGTATAAGCCGTATGCGGCATCCGTCAGGGTTCCCGTTATAATTCTGACCATGTTGTACAGAAAGCCGTCGGCCGTCACCCTTACGACAACAATGTCTCCCTCTCGTCTTACGGACAGCGAGCGTATTTCACGTACCGCATCGGTTATTCTCGAGCCCGCAGCCATAAATGATGTATAATCGTGCCGTCCTATAAGTCTCTCACAGCACGCATTCATAATGTCAACCGAGCCCTGCGGCAGCGGTTTTTTCAGCTGCCACGCAAGTCCCGTCAAAAACGGATCGTATGCCGCACTGTCATACATCTTATACTCATATGTTTTTCCGACAACCGAATACCGCGGATGAAAATCGTCATTCACACATCCCTCGCCGACTATTCCTATATCGTGCGGAAGAAATCTTCTTGCCACGCGGTGAAATTTACCTACGGGCACATCGATTGTATTATTGCCGTTTTTCGGTTCAACCGTACACACAAACCCGAGTGCGTGTACACCTGCGTCCGTTCTCGAGCATCCCGTAACGCTTACGGGAAAGCCGAGTGCTTTGGTAAATGCGTCCGTCAGTGTTCCCTGTACTGTCCTTTTATCGGGCTGAAACTGATACCCCGCATATCCCGCGCCGTTGTATTTAATCTTAAGCACACGTTTCATGTCACATTGTCATGTAGTATATCGGTAAAAATCTGTTTATAAGAAGCACTGCAGCTCCGAGCAATACTATTGCGCCGAAATAAACGTAATCACGATATGACGAATGAAGCCTGTTCATTCTCGTTCTGCCGTCTCCGCCGGTGTAACAACGGCATTCCATCGCCGTAGCAAGTTCATCCGCACGTCTGAATGCGGATATAAACAGCGGAATAAGTATCGGTATGAGAGCTTTCGCACGTTTAACAATGCTGCCCGTTGTAAAGTCCGCGCCTCTTGCGGTTTGTGCCGCGATTATTTTCTGAGTTTCGTCAATAAGCGTGGGAATAAAACGAAGCGCTATTGTCATCATCATCGAAAACTCGTGAACCGGAACACGGAGCTTTGCGAGCGGTGCCAAAAGCTGCTCAAGCGCGTCCGTCAGCGCAAGCGGTGTTGTGGTATACGTGAGGAAAACCGATGTTGCCACAATCAGCAAAACTATTCTTAAAATTATTAAAACGGCGTTGATGATTCCCTCAAGGTAAACATGTATGAAGCCGAATTCAAACAGCAACGTTTCCCCTGTCATCCAAAATATATTTATAACCGCCGTAAAAATAATTATATAAAGCAGCGGTTTTATGGAATTGACTATAAGCGAGGGAGACAGCTCCGTCTGCAAAACTATAAACACCGATGCCGCCGTAAGCAGCACAAACGCGCCGACCGACTTCGCCATAAATATTATCGCAATATACATAAGCGAAATGACAATCTTCCAGCGCGGGTCAAGGCGGTGGATAAGCGAATTGCCTTCACAGTATTGTCCGAAGGTTATATCTGATTTCATTTTGATTCCTGTCTGTTTAAAATAATCGGTTGAGTGTCGGCGGAGGTATCTTTGCCTGAGAGCGAAAGCCGCCGCCTATCACGGTAATCATCCCGCTCACGATATTACGAGCGTGAATTATACGTACTTTTCTTCCTTTAAATCCGGTATCTTTCCCGAGCGAATATACTCCTCGAGCTTATCCGCGGCCCAATCGACCGTATATACATCACGGCCGATATCTATGCCGTTTTCGGCTAAAGCCGAAGCCACACGTGTGATTTGCGGAACATCGAGACCGACCGCGACAAGCTCACTGTATTCCGAAAAAACCTCCGCACACGGCTTATGCATCAGTATTTTCGAATCGGCCATGACTATTATCTCGTCGCAATACAAAGCCATATCCTCCATACTGTGACTTACTATCAAAACCGTAGTTCCCGATTCACGCGAGTATTTTTTTATTCCGCCCAATATATCGCGCCGTCCCGCGGGGTCAAGTCCCGCAGCGGGTTCATCGAGAATAAGTATCTTCGGATTCATTGCAATGACACCCGCAAGTGCCGCACGTCTTTTCTGACCGCCCGACAGCTCAAACGGAGATTTATCGAGAAGCTCCGCGGACAAGCCCGAAAAAGCCGCCGCCCTCTCAACTGTCGCCTTGAGCTCATCTCCGCTCATTCCCATGTTGCGCGGGCCGAATTCTATATCCTCACGTACGGTTTCCGCAAAAAGTTGATACTCGGGATACTGCATGACAAGTCCCGCTTTAAATCTGACATCGCGGATTTTTTTCGGTTCCGCCCAGATATTCATGCCATCGAGAATTACTTCTCCCTCATCGGGTACGAGAAGACCGTTCAGCATCTGTACAAGAGTCGATTTGCCGCTTCCCGTATGACCGATAAGTCCCGTGATGCCTCCGCTTATACTGAAGGACACGTTATCCAAGGCTTTATGAGGATTACCTGTTTTTTTACCGTATGTATATGAAAGATTTTTTACCTCTACAGTCGTCATGTTTTCCTCGATTACTATCTCAAATACCTTTTATTTCGGATTGCATCGGTTATCGCGGCTGCGCATTCCTCGGTATCGAAAATATCAAGCGGAACGTCCAGTCCCATTTTACGAGCTTTATATAGCAGCTCCGTTGTCTGGGGTACATCAAGGCCGAATGCCCACATTTTCTCGGGATCTCCGAATATATGCGACGGAGTACCGTCTCCGACTATTTTACCGTTCTGCATGACAATGATTCTGTCTGCCATCGCAGCTTCGTTCATATGATGCGTTATGAGAATAACCGTAATTCCGTCTTCTTTGTTGAGCTTTTGAATTATCGCCATAACCTCTCGCCTGCCCATAGGGTCGAGCATTGCGGTCGATTCATCGAAAATTATACACTTTCTTTTCATTGCGATTACTCCCGCAATCGCAACTCTTTGCTTCTGTCCTCCCGAAAGATTATATGACGGTCGGCGTGCGTATTGCGTCATACCGACAGCCTCGAGAGACTCGTCGACTCTTTTTCTTATTTCCTCGGGTGCTATTCCGAGATTTTCACAGCCGAACGCGACATCCTCTTCCACAATCGTGGCAACTATCTGATTGTCCGGATTCTGAAAAACCATACCGATATTTCGTCTCACCTCGAGAACATCATCATCGGTTGTTTCGGGAGATGTCATGTCCTTGCCGAGCACGGTAAGCTTTCCGCTGTCGGGAAAGTTAATCATACAAAGAAGCTTCGCAAGCGTAGACTTTCCGCTTCCGTTCCGCCCGAGTATTGCGGTAAACGAGCCTTCCTCGATTTCGAATGATACGCCGTCGAGCGCTTTCTTAACATGTGCTCCGTCATCCGCGGGATAAGCAAATGTTAGATTTTCGGCTTTAATTATCGTTGACATTTTTTCCTCCCGTACTGTTAAGAATACACCGACTGTGATTTTACGGCATATTCTAAGGCAAAATCAAAACTCGAAGCTTGCTCTTACCGATGCTCCGCTCGGCAAGAGAAGACCCGAATCCGTTACCGGAATACATGTTTCGCCCGTCTCGATTTTAACATGACTGCGCTGTCTTTCGGACAATGTACGCATTAACAAATACTGCATTACCGCGGGAGACAATCCCGTTGTATATGAGTTAATCAGGAAAAACAGAGGCTCGGCGGACAAAAGCTTTACGGTAAGCGATATAAGCTCTGCCGCACATTCCTCGAGTTTCCATATTTCGCCGCTCGGACCGCGTCCGTATGACGGAGGATCCATGATAATTCCGTCATATTTATTTCCGCGTCTCAGCTCTCGCTCGACGAATTTTTTACAGTCGTCTACTATGTATCTGCACGGAGCATCCTCGAGCCCCGACAGCGCCATGTTTTCCTTCGCCGCCTGAGTCATTCCCTTTGATGCGTCCACGTGAACAAGAGCCGCTCCTGCTTTGGCACACGCTACCGTAGCACCTCCGGTGTAGGCAAAAAGGTTTAAAACCTTCGGCTGCTCACGGCCGGATGCCAGTGCCGAACGTATGACTTCATCCTGCCAGTCCCAGTTTACAGCCTGTTCGGGGAAAAGTCCCGTATGCTTGAAACCCATGGGACGAAGTCTGAATGTCAGCTCACGGTAATTGATGCACCATGCTTCGGGCATACGGTGCACAGTCCACGAACCGCCTCCGCCTACTCTCTTATAGACTCCGTCGGGCTTTTTCCATAATGCATTGCTTCTCGTACCGCTCCATATTACCTGCGGGTCCGGTCTGATAAGAATATATCTTCCCCATCTTTCCAGTCTTTCACCGCTGTCGCAGTCTATAAGCTCGTAATCCTTCCATTTATCTGCTGACCACATATATAAATCCCATTTCAGTCATTCATAAGTTTTTTTACTATATCGGATCTGCTTCCCTTACCGGTCTGGCCGATTTTACCAGCCATTGTTGTAGGCTTATTGTAATACTCCGCAAGCCGCGAGCTGCCCGTATAGGCATGACACATTGCGGCCGCAAGAGCATCCGCGGTGTCATCGGGCTTCGGTTTTTCGCGCAGCCCGAGAAGCCGCGTGACTGTCTCGATCATCTGATGCTTATCCGCTCTGCCATAGCCTACAACGGAATTTTTTATCTGAAGCGGAGTATACTCGTAAACGGGTACGTTATTTTGACGCAGTGCGAGAATAATAACACCTCGTGCCTCGGCTACAATAATTCCGGTTTTTTGGTTTGTGTTAAAGAACAGCTCCTCAATCGCGGCACAGTCCGGCTTGTATTTTTTTATAATCGCGGTAATTTCCGCGTATACAGCCATAAGCCTGTCCTCGGTGTTCATAGAGGATGCCGTCGTTACTGCGCCGAAATCAATAGGCTTCTGACGCATTCCGCTGTTATCGGCAGACACAACACCCCAACCGACAATAGCGATTCCCGGGTCTATCCCCAAGATAATCATACTATCACCTATTATAATATTGTAATGATATATTATACCATAACATTGCACTCATGTCAAATTAATTCACTGTGAATAAATTTGACGTCAATTTAAAAAAATCTCCGATTTAAGGTTTTTTTACGCGGAAAATTCCCATATTTCATTTATTCTCGGAGCATCGCAGATATATCGTTCAAGCATTGACATATTAGCCGAAAAGTCTCGACCGCGACAAAGCAAACTTTATATTTTCGCCTTTCCGCGCGGTCTTGACAAATTTAGTTATTCGTGATATACTGTATATACATTATTTACTTACTAATTTTCATCATCAAATGATTTCGAAACGAGCTTTTTGAACAAGCTTTTTTACGCGTAGCTTCCGCTCGTTCTTAATTACGTCATATCCGAGGTCTTCAATGGAAAAAAGGTATTCTAAAAAAGGGCTTGTCTTACTTATCATAACTGCCGTTATATGGGGTTCTGCCAGCGTTTGCCAGGTTATAGGTGCCGACAGCATGACTCCTTTTTATTTTAACTTTGTACGATACATTCTCGGTGCACTTTCAGTAATTCCGCTGATATTCATCTTCGAAAGAAAAGCCGATGACAAAAGAAAAAAAACAACCACATTAAAAGCGGGTATACTCGCCGGCTTGGCTTTGTTCGGTGCATCTATTACCCAGCAGTTCGGCTTCACGCTGACCGACTCCGCGGGAAAAGGCGGTTTCATCACAAGTCTTTACATGGTTTTTGTCCCTGTTTTCGGTCTTTTTCTCGGAAATAAGACAAACATTCGGACATGGCTCGGAATGATATTCGGCGTTGTCGGACTATATATGCTCTGTGCTACGGGAAGTGCTCTCAGCATAACCCTCGGTGATGTATTTCTTATAATATGCGCCGTTTTCTTTGCGGTGCACATTCTTATCGTAAACCACTTCGGTTCAAGGATATATTCTCTCAGATTCGCTTTCATACAATATGTAGTATGCACATTTATGAACGGACTCTGCACATTACTATTCGAAGACATCTCCCTTGCCGCTCTCAAGGCCGCTCTTCTTCCCGTGCTGTTCTGCGGAATCGGTTCCGTGGGAATTGCCTATACCTGTCAGATACTCGGTCAGAAGTACAGTGACCCCACTTCCGCTTCTGTCATTCTTTCTACCGAATCGGTATTCACGGCAATCGGAGGAGCTATTCTGTTAAACGAAAGGATGTCAACGGAAGGATATATCGGATGCTTCCTTATCTTCGTAGGCGTACTGCTCACACAAATTCCGATCGGTAAATCTCACAAGCACGGATTTACGAAAAAAGTAAAGGAGCAGTCTTAACTTTCGAAACATACGGTAAAACGCATATTCGAATACAGATGAATCGTGATTACATTTTGTTTTCACGATTCTTTTTTTGTATATATTTTATTCGCAAATTTATTATTGACTTTCATCTCGGAGTGATGTAAAATATATTCTTAAGAAGCAGTTTGAATCGACATCAAACCGACTTTTGTGGAAACCTCTGATTTAAGGCTATTATTCAGAGTATCCTTAGAATTATTAATAATTACCTTATAAGGTAAAAACAGGAGGAAAATGTTATGAGTATGGGTAAGCTCGGTATTTTCGCGGCAGGTCTTCTTTTCGGAACAGCAGGTATTAAAATTCTCTCAAGCAAGGATGCGAAAAACGTATACGCACACACAACCGCAGCTGTTCTCAGAGCTAAGGATTCCGTAATGAAAACAGTTACAAACATAAGAGAAAACGCAGGCGACATTTTATCCGACGCCAAGGAAATCAACGAACAGCGCAAAGAAGAAGAAACAGCATCCATCATTGAAGAAGCAGCATCCATCATTAAAGACTTCCCCGATGAAGACTTCTCCGATGAAGAATGCGACTGCTGCTGCTGTGAAGAAGCAAACAACAACTGCGAAGAGTAAGGTTATCCGTCGGTTATCGATTACGCCGCTCATTAAGCGAATCGACAGCCGACTTCTGTTATCTCACACTCGCATAAATAAACAAGAAGGCATAGCAACACATGAAATGCAAAATTTTACATGAATCACGCGGAAGAATGAGAGTTCGTTTTGCCTGCGGCACTATGACTCTCGCGGAAGCTGATATTGTCGAATACTGGTTCAAATCGATCGCCGACGTTGTGAAGGTGACCGTATACGACCGTACGGGTGATGCTGTCATTTTGTATAGAAAAGACAGAGAGAGCATAATACGTGCTCTCTCCGCTTTCTCTTTCGCCAAAGCAAAGGAAAAGAATTTGGTTCCCGAGCACACCTCGAGGGAGCTTAACCGCGAATTCGAGGATAAGCTCGTGTTCTCGATAATTAGGCGTGCTTTTTCCAAAACATTTCTGCCCGTACCTTTGAGAACCGTCATCACCGTTATCAAATCTCTTAAGTACATTAAATCCGGTTTATCCGCTCTTATTCACGGTAAACTGTCGGTAGCCGTTCTTGACGCAACGGCAATTACGGTTTCCATAATCCGCGGAGATTACAACACCGCAAGCAGTGTAATGTTTATGCTCGGTATCGGAGAAATGCTTGAAGACTGGACACACAAAAAATCCGTTGCGGATCTTGCGGGTGCAATGTCTCTTGGCATCGACAAGGTCTGGGTTAAGAACGGCGAATGCGAACAGCTTGTTCCGATCAATGAAGTTGCTGTAGGTGAGCACATCATAGTTCGCACCGGCAGTGTTATTCCTCTTGACGGTAAAGTCGAATCGGGTGAAATGACCGTTAATCAGTCTTCTATGACAGGTGAGTCGATTCCCGTACCGAAGCACGTAGGAAGCTATGTTTACGCAGGTACCGTGGTTGATGAAGGCGAATGCATTGTAACCGTAGAAAAGGTAAGCGGAAGCGGCCGTTACGACAGAGTCATTAAAATGATTGAAGAGTCGGAAAAACTCAAATCGACAACCGAGGAAAAGGCATACAGACTTGCGGATAAGCTCGTTCCTTATACTTTTATCGGAACCGGACTTGTATATCTGCTCACACGCAACGTCACGAAAATGATCTCCGTGCTCATGGTTGATTTCTCGTGCGCCCTTAAGTTATCAATGCCGATTGCGGTTCTTTCGGCAATGCGTGAGTGCAGTACGCACCACATATCCGTAAAAGGCGGTAAATTCCTTGAAGCTGCCGCCGCTGCGGATACCGTTGTTTTCGATAAAACAGGTACTCTGACACACGCTAACCCCACCGTGGTCGATATCGTGACATTCGGCGGCAAAAACACAGACGATATGCTTCGTCTCGCAGCCTGTCTCGAGGAACACTATCCTCATTCAATAGCAAACGCGGTTGTTTCGGAAGCGAAAAAGCGCGGATTGTCACACGCCGAATATCATTCCTGCGTAGAATATGTCGTAGCTCACGGCATCTCCAGTAGGGTGAATGACGAAAAAGTCGTTATCGGCAGCGCACACTTCGTTTTCGATGATGAAAAATGTGTTGTTCCCGACGGAGAAGAGGATAAATTCAATTCCCTGCCACCGCAATACTCGCACCTTTATCTCTGTATATCCGGCGTTCTTTCGGCAGTTATATGTATATTCGATCCTCTTCGCGAAGAAGCGGAAAGTGCTCTGAAAGCTCTCCATGAGTGCGGAATAAAGAATATAGTCATGATGACAGGCGACAACTATAAGACGGCAAACGCAGTGGCATCTCAAGTCGGAGTTGATGAATTCCACGCGGAAGTTCTTCCCGAAAACAAAGCCGAATACATAAGAGACGCAAAAAAAGACGGACATATCGTAATGATGATCGGTGACGGCGTAAACGACTCGCCCGCTCTTTCCGAAGCCGATGTGGGAATAGCCATCAATTCAGGTGCCGCAATAGCTCGAGAAATCGCCGATATAACCGTTTCTTCGGAAAGTCTTTATGAAATCGTTATGTTAAGACGACTCAGCTCTGCTCTCATGAACAGGATACACCGCAACTATCGTTTTATTGTCGGTTTTAATTTATTCCTGATTGCTCTCGGCGTCGGCGGAATCTTAATGCCGACAACCTCCGCTCTTCTGCATAACACATCGACAATTATGATAGGTTTGAAGAGCATGACCGATCTTCTTCCGGAGGAAAAAGAATACTAAAGCATCATTTATTAAAGGCAACGCAGCATATTCAGCTGTGTTGCCTTTTTCTGTTATATTACATAATTTCGAAATAATCATCTATTCCGTCAGTTGATTTAACTTGACAAAACATACCGATTATCATATAATATAAATAGTAAATCAATATATACGTAAACTTGAAAGGAGAGGCTGACAATGTCAAAAAAATGCTCGAATTGCGGTTATGATATGCCCGATGATGCCGTTTTTTGTACCGAATGCGGAACAAGAATGGATACTCCGAAGCAAAACAATGCCGAATCACAAAATACTTCGGAAAACAGCCAAAATAACACACAGAAAAATCCCGAACAAAATAAGGAATCTCCCTCCGCACAAAACCGGCAGTATGATCCGCAGCAAAACGCTTTCGTAAATAATACACAGTCTAACCAATACCAAAATCAGCAATTCAATTCTCAACAATCATATCAGCAGAATAATCAATATAACTCCGGTAACAACGGTTCCGCTTACGGTCAATATAACGCACCTCAATACAATCAGCAGCCAATTTACAATGTTATTCCCAATAATTCCGCTGAAAGCAAGGTTGTATCCACAGGAGCCTTTTTCGGATTGAACCTCCTTTTCTCGCTTCCCGGAATCGGTTGGATAATCTGCATTATTATGGCCTTTGCTCCCAACAACAAAAACATAAAGAACTACGCACGTTCTAAGCTCATTTGGTTGATTATAGGAATAATTCTCGGTGTTGTGTTATTCTTTGTTTTTCGGTCGCTTCTCACCGGTTACGGATATGATTTGGAATACTTTACAAACGGTTACGGTATGATGTAAGTAGCAAAAAAAGAATAATAGAATATTTAGTCACCCTGCGGAAGCGAATGCTTCTGCAGGGTTTTTATTTGACATAATATATAATTAAACCGCATAAAAAAGAGACATCGTAGGAACGATGTCTCTTTACAGCAATGAAAAAAAGT
>CAVIJI010000033.1:0-25137 GCA_963642885.1 bacterium
AATGACTATAATATTTGTGAAAAAGAAAATTATCTGTTTTATACTTTTACTGCTGACAATCTCTTGGATGTGTGTGATTTACGGTTTCTCGTGCGAAACGGCTGCCGATTCATCGCAGTCTTCGGGAGGCTTTATCAAAACCACCGCGTCTTTTTTCAGCAGGTATTTCGAATCACTTTCCGAAGATGAGCAGAATCTTATAATCGAAAAGTACGATCACTTCGTAAGAAAAGCGGCGCATTTTACAATATATACCATTCTGGGAGGTTTGTTGTACACAACAATCTTTACTTGGACTTGTATCCGAAAAAAATCTTATATCTTCGCTTTTGCAATTGGAGCTCTTTATGCGGTTTCGGACGAAATTCATCAATATTTTGTCCCCGGCAGAGCGTGTATGATTAGGGATATGCTTCTCGACAGCCTCGGAGTAGCCTTCGGTTCCCTGCTTGCCGTCTGGCTGCTCTCAATAATACATATAATTCATGACAAGCTGAAAAAATAAAGCTTTCACATTAAATTCGAACAAATAGCATACAATAATATTTAATCAAAGGAGTATGAAATGATTAATTTATCTGTAGATTGGACCGCTAAAATCGGCACGATCAAACCGCTTCACGGTGTAGGACAACCGCCGTTTGCCGGATGCGATTTTTCTATGTTTCACTTTCTTACGGAAGCGGGAATTCCGTTTTCACGGCTTCATGATGTAGGCGGTTTATTCAGTGACGGAGTATTCGTGGATATTCCGAACATCTTCAAAGATTTTACGGCTGATCCCTCCGACCCCGCATCATATGATTTCGCATTTACCGATTATCTGCTTAAATCCATAACCGATGCAAAAGTAGAACCGTTTTACAGACTCGGCGTCTCTATAGAAAACTACTGCGCTATCAAACAGTATCGTTTAATGCCGCCGTCCGATCCACTTCAATGGGCAAAAATATGCGAAGGGATAATCCGACATTATAATGAAGGTTGGGCAGACGGATTTCATATGGGAATCAGATATTGGGAAATTTGGAATGAACCCGACAACTCACCCGATATTCCCGAGAACATGATGTGGTGGGGAACGGATCGTGAATACTTCAACCTTTACGATGTAACCGCGAAACATCTCAAATCCATATTCCCCGACATTAAAATCGGAGGATACGCAAGCTCGGGATTATATGCCATACTCGACAAAAAAAGAAGTCCCGACGGAACATGCTCTCGTCAAATGCAGTATTTCATCGACTTCTTCGATAACTTCCTCGAATATATAAAAGAACACAAATCTCCCATAGACTTTTTCTCATGGCACAGCTACGGAAGTATCAAGGATACGATGGTATATTCCGACTACGTTAACGATGTGCTCGTTAAAGCGGGTTATTCTGATATAGAACAAACCTGTAATGAATGGAACTGTGAACCACACCAGCGCGGTACATTACGTCATGCGGCAAATACTGCCGGTATGATGCTCGCAATGCAAGACTCGACACTTGACAGCGCAATGTTCTACGATGCTCGCTTCGGCACATCAATGTACGGTGGCTTGTTCAACCCAATGACACGTCAGCCGTTACCTACATACTATTCCTTTGTGGCCTTCAATGAATTATACAAGCTGAAAAAACAGGTTCACACCGAGCTTAAATCAGATGTTGAATGCTATGCCTGTGCCGCATCTGACGAATGCGGAGGCGGTGCTATTCTCATAACCAATGTTACCGATGCCCCGCAGAAATTGACGCTTGATTTATCCGACAAAAAAATCACATCTGTACGAATCATTACAGAAGGTAAAGTCTGGGAGGAGACAGAACTTCCCGATTCTCTCGACGCATACACTGTTCTCTTGATTAACGTTAAATAAAACTCCGAAAAAAAACAAAAGATACTCGGATTATCAGATTATGATGTTTCCCCTTCAGAGGAGGATGCATCAATCAATATCCGAGTATCTTTTTCTGTTATTTTCAGTTACACTTTCTGACAAGCTCCGGTATGCATTCCTCGAATTTCACACTATACCAGTGCTCTTTGTCGCCTATAGTATGTTTAATACTGTCGACAGTCATGTCTACCGCGATTGTTTCCGACTGCAGTAAAGTTTTGCCTTTTAATACGGCTCCGAACATGGTGGACGCAAATACATCTCCCGTTCCGTGACAGCTTACGGGAAGGTTTTCGGCGAAATACGAACTGAATTCACCGCTCACACTGTCATATCCCATCACACCCTGCTTATCTGGTTGTGTATCATACCTTACACCGGTAATCACTGCCGCCTTTGCACCGCATCGCGTTAGCTTTACCAAAGTATCACGTATATAACTCTCATCATATGTTCCGTATTCACGGTAATCTTCCCCAAGCAAAAGTGCTGCTTCGGTAAGGTTCGGAGTAATAATGCTTGCTCTCGTACAGAGCTTACGCATTGCGGAAACTATACTGTCGTCAAATCCCGTATACAGCTTTCCGTTGTCTGCCATAACCGGGTCTATGAACACCATAGGCGTCTTGAATTCATCGATGAAATTCTCTATCATTTCAGCCTGTTTGGGAGAGCCGAGATATCCGGTATAAATACCGTCAAACGTCAAACCTTCACGTTGCCAATGATTTGTTATCGCCGGGATATCCTCCGTTAAATCTCTGAAGGTCCACCCCTTGAAGCCGCCTGTATGCGTCGACAATATTGCCGTCGGTATAACGGCGCACTCGACACCCATTGCGGAGATTATCGGGAGTGCAACGGTTATCGAACACTTGCCGAAACACGATATATCCTGTATAGTTACTGCTCTTTTCATTTATACTCCGGTATTACAACTAATATGATTGATTAAATAAGGGAAAACGTAAATTTACGCTGCTGTTAAAGTGTGGTGCTTATGCCACCCTTAAGAGCAACTTCTTTGATTTCTCCTCCGGGAAGCTTGACCTTAACATTCTTATCTTTTTCAGAGTAAAGAGTAACCTTTGTTACTTTACCGTTCTTCCACTCTGCCGATACTGTAATGTTGCCTCTTGCCTTGAGGTTTTCGAAGCTACCGGAAATAGCATCGGGAAGTGCGGGAATAATCGCAATATATCCCTCATGGCTCTGCATTATCATTTCACCGATACCTGCGGCACCGCCGAAGTTACCGTCAATCTGGAACGGCGGATGAGTATCAAACAAATTGGGAAGTGTGGAGCGTGTGAACAATGCTCTGATATTTTCGTATGCCTTGTCGGCTTTTCCGAGACGTGCAAACAGGTTAACAAGCCATGCTCTCGACCAACCCGTATGACCGCCGCCCGATGCAAGACGAAGATCCAGCGTTCTTTCGATGGCTGCAAACAATTCGGGTGTGTTGCGGCTGATTTCCGCTGACGGATACAATGCAAACGCATGAGAAATGTGTCTGTGACCGGGTTCTATTTCCTCGTAATCTTTGTACCATTCCATGAGCTGTCCGCGTGCGCCTATGCTGAGCGGGGGCATTTTTGCACGGATTTCGCGTGCCTTAGCTGCATTTTCGGGGCAAATACCGAGTATATCTTCGGTTTTTGCATAGAAATCGAACAATCCGCCTACAACCTCGATGTCCATTGTAGGAGAAATGGCAAGTGTTACGTGTTTCTTCTCACCGTTTACTTCTTTATAGTAATGGTTTTCGGGTGATGTTGAAGGACCGGTATGCATATAACCGTCCTTGCCTTCAAACATGTTATCAAAGAAGAATTCAGCGCACTCACGAATATACTGATATGCGGTATTTCTGAGGAAGTCTACATCTTCTGTGTAGAGATAATGCTCCCACATATGGTATGCAAGCCATGCACCGCCGAGAGGCCACAGTCCGTGGAGACCGTCTGCGACAGCCGCAAACTGATATATATCGGACAGATGGTGAACTACCATACCGCGAGTTCCGTAGCTTTCCTTAGCGAATTTCTTACCGCCGGGAAGCAAGTAGTTGTTCATGTAATCAAACAAAGCCGATGTGCATTCGCTGATATTCGCCTCTTCGGCATGCCAGTAGTTCATCTGAATATTGATATTGGTATGATAGTCAGATGACCATGCGGGCTTAAGACCGTCTGCCCATACGCCCTGAAGGTTTGCGGGAAGTGTTCCTACTCTGCTGGAGCCTATGAGGAGGTACTTAGCGAACTTCCAATAAAGTGCCATCAGGCTGTAGTCATGTGCGTCGGGATCATTCTTAAGTCTTTCGATACGTTCACCGGGTGTAAGCTCGGAAAGCTTTTCGTCCTCATCAAACGATACGGATGAGCGGCCCATTAATGCGGTAAAATCAGCTATATGCTCTTTTTTCAGCTCGTCATAGCTCTTTTCGGCATTCTTGATAATATTGTTTTCAGCTGCGTTGAGATCATCATATTTGAATGATGTTACGATGCAGAAGTAAAGCTCGATATAGCTTGCGTCCTCAATGCGGATTCCGTCTGCGGAAGCCTTTGAGGCACCGTCAGTCTTGATTTTCGCGCAAAGCTTAAACTCATTTTCACCGTAAATTGTCTTGCAGTGAGCTTCGAGTGTATCGGCTGTATATGTTACGGACAATGTGTTTTCACGAGTAAAATCCAAAGACGCACCGAACTTTGTGTTTGCCGAATATCTCAGGCAGATAAGTGATGACGGATATGAAGCGAAATATTCTCTTTCATAATGTGCTCCGTCTTTATCGTACGATATGTTCAGCAAAGCATTGTCTAAGTCGAGATCACGGCGGTAATTTTCGCATTCATCGTTGTCATGAAGCTTTACGTTAACTACTCCCGCATACTCATATGACTTAATGCCGAAAATATATTTCTTCATATTCTCGGCAGCCCATGCGTCTGCCTCTTCTTCTTTATCGTTAATGAAGAGCTCACGCAAATATTTAATGCTATCCGCGAAACCTTCCACATAAGTATTCATTTCTCCGCCTGACCAAACGGATTCTTCATTAAACGTAAGCTTATCAGAAGACACTCCGCCGAACGCCATCAAACCGGCTATACCGTTACCTACGGGAAGCGCGTTATCCCACACCTCAGCCGGATTGGTAAGATGAATAATAGAGTTGTTCATGTTGTTTTTTCTGAAAAACTCAGAAATCCTCCTTGAATAATATTGAATACGCTTAATCGTAAATTCGCTCTTTACGATTAACAAGCAATTCTGTGATAAGTATAAAATAATTTTATCTGTCTGTCAATACTTTATTTATATTTAATACGGTCATTTTTTATCTCGTTTATTCATCCTTTTTAGGCTTTACGGATGCCAACGGATTTTTATTCATCGCTTCCTCCATGTGTTCGTCGGACACATGAGTATAAATCTGAGTCGTATTAAGCTGTTCATGACCGAGTATATCCTTTAAAACCCGTATATCCACATTTCCGGATTGATACATTAATGTAGCGGCAGTATGACGGAGTTTATGTGTCGAATAGTTCTTATACTCAAGTCCTGCTTCTCCCAAATATTTTTTTACCATCCACTGAACCGTTTTTACGGAGATACGTGTCCCGAGGCGCGACAGGAACATCGCTTTCTCACCCGAATATTTAACCGCCGCGGCTTCTCTGATCGGCATATATGCGTTTATTGCGGCACGACAGGCATCGTTCAAATATACGATTCTCTCTTTCGCGCCTTTACCCGTAACCTTCATCATGTGTATGTCTTTGTCGAAATCCGTCAGGTTAATCCCGCAGAGCTCGGATAAACGCAAACCGCAGTTTAAAAACAGCGTCAGAATACAATAATCCCTCTCTCTGGTTTTAGATTCTTTATCGTTTGTGACACTGTCTAAAAGATCGATACACTCATCTACACTCAAATGCTTCGGCAGCTTTTTGGGCTGTTTGGGGCCTTCTATATTTGCCGCGGGATCGTTTTCGAAAAGCATAAGTCTTGACGTGCAGTATTTATAGAACTGTTTTATCGCCGACAGCTTTCTTGCTCTCGCACCGGTTTTGTTGTCTCTTCCGTTTTTTACATATGACAAAAATGAGTATATGTCCGTACTCGTTACCGACGCGAAAAAGTCCGTATCAAGACCGGTAATGTCGATTTTATCGAACTCCTCCCCTTCGAGAGGGAGAGAATTTTTCTCCGCCACCAGATACTTGGTAAAGGTTCGCAAATCGAAAAGATATTCCGTTACGGTTTTTTTAGAGCATCCCTGCACTACTTCCTTGTAGCCCGCAAATTTTTTAATCAGTTCCGGAAATTCGTTTCTGAATTCTGTATCATTCATTTTTTTACCTGAAATTACTTTTTACGGTGTTCACACACCGAATCACTGATTTATGCCTGTTTTCCTACAGTAAAACGTATATAAAGCGATACCGCACAACAGGTTTCTCGGTATGCCGTTACGGCATACCGTTAATCCAACCCATATTATTTTCGCTCTTAAAATGCGGTATTCTTTAATGTTTTGATAGATATATTGTAAATTTTCCCATTATCGTCTTGTAATCGAAAGAAAAAAACAATAAAATATATTACAGTAACCCGCTTGCCCTAACCGCATCGTATGCAAGTCTTATTATGGAGAAAATATGAAGGATTTTTGGAGCGAAAACTCGAAAATTATAGGAAAAATTATTCTTAATCAATTCGGAGCCACATTTCTCGGAATCATGGTAATTACCGCCGCGTCAGCCGCACAAAGCCAAAAGGCTTGGCTTATGCTGTTCGCAAGTGTATTCGCCTCGCTTTTTTACCTCTTTCTGATATATAACTTAATATGGGAAAAAGGCGGTCACGACAGAATAAAGATCGATAGTGGCCGTGCCGTTCGTAAGCCTCTCAAGGGACTTATGATTTCGTTGGTGGCAAACATACCGAATTTTATTTTAGCATTGATTGTACTGATATCAAACCCGTTTAAAGCATCCGGTGCAGAGTGGGCAATCACACTGAATACAATCGGACGCGCGCTTTGCCTCCTGTGGGAGGGCATGTATGCCGGACTCGTTTCGTACTTCTCACCTTTCAACCCGATTATACATTTGCTTTACATATTCCCCGCACTTGCAGTTACCACATTCGGTTACATTCTCGGTTTGAACAACAAAAGAATACTTTCCTTTTTCGAATTAAAACAGCCTAAAAAATAAACGTTAAATTTATATTCTTTAATAACCGCAATAATGATATTGCGGTTATTTTAAACCGTTTTGTCATGTCATTTATAAAAGAAACTAAAGCTGCCGTTAAAAATTTAAAATTCAAAAATGTTGTATTGGCGGTAATCGGTTCCTGCATTCTCGCTTTCGGACTGTATAATGTACATTCGATTTCTTCGGTTACGGAAGGCGGTGTACTCGGACTGACCTTGCTTTTACATCATTGGATGAATATTTCACCCGCAATCAGCGGTTTTATCATGAATACGGCATGCTATCTTCTGGGATGGAAAACTCTCGGGACGGAATTCATTATATATTCGCTGATATCAAACACGGGATTTTCGGTCAGCTATAAAATATTCGAGTTATTCCCACCGATTTATCCCGATTTTCAGAATCATCCGCTTGCGGCATCGATAATCGGTGCTGTATTTGTGGGTGTAGGTGTGGGACTCGGTGTAAGAGTCGGTGCCGCTTCTGGCGGAGACGACGCTTTGTCAATGTCGATATCTCACATCACGGGATGGAAAATCGAACAAATTTACCTCGTATCCGATTTGATTGTACTCCTTGCATCTCTCAGCTATATACCGTTTCGGCGGATTTTTTACTCTCTCGTTACGGTAATTCTTTCGGGACAGCTGATCGGTATAATATCCCGCTTTAAACCTATTTCTCCGCACCGCAAATCAGTGAAATAATATGCTCCGCGATATCACGTGAAGCATATTGATTTATATATTTTCTTTGTGCGGCTATCATTTTTTCGGTTTCCGCTTTATTACCGACAAGCTCCGCTGTTTTCAATACAAGCTTTTCGGAATTTTCATCATGGATAGACATTCCGTGAGATGTGAAATATTTAATATTTTCGGTTTCGCATCCCGGGATAGAATTGATATGAGCGATAGGAATACCGAATACGGCAGCTTCCGTACTTGTCAGTCCGCCTGCTTTGGTGAATATCGCCTCTGCGGCACTCATGTAAAGCTCAACACTGTCCGTGAATCCGACAATCACCGCAGATTGACCGAATTCATCGGACATTTTCTTTTCCAGTTCACTGTTTCGCCCGCAGATAACCATCGGAACGTAATCGGTCTTATCGACAATCGCACGAGTAACATCGGCAGCATCCCCTGCTCCCATACTTCCCGACATGACAAGGAAGTATTTCTTTTTTACATCAAGCCTAAGCTTGCCTTTTGCTTCTTCTTTGCTCATTTTGTCACGGAACTTCTTTAATACCGGTATACCTGTCGGTATCATCTTACTTTCGGGCATTTCTTTTGCCGCATAAACCTCGGTAAACTCGTTTCCCGGTGTAAAATAATAATCCATTTCCGTATCTTCCCAAAACGGGATGCACGTATAATCAGTCACAATTCCGAAACACGGAATTTTCAATCCGCGTCTGCGTTTCAGGTAAGTCATTGTCTCTATCGGATACAGATGAGGCGAAACAATAGCATCATACTTGTTTTCGGTTATAAACCGATACATCTTACCGGCCCCGTGATGGTTCGCATAATATATTACAGATTTAAATTTCGGTGTGGATATAACATCCGCTATATGATACACACATCCGAAAAGCTTCGGAACACGCTGAACAGCCTTTACGTATATATATGATGATGCATCCTTAATAAAATGGGTATCGGTAAAAACAGCGGCATCTACAAGCTCGGCGTCAACACCCAAATCCGTCAGCGCCTCTTCCACTGCTTTAGCAGCCGAATTATGCCCTCCGCCCATACTTCTCGAAAGAATCAGTACCTTCATACACAAACTCCTTTACTCAAACTTAACCGTTTCGTGAAAACTTCTTTATTATCTCGATAAATATATCTCCGTATTTTGCCGCCTTAACTTTACCTACTCCCGATACCGTAAGAAGCTGTTCGGTATTTTGCGGCATAACACGACACATATCATACAATGCCGAATCGGTAAAAATGACATATGCCGGCACTGCCAGTTCTCTTGCGAGTCTCAGTCTTTCCGATTTCAACTGTTCGAGAAGTCCTCCGCTTTGTACATCCTGATTTGCCGCATACTTTTTTTCTTTACTTATTGTTTTTTCGATATCGGTATCTTCTTTCATGAATACGCGGCTGTTTCCGAGTAAAAGGTCATGTGCTTTTGTTGTTGCGGTAAGCACCTTATACTGCGAATCCTTGTCCGTCGAAATATACCCCTGTATTCTGAGTGCGTCTATTACGCTTCTTATATACTTAGCGGTACATCCCTTCATAGCTCCGTATAAAGATATGGAATCGAGGTTATGCTTCTCAATCTGTTCGTTCATCGTGCCTCTGAGTATTTCGGCAATCGTCATACTGCCGTAAGTATTGTCTGTCATGGCAATACATGAAAGTATCTTGCGCGAGTCCTCGGTAATATCCTTTATCTCAAATCCGCCGTTACAATTCGAACAATTAGAGCACTTGCCGTCATGAGAGGTTTCTCCGAAATATTCGAGCAAATAGTTTCTCAGACAGCCTAATGTCCTGCAGTAATCCGTCATCTTCTCCAATCTGTATAGCTCGAGCTGTTTTAATTTATCACGGGTTTCCGGATTAAGATTTTTATTCGAATCGTTTTTATCGATAAGAAAACGATTCAATACTATATCCGAATCGCTCCACATAAGAATGCAATCGGCTTTTTCTCCGTCTCGGCCTGCTCTGCCCGCTTCCTGATAATAGCTTTCTATATCTTTCGGCATGTTGTAATGTATGACAAACGACACATTGGATTTATCTATTCCCATTCCGAATGCATTGGTTGCGACTATTATCGGACAGTTGTCATATATGAAATCATCCTGAGCCTTGTGGCGTGCATTGTCATCCATTCCCGCATGGTACGAAAGTGCGGGATATCCTTTTGAATTCAAAAAAGCCGCTACGTCATCAACTCCGCTTCGTGTTCCGCAATATACAATACCCGTTTTCTTATTGTATCTTGTTGCAAGCAAATTCAGCAGTTCTCCGTTTTTCGTATTCTTCTTGGTCTTAATGACCTCAAAATAAAGATTCGGTCTGTCAAATCCCGTTGTTACTTCAAGCGGCGACTCGAGTGAGAGCAAATTTCGTATATCTTCTCTTACTTTTTCGGTAGCGGTTGCGGTAAACGCTCCCACAGTCGGCCTTTTCCTCAACAGAGACAGAAAATTTCTTATTTCCAGGTATGCGGGACGAAAATCCTGCCCCCATCCGGATACACAATGTGCTTCATCGACTGCCACAATGTCAATATCGATATCATCACATACCGACAGAAAATCATCGGACAGCAAGCGTTCGGGAGCAAGATATATTATTTTATACACTCCCATGCGCATATTCGCAAGAACCTTTTTATACTGTCCGTATGTAAGCGATGAATTGATATACGCCGCTCTGACTCCCGATTGAACAAGTGACATAACCTGATCCTTCATCAGTGATATCAGCGGAGAGACGACAATAGTGACACCTCGGCTCATTAGTGCGGGTATCTGATAACATATCGACTTGCCACCGCCTGTAGGCATCACAGCCAGTACATCCCTTCCCGTCGACAAAGCATCGATTATCTCTTCCTGTCCGTGTCGGAATTCACTATGTCCGAAAACATCCTTCAGTACTTCAAATTTATTCACAAACTCGCCTGACACATTAAACTTTCTTTGCGGTTATATACCATCTTTTGCAGTCTTCCTTCGGTTTATCGAAATCATACCCCGCACTCACGTCGACGATTTCCATTCCGCATTCGGCGAGTACATTTTTCAGCGATTTCAAGCCATATGCTTTTTCGGTTTCGACACCGTCTTCTCTTTGCCATGCTCCGTTCTTCTCGCGAAAAACAGTCAGGTAAAACTCCGCCCTATCCTGCTTTTTGTTTAATCTGTTCCGCCAACAGCACATTACTCCGTCATCCTCGAGAATATAATCACGGTCGGCATAATCCTTTTTGAATTTATACGGAGTATTTACATCAAAAACAAACACTCCGCCATCCTCGAGGTAATTGCTCACCAGACCGAAGCATTCCGAAAGTTCGTCGCGAGTCAACAAATGATTTATTCCGTCAAGGCAGCATATGACGGCATCGACAGTACCGTACAATTCAAAGCCGCACATATCGCTTTCTATAAACAGTACATTCTTCATACCGTCATTTCTGGCACGATTTTCCGCTATTGACAGCATTTCTTCCGAAATGTCTAAGGCCGTCATATCATAGCCGCGCCGTGCAAGCTCGAGAGTCATACTGCCCGTACCGCATCCCAATTCGAGTACGGATTTGATTTCTTTTTCCGCGGAAAACTTTTTAAAACATTTCTCGATATAATCTGCCCATAAAACATAATCAACGGTGTCATTCAGTCTATCGTAAACCGGTGCCAATATCGAATAACCGCCTGTAATACCCATATCAGACATATATTTTTCCTTTAAAATTTAAATTTCGAATCATCTTCCGGAAGTCTGATACCGCGTCTGTCAAGTTTTCTTATAACCTCACGATAACCTCCGTTGCCATATTTCAAGCAGCGATTTATACGGCTTATTGTTGCCGTGCTTAATCCGGTATTCTCCGAAATTTCCGTGTAAACCTTACACGTGTCGAGCATTTTAGCACCGCACATTCTTTTGGCCATTTCTTCGAGTTCCTTTATTGTACAAAGGTCTTCGAAAAAATTATAGCAATCCTCAAGGGATTCCAATGTAAGTATCGCCTCGAAAAGATAATCCTTTGCCGCGTCTCTTCTTTCTTCTTTCAACATATTGTCCTCCTGAATAATTCATATTTTCATTTTTATATATTATACAGCTTTTTATTCATAAAGTAAAGTGAAAAATTCTTAATAAACAATTTATTTGATTTTTTCCCGCAATTGTGCTATGATGGTACTATTGAATATATTATCTCTATCGGTGACAAATGGATTATATTACTATATACTATGCCGAATGCGCAAACGAGAGCTCTCACTCTCTTCTCGTAAATGCCGCTTCTGTTTACTCCGGCTTACATTGCGACAGCTTCATCATATCATCCGAAATCGGAAAAAAGCCGTACTTTTCCTCTCATCCCGATATACACTTCTCCATAAGTCACAGCAAAAACATATGGGCTGCTGCGTTTTCGTGTAATGAGGTAGGTCTCGATATACAGTACCCGAATAATAATGTTAATCATGACAAGGTTGCAAAGCGATACTTTCATCCGAACGAATACAAAAAGTATACGGAGGGTGAGAGCTTTTATTCGGTCTGGACAAGAAAAGAGGCTGTGTGTAAAATGTTCGGCTTCGGAATAGACAGTAGGTTTTCTCGAATCGACACATATTCGGACAATTACTGTACCTCACCATTCACGATAAAAACTATTTTGCCGAAATCCGACAATACACCGTTCTGCAGTATTGCATTCGGTAAGGATTTCGAATATAATATAGTCAAATTAATTTAACGGAGGCAGTCACATGATAACCGTACCATATTTTTTCTCCGACAATGCCCTCTTTCAGGCATCATCGACATTAACATTAAACGGTAAGTGCAGTCCGAATGCGGATATTGCACTGAAAATTCTCACCACGGGCAATGAGGTCTTATTCTCCTCGAAAATTACATCAGACAGCAGCGGATGCTTTACCGTCACAGTTGAAACTCCCACCCCGTCATTCGACAAATATACGGTTGTACTCGAATGCGGTGATGATACAAAAAGAATATCGAATGTTATGTTCGGTGAGGTTTGGCTTGCCTCCGGTCAATCAAACATGGAACTTCCGAACTCGCAAATACTCGGGCATCAAGAGCTTTTCGATGAAGTAAGTAAGAAAAATATTCGTGTATTTCACGTCGAATATCCCTCTGACGGAGCCTCCTTCATGTTTCCCGAAGATCCCGATCCCACAACTGCGGGATATTGGATTCTCGCCGACAACAGTGATGCACTCATGAATGTTTCCGCTTTAGGACTCAAATTCGCAAATGAAATTTACGATAAGCTGAATGAAACAGCAGAAATACCCGTAGCGATACTTAACGCCTCATGGGGCGGCACCGGAATTACAACATGGCTGTCCAAGGAGTATATCGACCGAGACGAAATCGTCGGTGAAAAGCTTAAAAAGTTCGGTATTTATCCTGTACATGAAAAGTGGAATACTGCGGGCGGTTTGAATTTCCAGCAGGCATGCTGTCAATACAACTACAAAATCGCTCCGCTGCTCGGTATGAAAATTCGCGGTGTAATCTGGTATCAAGGCGAAAACGAATGCTGCGGTGAATATGACAGACGTTTCTACGCCGATTGTCTGAGACTGTACCATCGGATGTATTCCGATTTGTTTGCGGTTGCCGACAACTTTATGGTTATTTCGTCTCTCATATATCCATGGGTTTACGGCGACAGTGACTGCAACGTCGGATATCTGAATGACGCCTTCGTCTCAACCGCAGTAGAAGAGCCCTCGAAATTCGCCTGCATGCCTATAGGAGATCTCGAACCGATATGGGCATTCCATCACGGCAATCATCCTATCCACCCGACCAATAAATACGCGGTAGGATACAGACTCGCGCTTCTCGCATTGCGCAATGTATACGGTGTAAAAGGACAAACATCTCCCGCACACCTCGCGGAATATCATATAAATAATAATATAATGACTCTCCGCTTCGATGATGTGGGCAGCGGCCTTTATATCGGCGATAAAAATCCCAAGAGACGTGCAAGATGTCTTTACGCCGCGGGTGACGATGATATTTATCTTCCCGCCGAATGCAGAATTGTCTCGTCCGACACTCTTGAGGTATGGTGCGACGGACTTGACTCTATTAAAAATGTATGCTTCTCCTTCCAATCGTTCGATGTGAAAAGCAATATATTCGCGGGTGATTTCCCGGTTATGCCGTTCGCAACCGAAAAGCATAAACGCATTTCATTCGACCTTCATCTCTGGTATGATACATCGGTAGAACTTTGCTGGGTACCGAATCTGTATTCGGATGTACTTGATGTATTCTATCATCCCGTATGGCATCCTTCGGACGGCTCGGAGGTATGCCATGATACGGCATTTACGAATGATACTACCGCGAGCGTAAGAGTATCATCGGATTCCGATACATACGGATGCTATATTAAATCCTACGCATACAATAAAATAGATCTGTACAAGTATAAAGCAATCGAGGCGGATTTCTATAATGCCTCAAATGCATCGGCCGCATTGGTACTGTCATACGATGGCGGTGATATTTCGATTCCATTCGTCAGAATAAGTGACGAATTCGAAGGAAGTGCGAGATATTCGGCATCGCTCGAAGGCCTCGAGGCAACAAATTACAGTAAAATGGCATTCTCATTCAGTGACAACAAAGACAGATATCATTTCGTTAATATCGAGCATATACGTCTTGTAAGAAAATAAAAAATACGGCAGGCACATTATCCGATGAAGTAATGTGCCTGCCTGTTTTATCTTTTAAAGTTGATTTTTCGGCTTTTCTCTGTCATTCGGAGCATGTCGCTCTCCGTGAAATTCGTCGCTCTCTTTACCCTGTAATTGCTCATTGTTTCTTTCGTCATGTGGAGGTCTCTTTCCGTCATTGGGCGGTCTTCTGCCACCTTGCCTGAATTCCCCGCCATGAGGAGGCATCATTCCGTGTTCGAAAGGCGGTGCTCCCATCGGCATATTTCCGTCGCCGTGGTTATTCTGTCTGAGTGATGACTCACTGCCGATTATAAAGTCTTCCGCGGACATACCGTCAATCGGTGTAATATATCTCTTAGCCTGTGTTGTGAACAGTTCGTAATATAAGCCGTGTTTCTTCATAAGCTCGGCATGGTCACCTATTTCAGCTACCGCGCCGTTCTCAAGTACTATTATTTTATTGGCTACCGTGGCTGAAGAAAGCCTGTGTGAAACAAATATCGTTGTTTTATCCTTACGAAGTCTGTCGAATTGATTATATATCTCCTGTTCGGCTATCGCGTCAAGGCTTGCCGTGGGTTCATCGAGAATGATTACATCCGAATCACTGTAAAACGCACGCGCGATAGACAGCTTCTGCCACTGACCTATTGAAAGCTCTACTCCGTTTTCCTCAAAGAATCTCATAAGCGGTGTATCGTACTTGTCCGGAAGCTTATCGATAAATCCGTCTGCGGACGATTGTTTTGCCGCATCAACTATTTCATCGTCGTTTATTTCACGATCGACTTCACCGAACCATACGTTTTCCTTGACGCTTACGGCGTATTTACCGAAATCCTGGAATATTATACCGAACATCGAATACAAATCAGCGGTGTCATATTCTCTTATATCATGACCGTCAAGAAGTATCTTACCTTCAGTCGGATCATACAGTCGTGTGAGCAACTTAATCAGCGTTGTTTTTCCCGCTCCGTTCAATCCGACAAGAACACATGTATCTCCCGGTTCAAGAGTAAAGCTTACATGGTTTATTACATTACGCTCGGTTCCCGGATATGCAAAGGATACGTTGTCAAATACGATTGTATGTCCCTTGTGATGCTCGATTTTACGCGGTTCGTCAAGCAGAGGAACGATTCGTTTCTTTTCATTCATGAACAATATAAGATTATCGATAAACAACGTTCCTTCATATATAGATGCAGTTGTTGAAATAATCGTTCCTATACCGCTTGCAATTGAATTAAGCGCGCCTGTATACAGAGAATAGTTACCTACCTCGTATCTACCGTCCGCAACACCCTTGGCGATATAAATAAATAATCCGCAGTTAACTACAGTGCTTGCCAATGTAAGACATATATTCCATATACCCTCACCCACAAACAGCTTTTTCAAACCGCCGAAATAGCGCAAGAACGTTTCCTGATATCTTCCTATGAATAAATCCGACAGATTGAAAAGACGTACTTCTTTAACCAAATCCTTGCTTGTCATCAATTCGGAATAATATGACATCTGTCTGCGGTCCTTGGAATGTCTCTTAACATACCAGAAGTTTTTCTTTCGATACGAAAAATTAATTACCGCCGTGGGAATACTGAGTACCGCGATAATAAGCGGAGCAAACGGGCTTACCGCACCGAGAATTATAATGAACGACAGCATACTTATAACGGTACTTATAATCGTAAAGTTGTTGTTCAATATTTGTATCGGACGGCTTCCCGCTTCACGTTTCGCGTTTTCGAATCTTTCATAGAATTCGGGAAGATCGAAGCTTGCGAGGTCAACCTCACGAGCTTTATACATTATTTTCAGATTGATATGGTTAACAACAAGCTCATTAGCTATGTTGTTAAATATATTCGAAATTCTGCCTACCATTCCCGTAATAAAGCTGTAAGCGAATCTTATTACAAGAAGTGTTATTACGGTATTAAAACGATTTTCAAGCCCCTGTACCGCAGATGTATATGCCAAAGCCAATGCGTTCAGCAGCTCTTTTCCGATTAATGACGATATGACAGGCGTAACACCGTTCCATATTGCCATAAATACCATAAAGAACAATATCCACGGCTTGGTTTCCCAAACCAGCATAAAAATATATATCAGCCTGTGGACAAACTTAGATATTACCCGCCATAAGTATCCCGGTATTTCCGAAAATTTTTCGGGTTTCGGTTCTTTCAGCATTTCCATCATTCGTTCGCGGCTGTTCGGTCTGAATCCGCCTCCCGGTCCCGGTCCCATATTAATTCTCCTTTTTCTGTTCGGTTAATTTTTTCAGTATTATCAAAAAATCATCTTTTTCCCGCTCGCTTAACGGTGCAAACAAAGCTTCCGCATGTTCGCGATTAGCTTTCCGCATAATAATAAGCTGTTCTTCTCCCTTGGGAGTAAGTGAAACAACGCTTATTCTTTTATCGTTTTCATCCTGTCTTCTTACGATAAATCCTTCCGCTTCCGTTTTCGCAAGAAGCTCCGAAAGCGATTGAGGACGTATTTCGAGTTTTTCCGCAATCTCACGTTGACTTAATTGTCCTGTCTCCTTGAGCATGTTCATAAGTCTCACACGCCCGTGTTCTCGCGGAGGCGGCGGGGGCATCCTGTCCTCTCCCGCTGTCGGCGGCGGAGGAGGAGGCGGGTCATCATGTTCGTGTCTGCTTCTGCGTGAAATCGCATTCAGTTTTCTAAGCAGACCGAGCAGTTCCTCTTCTTTGGTCATTTTCTTCTCCTATCTTTTTCAGGTACCTTACTTTCCGATTATATCACCATTTTTCTCCGATGTCAACTACTAAGGTACCTTATTTTTTATTTTTCTATTGACAAGAAGCTATGTTTGGTGTATAATATCTTCAAGATATCAATTTGATATCATTTTAAACATATATTTCAAAGGAGAAGATCATGGAAAACGTAAATAACACCTCGGAAAAAGTACTCAAACCAAAAAGCGGTGTGGCCATTCTGCTTTTGTCCATATTGCTGTATGTGGTTGACTTTTTTCTCATCACCGTATCATCCATCGAAATGGATGAAGGAAGCGGAATAGCCTCTTTGATTTTTGTGCTCGCCTGTATTTACGCATGTGTCGGATGGATTTGGTGGGTAGGCTTTAAGGTAATAGGGCCCAATGAAGCATTGGTACTTACGCTTTTCGGTAAGTATGTCGGCACGATTAAAAAAGAAGGTTTTTTCTTTGTAAATCCGTTTTGTTCATCCGTGAACCCCGCCGCTAAAACAAAGCTTAATCAAAGCGGCGATGTTACCGACGGCTCGGTCCAGTTAAACAACACAACTACCACACAGTCGATCAGCAAGAAAATTTCCTTAAAGGTAATGACACTGAATAACAACCGTCAGAAAATCAACGACTGCCTCGGCAATCCCGTTGAAATAGGTATAGCGGTAATGTGGAAAGTAAACGATACCGCTAAGGCTGTTTTTAACGTCGACAACTATAAAGAATACCTCTCACTGCAGTGTGATGCCGCTCTTCGTGAAATAGTTCGTATTTATCCCTACGATATCGCACCTAATATAGACACAACGGGTGACGGTATCGCCGATGAAGGAAGCTTACGCGGTTCGAGTGAAATCGTAGCAAACAGAATTCGCGAGAAAATCAGTGAAAAGGTAAGTTTTGCCGGTTTGGAAATAATCGACGCACGCATCACTTATCTTGCGTACGCCCCCGAAATAGCCGCTATAATGCTTCAAAGACAACAGGCCTCCGCCGTCATCGATGCGAGAAAAATGATTGTCGACGGAGCTGTCGGTATGGTGCAAATGGCTCTTGATAAGATACATTCCGACAAAATATGCGCACTTGATGATGAAAGAAAAGCTCAGATGGTATCTAATCTGCTTGTTGTTTTATGCGGAAGTCAAGGTGCACAGCCCATTATAAATACGAGCAGCATCTATTGATATGACTGATAAAGAGAAAAAACAAGTTCCTCTGAGGCTATCCAAATCACTTTACAACGAACTGATGAAGTGGGCTGAAGATGACTTTCGTTCTCTGAACGGACAAATCGAATATTTACTGACCGAATGTGTCCGAAAAAGAAAAAAAGAAATTAAGCCGTCGGAGGAAGAGCCGTACGAAAAGAAACAGGACGATTGTGCGGACAACAACATATAATTTCATACAACGGTAACGAAGTGCTGCTGCATCAAGGGAAAATTTCCCGATATGCGGCAGCACTTTTCTATCACTTAAGGCGTTACATTTACTTTTGTTGCCATACTATATAAATTTTTATCGGAAATAGGTTACATAATATTATTTTTTCACGTTTTGCAGTTGACATTTTCACGTTAAATATGTTAAAATAAGCACGAAGGTAATTATCATTTAATTTATTTCACATTATATATTATCTAAGGAGTATGAGCAAAGTGTATAATGAAAGACGAGAACAGATTCGCGCCCTCCTTCAGACCAAACCGTTTATATCGATAAAAGAACTCGAAGAACTTTTCCCCGATGTTTCGGGAATGACTCTGAGACGAGACATAGAATACTTTGAAAGAGAGCATGAAGCAATTAAGGTACGCGGCGGAGCGAGAAGCATGCGTTTCATCACAACTCAAACCGACGGCACGATAGCTTCACGCAAGCAGGAGAACATACACTCCAAAGATTCGATTGCGCAAAGAGCAGCTGCTTTACTCGAAACAGGTCGTTCGATATTCTTGGATTCCGGTTCCACTCTCCAACATATCACGCAGTATGTTCCGAACGAGAGATTTACATTCACGACGACCGACCCCACACTCGCGCTTGAATTATGTAAAATCGGACTTCCGCTTGTCAACCTTGTCGGCGGAAGACTTGATCATGACAATCAAACGATAACGGGATTACAAGCTACCCACTATCTTGCGGACATCAACATCGATATCGCTTTTCTTTCCCCTTCGGGATTGTCGGCAAGAAGCGGATTCACGGTAGGAAACTACAGTGAATGCGAACTGAAGCGTATTGTGGTCGAAAAGGCTCGCCTTGTTGTCATGCTGATGGATTCCTCTAAAATAGATAAATCTCTTCCGTATACTTTTGCGGGCTTTTCGGATATAGATGTATTAATTACAAATTCCCAGCTTCCTCCCGAATTAGCTCGAGCCGTATCGGAGCAAAAAGTAACGGTTATAAACGTAAACGATATCTGATAATCCGTAATACAAATATCCAAATATTATATGAAAGGAAATATATACTAACATGGCAAACGTAATCAACATGCCGCGCCAAGGTCAAAGCGTTGAATCCTGTATCATTACAACGTGGCATAAGAAAAAAGGCGACCGTGTAGAGGTCGGTGATATTCTTTTCTCTTATGAAACGGATAAAAGTGCTTTCGATGAACCTTCTCAGGTTGCGGGAACAGTTCTTGCTGTTTTAGCCGAAGAAGGTGATATCGTTCCCTGTCTTGAGGTCGTCTGCATTATCGGAGATGAGGGCGAGGATATCTCATCGCTTCTCAAAAAGGACGGTAAAGCCGATGAAGCATCGAGTGCAAAGGAATCCGAAGCTGCAGCTGAAGCGAAAGAGGCAGTAAGCACGGCAGGCGAAGCAAACGGTGAAAGAATATTCATCTCCCCCAGAGCACGTCACCTTGCTCTTAAAACCGGTGTCGATATGACAAAGGTTATTCCAACAGGACCTCACGGCAGAATAATCGAAAGAGATATCAATAAAGCTCTCGATGCCGGATTTGTCGCAACAACATCGGCAGTTGAAGATTATCTTGCAGGTAAGGTTACGGTTGATACACCCGCAGAAGAAACCGCTATAGTTGCCGCTCCCGCTCAGAAGGACACCGCCGTTTCATCCGAGGTTAAGATAATAGAAGAAACAATAATAGACGATTTCAGAGCATATGACGAAGAACCTCTCTCGAATATACGCAAGGTTATCGCTCGTACCATGCATTCGTCTCTCTCGGAAATGGCTCAGCTTACGCTTAATTCCTCTTTCGATGCGACAAACCTTCTCGCTTATCGAGCTAAGCTCAAGGAAAAGGGAGAAAGTCTCGGCTTATCAAAGATTACCATTAACGATATGGTTCTCTTTGCCGTTGCGAAAATCTTACCGAAATACCCTGAAATCAATGCTAATCTCGTAGGTGAAACCTTCCGCAAGTACAAGCACGCAAATGTCGGAATGGCAGTTGACACAGAGCGCGGTCTCCTGGTTCCCGTTATCTTCGGTGCGGAAAAGCTCTCACTTGCCGCTGTTTCCGCTCAGGCAAAGATTCTCGCCGCTAAGGCTCGTGAAGGCAAATGCACTCCCGATGAAATGTCAGGAGGCAGCTTCACAGTATCCAATCTCGGCTCGATGGGCATTGAATCGTTCACTCCCGTTATTAATCCTCCTCAGACCGCTATACTCGGTGTTTGCTGTACAACAAACAGACTTAAAGCCGATGGTAAGGTATACCCCGCAATGGGTCTTTCACTTACATTTGACCATAGAGCCGTAGACGGTGCTCCCGCAGCTAAATTCCTTAAGGAGCTCTGCGATACGCTTGAAAACTTTGATCTTGTTTTGGCAAAGTAAGGAGTACAAACATGGCTGATAACAAATTTGATATAATTGTCATAGGCGGCGGTCCCGGTGGCTATAATGCAGCCGAAAGAGCCGCTCACGGCGGACTTAAAACAGCGCTTTTCGAAGAGCGTGCTCTCGGCGGTGTTTGTCTGAATGAAGGATGCATCCCGACAAAAACGCTTCTTTATTCCGCAAAAATCTTGGATTATGCCAATCACGGCGAAAAGTACGGCGTTACCGTTGAAAACGCAAAGCTGGACCATGCTAAGGTTGTCGACAGAAAAGGAAAAGTCGTAAAGACTCTCGTTTCCGGAGTTGCGGCTAAGATGAAAGGTGCAGGTGTAACAGTAGTTAACGGAACCGCACGTATAAAGGAAAAAGCTCAGAACGGTTTTATCGTCGAATGTGACGGTAATCTTTACGAATCCACTTATCTGCTGATCTGTACAGGTTCTGAAGCGGTTATTCCTCCGGTTAACGGACTTCGCGAAGCTTACGAGGCAGGCTTTGCGGTAACAAACCGCGAAATACTCGATATACGCACGTTACCCGATAAAATCACGGTAATCGGCGGTGGTGTTATCGGACTCGAGATGGCATCTTACTTTAATTCCGTAGGTTGCGAGGTATATGTAATCGAGATGATGAACAAAATCGCAGGACCTACCGATAATGAAATATCATCCATACTCGAGAAAAATTATACCAAAAAAGGCGTTAAATTCATCCTTAATGCAAAGGTAACCAACGTAGATAAAAACGGCTATGTCGAATACGAAAAAGACGGAAAGACAGAACGCATTGATTGCAGCCTTGCTCTGATATCAACCGGCAGACGTGCACGCACCAAAGGCATCGGTCTTGAAGAAGTCGGTGTTCAGCTTAACAGAGGTGCGATTGTTACCGACGAAAAATGCCGTACTTCTGTTCCGGGAATCTGGGCTGCAGGCGATGTCAACGGTAAGATAATGCTCGCTCACACCGCATACCGTGAAGGCGAGGTTGCCGTCAACAATATTCTCGGTAAGCCCGATAAGGTTGATTACCGTGCTATTCCGTCGGTTATCTACACGAATCCCGAGGTCGGAACAGTAGGTGAAACACTCGAAAGCGCAAAGAAAGCCGGAATAGACGCGGAAGAGATTACGCTTTCTCTCAGATACAGCGGACGCTACATTGCCGAAAACGAAGGCGGTGACGGCATCGTCAAAATCGTATACGGACGTGAGCATCACGAAATTCTCGGCGTTCATATGATTGGTTCATATGCGTCCGAGATAATCTACGGAGCTGCCGCAATGGTTGCAAAGGAACAAAGAGTGGCCGACATTCAGAAGATCGTATTCCCGCATCCCACTGTTTGCGAAGTCATTCGCGAAGCAATGTTCACTATATGATAAATAATATTTCGTTATATAAATAAAGGAGAAGTTAGTCATGCCGAAAAGTCAATACGTAGATCCCGGTAAAGTTTTCGAACCCGGATACATCGAATTTGATCCCATTCCTCTTTGCAGATATAATAAAAGTCTTGAAGAAGAAAAGAAAATTTACTCGAAAAACGATTTTCTTCGTATCTATCACGATATGAGAACTATCCGCGAATTCGAGACAATGCTTAACGAAATCAAAGTAAAGTCCGAATATAACGGTGTTAAATACAATAACCCCGGTCCTGCTCACCTTTCAATCGGTCAGGAAGCATCCGCAGTAGGTCAGGCATACTGCCTCGACATCAACGACTTCACATTCGGCTCTCACAGAAGCCACGGTGAAATCCTCGCTAAAGGTCTTTCTTCCATCAATAAGCTTGAAGAAAACGAGCTTTACGATATAATGAAAGAATTCCTCGGTGGCAATATTCTTAAGGTTGTTGAAGGAAAACAGAAAAAGCAGGGCGATATTCGCGAACTCGCAAAGGACTTCCTTCTTTACGGTGCATTAGCGGAAATCTTCGCACGTACTACCGGCTTCAATAAAGGTTTGGGCGGTTCAATGCATGCGTTCTTCATTCCGTTCGGTATTTTCCCGAACAACGCTATCGTAGGCGGAGCGGCTCCTATCGCTCTCGGTGCTGCTCTTTATAAGAGAGCAAACCACAAAAAAGGTATCGTTGTTGCGAACTCCGGCGACGGTGCTCTCGGTCGCGGTCCCGTTCTCGAATCACTCAACTTCTCATCCATGGACCAGATAACTAAGCTTTGGGGCATGGGCGGAAAATACTCCGACGACGGTATGCCTATCCTGTTCAATGTATTTAACAACTTCTACGGCATGGGCGGTCAGACAATGGGCGAAACAATGGGCTTCACTAACCCCGCAAGACTCGCCGCAGGCTTCAATCCTACCGAAATGCATGCCGAAAAGGTCAATGGATACGATCCTCTCGCAGTTATTGATGCTACCACCAGAAAGAAAGAAATTCTTATTTCCGGTAAGGGCCCCGCTCTTCTTGAGGTTGCCACATATCGTGTTTCCGGTCACTCACCTTCAGACTCTTCCACATACAGAACTCAGGAAGAAATCGATGCTTGGAAAGCAGCAGACCCGATTCCCGCTTATCGCAAGAAAATGGTTGAAGGCGGCATAGCAACAGACGATGAATTCGCAGCTATAGACGAAGAAATAATCGAGCGTACAACAAAGATTATCAAGCTTGCCATTGATGACAGCATTTCTCCCAGAATGGATCTTTCCAAAGAGCCCGAAATGATTTCTTCAATCATGTATTCAAATAACCATGTTAAGTCCATGGATACAACACGTGAACCCGAAGTTCTTATTCCCAAGGAAGAAGATCCCAGAGTTAAGCAGATCGCGGGCAAATCACGTTACGCATTCGATGAAAAGGGCGAAATGATCCCCAAGATGAAGCTCTTCAACATCCGTGACGGTTTATTCGAAGCAATCATTGATAAATTCTATGAAGATCCCACAACTATCGCTTACGGCGAAGATAACCGTGACTGGGGCGGTGCGTTTGCTGTTTACAGAGGACTCACGGAAGCTCTTCCCTATCACCGTTTCTTCAATGCTCCGATATCCGAATCCGCTATCGTAGGCTCTGCGGTTGGTTATGCTGTTGCAGGCGGACGTGCGATAGTTGAGCTTATGTACGCTGACTTTATCGGCTGTGCGGGCGATGAAATATTCAACCAGCTCTCCAAATGGCAGGCTATGTCCGCAGGTATCCTCAAGATGCCCGTTGTTCTCCGTGTTTCTGTTGGTTCGAAGTACGGTGCACAGCACTCTCAGGACTGGACCGCACTCTGCTCACACATCCCCGGACTTAAGGTTTGCTTCCCCGCTACACCCTACGACGCGAAAGGCCTCATGAATCAGGCTCTCAACGGAACAGACCCTGTTGTCTTCTTCGAATCTCAGAGAATTTACGACAAGGGTGAAGAATTCCACGAAGGCGGAGTTCCCACTGAATATTACGAAGTTGACTTCGGTGATCCCGATGTTAAGAGAGTCGGTAAGGACGTAACAATTCTTACAATCGGCGCTGTTCTCTATCGTGCACTTGAAGCAGCTAAGAAGCTTGAATCCGAATACGGCATATCCGCCGAGGTTATCGATGCACGTTCTATGGTTCCCTTCAATTATGAAAAGGTTATAGAATCTGTTAAGAAAACCGGTAAGATTATTATCGTCGGTGATGCCGTAGATCGTGGTTCCATCATGCGTGACATGGCGTCTAACATTACCGAAATGTGCTTCGATTACCTCGATGCACCGCCGGCTGTATTCGGCTCACGCAACTGGATCACACCCGCATTCGAGCTTGAAAAGTATTATTTCCCGCAGGCTGACGGTATAATCGATGTTATCTCCGAAAAGCTCATGCCCATTCCGGGACACGTCACAAAGTACAACGAAACCGAGCTTGAACACATCGAAAGATCCAAAAAAGGTGTATAAGTTTTAACTTAACGATAAGTATTCAGAAAAGTGCCGAGGCATCATGATGATGCCT
>CAVIJI010000034.1:0-6821 GCA_963642885.1 bacterium
AAAATTCAAAATCACGCTTGATTTTTTTGCGATATTATTATATACTGTATTTACTTAAATTCAATTAAAGGAGATTTTTTATGAAACTCGAAGAACTTACCGTAATTAAGCCGGCACCGACTCCGGGCGATACTTCGTGGTTTACACACGATCGTTTCGGCATGTTTATTCACTGGGGACTTTATGCCCTCGGCGCAAGACATGAATGGCTGAAGAATTACGAACGCATTCCCACCGAAGTATATGACGAAAAATATTTCAAGCACTTTGATCCGGATCTTTATGACCCGAATCTTTGGGCGGAAGCGGCTGCGGATGCCGGAATGAAATACTTTGTTATAACCACAAAGCATCATGAAGGCTTTTGTCTGTGGGATTCCCAGTACACGGATTACAAATCAACAAACACACCTTACGGAAAAGACATTTTGACCCCGATGGTGGATGCTTTCCGTTCAAAGGGACTTCGTACGGGCTTTTATCATTCTCTTCTCGACTGGCATCATCCCGACTATACAGTTGACGAGTGTCATCCGATGAGAGATAATGCCGAGTATATCGCGAAGGATCCCGAGAGACATCTCGAAAGATATGTGGAGTATCTCCATAACCAGACAGAAGAGCTTCTGAAAAAATATAACCCCGTTGATATCATATGGTTTGACTTCTCGGTCGGCGCATCGAGCAGATTTGCCGGAAAAGGCAAGGAAGTATGGCGCAGCGAAGAATTCATAAAGAAGATTCGTGCCATTAATCCTAAAATCATGATTGATGACAGACTTCAGATAGACCAGGATATTAAGACACCCGAGCAGTATATGCCGGACTCATGGGTTAAGGTTAACGGTGTGCCCGTAGTATGGGAAGGCTGTCACACATTCTCGGGCTCATGGGGCTACCACAGAGACGAGCAGTCATGGAAGAGTGTAGACCAGCTGCTTAAGATGCTTATCGACAGTGTATCGATGGGCGGAAATCTTCTTCTCAATGTAGGTCCTACCGGACGCGGTGAGTTTGACGAGAGAGCATATGAAAGATTACGCGGCATAGGTAAGTGGATGAAACGTCATTCGCGTTCTATTTACGGATGCACACAGGCTCCGCTGGAATTCGAATGCCCGAAGGACTGCCGTCTGACATATAATCCCGAAAAACAGAGACTTTACGTGCATATGTACAGCTGGCCTTTCGGAAAGCTCAGACTTACAGGAGAACTTGCCGAGCATGTTGACTATATACAGATACTTTCCGATGCATCGGAGCTCAAGTTTAATTACAATGCCGAAGAAAGAACAGTCGATATTCCGCTTCCGATATACAAGCCGATGAATGCGGATATCCCCGTACTCGAAATTTTCCTTAAATAACTTCAGTCGCATATAACCGAATAAAACGTTTAAGCGGCACCGAGATGTAAAAAAATCGGTGCCGCTTGATGTTTAAGTGCGGATTAATATTTGCATTAACAATTGATAGTACGGTTCTTTTGTGATATAATGTGTCAGACAGTGTAAAACATCTCTTCGGCCGTGCCGAATGAGACATCTTGTACGGCTGTTTTGAAACCAACTGTTTATCTTACCGCATTGTCGATGCGGTGCTATCTTTATATTGCATAGGGAGTTTATTATGGATAAAATAAAAACAACGTCGGAACTGATTGAATTTTTAAATGCTTCACCCACAGCGTTTCAGGCTGTAGCGGAAATAGGAAAAAAACTCGCGAACGCGGGATTCGTTAAGCTTTGTGAGCATGAACAATGGAATATAGTGCCCGGCGGTAAATACTATGTAACAAGAAACGGATCGTCGGTTATTGCCTTCTCCGTACCGGTTGACTATGCTCCGTCCTTCATGATAACAGCGAGCCATACAGACAGTCCCACATTCAAGCTGAAAAATATTTTCGAAACCGAGGCGTGCGGAAAATATGTCAAGCTGAATGTCGAAGGCTACGGCGGAATGATTCTCTCGTCCTGGCTCGACAGACCTCTTTCCATAGCGGGACGCCTTATCGTTAAGGAAGACAATAAAATCTCCACAAAGCTCGTTTCGATTGATAAGAATCTTGTGCTCATACCCAATGTAGCAATTCATCAGAACAGACAGATAAACAGCGGATATTCATACAATATTGCCTCGGATATGATGCCGCTGTATTCGGCTGCCGATCAAAAGGGAACACTGCTTGAAATTGCGGCAAAATATGCGGGATGTGAAAGAGAAAGCGTGGTAGGCGGAGATCTTTACCTGTACAATCGTACACCGGGAACAATATGGGGCGCAAATGATGAGTTTTTCTCGTCCGCAAGGATTGACAACCTTCAGTGTGCGTATTCGACACTGATAGGATTTATCGATTCAGCCGACAGTGCTAAAGCCGTAAATGTATATGCGTCATTCGACAATGAGGAAACGGGAAGCTCGACAAAGCAGGGAGCATGCTCACTGTTCTTGAGCGATGTACTGACCAAAATATCGGACAAGCTCGGTTTCGGCATGACAGAGGCTCTGGCATCGTCGTTCATGGTTTCGGCAGACAACGGTCACGCAAAGCATCCGAACCATCCCGAGTTATCGGACGGACAGAATTCACCCGCAATGAACGAGGGTGTTGTTATAAAAGAAAATGCCGCTCAGAAATACGCGACGGATGCGGTTTCATCTGTGATATTTACTCGGATATGTGAAAAAGCAGGCGTCCCCGTCCAGCATTTCGCAAACAGAAGCGATATGGCGGGAGGTTCCACACTCGGTTCCATTTCTAACACAAAGGTAGCGTTGATGACGGTTGATATAGGGCTGGCACAGCTTGCAATGCATTCCTCATACGAGACGGCGGGAACATCCGACACAGGTTATATGATAGAAGCGATAAGAGAATTCTATAAATCCAAAATCACGGCATACGATGACGGAGCATATGAATTGGATTAACGCGGAATACGTTAATCGAGAACGACCGTCGAGAAAAGCAGTGCGGCGGCATTGACGGTAAAAAGGCCTTTTCGCAGTATGGTTGATTTAAAAGATATATAATCGAAAAACGCTTTGCCGTTTGCGGCAAAGCGTTTTTTTACTCTTATATGTGCTGCTCAGAGAAGATCGGAAACCTTTTTGTCTTTGTAAACGGTCTCCCAGTCCTTTGTAAAGTCGTCGATAGCATAATATGTAAGCGGATGATAGATAAGCATATCGAAAAGCTCGGGATTGATTGTTACCGAGTAAGCTCCCGTGAGAGATACCTTATGTACCTGTTCTACGTTCTTGAAGCTTGCGGCAAGAACCTTTGTGCTGATATTGTATGTGTTGAAGATTTCGACGATTTCATGAACGACATTGACACCATCGGATACGATATTGTCAAGACGGTTGATGTACGGAGCAACAAAATCCGCACCTGCCGATGCTGCCATTAAGGCCTGGGGCTGTGTGAATATAGCTGTCATAGTTACGCCGATACCCTTATCCTTGCACATCTTGGTAGCCTTTACGCCTTCACGGGTAATCGGAATCTTTAAGTAAAAATTACCGCCTACCACTTCTTTGATCATTTCGGCTTCTTTTACGATGTCGTGTGCTTCCGTGGCTGTTGTCTGAACATGGAGCATTTTATCGGGACCGATTATTTCACGAATGGAATAAATCAGATTTCTGAAATCTGTCTTTTCACGCGAAACGATGGTAGGGTTGGTGGTTACGCCGGCAACCGGATAAAACTCACAGACTCTCTTGATTGCTTCAAGGTTAGCGGTATCAATCAAAAATAACATAATACTTTCTTCTTTCTTTAGTAAGTTGCATCTTTTATGACGTGTACAAGTATACCACTTTTATCATGCCGTGGCAATATTCTGTCTGACGTATTTGAAACCGCAGCCAAAAAATTATTAGTGCATATTTGACAAAACGAACAGTGCATAATTGGAATAAATCACAAAAATAGGTTCGATTCACACATCATATAACAAAAGAAGCGTAATATCGATCTCCGCGTTTCACATCATATGATAGCATTTAACAGAGATGTTTATCTGTTTTCGGGTGTCATAAACACGTGAACATTTTCGGATATAACCTTGATGAGCTCCTTATCGGTTTCGGAGCATCCGTCGGGAATATATGATATTTCGGAAACATCTTTTCCCGTAAGCTTTTCAATCCATACAAGTGAAGCAAGAAATCTGCCGAGAGGGATTGATAAATGAAAACCGTCACGATTGAGAGATATACCGCCGTTTGAATAATCGAATTCCGCGATATTTTCACGGAAATACTGTACGGCACTGCCGACGGGTATTATATCGACTCCGAGCTCCGACGCTGCTTTCGAATAAGCATCATGAAGCATGTCGAACATTTGCCTTTGCGACGAATTATAGTCAGGAAAAGCGGGGTGCGAACTGTCGATTTCGTATGCCCATGTTTCGTGCAGATATATCTTGGCATTCGGCTGAGTGTCGATGATTTTTTGGTACAGTTCCGTGATATATGGATTATACGTGTCGTATATTCCGCTGAAATGGCTGGCTTGCTGTAATGTTACAACATCGAAGCTGTTATTTTCGAGTATTTCACCGAGCGAGACAAGCCCTTCATGTGCGATACCGTTGTATTCGGGTGAATAAGCTTTTTCACCGCTCATAAGGTTATTATAATGACGTTCGAGACTGCATCCGCCGATATAAAGGTTCAGACATTCGATATTGAGTCCGAGTGAAAGGGAGGCACCGTGAAGATAGGCGTGTGCATCCTGTGAGAAGCTGTTTCCGATAGATAATAAACGCATAATTACTGCCTTTCGAATTTGATTTTATGCTCTCATTATAGAATAATTAATTCGCCATGTCAAGAAATACCGCACTTAATTCGGATAAACAGTATTCGTATACGTAAACAAATCGTAAATTAAGCCGTTTACGGCTTTAAATCCGAATGTTGTAATGATATAATACAATGTAATGTATTTTTATTCTTGAAGAGGAATCAAATGAAAAAATTTTCCAAATCCTTAACGTTACTATTAGTTCTCGCGCTGCTCGTTTCATGTTCGTCCGAAAAAGAAAGCGACAGTGAGAGTACGGGTACAACGGATAGTGCGGTGTCTGTTGTGAACGGAGATACCGAAACTGCTTTTGATTATGAAAACAGCGATTTGAGCGGCATGGTAAGTCTGGGAGCGTACAAGGATATTGAAATCACGATGGAATCGGCTGACCTTACCGATGAGGAATTCGATGAATCGATTGACGAGCTGATTGACAGCTATGCATATTATGAAGCAATAACAGACCGTGCCGTTGCCGAAGGCGATACTATCGTATGCGATTACAGCGGTTATCTTGACGGAGTACAATTCGAAGGCGGTACAGCTACGGACGCAACTATCACCGCAATAGCGGATTCGGGTTATATCGACGGATTTGCAGAGGCATTTATAGGTCAGACTCCCGGTGTTGAATTCAGTTTTAACGTAACATTTCCCGAGGACTACGGTCACGAGGAGCTGAACGGCAAGGAAGTCACGTTCAAGGCAACGGTAAAGTCGATTAACGGTGATTACGTTACACCCGAATTGACGGATGAATTTGTGCAGAATAACTTCGAGGGATATTCCAACGTCGAAGAATGGAAAATCGCGTATCGTGATACGGTTGAGGCTCAGAAAGAGTATTATGTTATGAACCAGATGTATTCCGATCTGTGGTCTAAAATTATCGAGAATTCGGAGATAACCGCTTATCCGGAAGATGAGGTTACACGTATATACAATCAAAAACGTGAGCAGTACGAAAGCTATGCACAGTATTACGGAACCGATTACGAAACATTTCTTACCAGCTATGTCGGAATGACCGATGACGACCTGATGCAAGAAAGCCGTGACTATGTAAAAGAAGACCTTATTATGTATGCTTTAGCAGATGAACTGGAAATCACCGTAAGTGATGAGGAATACAATGAAGGCCTTGAGTATTATGCGGAATATTATGGTGCTACGGCAGATGAGCTTGAGAGCTACTACGGCAAAACTACAATTTATGCGACAGTTCTTTGGCAGAAGATGATGGAAACCGTAGCTCCCATGAATAATATCATTCAGTAAATTATCGGAAAGCGGTTGTCATGCGGCAGCCGCTTTTTCAGAGCGGCGAGGACTAAAAAGAGAATCAACGGCAATAACAGAGGCTGATTTATATGTATGTTTATGCAGACAATGCGTCTACGACAAAACCGAGCGAGAACGTAATATCCGAAATGACACGAATAATGCGCGAGGTTTACGGAAATCCGTCCAGCATTCACTCTGCGGGTGAGAAGGCTTTGGACGAGCTCGAAAGAGCACGGGAGCTTATAGCTCAAATGTCGGGATGTACAAAAAGTGAGATAGTTTTCACTTCCGGAGGAAGTGAAAGTGATAATCAAGCCATCATTTCATCCGCGTATATCGGGAGAAGAAACGGTAAAAAGCATATAGTTTCCACCGTAATAGAACATCACGCTGTTCTGAATACCTTAAAGCGTTTAGAAAAATACGGATATGAGATAACACTTGTACCGGTAAATGCGAACGGTATTGCAGAGCCGAGCGAAATAGAAAGAGCGATAAGAGACGACACATCGCTTGTTTCGGTTATGTACGCAAACAACGAAATCGGTACAATCCAACCTATTGAGGAAATCGGGAAAATATGCAAAAGTCGCGGCGTGACGTTTCATTCGGATGCCGTTCAAGCATACGCGCATATTCCGATTGATTTGGATAATGTCGATATGCTTTCCGTTTCGGCACATAAATTTCACGGGCCGAGAGGAATCGG